>NC_013739.1:1271873-1907810 GCF_000025265.1 Conexibacter woesei DSM 14684
TCGTCGGATCCGCGGGCGCGTCGATCGGCCTCGTCCTCGGCGGCGTCCTGACCGATCTGCTGAGCTGGAACTGGATCTTCTTCGTCAACCTGCCGATCGGTCTTCTGACCGCCGTCTTCGCGCTGCGCGTGCTGCGCCGTGAGGAAGGCGTCGGGCTCGGCCGCGGTGCCGACGTCCCGGGTGCGCTGCTGATCGTCGCCGCACTGATGCTCGGCGTCTACACGATCGTCGAGACTGAGAAGCACGGCTGGGGTTCGGCGCACACGCTCGGGCTCGGCGCCATCTCGCTCGCGCTGCTGGTTGGGTTCGTCCTGCGCGAGTCGCGCGCCGCAACGCCGCTCGTGCCGCTGCGGATCTTCCGCGTGCCGAACGTCTCCGCCGCCAACGCGGTGCAGGCGCTGATGATCGCGGGGATGTTCGGCCAGCAGTTCATCATCGCCCTGTTCCTCCAGAGAGTGCTCGACTTCAGCCCGACCGAGGTCGGGCTGGCGATGCTGCCGATGGCGGTCGCGATCGGCGTCTTCTCGCTCAACTTCACCGCCCGCCTGATGGCGCGATTCGGGGCGAAGGCGATCCTGCTCGCGGGCCTCGCGCTGATCGTCGGCGGCCTCGTCGTGCTCTCTCGCGTGCAGGCTGACGCAAGCTACGCGAGCGACCTGATGCCGGCGATGATCGTGATGGGCATCGGGGCCGGGCTTGCGCTGCCGGCGATCACCACACTGGCGATGTCCGGCGCGACGGAGACCGACTCCGGCGTCGTCTCGGGCCTGGCGAACACGACGCAGCAGGTCGGCGCGGCGCTCGGGCTCGCGGTGCTCGCCACCTTCTCCGGCACCCGCACCGAGACGCTGGTCCGCGAGGGCGAGTCGGCCGCGGTCGCCCTGACGAGCGGCTACCAGCTCGCCTTCGGGATCGCCGCCGGCCTCGCCGCCGCCGGCCTCGTGCTGGCCGCGCTGCTCGTCCGGTCCGCCGCGGGAGACGTGGTCGCCGAGAACGCTCCCGCCGGCGAGTCGGATGCCGTCGCCGATGCGGCTCGCTCCGGCGAAGTCGTCATCGCTGACGATGCGGCTCGCTCCGGCGAAGTCGTCATCGCTGACGATGCGGCTCGCTCCGGCGAAGCGGTCGCCGCTGACGATGCGGCTCGCTCGGCCGAGGGGCGCGTGGGCGAGGCGCGGCAGATCGTGCACGCGTAGGCCGGGTCCGCCGGCCCGCGACGGCTCGCCGCCCGCGGGTCGCGGTGCGGCGGCGGACCTCCACGCGCAGATCGTGGGCGAGTGCCGGGAGCGGGGCGGGCGCGCTCCGCTCCCGCGAAAGCGACCCGAGACCGTGGTCCGTTTACACTGACGGGAAATGGACCGCGGTTCGCTTGATCACTCGCCCGCAGCCGCCGCCCCTTCGCAACCGCGGAGGGGCGGCGGCGTTTCGGCGGTCGAGCTGCCGGTCGTCGGCGCGGCTCCGCCTGAGCGGGCAGACGCTGCGCGCAACCGGCGCCGGATCGTCGCGGCGGCGGAGGCGCTGTTCGCTGAGCGCGGGGTCGGCGACGTGACGGTCGCGGAGGTCGCCGCGCGCGCGGGGGTCGGCAAGGCGACGGTCTTCCGCCGCTTCGGCGACAAGGCCGCGCTGCTCGACGCGCTCCTGGGCGAGCGCGAGCGGGAGCTGCAGGAGGCCGTCCTGCGCGGGCCGGCGCCGCTCGGGCCGGGCGCTCCGCCCCGCGAGCGCCTGCTCGCCTTCTTCGCGGCGCTCACCGACTTCTGCGAGCGCCATCGCCACGTCCTGCTCGCCTCCGAGACGGCGAGAGCGGGCGCGCGCTACACCACCGGTGCGTACGTCGCGTGGCACCAGCACGTTGCGGTGCTGCTCGCCGAGCTGCGACCCGAGCTCGACGCGGTGCTGCTCGCCGACCTGCTGCTCGCGCCCTTCTCCGCGGAGCTGCTGGCCCACCTGCGTGACGGGCGCGGGATCCCTCGCGAGCGGCTGGAGCGCACGCTCGCCGCGCTCGCGCAGAGCGTCGTCGCGGGAGCGTAGGGCGCGCCAAGGCGCGCGGTCTGCGATGTCCGACGTCACCCGCCTGACGGCCCAGCTCGGCGCCTGGCGCGAGCGCCACGGCTCGCTCGCCGAGCGGCTCGCCGCCGCGCTCGCCGCGGTGATCGAGCGGGGCGGGCTTGATGGCAGGCGCCTGCCGGCTGAGCGGCGGCTCGCCGAGGCGCTGGACGTGAGCCGTGCAACCGTCGTCCACGCCTACGCCGAGCTGCGCGAGCGGCGGCTCGTCGCCTCGCGCGAGCGGTCCGGCACCGTCGTGCGCTCGGTCGGCCGGCACGGACGCGCGCCCGGCACGCAGCTGCCGCAGCTCTCCCGTCTGCTCGCGCCCGACGCGCAGCGGATCGACCTCGCCGTCGCAGCGCCGCAGCTCGACGACCTCGTCGCGGGGATCCGCGTCGAGCTGGGCCACGCGGCCGGGCTCATGCAGCCCCACGGCTACGACCCGCAGGGGATCGGGGCGCTGCGCGAGGCGATCGCGCAGCGGCTCACGCATGACGGCCTCGCCGCGACCGCCGACGAGGTCCTGATCACCTCTGGCGCGCACGAGGCGCTCGCGCTGATCGCCGCCCTCTTCGTCGGGCGCGGCCAGCCGGTCGCGGTCGACGCGCCGACCTACCCCGGTGCGCTGGAGCTGTTCGAGCGCGCCGGCGGCAGACCCGTGACCGTCGCGGGCGACGCCGCCGGCATGCGACCCGACGCGCTCCAAGCGCTCCTCGCCAGAACCGTCGTCGCGCTGCTCTACCTGATGCCTGGCTGCCACTCCCCGACGGGCGCCTCGATCGCGCTCGGCCGCCGCCCGGCGCTGCTGCGCGTCGCCGCCGACCACGAGCTGCTCGTCGTCGAGGACGCCGCGCTCGACAAGCTGCGCTTCGACGGGCCGCTGCCGTCGCTGCCCTCGCTCGTACCCGAGCGCGTCCTGCGCGTCGGCTCGCTCGACAAGCTCGCCTGGGCGGGCCTGCGGATCGGTTGGATCTGCGGTCCGCGCGCGGCGATCGGGCGCCTGACGCGGCTGAAGGCCGCGCGTGACCTCGGCACCGGCGTGCTCGGCCAGCTCGCCGCGCTGCACCTGCTGCGCGACGTCGACACGCTGCGCCGCGCGCGCGTCGCGCAGGCTCAGGCGCGCATGCGCCATCTGCATGGCGAGCTGAGCCGGCGCCTGCCCGACTGGCGGATCGCGCAGCCCGAGGGCGGCTGGTCGCTGTGGGCCGAGCTGCCGCCCAGGGTGGGCGCGGACGGCGACGCGCTCGTCGCGGCGGCCGCGCGCCACGGCGTCGACGTCGCCGCCGGTCGCGCGCACGTCGCCGGCGGCCCGCGCGTCGACGCGGTCCGGATCGCCTACGCCGCGCCCGAGTCGCTGCTCACGCTCGGCGCCGCGCGCTTGCAGGCGGCCTGGGGGGAGCTGACGACGTGATGTGTGCGGCGCAGTGGGTCCCACAGACCCGTAACGCCGCGCACATGCCACTCAGAGCACGTCGAGCCAGTGGGCGAAGCGGGAGTCGCGGCCGTGGACAGCGTCGTCGTAGGCCTGCTGCACGGCCTGCGTCACCGGACCGCGCGCTCCGCTCCCGATCGGACGGCCGTCGACCTCGCGCACAGGGGTGATCTCCGCGGCGGTGCCGGTCATGAACAGCTCGTCGGCGAGGTACAGCTCGCCGCGCGTGAGCGGGCGCTCCGCGACCGGGATCGACAGCGCCGCAGCCAGCTCCAGCACGGCCAGCCGCGTGATCCCGCCGAGCGCGCCCGACGCGAGCGACGGCGTCAGCAGCGTGCCGTCGCGCACGAGGAACAGGTTCTCGCCCGACCCCTCGGCCAGCAGGCCGTCGTCGTCGAGCAGGATCGCCTCGTCGAAGCCCAGCTCCTCCGCCTCCACGCGCGCGAGCACCGAGTTGAGGTAGTGCGCCGTCGCCTTCGCGCCCGGAAGGTGGGTGCCGTGGCCGATTCGCCGCCAGGAGGAGACCTTCGCGCGGATCCCGCGCGTCATCGCGTCCTCGCCGAGGTAGGCGCCCCAGCCCCACGTGGCGATCGCGACCTCGACCGGCGAGCTGCGCGGCGAGACGCCCATCGCACCGGAGCCGCGGAACGCGATCGTGCGGACGTACGACTCGGACAGGCCGCACGTGCGCACGAGCGTCCGCGTCGCGTCGACCAGCTCGTCGACCGAGAACGGCAGCTCCATCCCGTAGAGCTTCGCCGAGTCGCGCAACCGCTCGTGGTGGGAGCGGTGGTGGACGAGCGCGGGACCGGACGGCGTCGCGTAGACGCGCAGCGAGTCGAATACGCCCGTGCCGTAGTGCAGCCCGTGCGTCAGCACGTGCACGTTCGCCTCGGCCCAGGGCACGAATCGCCCGCTCATCCAGATCTGCTCGGTCGGTTGCATGCGAGGACGCTACGCCTGTCGTCGCACGCGCGAACGGTCCAACGGCCCGATCCTGGATCGTGCCCTGCGGAAAAGTCCATGCACGTGCAACAATCGGACGCATGCGAATCAGCGTGCTCGACCAATCGCCGATCTCCGAGGGCTCGAACGGCACCGAGGCTCTGCACAACACGCTCGACCTCGCGCGCACCGCGGACCGCCTCGGCTTCCACCGCTACTGGGTCGCCGAGCACCACGGCGGGCCGATGCTCGCCGGTCCGAGCCCGGAGGTCCTGATCGGGCCGATCGCCTCGGCGACCGAGCGGATCCGCGTCGGCAGCGGCGGCGTGATGCTGCCGCACTACAGCCCGTTGAAGGTGGCGGAGAACTTCTCGATGCTCGCGGGCCTGTTCCCGAACCGGATCGACCTCGGGATCGGCCGCGCGCCCGGCACTGACGGCCACACGATGCTGGCGCTCCAGCGCGACCGCCGTCAGGCCGCGCCCGACGACTTCCCGCAGCAGCTCGCGGAGCTGCTCGGCTACTTCGAGGACGCGCTCCCGCACGGGCACCCGTTCGCCCGCTACGCGAAGTGGCTGCCCGGCCGCCCCGGCCGTCCGGAACCGTGGCTGCTCGGCTCATCCGCACAGAGCGCGCTGTGGGCCGCCGAGCTTGGCCTGCCGTACTCGTTCGCCGACTTCATCAACCCGCAGGGCGCCGAGATCGCCCGCGACTACCACGCTCGCTTCCAGCCGAGCCGCCGCCGCGAGAGCCCGGAGGTCAGCGTCGGCGTGTGGGCGATCGCGGCCGAGACCGACGAGGAGGCGCAGCTGCTGGCGACGAGCGCGCGGATGTCGATGACGCTGCTGCGGCAGGGCCGGCTGATCGAGATCCCACCGGTCGAGAAGGCCGTCCGCTTCCTCGAGTCGCAGGGCTCGCCGATCGAGGGCAGGCCGGCCGGGCGGCGCACGATCGTCGGGACGCCGGAGAGAGTGCGCGAGCAGATCGAGCAGGTCGGCGCGGAGTACGATGCGGACGAGGCGATCGTCGTCACGATCACCCATGACCACGACGCCCGCCGCCGCTCCTACGAGCTGATCGCGGAGGCGTTCGAGCTGGACGCAGGCGACACGGTTGCCGACGTCCCCGACCGGGCAAGCGCACTGAGATGAGCACGACCGTCGCACCCAGCCCAATCACCCGCCGGCTGCCGGCGCCCGACGACCACGTGATCGTCCTCTTCGGCGCGACCGGCGACCTCGCCAAGCGCAAGCTCTTCCCGGGCCTGTTCCACCTCTTCGCCGCCGGGCTGATGCCGGAGGAGTTCCGCATCATCGGCTCCGGCCGCCACTCGCCGGGCAGCGACGACGACTTCCGCGAGCAGGTGCGCGCGGCGCTCGCCGAGTTCGGCCGGCGCGAGGTGCGGGACGAGATATGGGAGGCGTTCTCCAGACGGCTCTCGTTCACGGTCTCCTCGGCCGACGACGGCGCCGAGCTGGCCGACGCGGTGCGTGAGGCGGAGGAGGAGGTCGGCTGCGGCACGCGGCGCCTGCTCTACCTGTCGGTGCCGCCGGGAGCGATGCAGCCGATGGTCCGGATGCTCGGCACGAGCGGGCTGGCGGCCGGCGCGCGGCTGATCCTGGAGAAGCCGTTCGGGACCGACCTCGCGAGCGCGCGTGAGCTGAACGCCGTGCTGGCGGAGGTCGTCGAAGAGGACCAGATCTTCCGCATCGACCACTTCCTCGGCAAGGAGGCGGCGCAGAACATCCTCGCGTTCCGCTTCGCCAACGGCCTCTTCGAGCCGGCCTGGAACCGCAACCACATCGCGTACGTCCAGATCGACGTGCCCGAGGCGCTGACGGTCGAGGGCCGCGCCGGCTTCTACGAGCAGACCGGCGCCTTCCGCGACATGGTCGTGACGCACCTCTTCCAGCTGCTCGGCTTCGTCGCGCTGGAGCCGCCCGTGAGGCTGACCGCGAAGGCGCTGCACGACGAGAAGGCGAAGGTGTTCGAGGCGATGCGGCCGCTCAGAGCCGAGCACGCCGTCTTCGGCCAGTACGAGGGCTACCGCGACGAGGCGGGCATCGACGGTGCCTCGCGCGTCGAGACGTTCGCGGCGCTCGCCGTCAGACTCGACACCTGGCGGTGGGAGGGCGTGCCGTTCCTGCTGCGCACCGGCAAGGCGCTGGCGGAGGGGCGGCGCTCGATCACGATCGGCTTCAAGGAGCCGCCGCTGCGGATGTTCGCCGACGACGGCGACTTCGCCCACTGCCAGCGGCCGAACGAGCTGATCTTCGAGCTGTCGGACACACCGCAGATCACCGTCGACGTGCGCGCGAAGGTGCCGGGGCCGACGATGGAGCTGGGTGCCGCGGCGCTGCGGCTCGACTTCGACGACACGTTCCCGCGCGGCAGCGGGCTGGAGGCGTACGAGCGGCTCGTGCTCGACGTGATGCGCGGCGACCACACGCTCTTCACGCGCTCGGACGAGATCGAGCGGCTGTGGGAGGTCAGCGATCCGCTGCTGCGCGATCCTCCTCCGCCGCAGCTCTATCCGCGCGGCTCGTGGGGCCCCGAGGCGGCGAACGCGCTCGCCGCGCCGCGCGGCTGGCGGCTCCAGCAGCGCCCCTGCTGAGCGCCCGGCGGGGACCGTACGCCTTCGCGGGGGATCGTTTCCCCGCATTCCCATCGGACGGTTGCGCGCCAACCGGTCTTAGGCTAGCCTAACTCGCGTTAGGGAGCCCTAATGAACCGGAGCCCGTCGGGGGCGAAGCGCGCGAAGCCAAGGAGGCGGCGCGTCGTTTCCGCACGGCCCAATTCACTCAACGATGGGGGCAGTTCAAATGCAGCGAGGGATTGGCGGCCGCACACGCGGCCTGCTGGCGATGGTCGTCGCGCTGATGGCGCTCGTGGCGCTGCCGGCGGTCGCATCGGCCGGAACGGCGACGAGCGGCTCAGGCGTGCAGTTCCAGCGCGAGTCGTTCATGAGATACATGTACGGCCTCGGCTTCGGCGGCACCGTCACGGGAACCGGGACCGGGACGTTCGCGAGAAACACGGCGGCGTACGACGACGACACGCTGACGTACACGTTCGACGGCACGAACACGACGTACAACATCACCAGAGGCGGCGGCAGCGGCACGCTCGCTCTGTCCGGCGGGATCAGCTACCAGATGCCGGCGCACTACATCGACGTGTCGGTCAGCGACCCGCGCGTGGCGATCACATCGACGACCGCGAGCGCGGCGGTCATCTCGGCCGTCGTCAGCTACGACCCGCTCGAGAGCGGGACGCAGATCAGAAACCCGACGACGCCGACGCGGATCGACGTCTTCCGCGTGAACCTCGGTTCCGCGGGCGTGTTCAGCGGGGGCGGCACGAGAACCCACACATGGACGAGAGCACCGGCGGTCCTCACGGCCGACGGCGCGAGAGCGTTCAACGGCGGCGGCAACGGCTCGTACAGCGACGGAAGCGCGTTCGGCTTCTGGACGCTGTCGGGCACGACCCCCGCGTTCTAGGCGGACGGCAGCCGATGCTCCGACGACTGCTGCTTGCGCGCGCCCGCCGGGGCACCGCGCTGCTGACCACCTCCACCGCCCTCGCGCTGCTCGTCAGCGCGGGGGCGGCGGACGCCTCCATCCCTTTCGACCTCGGCGCGTACGACGGCGCCGCACTGCGCTTCGGCGCTCCGTTCGGCGAAAGCGCGGGAGCCCGCGTCGCGGGCGACTGCGAGCTGTCCGGCGACGGCCGGCCCGACGTCGCGATCGCGGCGGCGGACGCGACCACGGGAGCGGGCGCCAACGCCGGCCGAGTCTACGTCGTGCCCGGCTCCGCCTCGCGCACGCCTGGCAGCTACGCGCTCTCCGGCAGCGGGACGCCGGCCGGCGCGATCGTGATCGAGGGCGCGGCCGCGGCCGACTTCGCCGGTGCCGAGCTCGCCTGTGCCGGCGACGTCAACGCCGACGGCAGTGATGACCTCGTGATCGCCGCTCCCGGTGCCGGCGACTTCGGCGCCGCGTACGTCGTGTTCGGCGGCGCGCAGCTCGCCGGCGCCGGAACGGTGGACCTCGCTGCGCTCGGCGCGCACGGCTTCGCGATCACCGGGCCGGCCGACACGCTCCTGGGGAGATCGGTCGCCGGCGTCGGCGACCTCGACGGCGACGGGTACGACGAGATAGCCGTCGGCGACGAATGGGGCGATGAGCACAGCAACACGTGGCCCGGCACCGTCTACGTCGTCGCGGGACGCAGAACGACGACGGCGGTCGATCTGACGCAGCCGGGCAGCACGCTGCTGCGGATCCACGGAGCCGCCGACAACGACAGACTCAACTTCGTCGCCCGCGCGGGCGACGTCAACAGAGACGGCACGCCGGACCTCGTCGTCGGCGCCGCCGAACACGACGGCCCGCACGGGGTCGACAGCGGCGCCGCCTACGTGATCGACGGCAGAGCGCGGGGGAACGTCGAGGTCGGCGGTTGGGCGACGCCGGGCTCCGGCGTGCTGTTCCCGATCTGGAGCCCTGCCGCGGCGAGACTCGACGGCACGCGGACGCTCTTCGGCTCCGATCTCGCGCCCGCGGGCGACGTCAACGGTGACGGGCGCGCGGACCTCGCGCTCGGGCTCACGGGAGCCTCGGCGAGCGGACCGGTGCGCGGTCGCGTCGCGATCGTCTACGGCAAGAGCGGCGACGATGCGGTCGACCTCGACGATCCCGGCGCGAGCGCTGCGCTGATCCGCGGGCTGCCGGCGAGCAGCGACGACGGCTTCGGGACGAGCGGCCTGGCATCGGCCGGCGACGTCAACGGCGACGGGCGCGGCGACCTCGTCGTCGGCGCGCCGGGGGTGGCGGCGCCGAGCGGCGAGAACGCCGGTGCGGCGTACCTCCTCTACGGCACGGCGAGCACCGCGACACGCGAGGTCGCGAACCTGACCTGTGAGGGCGGCGCGCGGCTCCACGGCGGCGCGCTCGGTGACGCGCTCGGCGTCTCGGCGGGCGCGGCCGGGAACGGCTTCACCTCGGCGAACGCGCCGACGCTGCTCGTCGGCGCCGGCAGAGGGTTCGTGCGCGCGATCCCGCTCACGGACCTGCCGAACGCGTGTGGGAGAGACAGAGGGAGAGATCCCGATCCGGAGCCGACCGCGCTCGACGTCGACTGGGGCTTCCGCGAGAACTTCCGCAGATACGTCTCCGACGGGTTCAACCCGGCGGCGCCGGCGGTGCCGATCTCCGCTGCGAACGGAGCGACGTGCGACGCGAACCCGGATCCCGTCAGAGGCGGCTGCGACCCGCTTCTGCGCGCGAGCAGAGGCGACCCGCTGCGGCAGCGGGCGCTGCGCTGGACATCGGTCGGCGCGAGCGCGACCGACGGAACGGATGCGACGGTCGGCGCGATCGGCCGAGTCACGTTCCGCTTCCCCGGTCACTTCTTCACGCTCAACCTCGAGGACCCGTGGTTCGTCGTCTCAGGGGGGCAGGTGACGGTGCGGGCGCGTGTCGACCTCGACGTCGCCGACGGCTTTGCGGGCGCGAGATCGGTCGATGTCCGCGTCAACCTCGGGACGTTCCCGCTTGGCGGCGCACCGGTCGTCAGACCGCAGTACGTCGTCTGGAGAACGCAGCCCGGGACCCTGACCGACGAGGCCGCCGTCGCGCTCGGCGGCTTCCTCGGCAGAGGCGCCGAGCTGGATCCGATCACGATCGCGATCCCGCGGTCGCTCGGGCCGCTGCCGGCGGAGCCGGGCGTCCCGGATCCGCCGAGACCCCCCTACGATCCGCCGCGAACACCCGATCAGCCGAGAACGCCGGTGAAGACCGGACCGCCGAAGACCGGGCCGAGAACGCCTGCGACGGTCACGGCCGGCAGACGCCGCGCGACCGTTCGCAGAGCGGGCCGCGTCACCGTCGCGACGATCCGCTGCGCCGCTGCCGCCGGAGCCGACTGCCGCGTGAGCGTTCCCGCGAGCGTGCGGCTGCGCGCCGGCAGAGCGCGCGTCGCGCTGCGCGTGACCGCGCCGAAGCGGATCGCGCGGGGGAAGCGCGCCGCCGTGCGGCTGACGCTGACGCGGGCGGCACTGCGCGCGCTCGCCGGCCGCAGGGCGACGGTGCGTCTGCCGATCGCGGTGCGCGCCGGCAGCAGACGCATGACGAAGACCGTGACGGTGGTGTTGAAGGTGCCGCGCGGCTAGGCCGGGCGGCGCGGGCAGGGCGGCGGGGCGATTGCCCCGCCCGCCTCGCTCATGCGCCGTGCCACAGCGCGTCGTGGCGCGCGTGCGCGTCGAGGTCGGCGCCCGGCTCGGCGTGCTCGTCGTGGAAGCCGAGGTCGACGTGGTGGGCTTGCGCCTAGGTGCCTGCGTACGCGGCGGGGACGGTCGCCGGAAAGCGGCCGTGGACGTCGTAGACGTGCTGGGCGATCAGCCCGGTCGCCTTGATCGCCCGCTCGGTCGCGCGCCCCGTGCCGCCGCTCACCGCGGTGTCGTCGCGCTTGCGCTCCACGAGCGTGCGCGTCGCCGCTTCGAGGTCATGGTGGCGGGGCGGCGTGAACGCCTCGAAGACGCCGAGCAGGCCGAAGGCGTCGATCCCGTCGAACGACCGGCCGCCGAGCCCGGCGACGGCGCCGGTGGACAGCTCGACCGAGACCTGTGCGAGCGCGTGCTGCTCGACGGAGCTGAGCGGGCGCGGGTTGTCGAGGTCGAGCAGGTCGGCGTAGTGCTCGATCCCTGCGATCGTCTCGCCGGAGATGTCGTCCTCGATCGCGTAGCCGTTCTGGACGAAGCACAAGATGGTCGCGAGCAGGTGCTGAGCGAGGCCGGCGACCGGGATCACCGGCGTCGTGCCGGGGTCGTTGACGACGGCGTCGTCGTGCGGCTCCGGCGACGGCGTCTGCTCGGGCATGTGGAGCCGCGCGTCGGACGGGTCGGCGGTCGGGATCAATGTCGTTTGCGTGGCCATCGCGGCGGTCCCTCCAAGTTGACTTGACTGCGGCAGTCGGTGGCCACAATCCTGTCAAAGTCGACCAATAATATCTAGTTTCAAGACATCGGACGCGTTCGACATCCAGGACGAGCCCACACGCGTCACGAGCGGGCCGGTCGACGTGTCCGTCTCCGCCTAGAGCGGGTAGGCCCGAAGACGAAGCGGGTCGCATGAGGAGCGACCCGCTCGGGCCGCGGCGCGTTTCCCTCGGCGCGCTGCGGCCCACTGTCTTCCTGTGCGACGGCGATCGGCGGTACGCTCGGGTGCATGACCGCACCGGCGATCCAGGTCGAGCGGCACGCATCCCTGCTCGGGCGCTGGGAGATGGCGTTCCGCGCGCCGTGGCCCGAACTGGCACCGATCGTGCAGCACTACGTCGGCTGGGACGAGACGACGCCGGGACCGTTGCGGCGCCGCGAGCTGCCGATCGGCGCGATCCCGGTGATAATCAGCTTCGGGCCGTCGTTCGAGCTGCTCGACCCGCACGACGAGGAGCACGGCCCGCGGCGGCGGCGCGTCTCGTTCGTCGCCGGGCTGCACGACGCCTTCTCCGTCGTCGAGCACCAGGGCGTCAGCCGCGGCGTCGAGATCTACTTCACGCCGCTCGGCGCGCGCCGCTTCTTCGGCCTGCCGCTCGGCGAGGTCGCGCAGCAGGTCGTCGAGCTGGAGGACGTGCTCGGCACGCGGATCGCCGCCGAGCTGGTGGAGCGGCTCGCGACCGCGCCCGGCTGGGCGGAGCGCTTCGCGCTGCTCGACGCGACGATCGTCGGGCGGCTGGCGGAGGCCGCCGAGCCGCCCGCCTCGGTCGCGTGGGCGTGGCGGCGCCTGACCGAGACCGACGGCCGGTTGCCGATCGCCGCGCTCGCGCAGGAGATCGGCTGCAGCCGGCGCCACCTCGTCGCGCAGATGCGCGAGCAGGTCGGCCTGCCGCCGAAGACGATCGCGCGCGTGCTGCGCTTCAACCGCGCCGTCGAGCTGCTGCAGCGCGACGACGGCGCGCGCTTCGCCGAGATCGCCGTCGACTGCGGCTACTACGACCAGGCGCACCTCAACCGCGACTTCCGCGCCTTCGCCGGTGACGCCCCGACCGCCTTCCTCGCCCGCCGCCTGCCCGGCAGCGCCGGCTACGCCGGCTGACGGTCGGGTCACGTTCGTCCAAGACCGCACGCGGGGGCGGGCGTAGCGTCGGCGATCGACACGATCCGAGAGGAGTCGCGAATGACGACGACCAAGACGAAGATGGCGACGCCGGCGATCGTCCCGGTGCTGAACTTCCGCGGCGGCGCGGCGACGATCGACTGGCTCTGCGACGCGTTCGGCTTCGAGCGCGCGATGGTGGTGCAGGGCGACGACGACTACGTCCACCACGCCGAGCTGACGCTCGGCGGCGCGATGGTGATGGGCGGCTCCGAGCGCGGCGAGCAGCGCAGCGAATACGCCAAGATCGCCCACCCGGCCGGGACGGCGATGCTCTACGTCGCGCTGGAGGAGGACCTGCGGGTCCACTGCGAGCGGGCGCGGCGGGCCGGCGCCGAGATCGTCATGGAGCTGGCCGACAAGGAGCACGGCAGCGACTACACGGCGCGCGACCCCGAGGGCAACCTGTGGACGTTCGGGCGCTACGTGCCCGAGGTCCCGGCCTGACCAGCGGCGCTCTATCCTGCCGTGCCGTGATCTACCTCGCGCGGCACGGCCGCACCCCGTACAACGATGAGGGCCGCTTCCAGGGCCAAGGCGACGTCTCGCTCGACGAGACCGGCCTGCGTCAGGCGGCCGAGCTGGCCGAGCGCGCCGCCGGCCACGACTTCGCGGTCCTGTGGGCGAGCCCGCTGAGACGCGCGCGCCAGACGGCCGAGGCGGTCGCGGCCCGCACCGGGCTGACGATCCAGTGGGACGAGCGGCTGATGGAGACCCACACCGGCGACTGGACCGACCGCAGCTTCGAGGAGATGCGCGCGGAGGACCCGGTCGGCTTTCAAGCGTGGCTGACCGGCGACCCGGCGTGGAAGTTCCCCGGCGGCGAGTCGTTCCAGGAGCAGGGCGACCGCGTGATGGCGGCGCTCGAGGAGATCGAGCAGGGGCCGCAGCCGGCGCTCGTCGTCTGCCACGGGATGGCGATCCGGCTCGCGCTGGCACGCCGCCGTGGCGAGCCCGGACCGGGCCCGAACGCCGTCGCCAACGGCGCCCTCGTCCCGCTCGAGGGCGGCGTCGACGACGCCGAGGAGCCGCCGAGCGCGACGCAGACCGCCGCGAGCTGAGCGCGGCGCCGGCCCGCCCACGGGAGGATCGGCGCGTCCACGCGCGAAGTGGGTGACGCCGATGGCCAG
Source organism: Conexibacter woesei DSM 14684 (assembly GCF_000025265.1). GTDB lineage: Bacteria > Actinomycetota > Thermoleophilia > Solirubrobacterales > Solirubrobacteraceae > Conexibacter > Conexibacter woesei. The sequence goes on from NC_013739.1 coordinate 1,285,580, forward strand.
CTCGCTCGAGCAGCTCCAGCAGGAGACCGGACGATCGTTCGCCGCGCTGCTGCGTGCCCGCGAGCGGACGGCGGAGCGGATCGAGGAGCGGCGCGCGCGGCTCGGCGACCTCGCCGTCGACGCCAACGCGACGGTGGTGCTGATGGGCTCGTGGGGCCGGCGCGAGCTGACGCGCAGCTCCGACGACGACTACATGGTGCTCGTGCGCGGGGAGCGCGGACCGGCGCCGCCGCGGCCGACCGTCGGTGCCGTCGCGAGACGGTTCGCCGACGACCCGGCCGGCTACAGAGACCCCGGCCGCGAAGGGATCTTCGCCGACGTCGTGCACTCGGCCGACCTCGTCCAGAGAATCGGCCTCGACGACGACACCAACACGAACCTCACGCGCCGCATGCTGCTGATGCTGGAGTCGGTCGCGGCGTTCAACGCCGAGGTGCTCGAAGCGGCGCGCCGCGACGTGATCGACGACTACCTCAGCGACTCGGTCAAGGACTTCCGCCCGCCGCGCTTCCTGCTCAACGACCTCGTCCGCTATTGGCGCACGATCGGCGTCGACTTCGTCGCGAAGGACCGCAAGCGCTCCGGCGAGGGCTGGGGGCTGCGCAACGCGAAGCTGCGCACGTCGCGCAAGCTGCTGTTCGCGAGCGGGCTGCTGCCCGTGCTGCGCTGCCACGAGCTGACGGCCCCGCAGGTCCCCGGCTTCCTCGCTGCGCAGCTGGCGCTGCCGCCGACCGACCGTGTCGCCGACGCCTTCCTGCGCTACGACCAGCTCGTCGGCGGCGCCGCCGTGCTCGGCGCCTACGACCGCTTCCTGACGTTGCTCGGCGACGAGGACGTGCGCGCCGAGCTGCACGCGATCGACGGGCGCGCAGCCGCCGACGCGTCGCCGCGCTTCGGCGAGATCGCCCAGCTCGGCGGCGCGATCGACCGCGGCCTGCTGGGGCTGCTGTTCGGCGACGAGCTGCGTCAGGTCACGCAGGAGTACGCGATCTTCTAGGCCGCGCCGCCGCGGTCACCGTCGCCGTCGCGCGCGAGCCACTCCCTCAGGTCGGCCTCGAAGCCGCCGGGGAGGAAGACGTTGAGGACGCCGGCGCGGGCGTCGCCGCGGTTCTCGAAGTCATGGACGGTGCCGGCGGGCAGACGCAGGAACGAACCGGCCGCCGCGTCGACGTGCTCGTCGCCGACGAGGAAGGTCATCGTCCCCTCCAGCACGTAGAACAGCTCCTCGTTGTTCTCGTGGCTGTGCGGACCGGGCCCCGACCGGCCAGCGTCGAGCCACCACTCCGAGACGCAGTAGCGGTCGCCGGTCTCTGCGCCGTCGGCCTTGAAGAGCGCCTCCATCGGCCCCAGCGTGTACGCCCGTCCCTCACCGGGACCGAGCACGATCGGTCGTTCGGTCATGGCGAGGAGGCTACGCCCGGCACCAGTCGGGCGGCTTGGACGAATGCGACGTGCGTCAGCGCGGCGGCAGGGGCGCTTCGAGCACCCACGGGACGCCGGCGCAGCGCTCCAGCACCGGCATGAACGCCTCGGCGTCCTCGGGCCGCAGCGGGACGTGCAGGCCGCTCGGCTCGATCGAGCTGAGGTGGACCTCGGCGAGGCGGTCGGCGAAGGCGTCGAGCAGCTCGTGCGCGAGCCGCATCGAGGGGTCGAGCAGCTGCGCGTGCGCGACGTCGAAGCAGAAGCGCGCCACGGGCAGCGCGTCGAAGTACGGCTCGAGCTCGGAGGCGGTGCGCGCGTCCGGCTTGCGCGTGTCCATGTTCTCCAGCCGCAGGCGGCTGCCGAGCGTGGCGAACGGGGCCGCGTCGCCGAGCGTCTCCGGGTGCATGACGATCCCCGTGACGGTCTCGGGCAGCTCCGTCAGCAGAGCGACGAGCTGGTCCGGCGTGCCGTCCCAGCCCTTCGACGGCCCGTGCACGGAGACGTGGCGGAACGGCAGCTCGGGGATGTCGTCGAGGAACGCGACGAGGCCGGGCAGCTCCCGCGCGCTCAGCGCGGACAGCTCGACGACGTCGTCGGAGAGCACTTCGGCGGCCGCCGCCAGCCGCGGCCAGTCGCCGCGCGCGCCGACCATGTAGCCGGTCGAGACGCCGATCAGTCCCGCGTTGCTCGCGAGCAGCTCCTCGATCTCGCGGACGGTGGGGATCATCTCGGCGGGGGCCAGCATCGGGTGCCAACCCTAGCCGGCGGACACGACGGAACCGCGCCTCGCGGCGCGGTTCCCCCGCACGTTGCGACCTTTCGCAAGCGCCGTCTCGCGGCCTAGGAGACGCCCTCGCCGTCGGGGCAGACGTCAGCCGTCGGCTTGACCCCGAGCAGGTCCGCGACGACGCTGTTCGGCGCGATCCCGCAGCCGACCATCGAGCTGCCGAAGTCGACGACGACCCACTGGCGGGTGCCGGCCGGCTGCACGGCGATCGCGTAGCCGCCCTGGAGGGTGTCCGCATATCTCTTGCGCGGCGTGATCGTCGCCGTCGCCCAGCTTCTGCTGACGGTCGAGATCTTCGTCCCGGTGACGCGGTACTTCTTGTGCGCGACCGTGTCGATGCCGGCGACGGGAGAGCTGAAGATCGCTCTCGTCAGCGCCGCGGTCTCCTTCGGCGTCGCCGTGCGGGCGGCGTTGGCCGGCGCGGCGACGAGCGCCGCAGCGAGCAGCGTGGCTGCCGCGGCGGCCGTCCAGCGATGACGTGACAATGGTCCTCCGATCGTTGTGCCGGAGCGGACTCTAGTGCCCGCTCGACAGCTTCAGCCCGACGACGGAGGCGAGCAGCATCATCAGGAAGAAGATCCGCGCTGCGCCCGCCGGCTCGTGGAAGAGGATGATCCCGAGCACGGCGGCGCCGGCCGCGCCGATCCCGACGAAGATCGCGTACGCGGTGCCGATCGGCAGCGTCTTCGCCGCGAACGACAGCAGCGTCAGGCTGAGGATCATCGCGAGGACGGTCGGGATCGTCGGGGCGAGCTTCGTGAAGCCCTCGGTGTACTTCAGGCCGATCGCCCAGCCGACTTCGAGCAAGCCGGCGACGATGAGGAAGATCCAAGCCATGGTGTGCGCTCCTTGGGACGAAACGGGTCGGTCTGGGTGCGCGTCGTCTTGGCAGACCGGGTACGGCGCGTCTCGTCCGGGGTCGCACGTGATGGCGACCGGAATCCAAGCTATCACGCCCGGCCGGCCGCGGCCGTGATCTCGGCCACACCGTGCACGGGCCCGCCGGGGCATAGGCTTGTCGCGATGCCGCTGATCTGGCGCGTGCTCGGGACGAACGCGGCGGTGCTCGTCGTGGCGCTCGCCGTGCTCGTCTTCTCGCCGGCGACCGTCAGCTCCAGCCCGCGCGCGATGGAGGTCGTCGTGCTCGTCGCGGGCCTCGCCGGCATGCTCGCGCTCGACTACCTGCTGCTGCGGCGCGCGTTCGCGCCGCTGGAGCGACTGACCGACTTCGCACGCGGCGTCGACCCGCTGCGGCCCGGCGACCGCGCGCAGGCCGGCGAGGCGGTCGAGCCGCAGGTCGCCGACGCGACCCGCGCGGTCAACGAGATGATCGAGCGGCTGGAGACGGAGCGGCGCGACTCGGCACGCGACGCGCTCGCCGCGCAGGAGGCGGAGCGGATCCGGATCGCGCGTGAGCTGCACGACGAGGTCGGGCAGACGCTGACCGCGGTCGTCCTGCAGCTGGAGCGCTCGGCGCGCGAGCTGCGCGACGCGCCGGTGCAGCGCGCGCACGTCGAGGAGGCGCGCGAGCTGGCGCGGACCGCCGCCGAGGAGGTGCGCGAGATCGCGCGGCGACTGCGCCCGGAGGCGCTCGACGACCTCGGGATCGCGAGCGCGCTCGTCTCGCTCGCGACGCAGAGCGCTCGCCACGCCGGCGTCCGCGTCGCGCACGAGATCGACCCGCAGCTGCCGCCGCTCGACGACGACGCCGAGCTGGTCGTCTACCGCGTCGCGCAGGAGGCGCTGACGAACGTCGCGCGACATTCCGGCGCCGACGCCGCGCGGCTGCGGCTCGCGCCCGCGCCGCCGGCCTCGCCGGGCGGGCCGCCGAGCGAGGTCGTGCTGACCGTCTCCGACCGCGGTCGCGGCTTCGACCCGGCGGCGCTCGCGGGCGGCGGCGAGCGCGGGATCCGCGGCATGCGCGAGCGCGCGGTGCTGGCGGCCGGGCGGCTGGAGCTGGAGAGCGCGCCGGGCGAGGGGACGACGGTGCGGCTGACGGTCCCGGTCGCCCGGGGGCCGCGCGCGTGAGCCCGACGCCGCTCGTCACCCGCGTCCTGCTCGCCGACGATCACACGGTCGTCCGCAACGGGCTGCGGCTCGTGCTCGACGGCGAGCCCGACCTGCGCGTCGTGGCGGAGGCGTCCGACGGCGCGGAGGCGGTCGAGCGGGCGCTCGCGGGTGACGTCGACCTCGCGATCCTCGACGTCGCGATGCCGCGGCTGACTGGCCTGCAGGCGGCCGCCGAGCTGAGCAGACGCGCGCCCGACCTGAGGATCCTGATGCTGTCGATGCACGACAACGAGCAGTACCTGTTCGAGGCGCTGAAGGCGGGCGCGTCGGGCTACGTGCTCAAGACGGCGGCCGACAGGGACCTCGTCGAGGCGGCCCGCGCGGCGATGCGCGGCGAGTCGTTCCTCTACCCGGCCGCGATCACCGCGCTCGTGCGCGACTACCTGGAGCGCGCGAGCGCGGGCGAGGACGTTCCGGAGGATCCGCTCACGCCGCGCGAGCGCGAGGTGCTGAAGCTGATCGCCGAGGCGCACACGAACGACCAGATCGCGCTCGAGCTGCAGATCGCGAGACGGACCGTCGAGCGCCACCGCGCGAACATCCTCGCGAAGCTGCACATGCGCGACCGCGTCGAGCTGACGCGCTACGCGATCCGCCGCGGGCTCGTGCAGCCGTAGGCGGACCGCGGCTCAGGCCGGCTTGCGCGCCGCGAGCGAGAACATCATCGGCAGCTCCTTGCCCGTGGGCGGGTGGAAGCGGCGCTGCTCGTCGCCGGTCATGTCGGGGAACGGCTGCCAGCCGTTGCAGTGCCGGTGCTCGTCGAAGTGCTCGATCAGCAGGCCGGCGCCGAGCGCCGCCGACAGCACGTCGCCGAGCGAGTGCTGGAACTCGACGCACACGTCCGGGTTGGTCCAGCTGCGCGACGCGGCGTCGCCGGCCGTGTAGCCGACGTAATCCTCGATGCCCTCCTGCCACGTCTGCCCGCCGGGCCGGCCGAAGTACGGGTGGTCGAGCTTCCAGCCCTCTTCGAGCGTGCTGACGAGCGGGTGGAACTCGACCACGACGAGCCGCCCGCCGGGCGCGAGCACGCCGGCAGCGCCGCGCATCCACGCGGGCAGGTCGGAGATCCAGCAGAGCGCGCCGTAGGAGGCGAAGACGACGTCGAAGCGCTCGCCGCGCGCGGCCGCGGCCGGCAGCCAGTCGAGCACATCTGCGCGCTCGAAGCGGGCGGCGATGCCGCCGTCCTCGCTCAGCCTGCGCGCGGCCTCGACGGCGACGTCGGAGATGTCGACGCCGAGCGCGTCGGCGCCGAGCGCGGCGATCCCGAGCGTGTCGGTGCCGTCGTTGCACTGGAGGTGGACGACGCGCTTGCCGCGCACGTCGCCGAGCAGTTCGACCTCCTCGGGGAAGAGGTTCGACTCGCCGTCGCGCAGGCGTGCGGCGAGGTCCCTCTTGTGCGTGAGGTGGCGGCTGGTCGCCGTGTTCCACGACGCGCGGTTGAGCTCGTGCTGCTGGTCGGGCATGCGGTCGAGTCTAGGAGCGCGAACGTGCCCGCGCCAGCGCCGTTGCGTGCGCTCCCTCACACCGGAGCATTTGCGTAGCTTGCTAATACTTAGGTACCTACACTTCTCCGCTCGCGTCCCGATCGAGCCCCCGAGCCCCCGGAGCCCGTCCCGTGCCAGACCCCGCCGCCGCCCGCCGACATCCCACCGCCACGCTCGCCGTCCTCGCGATCGGCGTGCTCGCCTACGCGCTGTCGCAGACGATGGTCGCCCCCGCGATGCCCGAGATCCAGCACTCGCTCGGGATCACGACCGCGTCGGTCGCGTGGGCGCTGACCGCCTACCTCGTCGCCGCGTCGGTGATGACGGCGGTGCTCGGCCGCCTCGGCGACATGTTCGGCAAGAAGCGCGTGCTCGTCGGCACGCTCGTCGCGTTCGGCGTCGGCTCCGCGATCTGCGCGATCGCCGACTCGATCGGCGTGCTGATCGCCGGCCGCGTCGTGCAGGGCGCCGCCGGCGGCCTCTTCCCGCTCGCCTACGGGATCGTCCGCGACGAGTTCCCGCGCGAGCGCGTTCCCGCCGGCATCGGGATCATCTCCTCGATCATGGGCATCGGCGCCGGCCTCGGCCTCGTGATCGGCGGCCTGCTCGTCGACCACGCCAGCTGGCATTGGATCTTCTGGCTCGGCCTCGCGCTGACGGTGATCGCGATCGTCGCGACCGAGCTGCTGGTGCCCGAGTCGCCGGTCCGGACGCCCGGCAGGATCGACTGGGGCGGCGCCGCGCTGCTGTCGGTCGGCCTGTCCGCACCGCTGATCGGCATCAGCCAGGGCAGCGGGTGGGGCTGGGGCGACCCGAGAACGCTCGGCCTGATCGTCGTCGGCCTGCTCGTGCTCGTCGCGTTCGGCGCCTACGAGCGGCGGCAGAAGGAGCCGCTCGTGAACATGACGACGCTGGCGCTCAAGCCCGTCCTGCTGACGAACGTCGCGACGCTGTTCATCGGCTTCGCGATGTTCGCCGGCTTCGTGCTCGTCCCGCAGCTCGTGCAGCTCCCGCAGTCGACCGGCTTCGGCCTCGGCGTGACCGCGACGGTCGCCGGTCTGCTGATGCTGCCCTCGACCGTCGCGACGCTGCTCGCCGCCCCGATCTCCGGCCGGATCGGCGCCAAGCGCGGCTCGAAGGGGCCGCTCGTCGTCGGTGCCGCCATCACCAGCGCGGCGCTCTTCCTCTACGCCGTCAGCCACGGCTCGACCGTGCTGCTGCTCGTCTGGGCCGCGCTCCAGGGCACCGGCATCGGCCTCGCGTTCGCCGCGATGCCGAACCTGATCATCGAGGTCGTCCCGCAGACGCAGACGGGCGAGGCGACTGCGGTCAACTCGCTGCTGCGCAACGTCGGCGCATCGATCGGCTCGCAGATCGCCGGCACGGTGCTCGCCGGCCACGTGCTCGCGTCGACCGGTGCGCCGAGCGACAGCGGCTTCGGGATCGCGTTCGCGATCGCCGGCGTCGCCGCGCTCGCGGCGGTCGCGGTCGGCGTGCTGATCCCGCGCGTCAGACGTGCCGGCACGGGCGGCGTCCCGGCCGACGTCGCGCCCGCGGTCAGCCGAACCGGTGCGCGCGACCGCTCGCTCGCGCGTGTGGAGGCGTGATGGCGGTCGCGCCCGGCAGCTCCATCCCCGCCGCCGTCGGCGAGCACGAGGAGTTCCTCGAGGCGTGGCGTCACTTCAGCCGCGCGACGCAGCGCGCGAAGGGCCGCCGCTGCGACGCCGGCGAGCTGTCGCTTACGCAGGCGATGCTGCTGAGCGGCCTGCTCGACGGCGGCGCGATGACGGTCGGCGCGCTCGCCGACCGCGCCGAGGTCGCCAAGCCGACCGCGACGCGGATGCTCGACGGGCTCGAGCGCGCCGGCTACGTCGAGCGGCGCCAGAGCGGGGAGGACCGCCGCGTCGTGCTCGTCACGCTGACCGACCGCGGCGACCGCGCGCTGCAGACGCGCTGGGCGTCGTTCCGCGAAGGGCTGGAGCGCGCGAGCGCCGCGCTGACGCCGCGCGAGCGCGACGAGGCGACCGCGCTGCTCAAGCGGCTCGCCGACCTGCTCGACGAGGTCTGAGCGAGCGCCGCCGGCGCGCGCCGCCCGTCGCCGGTCCGCGCTGCTCGCCGCTGCCGCTCAGCCGCGCCGCTGCTCGTCCGGCCAGTGGCCGTGCTCGTCGTAGTAGCGCCGCTGCGCGGCCTCGCGGTCGCGGTCTCTGTCGCCCTCGACGCCCATCCGGTAGAGGAAGTTCAGCAGCAGGACAGAGAGGCCGGCGCCTATCAGCGCGGCCGCGCCCTCCCAGTTGCCGCTCGGGTCGATCACGATGAAGACGAGCCCGACGAGGCAGATGATCGCCGGCAGCGCGTAGCGCGTCGCCCAGATCACCTGGCGCATCAGGACGACGCGCCTTCGCCGCTGCCGCGCGGCACGATCACGACGGGGCAGGCGGCCTCGCGCAGCAGCGTCGTGGAGACCGAGCCCATCAGCACGCGGCGGAACGGCCCCTTGCCGCCCGAGCCGGTGAACAGCAGGTCGTCGTGCTCGGAGTCCTCCAGCAGCACGTTCGCCGGGTCGCCGTCGAGCACGGCGGCGTCGACGGCGAGGCCGTCGAGCTTGGCGACGGCGGCGTCGAGCCGCTCGCGCGCCGAGGTGCGCGCGAGGTCGGCGATCTCGGCGTAGGCGCCGGGGTCGAGCGGCGGGTAGAGGCCGACCGCGCCGTTGACGGCGGTCACGACGCGCAGCCGGCCGCCCGCGAGGCGCGCGAAGTCGGCGGCCGCGGCGAGGGCGTTCGCGGCCTCCGGCGAGTCGTCGAAGGCGACGGCGATCTGCAGCGGCGCGCCGGGGCCGGCGAGCGGCGTCGCGCGCGCGTGCGCCGCGGCGTAGCCCTCGGGCGCGACGGCGACCGGGCACGGCGAGCCGTCGAGCACGCGCTCCGGGGTGCTGCCGGTCAGCAGGCGCACGGCCGCGCCGTGGTGGGTCGCGCCGACGACGATCGCCGCCGCGGTGCGCTCCTCCGCCAGCTCGTGCAGGACGCGCGACGGCGCGGCGCCCGCGATCGCGTGGAACTCGACCTCGAGCGGCGGCGTCGCCGGGTCCTCGCCCGCGGCGGCGACCTCGGCACGTGCCTTCTCCAGCACCGCCTCGGCGTCCTCGCGCACCGAGCGGCCGATGTCGGCGGCGGCGCCGCTCTCGCCGAGCGGGTCCTCCGGGTAGGCGCACGCGACCACGAGGCGGGAGCGCGTCGTGAGTGCGAGGAGCCGTCCGAGCGCGAGCGCGTCAGATGCGTGGTTGCGGCCGTCGAAGCCGACGATGATCGTGCTGGTCATGACGGGTTCCTCGTTCGGGTTGCTGCTGTCAACCATACGCGCGAACGTGCCTTTCGAGTGTGCTCGGCACCACTGCACCGGAACCTCGTGGTAACGACGACGGACCGCGCCGTCTACGACTTTCTGATGATATGTCGGAAAGGACCGGCATAACGTGGGAGGCTGCTCGAACATGCGATCGACGAACGCAGAGGCGCATCGACGCCGGCTCGGGCTGCTGCTCGCGATCGGCGTCGTCGCGGCGCTCGCGCTGCCCGCGGTCGCGCAGGCGGCGGGCTCCTACACCGTCTGGACGTGTCGAGGCCCCGAGGGGCAGCCGTTGTCCGCGACCGCGTGGCAGAGCGCGGGCAGCCCGATAGCGACGATGACCGACACGTGCGCGAGCGGCGGCGAGCTGAGCGTCGTCGTCCCCGCCGGCAGATCCGGCACCTACCTCGACGACGCCGGCGCCCGCTTCCAGGCGATGGGCGGCAGCGCGATCATCGGCTACCGCCTCTGGCGCTCGACGACGACGGCCGGATCGGGCGGCGGTCAGGCCGGCTTCTACACCGACGTGCTGGAGGACGACTTCGGCTTCTTCAGCACCTCCGTCGACCCGTGCCGCAACACGTCCGGCTGCTTCGCGCTCGGCGACCCCTCCGACCCGCTCGGCGCCGGGAGCAACCTCGTCGAGAGAAGCGGCGTCTCCCTGCGCAGCGTCAGCGTCGCCGCAGGCTGCAGCGCGCCGATCTCCGGCGGCTTCACCTGCGCCGACACCGGCGGCCTCAACGCCGCCTTCCACCTCTACCGCGCGGCGGTAGAGATCGCCGACGCGAGCCCGCCGGCGCTCGTCGGCTCGCCGTCCGGCCCGCTGCTCGGCGGCGCGGCCGTCGGCGGCCTCCAGACGGTCACGATCGACGCCGCCGACGCCGGCGGCGGGGTCGCCGTCGCGCAGGCGCGCGTCGACGGCGCGCTCGTCGCCGAGCGCGAGGCGGGCGGCGACTGCCGCGCGCCGTACACGCGGCCGGCACCCTGCTCAGCGAGCGCGACGCTCGCGCTGGCGATCGACACGACCGCGCTGAGCGACGGCGAGCACCAGCTGGAGCTGACCGTGCTCGACGCCGCCGGCAACGCCGTCACGACGCCGAGCACGACCGTTCGCGTCGACAACACGCCGGAGCCGCCCCCACCGCCCCCGCCGCCGGTGACCGTGACGACGCCCGCGCCGCCGCCGCAGACCGTCACGACCCCGGCGCCGCCGCCGGTCGTCGTCGTGAGAGACCCGCCGCCGCCCGCCGGCCGCGGCGACTACCGCATCACGCTCGACCGGCGCCGCGTCGCTGCCGGCGCCGCGACCGCGCTGCGCGGGCGCGTGACCGAGCGCGACGGCGGCGCCGTCGCGGGCGCGTCGCTCGTCGTCGAGCGGCGGCTGTACGGCCCGTTCGGCGGCGACTGGGAGGAGCTGCGCACGCTCACGGCCGACGCGACGGGCCGCTTCCGCCTGCCGGTGCCCGAGCAGGCGCAGCAGCTGCGCGTCCGGCTGGAGCCCGCGCGCGCGGCCAGCACCGCGTTCGTCTCGCCGGCGGTCGACGTCGTCTCGCGGCTGGGGCTGCGCGCCGCGGCGCGTCCCGGCACGCTGCGCAACGGCGGCACCGTCCAGGTCACGGGGCAGCTGCGCAACGCCGGTCCCTCGGCGCGCGGCAAGGAGGTGCTGGTGCAGGCGATCGTCGGCGGTCACTGGGACACGATCGACCGCGTCATCGCCGACAGACGGGGCGCGTTCAGCTGGCGCTACCAGTTCCAGCGCACGAGAACCGAGGCGCTCTACTCGTTCCGCGTCGTCGTCGCCGCCGACCAGGCCCGCTGGCCATGGCCGACGCTGACGTCGTCGAGACTGCGGGTGCGCGTCAAGCCATGAGCCGCGAGGTCGAGCCGTGAGCGTCGGGGGGAGCGCGCGCCGGTCGGCCGATGCGACGCTCACGCGCGACTACGAGCGGCTGCGCGGCGAGGTGCTGCGGTCGCTCACCGCGAAGCTCGCCGGTCAGCGCCTGACGCTCGACCCACTCGACCTCGACGCCGTCTACAACCAGGCGTGGCACGCGCTGTACGAGCGGCTCGCGGCGGGCGCGGAGGTCGAGAACCTGACCGGCTTCCTCGTCACCGTCGCCTACCGGCGCGCGATCGAGGAGGTGCGGCGCACGCGGCCCTCCCAGCACGCCGGCGAGGTCGACCCGGAGGTGCTGGCGGCGGACGTCGACTTCGCCGAGCAGATCGACGACGTGACGACGCTGCGGCACGTGCTGGAGGGGATGCGCGACCGGCTCGACGAGCGCGAGCGCAAGGCCGCGGCGCTGTGCCTGATCCACGGCTACACCCGCCCGGAGGCGGCCGAGGCGCTGGGCGAGTCGCCGAAGCGGATGGAGAAGGTGATGGACGGCGTCACGCGCAAGCTGGCGGCGATCACCGGCGAGGTCAGAGACGACTGGTGCCGCAGCCGCAGATCGCTCATCACCGCCTACTCGCTCGGGCTGCTGGACGAGGACGGCGAGCGCTACCGGATGGCCGTCGAGCACCTCGACGACTGCTCCGCCTGCCGCCGCTTCGTCATGGTCAGCCGCGGTCTCGCGGGTGCGCTGCCGCCCGTCGAGCTGCCGCTGCTGCTCGGCGGCGGCGCGCTGCTCGTCGGCGGTGCCGCTGTGGCCGGGGGTGGCGGTGCGGCGAGCGGCGGCGGTTCGGCGAGCGGCGGTGCGGGCGGCGCGGCGACGAGCGGCGCGGGTGGCGCCGGCGCGGCCGGCAGCGGCGCGGGCGGTGCCGGTGCGGCGACGGCCGGAGCCGGGCGGCGGCTGCGGCGGCCGTCACGCACGCAGGCGGTCGCGGGCGGTGCGGCGGCGGCGCTCGTCCTCACGCTGCTGGCGCTCGCCGCCGCCGGCGTCTTCGGCGGCGGATCCGACGACGAGCCTGCCCGCGAGACGCCGGCCGCGGCGAACGGCGGCGGAGCGGGCGCAGCCGGCTCCGGCGGGTCGGCCGCGAGCGCGAACGCCGCCAGCGACAGAGCGGCGAAGGCGGCGGCGAGAGCCGCGAGTGACGCGGCCGCGAGCGCGCGCCGGCAGCAGCGCGCCGCCCGCGCCGCACGCGAGGCCGCGGCGGCGACGCCGCAGCCGGCCGCCGCGACGCCCGCCCCCGCCGCCGAGCAGCCTGCCCCGGAATCCGCGCCCGCGCCTGCCCCTGAGCCGGCGCCCGCCCCGGAGCCCGCACCAGCTCCAGCTCCCGCGCCGGAGCCGGAGCCCGCGCCGCCGACCCAGCCCGAGGTCGTCACCGACGGCGCGCAGGAGTTCGGCCCGGAGCGCTGACGTCGTGGGCCGACCGGCCCGGTAGGCGAGCGCTTGCGCGCCAGCTCCGAGATCCGGCGGGGGGACGCCGGCGCCGGCGTGCGACGGGAGGGTGCATGTTCGACCCGGACCGTCCCGACTCCCCGCTGCTGCATGCGTGGCGCGACGACGTCAGTGCGCTGCTCTACGCCGTCGTCGCGGCGGACGTTCCCGACCCTGATCCCGCCGCGCTCGTCTCGGCCGGCGGCTGCCTGCGCTACCTCGGCGACGTCGTCGACGTCGCCTTCAACGGCGAGGAGGAGGCGCGCGTCGCCCTGATCGCGCGGCTGCTCGCGCTCGCCAGCGCGACCGTCGAACTGCGCTATCCCGACCTCGACCCGACCACCCCGCAGCGGCGGCTCGAACGGATGCTGCGGCGCTGGGAGCACGAGCGCCGGCGCGGCGCCGGCCGCCCGCGGCCGCGCGCGCAGGAGCTGGAGACGCGCGTCGCGATGCTCGGGAGCGCGCACGCGCCGGTCGCGCTGATCGGCGTCGACGTCGTCGCGATGGCGATCGCCGAGCTGGTCGCCGTGCACGTCCTGGCAGGCACGACGAGCGTCGAGGAGGGGATGCGCTGCGTCGGCGAGACGGAGCCGCTCGTCGACGCCGCCGCCGCGCTGCTGTCGGCGCCGCGGGACGAGCGGGCGGCCGGCGTCTACGAGCATGCCGGCGCGACGCTCGCGCACGTCGACCACGCGGCGTGGCAGGTGGAGCAGCTCAACCGCGACAGCGGCGGCCGCGAGGACGCGCTGTGGGCGCGTGCGCTGTGGCTGGAGATCGCCGCCGCGCTCGTGTTCGGCCTCGACGCCTACGAGCGCCGCCGCGACCACGGCGAGCGCTGGCGCGAGGTGCAGGAGCTGGCGGTCGAGAAGATGACGCTCGGGCGGCTGCGCGCCGCGCCGCGCGCATACGACCTCCACGACGCGCTCGACCTCGTGCGCTCCTCCTCGCTCGCGTTCGTCGGCGCGTGGCTCGACGAGGCCAACGGCGAGTCCGACCAGGCGACCGCGCCGCTCGTCGCCGAGCGGCTGCTCGACGGCGCCGCGCGCGCGGTCCTGGCCGCATGGGCGATCGGCCGGCGGCTCGACGAGGAGAGCGGCGCGCAGTGACGGCGAGCGCCCGCACGCCTCCTACGAAGGTCGCAGACGTCTCGCGCCGGTCGGCAGGTCTGCGGACGGTCCGCGGCGACTATGCTGCGGGCGGTGGACGGTACGAGGACAGCCCTTCCCGGCGGCAGGCTCGCGGCGCTGACCCCGCGCGAGCTGGAGGTCCTGCGGCTCGTGACGAAGGGCGACCGGACTGCCCGGATCGCCCAGCAGCTGGGGATCACCGAGCCGACCGTCAAGCGCCACCTCACCAACCTGTACCGCAGACTCGACGTGACCAACCGCGTGCAGGCGGCGACGTACTACGTGCAGCACGCGCCTGCCGGCTGACGCGCCGCCACGGGCTGACGCGCCGCTCAGAGGTCGTCGTAGAGCCGGCGCAGCCGCGCCAGCACCGCGCTGCCGGCGTCGAGCGCGTCGCGATCGAGGTCGGCGAACGCGCCGCGCCACTTGCGCGCGTGCAGCGCCTCCTTCTCGTCGAGCACGCGGCGGCCCTCGTCGGTCAGCCGGTTGGTGACGACGCGGCGGTCGCGCTCCGAGCGCGTCCGCTCGACGAGGCCGGCGGCCGCGAGCTGGTCGAGCATCTGGGTGACGGTCGGCGGCGCCAGCTCGGCGGCGGCCGCCAGCTGGCTCGCCGGCAGCGCGCTGCCCTCCGCCCGGCCCAGCTCGCGCACGAGCCGGAACTGCGCGAAGCTCAGCCCGCCTCTGTTCTGGCCCGCATCGCGCCCGCGCAGCCGCCGCTGCGCCGCCAGCAGCTCGCTGAGCTGGTCTCTGAGCGCGTCGAGCGCCTCGTCACGTTCGCTGGGATCGCCTGCCATGGCGGATGATCGTACGCGGCCGACGCGCCGCGACGGCGCCACTTCTACAGCTCTTCGTGCAGGATTCCGATACTCCAAGGAGTACCGTGAGCCGTTCCCGGCGTGTCAGGCGGGACCGATTCTCCCTATTCCCGTGCGCGCGCTCGTCGTCCATCGAGACCCGACCGCCGCCTCCAAGCTCGTCGCGGCCCTCCAGGTGGCCGGCAGAACGATCGAGGCGGTGACCCTGTACGACCCGAGCGCCCTGCCGGCGGCGCTCGGCGAAGGCGGCTACCACGCCGTCGTCTTCGGCGTGGCCGATCGCGGCGACGTCGAGGCGGCGCTGCTCGCCGCCCGCGCCGCCGATGTCGCGCTCGTGCTGACCGATCCGGCGACGCACCGGCCGGCAGACCGGCGCGTCGCCTACGAGCCCGAGCCGCTGCGGCTCGCCGAGACAGTCTCGCGCGAGCGCCGCAGCGCCGAGGACCGCAGCGCCGCCCGTCGTGCCCGCCGCCTGCTCGACGCGCAGCGCACGCTCGCCGAGCGGCTCGCCGCGGAGCCCTCGCCCGAGGACCTGTTGGGCGACGCGCTCGCCGTCCTCGCGGAGATGTTCGGCGCCCACGGCGGCGTCGGGTGGGAGCCCTCGCCACGCGGCGGCGTGCGCCCGCGGCACACGCTCGGCAGCGCCGCCTCGCTCGATCGCGAGGCGGAGGCGGCCGCGACCGCCGGCGCGCACCACATCGCCCAGCGCGCCTGCGACGACCAGCGCACGGTCGTCGAGCGGACGCTGCTGGCGATCCCGCTCGTCGCGGGCTCGGCCTGCGAGGGCGTGCTGGAGCTGCGGCTGCCCGACGGCGCCCGCGCCGACGGCCAGCTGATCGCCGACGTCGCCGCGCTCGCCGGCCAGGTCGCCGTGCACCTGCGCTACCGGCGCGGCGCGGCGCTGCTCGACCTGCACGAGCGCGCGCTGGCGGCGACCAACAACGGCATCGTGATCGCCGAGCGTGACGAGGAGACCGGCGGCTGGCCGGCGACGTTCGTCAACGAGGCGTTCGAGCAGCTGACCGGCTACCGCTCCGACGAGGTCGTCGGCCGCAGCCTGGTGCTGTTGCAGGGCGAGGAGACCGACCCGGAGGCGATCGCCGAGATGGGCGCCGCGCTGCGCTCAGCCGACGAGTGCTGGGTGACGGTCCGCAACTACCGCAGAGACGGCTCGGTCTTCTGGAACGAGATCTTCCTGATGCCGGTCGCCGACGACGACGGGGTCGTCAGGCGCTACATCGGGATCCTCCACGACGTGACCGCGCGCGTGACGGCCGCGGTCGAGCTGGCCGAGACGGAGTCGCGCTATCGGACGCTCGTCGAGACGATCCCCGCGGTCACCTACGTCGCCGAGTGGGACGAGCTGGGGACGTTGATCTACGTCAGTCCCCAGATCGAGGAGATGATGGGCTTCCCCGCGGCCGGCTGGCTTGGCGAGACGTCGCTGTGGGACACGCAGATCCATCCCGACGACGTCGACCGTGTGATGGCCGAGACGCGCTACGCGTTCCGCCAGGAGCAGGCGTTCGACTGCGAGTACCGCCTGATCGCGGCCGACGGGCGGATCGTGTGGGTGTGGGAGCACGACACCGTGATCCGCGACGAGCACGGCAGACCGCGCCTGACGCAGGGGATCATCACCGACGTCACCGCGACGCGGATCGCCGAGGCCGCGCTGGCCGAGAGCGAGGAGCGCAGCCGCGCGGTGATCGGCGCGCTGGAGGAGGGGCTGCTGATCTACGGCGCCGACGGGCGCGTGCTCAGCTGCAACGCGGCGGCGGTGCGGATCTTCGGCGTCGACTCCGAGGAGGAGCTGCTCGGGACGGTCGTGGCGCAGGGCAGCCCGCGCGTGCGGATGACCTACGAGGACGGCAGCGAGGTCACGCGCACGAACTCGACCGCCGGACGCGCGCTGGAGACCGGGCTGCCGCAGCCGGAGAGAGTGGTCCACTTCGAGCGCGACGACGACGGCTGGGAGCTGTGGGCGACGGTCACGAGCCACCCGCTGCTGCGCGAGGGCGAGAGCCGGCCGTACGGCGCGGTGTCTGCGTTCACGGACGTGACCGAGCGCCGCCGTGCTCAGGAGCAGATCGCCTTCCTCGCCTACCACGACAGCCTCACGAGGCTGCCGAACCGCGCGCTGCTCGACGAGCACCTGGCGCTGGCGCTGGCGCGTGCGAGGCGGGCGGGCGAGTCGGTCGCGCTGCTGTACGTCGACCTCGACGACTTCAAGGCCGTCAACGACAGCCTCGGCCACGCCGCGGGCGACGAGCTGCTGAAGCGGATCGCGGTGCGGCTGCGCGCGGTCGTGCGGTCGAGTGACCTGCTCGCGCGTCAGGGCGGCGACGAGTTCCTGATTCTGCTGACCGACCTCGACAAGGATCCGCGGCTGAGCGCCGAGGCGGCCGCCAAGCAGGTCGAGACGGCGCTGATCGAGCCGTTCCACCTGGCCGACGCGGAGTTCGAGGTGGGCGCGTCGATCGGCATCTCGATCTACCCCGACGACGCCGCCGACGCCGACACGCTGATGAGGCACGCCGACGCCGCGATGTACGAGGTCAAGCAGGCCGGGCGCGGCGGGATCGCCAGCTACGGCGGCGACTCGCGCAAGACGCTCGCGCGGCTGTCGCTGACGAGCAAGCTGCGGCGCGCGCTCCAGCGCGAGGACTTCGTCGTCCACTACCAGCCGATCGTGGCGCCGGCGACCGGCGCGCTGCACGCGTTCGAGGCGCTCGTGCGCTGGCAGGACGCCGAGCGCGGCGTCGTCGGGCCGAACGAGTTCATCCCGCTGGCGGAGGACGCGGGCCTGATCGAGGCGATCGGCGGCTGGGTCCTGAACGAGGTCTGCAGACAGCAGCGGGCGTGGCACGACGCGGGGATGGAGAGCCACGTGCACGTCAACGTCTCGCCCCGCCAGCTGCGCCGTCCCGACTTCCCCTCGACCGTGCGCGACGCGCTCGAGGAGCAGCGGCTGACGCCGTCGATGCTGACGCTGGAGATCACCGAGTCGGCCGCGATGCTCGACGCCGAGCGCGCGAACCCGATCGTGCGCGCACTGCACGACCTCGGCGTGCGGCTCGCGATCGACGACTTCGGCGCCGGGCACTCCTCGCTCGCGCGGCTGCGCGACGTGCCCGTCCAGACGCTGAAGATCGACCAGTCGTTCCTGCGCGGCGTCCCCGACGACCGCCAGGCCGCCGCGATGATCACAGCGATCATCGAGCTCGGCACCGCGCTCGGCATGGTGACCGTCGCCGAGGGCGTCACGACCGACGCCCAGCGCCGCTTCCTCGTCGACGGCGACTGCCCGCTCGCACAGGGCTTCCACTTCGCCCGCCCGCTCACCGCCGACGACGCGACGCGCCTGCTGCGCGAGAGCACTTGAGGTTCTCGCCCGGCGGTCGATGAATGGGCTGACGCCTGCCTCCCGGCGGGCTCTCTCATCGGAGGTTCCGTCGTGTCGAAGGTTCTCACTCTGCTGCGCCGCCATGCGGTGGCGTTCGCCGCGCTCTTCCTGCTGATGGGCGGCACGGCGTACGCCGTGGCCGACCAGGCGACCAGCAGCGCCGCACCGAAGGCGAAGACGCTCTATGCGTGCGTGGCGGGCGGCTACGACACGCTGAACCTGACGACGGCTGAGCGGACGTGCCCGAACGGGCAGCGCAAGATCTCCTGGAACGCCGAGGGCAAGCGCGGCGCCCGCGGACCTGCGGGCTCGGCGGGGCAGGCCGGGGCTGCCGGGGCGAGAGGCGCCGCCGGTCCTGCGGGGCCTGCCGGTCCGACTGGTCCTGCCGGTTCGAAGGGCGATGCCGGTCCGAAGGGCGAGGCCGGCGCTCGCGGTCCCCAGGGCGAGACGGGCCCCGCCGGCGCGAGAGGCGCCGACGGCGCCACCGGACCCCAGGGGCCGGACGGCAGAGCGGGACTGGCCGGTGCGACCGGAGCGACCGGGCCTGCCGGGACCTCCGAGTTCGCGCAGTTCTTCGCGCTGATGCCGCCGGACAACGCGGCCACCGTCGCGCCCGGAACGGACGTCGCGTTTCCGCAGGACGGGCCGAGCAGCAGCGGCATCGCCCGCACCGGACCGAGCGCGTTCAACCTCGCGGAGGTCGGCACGTACCGCGTCGCGTTCAACGTGCCCGTCACCGAGGCAGGACAGCTGATCCTGACGCTCGACGGCGCCGATCTCGCGTACACCGTGACCGGACGGGCGACCGGAACGTCGCAGATCACCGGTGAGGCGTTCGTCCAGACGACCGTTCCCAACTCGATCCTGACCGTCCGCAACCCGGCCGGCAACCCCACCGCGCTCACGATCACGCCGCTGGCCGGCGGCACCCGCCCGGTCTCCGCGACGCTGATCGTCGAGCAGCTGACGAGAGGCCCCTGATCCGCGGCAGCGCGGCGCGCTCGCGCGCCGACCGTGGGCCGCGCTACGCCCCGCGCAGCGCGACGGCGGCGCGGGTGAGGGCGGCGTCGAGCTCGCGCTCGCCGTGGGCGGCGGAGACGTACCAGACGCCGCGACCGGCGACCCAGACGCCGGCGTCGGCGAGGGCGCGGGCGAAGCGCTGGTAGCGGGCGGCGTCGAGCGTCCGCAGGCCGCGCAGGTCGCGCACGTCGATCTCGTCGGGCGTGCTGCCCTCCGGCGCGAAGGAGGCGTGGAAGGCGATCCCCGGCCCCTGCAGCCGCAGCGGCACGCCGGCCTCCGCGGCCGCCTCGCGGAGCCCGTCCATCAGCGCGACGCCGTGCGCTCTGACGCGTGCGTACGGCGGGTCGTCGCGCAGCGCCTCCAGCGACGCGACGACCGCCGCGGCCGCCATCACACACGCGTTGAACGTGCCGGAGTGGTTGACCTCGGCGGTGCCGAAGCGCTCCATCAGCTCCGCCGAGCCGGCCAGCGCCGCGACCGGGAAGCCGCCCGCGAGCGCCTTGCCGTAGACGGCCAGGTCGGGCGTCACGCCGTAGCGCTCCGCGGCGCCGCCGAGCGCGAGCCGGAAGCCGGTGATCACCTCGTCGAAGATCAGCAGCGCGCCCGCGTCGGCCGCCAGCTCCTTCAGGCCCGCGAGGAAGCCGGGCGCGGGCTCGATCGCGCCCTGGTTGAGCATCATCGGCTCGGTCACGATCGCGGCGACGTCGTCGCCGTGCAGCTCCAGCGCCGCGCGGACGGCGCCGAGGTCGTTCCACGGGAGCACGATCGTGTCCGCCAGCGCCGACGGCGGCTGGCCGGCGGTCGCGACCTGCGCCGGACCCGGCTCGAAGCGGATCAGGACGTTGTCGAGCCAGCCGTGGTACTGGCCTTCGAAGCGGACGATCTTCGTGCGGCCGGTGACCGCCCGCGCGAGCCGGAACGCCGCTTGCACGGTCTCGGTGCCGGTCATCCCGAGCCGCACCATCTCGGCCCAGCCGACCAGCTCGCGCACCAGCTCGGCCGCCTCGACCTCCAGCGGGTGCTGCGCGCCGAACACCATCCCGGTCCCGCACGCCTCCGCGACGCGCGCGACGACCTCCGGGTGGGCGTGGCCGAGGAACGCCGGCCCCTGGCCGAGCAGGTGGTCGACGTAGTCGTTGCCGTCGACGTCCCACAGCCACGCGCCCTCGCCGCGTGCGAAGAAGACCGGCGGCGCGTCGAGTCGCACGTTCGAGTTGACGCCGCCCGGCAGCACGCGCAGGGCGCGGGCGCGGAGGTCCGCTGCGGCGCGGCTGTCCTGAGTCGTCATGGCGCCTCCTCGACGTCGATCGTGATCGTCTTCAGCTGCGTCATCTCCAGCAGCGTCTGCATCCCGCCGAGGCGGCCGATGCCGCTGCCCGATCCGGTGAAGCCGCCGACGGGCGTGTGCGGCTGCCAGTAGGCTGACGTCTCGTTGACGTTGACGGTCCCCGTCCCGAGCCGCTCGGCGACGCGCAGCGCGCGCGAGAGGTCGCGTGTCCAGAGCGAGCCGTTGAGGCCGAGGCGGCAGGTCGCGGCGAGCCGCAGCGCGTCCGCCTCGTCCTCGAACGTCAGCACCGGCGCGACCGGGCCGAACGTCTCCTCGCGGTTGAGCAGCATCCGCTCGTGCACGCCGACGATCACCGTCGGCTCGTAGTAGAGCCGCGTCGGCAGGTCGCCGGCACGGCCGCCGCCCTGGAGGATCTCGGCGCCCTGCGCGACCGCGTCGGCGACGTGCGCGTCGACCTTCGCGGCGGTCGGCTCGTTCGTCAGCGGCCCCATCGTCGTGCCGTCCGCCAGGGGCGACCCGAGCCGCACGTCGCGCGCGGCGGCGAGCAGGCGCTCGACGAACGCGTCGTGCGCGGAGCGCTGCACGAGGATCCGCTCGGTCGAGTTGCAGATCTGGCCGGCGTTCGCGAACGACCCCATCGCCGCCTGCGCGGCGGCGCGGTCGAGGTCGGCGTCGGCGAAGACGATCGTCGGTCCGTTGCCGCCCAGCTCCAGCAGCAGCGGCTTGCCGGCGGCGGCGCCGGCGACGGCGTCGCCGGTGCGCGTCGAGCCGGTCAGACCGATCGCGGCGACGCCCGGGTGCGACGCGAGCGTTCCGCCGACCGTGGCCGGCGCGCCGAGCAGCAGGTTCAGCGTTCCATCTGGAACACCGGCGTCCAGGAAGGCACGCATCAGGTGCACGGCGGACAGCGGCGTCCACTCCGACGGCTTCCAGACGATCGCGTTGCCGGTCGCGAGGCCGGCGGAGAGGTACTCGCTCGGGATCGCGAGCGGGAAGTTCCACGGCGTGATGACGCCGTAGACGCCGCGCGGCTGGCGGATCGTGAAGACGCGCTTGCGCGCCTCGCTCGACTGGTAGACCGACGACTCCAGCCGCGTCGCGCACTCGCCCGCGTCGCGGTACATCGCGGCGGCGGTGTCGACCTCGCCGAGCGCCTCGGTCGCGTAGACCTTGCCCTGTTCGAGCGACAGGTCGCGCGCGATCTGCTCGCGGCGCGACAGCAGCGCGTCCGCGACGCGGTGGCAGAGCGCGGCGCGCTCGAACGCGGTCATCCGGCGCAGCGGCTCCAGCGCGCGCTGCGCGCCGGCGACCGCGCGGTCGACGTCGGTCGCGGTGCCCTGCTCGACGAGCGCGATCCGCTCGCCGGTCGCCGGGCTGGTCAGCGCCAGCGGCTCGCCGCCCTCGCCGGCGACCCATTCGCCGCCGATCAGCAGCTGCACGCGCCGGGGCTCGGACGCGGTCGTCATCGTCATGGCGTGTCGTCTCCCTTGTCTTCCACTTCCATCAGCCGCCGCGCGAGCGCGGTCGCGCGCTCGATCGCGACGGCGACGATCTGCTCGCCCAGCTCCCTGCTGGCGTGCCGCGCGTCGCCGAGCGCACCGTCCGTCGTCCAGTGGTGGAACGGCACCGGCAGGTCGTAGCGGGCGCCCTGCGGCTCTGACAGGGACGCCCCTTCGGGTGTCGGCGCGGGCGCGGCGATCCGTTCGGACAGGACCGCCTGCGGCGCGACCGCGAGCGCGACGGAGGTCTCGATCTCGCACGCGTGGCCATAGCGCGGCCCGACCGCGTGCGGCGCGATCGCGTCGGCGGCCAGCACCGACCACATCACCGCGCCGACGAGCACGCCGGGCCGGTCGCGCACCGCCTCGCGCGCGGCGAGCCGCAGCGCGTCGAGGTTGCCGCCGTGGCCGTTGACCAGCAGCACGCGCGTGACGCCCCAGTGGGCCAGGCTCTCGACGAGGTCGCGCACGATCGCCAGCAGCGTCTCGGCGCGCAGCGTCAACGTGCCGGGGAAGGCGAGGTGGTGCTCGGACATGCCGTACGCGACGCCGGGGCAGACGACGGCCTCGTCGCCGAGCGCGTCGGCGAGGCGGCCGGCGAACCCGGTCGCGATCGCGAGGTCGGCGTCGAGCGTCATGTGCGGGCCGTGCTGCTCGCAGCTGCCGATCGGGACGAGCGCGACGCGCGCGCGGCCGAGCGCGTCGCGCGCCTGCTGCCAGGTGAGGCGGGAGAGGTCGCGTGACGGCGCGTCGCCCGCGCTCGTGCCGCCTGCGTCCGCGCCGCCTGCGTCCGCGCCGCCTGCGTCCGCGCCGCCTGCGCTCGCGCCGCCTGCGCGTGCGCCGCCCGCGGGCTCGCGCACGTCAGCCATTGCGGCTCGCCCGCTGGTACTCGGCGCCGATCTCCTCGGCGCTGCGGCGCAGCGCGGCGGCGACCTCCGCGACGCGCTCGGACGGGAAGCGGTCGGCCGGCGCGCTGAGGCTGATCGCGGCCGGCAGCGGCTCGGGCAGCGGGACGCCGACGCAGCGGCCGCCGTCCTCGTTCTCGGCGTTGTCGAGCGCGTAGCCGCGCTCGCGCACGAGCGCCAGCTCCTCGACGTAGCGCTCCGGCGTCGTGATCGTGCGCTCGGTGAAGCGGGGCATGCCGTCGACGGCGAGCACGCGCCGCACCTCCTCGACCGACAGCCGCGCGGTCAGCGCCTTGCCGAGCGCGGAGGAGTGGACCGGGTCGCGATGGCCGGGGCGGGCGGCGAAGCGGATCGCGCGCGGGCTCTCGACCATGTCGAGGTAGGCGACGCGATGGCCGTCGAGCACGCCGAGGTTGATCGTCTCCTCGAAGCGGTGGCACAGCTCCTCCATCCGCGGGCGCGCGATGCTCGTCAGCAGCGACAGGTCGCGCGGGCGCAGCGGGCGGAAGGCGAGCCCGAGGCGATACGTGTCGCCGGCCTCGCGCGTCACATACCCGCGCGCCTCCAGCGTCGCGAGGTAGCGGAACGCGCTGCTCTTCGGCAGGCCGATCACCTTCGACAGCTCGACGAGCGTGACGCCGCCGTCGGTGCCCTGGAGCAGGTCGAGGATGTCGAGCACGCGGTCGACCGCGCGGATCGCGTACGGGTTGGGCGCGGCGGGAGGGGTGTCGTTCGTCAGCGTCATTTCATTGAGTGAAACGTTGGAATCACTGGTGAGTTCAAGCTAGCCCGCGAATCTCGCGTAGTCAAGGGCGATCTGCCGTCGAGTTGTCCATTCATCAAGCCGAAATCCGCCGTTGACACGGTTGAACTGACCCTGGTAGAAGTCACCCACTGCTTGGAGGCACCATTTCACTAGGTGAACGAATGGTGAACGGAAATGGAGGGATGTGACATGGCCGGAGCCCAGGACGACCGGGCGCGCGAGGCCCTGGAGATCGCCGGGCGCAAGCTGCGTCGCGGGGAGATCTCGCGCCGTGACTTCGCACGCCTGACCTCGATGCTCGGAATCGTCGCCGTCGCGCCGACCGCGCTCGCCGCGTGCGGCAGCAAGGCGACGACGGGCGGGGGCGGCACGACGGCGTCGGCCGGCGGCGGGGGCGGGGGCAAGGACTCGCTGCGCTTCCTCGTCGGCGAGTCGTTCTGGGCCAACTGGCATCCGTACAACCACACCGCGCAGATCGGCTTCAAGATCCAGCGCAACCTCTTCGACCGGCTCGTCGAGGTGCAGCCCGACATGAGCCTGAAGCCGGGGCTGGCGGAGTCGTGGAGACAGATCGACGCGCGCACGTGGGAGTTCAAGCTGCGCGAGGGCGTGACGTTCCACGAGGGTCAGGAGCTGACCGCCGAGGACGTGAAGGCGTCGGTCCAGCTCGCCTCGGGCTTCGACGGCGACAAGAAGCAGCCGCTCGCGATGGCGGCGACGTGGGGCGTCCCGCACAAGGGCGAGGTCGTCGACAGACTGACCGTCCGCCTGACCGGCGAGAAGCCGTTCGGTCCGCTGCTGAACACGCTCGCGATCACCGACATCCTCTCCGCGAAGGACATCGCGCGAGGCAGAACGACGCTCGAGAATCGGCCCAACGGCACCGGCGCCTTCAAGCTCGTCGAGGACAAGCCGAACGCGAAGACGCTGGAGCGCTTCGACGACTACTACCGCGGTCCGGCGAAGCTGAGGACGATGACGTGGGAGTTCATCCAGGACTCCCAAACGCGCCTCAACGCGCTGCTCGCGGGGCAGGCCGACGTGATCGACCGCGTCGAGCCCGATCAGCTGCCGTTGATCGAGAAGAGCGACGGGGCGTCCGCGATCTCCGTCACCGCGCCCGAGATCCAGTCGATGTGGTTCCGGATGGACAAGGATCCGTTCGGCTCCAACGCCGGCCTGCGCAGAGCGTTCGCGTGGTCCCTGGACCGCGAGTCGATGGCCGGCCTCGTCGGCGGCAAGGCGACCGTCGGCGACTCGCATCTCGCGAGTGGGATCGAGTTCCGCTCCGCGCAGGAGCCGATGTACTCGTTCGACCCTGAGCGCGCCAGAGCGGAGCTGGCGAGAGCCGGGGGTCCGGTGAGCTTCGAGCTGGCCAGCTCGACCGGCTTCTACCCGAAGTCGAAGGAGATCTGTGAGCTGGCGAAGCAGAACCTCGACGAGGTCGGCTTCGACGTCAAGCTGACCCTGATGGAGCTGGCGGCGTGGATCGACATGCTGTTCGGCAAGGGCAGACCCGGCGAGGTCTTCTACGGCGGCTGGGGCAATCTCACGAAGGACCCCGACTTCGCGCTCGCGACGCTGCTGCACTCGCCCGGCGCGTGGACCGGCGCGCACGACAGAAGAGCCGACGCGCTGATCGACGCCGGCAAGACGGCGACCGAGCCGGCCAGACGCGAGCAGATCTACGGCGAGCTGCAGACGTACTTCTGGGACGAGTACGTGCCGTCGGTCCCGGTCCTCTACAGCGACTTGTCCAACGGGCTGCGCGAGAACGTGCAGGGGTACGAGGTCTACCCGACCGCCGTGCAGGAGTTCTGGCCGGTGGAGATCGGCGGGTGAGCCCAGGCGCTCGACGGTTCCTCCTGCGCCGCGTGGCGCAGGCGGCGTTCGTGATCTTCGGCGTGGCGTGCGTCACGTTCCTCGTGCTGCGGCTCGTGCCCGGCGATCCCGCGCGGCTGATGGTCCCGCCCGGCAGCTCGGAGGAGACGGTGCAGCAGATCCGCGAGCGGCTCGGCACCGACGACCCGCTGCTGAGCCAGTTCTGGTCCTACCTCCAGGGGCTCGTCCAGGGCGACCTCGGCGAGTCGTTCCGGCACGAGCGGCCGGTGCTCGAGCTCGTGCTGGAGGCGATCCCCGCGACGCTGATGCTGGCGATGACGACGCTCGTCTTCGCGCTGCTCGTCGCGGTCCCGCTCGGGATCGCCGCCGCGGCGCGACCGGGCGGCCTGCTCGACCGCTTCACGCTCGTCGTCTCGATGGTCGGGCAGTCGCTGCCGAACTTCTGGATCGGCGTGATGCTCGTGCTGCTGTTCGCCGTCGAGCGGCAGTGGTTCCCCGCGATCGGCAACGAGGGGCCGAAGGCGTATGTACTTCCGACGATCACGCTCTCGGCCGTGCTGATCGCCGCGCTGCTGCGGACGGTGCGCCAGTCGATGATGGAGGCGCTGCACGAGGACTACGTGCGGACCGCGCGCGCCAAGGGCGTGCCGCAGCACCGCATCCTGCTCGTGCACGCGCTCAAGAACGCGTCGCTGCCGCTCGTGACGGTGCTCGGCCTGCAGATCGGCTTCGTCTTCGGCGCCGCCTTCGTCGTCGAGCTGATCTTCAACTGGCCGGGCGTCGGGCTGCTGACGCTGCAGGCGATCGAGACGCGCGACTTCCCCGTCGTCCAGGGCGTCGTGATGGTCGTCGCGACCGTCTTCGTGCTCGCGAACCTGCTCGTCGACGTCGCCTACGCCTACCTCAACCCGCGCGTGCGACTCGGGCTGGAGGCATGATGCGCCGCCTGCGTCGCCCGTCCGTCGTGCTCGGGCTCGCGATCGTCACGCTGCTGCTGCTCTGCACGCTGTTCGCGGGGCTGCTCGCGCCGCACGACCCGAACGCGATCGCCCCGAGCGAGAAGTTCCTGCCGCCGGCGTGGGAGGAGGGCGGCGACGCCTCCTACCTGCTCGGCACCGACCAGCTCGGCCGCGACGTGCTGAGCCGCCTGATCTACGGCGCGCGCACGTCGCTGATGATCGCCGGCGTCGCCGTCGTGCTGGCTGCGGCGTTCGGGATCGCGATGGGGATGCTGTCGGGCTTCTACCGCGGCTGGGTCGACACCGTGATCATGCGGCTCGCCGACGTCCAGCTGGCGTTCCCGTTCATCCTGCTGGCGCTCGCGATCCTCGCCGTCTCGGACACGAAGTCGGCGATCCGGATCATCTTCGTGCTGGCGATCGCCGACTGGGTGATCCACGCGCGCGTCGTGCGCAGCCGCGTGCTCGTCGAGCGCGAGAAGGAGTACGTGCGCGGAGCGCGCGCGCTCGGCGCCTCGAACGCGCGCATCATGCTGCGCTACATCCTGCCGAGCGTGCTGCCGACCGCGCTCGTGATCGCGTTGATCGAGCTGGCGGTGCTGATGCTGCTGGAGTCGATCCTCGCGTTCCTCGGGCTCGGCATCGACCCGCCCGCCGTCTCGTGGGGCACGGTCCTCGCGGACGGGCGCGAGAACGTCGCGATCGCCTGGTGGATGCTCGTCTTCCCCGGCATGGCGATCTTCCTCGCGGTGCTGGCGATGAACCTCGTCGCCGACGGCCTCGCCGACGTGCTCGACCCGCGGCTGAAGCTGACGGGCCGGTTCGCGCGCGGCGCGGCGCGCAAGCGGGAGCGGCCGGTCGTGCCGGTCGCCGGCGGCTCGCCGCTCGTCGCGGGCGCCGTCGCCGACGCGTCGGCCGACCCGCCGCTGCTCGCGGTCGCGGGCCTGCGGGTCGAGTTCCCGACCGACGACGGCCCGGTCGTGCAGGCGGTGCAGGACGTCTCGTTCTCGCTGCGTGCCGGCGAGCGGGTCGGGATCGTCGGCGAGAGCGGCTCGGGCAAGTCGGTCTCGGCGCTCGCGATCATGGGGCTGCTCGACGCGCCCGGCCGCGTCGCGGCCGGCTCGGTGCGGCTGCGCGGCCGCGAGCTGCTCGACTGCTCCGAGCGCGAGCTGAACAAGGTCCGCGGCCGCGAGCTGGGGATGATCTTCCAGGATCCGGGCTCGTCGCTGAACCCGGTCTTCAAGATCGGCTGGCAGGTCGCCGAGGCGATCGAGCTGCACCAGGAGTGCGGGAAGGGCGAGGCGCGCAGACGCGCGATCGAGGCGCTGCGGCTCGTCAACATCCGCGATCCCGAGCGTGTCGCCGACTGCTACCCGTTCGAGGTCTCGGGCGGGATGCAGCAGCGCGTGATGATCGCGATGGCGCTGTCGTGCCGGCCGGGCGTGCTGATCGCCGACGAGCCGACGACGGCGCTCGACGTGACGACGCAAGCGCAGATCCTGCGCGAGCTGGACGCGCTCGTGGACGAGCTGGACACCGGCGTCGTGCTGATCACGCACGACCTCGGCGTCGTCGCCGAGTTCACCGACCGCACGATCGTGATGTACGCCGGCAGCGTCTGCGAGTCGGGGCCGACTGAGCAGCTGATCGCCGAGCCGCGCCACCCCTACACGCGCGCGCTGCTCGACGCCGTGCGCGAGCTGGAGGGCGAGGAGGGCGTCGCTGAGACGGTTCGCGGCGAGCCGCTGGACCCGCGCGACCGGCCGCCGGGCTGTCCGTTCGCGCCGCGCTGCCCGCTGGCGATGGACGTCTGCCGCGAGCAGGCGCCGCGCCTGGTCGGCGAGGACGGCGAGGACGGCGAGCGCGCGGTCGCGTGCTTCGCCGCGAACCCCGAGGAGGTGAGCCCGCATGAGCACGCTGCGCGTCGATGAGGTCGTGAAGGAGTACCCGCTGCGCGGCGGCGGTCTGCGCGGGCGGGGCGGCGCCGGGCGGGCCACGTCACTGCGCGCCGTCGCCGGGGTCTCGTTCGCGGTGGCGGAGGGGACGACCTTCGGCCTCGTCGGCGAGTCCGGCTGCGGCAAGTCGACGCTGTCGCGGATCGTGCTCGGCCTCGACGCGCCGACCGCCGGCCACGTCGAGGCGTGCGGGGAGGACCCCGCGACGCTCGGCCGCGCCGCGTTGAAGGCGTGGCGGCGGAAGGTGCAGATCGTCGCGCAGGACCCGGCCGGCGCGCTGCCGGCGCGGATGCGCGTCGGGCGGATCGTCGAGGAGCCGTGGCGCGTCCACGGCGTCACGCCGGAGGGCGGGCGCGCGGACCGCGCGGCCGAGCTGCTGGCGCAGGTCGGCCTGCCGAGACGGCACGCCGGCGCGTTCCCGCACGAGCTGTCGGGCGGGCAGCGCCAGCGCGTCGTGATCGCGCGGGCGCTGGCGCTGGAGCCGCGGCTGGTCGTCTGCGACGAGCCGGTCTCCGCGCTCGACGTCTCGGTCCAGGCGCAGGTGCTGGAGCTGCTCCGCGGCCTGCAAGCGGACCGCGGTCTCACCTACCTCTTCATCTCGCACGACCTCGGCGTCGTCAAGCACATGGCGGACGAGATCGGCGTGATGTACCGCGGGGCGATGGTGGAACGGGGCGCGGCCGCTGAGGTCTACGCGCGGCCGCGCCACCCGTACACGCGCGAGCTGCTCGACGCGATCCCCTCGATCCGGCGAGCCGGCCGGCGGCGGTCCGCAGCGCCCGTGCCCGCAGCCGCTGCGGCCCAGGAGGCGGAGGCCCCCGGCGCGCCGCTCGCCCCCGGCGCCGCCGCTCCCCAGCCGGACGCCGCCGAGCAGGGCTGCCCCTACCGCGGGCGCTGCGCGCTGGCGGTCGAGCGCTGCGCGGTGGAGGCGCCGCAGCCGCGCGAGATCGAACCGGGCCGCTGGTCGGCGTGCCACCGCGCGGAGGAGGTCGCATGAGCGCCCCCGTCGCGTTCGCCGTGATCGGCGCCGGCTTCATGGGCGAGCGGTGGGCGCGGGTGCTGGGCGAGCACGCCGGCGCGCGCGTCGCGGTCGTCGCCGATCCGGACGCGGCGCGGGGCGCGGCGCTGGCCGAGCGCTGCGGCGCACGGCACGTCGCCGACGCGGCCGAGGGCGCCAGCGCGCCGGGCGTCGACGCGGTCGTCGTCTGCACGCCCGAGCATCTGCACCTCGACGCGTCGCTCGCGACGCTGCGCGCCGGCCGGCCGCTCGCGGTCGAGAAGCCGCTCGCGCACACCGCGGAGCAGGCGGAGGAGATCGCCGCGCACGCGGAGCGCGCCGCGGTCCCGGTCCTCGCCGCGCACGTCCTGCGCTTCGAGCCGCGCTACGCGGCCGTCAAGGCGGCGATCGCGCGCGGCGAGATCGGCCGGGTGCTGGCCGTCCGCCAGGAGCGGATCGGCGTCGCCGCCGACCGCGCGCGGCTGAGCGCCCGCACGACGGCCGCGCTCTACTACGCCTCCCACGAGCTCGACCTCGCGCGCTGGTACGCCGGCCCGCTCGAAGCGGTCCACGGCGCCGGCGATCCCGCCGAGCTGCTGTCCGGCACGCTCCGCTTCGCCGGCGGCGCCCACGGCACGATCCAGGTCGGCTGGTGCCTGCCCGACCGCACGCCCGGCTTCGGCCTCGCCGGCGTGACCGTGATCGGCGAGCACGGGGTGCTGCGCGTCACGCAGGGCGACAGCGGCCTGCTGGCCGTCGGCGCCGACGGCCAGCTCGACGCCGACACGGCCTGGGCGCCCGAGCTGCACGGCCGCCTCGGCGGCGCGCTCGCGCGCGAGGCCGACCACTTCGTGGCCGTCGCCGCAGGGGAGCAGGAGCCCCTCTGCACGGCGGCCGACGGAGCCGCCGCGGTGCGAGCGAGTCTCGCGCTGGAGGCGTCCGCAGGGACCGGATCGACGATCCAGATCACGACCCCGCCTCGGCGCGAGACGGGGTCACCAGAGGAGACAGGAGTCAGTTAGATGCGATGCAAGGCAGTGCTGGCGGCCGCGCTTGCGGCCGCCGCGATCGCCCCTGCCGCGGCACAGGCCGCGCAGCCCCCGATCGCGCTGACCGAGACGACGAGAGCGACCGGTCTGTGGGATCCCCTGCTCGGCATGTACGCGCACGCCGCGCTCGCCGGCGACGTCAACGACGACGGTTGGACCGACGTCGTCGTCGGCACGTTCGGCGACCGGCCCGACAGCGACTACACCGTGCGCGACTCTCCCGGCCGCGCGCCCGACCGGCTGCTGCTCGGCGGCCCCGGCGGCTTCAGAGCCGACCCGGACTTCCCGTCGTTCACCGCCCGCACGACGGGCGGCGCGATCGTCGACCTCGACGGTGACGGCGACAACGACGTCGTGCTGTCGCGCAACGGCGTCGAGCGCGCCGTCGACCCGACTGGCGTGTACTCGACGCCGTCGATGGTCCTGCGCAACGACGGCGGCAGATTCACCGTCGCGCAGGAGCTGTTCGCGAGACGGACGATGCGCCACGTCGGCGTGCTCGACTACGACGCCGACGGCGACCTCGACCTGTTCTTCGTGAACGACCGCTACTACGGCAGAGAGTCGAGCGTCCTGCTGCGCAACGACGGCGGCCTCAGCTTCACCGACGTCACAGCGGAGACGGGCCTGCCGGCGAGCGGTCTCACCGGGCTGGCGGTCTCGACCGCCGACCTGACGGGCGACTCGCAGCCGGACCTGCTCGTCTCCGGCTCGCGCCGCAGCGAGCCGCGGTCGGCCGGCGTGCTGGAGTCCGGCGCGGCGCGGATCTTCGTCAACAGGGACGGCAGATTCGTGGAGACCGACGCGAGCGCGTTCCACTTCAGAACGCTCTCCACCAGCGACGAGTCCGGCGGCGTCGCCGTCGGCGACCTCAACCGCGACGGTCGCCCTGACCTCGTGCTCGGCCAGCACGTCGCCGGGACGCCGGCGTCGAACCCGATCCTCGCCGACGGGCAGGCGATTCGCGTCTACCTGCACGAGGGCATCGGTCCGGACGGCGGGCCGCGCTACCGGGAGATCGGCTCCGAGATCGGACTCGGCCTCGTCCACACGCGCGCACCGCACGTCCAGCTGGAGGACATGGACGACGACGGCTGGCTCGACATCGTCGCGGCGACCTCGGTCGGCGACGGCACGCGACCGGCGGTCTTCCGCGGCCTCGGCGTCGAGGGCGGGCTGCCGCGGTTCGAGAACCCGGCCGGCCTCGCGAGAGCCGAGCGCACGACGCCGCCGGAGCAGTCCGGCTGGGAGGCGCTCGGCATGTACCGCTACTGGGGCACCGGCACGACGCTCGACTACGACAGGGACGGCCGCATGGACGTCCTGCTCGCCGAGTGGTTCCCGGACCTGCCCTCGCGTCTGATGCGCAACGACTCCGGCTCGCGCTGGCCGCTGCTGCGCAACCGCTGGCTGAACGTCGAGACGACGGCCCCGGCCGCCGGCGTCGGCGCGCAGGTCGACGTCTACAAGGCCGGCCGCGCCGGCGACCCGCGCGCGCTGCTCGGCTCGCGCCCGATCGTGGCGAGCACCGGCTACGCCGGCGGAGTCGAGCCGCGCGTCCACTTCGGCCTCGGCCGGCGCCTGCTCGTCGACGTGAAGGTGACGCTGCCGAACGACGGCGGCGTGCGCACCCATCGCTTCGTTCCCGCAAACCGGACGCTGCGCGTCCGCTGACCATCCGAAGGGAGACAGTCACCATGAAGTCACCCCTGCGCGCCGCCGCGTGCGCGCTGCTCACCGCCGGGGCGCTCGCCGCCTCGGCCGGGGCGGCGAGCGCCGGCGGGCACAGACCGCAGCCGATCGGGCCGATCACGGTCACCGAGCAGACGAGAGAGAAGGGCCTCTGGGATCCGCTTCTTGGGATGTTCGTCCACACGAGCGCGGTCGCCGACGTCAACGACGACGGCTGGCTGGACGTCTTCGTCGGCGGCTTCTACAAGGAGCTGCCGTGGGACAGATTCTTCCGCCTCGGCGACCGCGGCGCGAGAGAGATCCCGCCGGACCGGATGATGCTCGGCGGCCCGAGAGGGTTCACCGTCGACCCGACGTTCCCGGCGATGCGCGACGGCAACGCGAGCGGCTCGGCGTTCGCCGACTTCGACGACGACGGCGACCTCGACCTGCTGATCTCGCACTACTACCCGTACGAGTACGTCAACAACAGACCGCCGCCGACGAACGGTCAGCAGGTGATCGTGCTGCGCAACGACGGCAGCGGTCACTTCACGCGCGTCGGCCAGGTCGCGAGCGAGATCGGCGCGCGCGCCCTCGCCGTGGCCGACTTCAACCATGACGGCAAGCTCGACTTCTTCGTCGTCGAGGACATCTACTACCAGCCGCAGCTCGGCCCGTCGTCGAGCCGGCTCTACCTCGGCAACGGCGACCTGACGTTCAGAGAGGCGACGGCGGCGTCCGGCATCCCGGCCGACGTCAGCGGCCTCGGCGCGGTCGCGACCGACCTCAACGGCGACCGTGCGCCGGACATCCTCGTCTCCGGCACGCGCCGCACGAGAGCAGACCCGGCCGGCGCGGGCACGTACGGACGCGCGCGGCTGCTCGTCAACGACGGCAGAGGGCAGTTCACGGAGGCCGACTCGAGCGGCTTCACGATGGCGACGGGCGGCTGGAACGACGAGTCGGCCGGGATCGCCGTCGGCGACCTCAACGCCGACGGACGGCCCGACCTCGTGATCGGCGCGCACCCGTACCCGGGGCTGACGACGGTCTGGCCGCAGCCGATCCACGTCTACCTCAACGATGGTCCCGACACGGCGGGCATGCCGCGGTTCCGCGACGTCACGAGCCAGACGGGCATCGGTCTGATCGACACGAAGTCGGCGCACATCACGCTGGCGGACATGGACGACGACGGGCGGTTGGACATCGCGACCGGCGTCTCGGCCGGCGACGGCACGAAGCCTGCGATCTGGACGAACGCGGGCGTCGCGAACGGGATCCCGCAGTTCACCCCGCCGAGAGGGCTGTTCGGCGAGCGGACCGCGACGCCGGAGATCAGTCAGTGGGAGAACGCGAGAATCAAGCGCTACTGGCCGACCGGCGTCAACGGCGACTTCGACCGTGACGGCGACGTCGACATGTTCGTGGCGGAGTGGTTCCCGGAGCTGCCGTCGCGCTACTTCGAGAACACGACGCAGGGCGGCGGCTCGATCGAGGTCGAGGTCGGCCCGCGCGGGAACGCGTTCGGCACGGTCGTGAACGTCTACGAGGCGGAGACGAGATTCCCGTGGACGATCCTGCCGCGGCCGGGCAGACCGCGCGGCGAGCGCTACTTCTCGCGCGAGGTCTCCTCGACCGAGAGCTACGCGGGCGGGATGCTGCACCGCGTGCACGTCGGGCTCGGCGACCGCCGGCGGGTCGACGTCGAGGTGATCGCGCCGTGGACGGGCAGAACGCGCGTGATCAAGAACGTGAAGGTCGGCCGGACGCTGCACGTCCGGCTCCCGCGATGACGGGGCCTGAGATCGATCGGACGGAGGGCGCCTCGTACTACGAGGCGCTCGCCGGTCGCCTCTACGCGGCCGTCGTCTCCGACGTGCTCGACACGCTCGGCAGGCGCGACCGCGTGCTGGCGCCGGGGCTCAGCCCCGTCGTCGACGGCGACTGGACGCTGGTGGGGCGGGCGCGCACGGCGCGCGCCGTCCCCGTCGCGGAGCGGCCGGCGGAGCCGTACGGGCTGCTGCTCGCGATGATCGACTCGATGGCCGGCGGGGACGTGCTCGTCCTCGCCGGCGGCGGGCGGACCTCGTCGGGCCTGTTCGGCGGCCTGCTCGCGACCGCGGTGCGCGCCGCCGGCGGCCGCGGCGCGATCGTCGACGGCGGCACCCGCGACGTGCGCGAGCTGAACAGGCTCGCCTTCCCGACGCTCGCCCGCGGTGCCAACCCCGCCGACTCGCTCGCACGTGACGAGGTCGTCGCGATCGACGAGCCGGTCGAGTGCGGTGGGGTGCGGATCGAGAGCGGTGACCTGGTGGTGGCCGACGCCGACGGGACGGTCGTCGTGCCGGCGGCGCTGGAGCGGCAGGTGGTCGAGCTGGCGCTGGAGAAGGTCGGCGGCGAGAACCACATGCGCCGCGATCTGGCGAACGGGATGAAGGCCTCCGACGCGTTCGCGCGTTACGGGATCCTGTGAGCGTGACCGCCGCACCGCCCACCCGCACGGTCGCCGTCCTCGGCATGTGGCAGGAGACGAACACCTACTCGCCGCGCCCGACGACGCTCGCCGACTTCGAGGCGTTCGAGCTGCTGGTGGGCGAGCCGCTGCTCACCCACCACAGGGGGAAAGGGTCGGTGATCGGCGGCTTCCTCGACGGGCTGGCGGCGTGCGGCGCGGCCGCGGCACCCGGCGGTGCGGCTCCGCTCGGCGGCGCCGCCTCGCCGGGCGCGACCGCTGGTGGCGCGGTCACCGTGGCTGGCGCCCGCACCGTCCCGGTGACCCCCGTCGGCGTCTTCTCGGCCGGCGCGTGGCCGGCCGCGCCGCCCGACGCGGCGACGACGGCGGAGCTGCTCGCGCGGCTCGACCGCGCACTCGCCGGCGCGCCCGACGTCGACGGCGTGCTGGTGAACCTGCACGGCGCGATGGTCTGCGACGGGGCGCAGGACATGGAGGCGGAGACGCTGGAGCGGATCCGCGCGCGCTTCGGCGCAGCGGTCCCGGTCGCCGCCGTGCTCGACCTGCACGCCAATCCGTCGGCGCGCGCCGTCGCGCTCTGCGACGCCGTCGTCGGCTACCGCACCTACCCGCACGTCGACATGCACGCGTGCGGGGAGGAGGCGGCCGCGCTGCTGGCCCGGGCGATCGACGGCGAGCGGATCGTCACCGTGCTCGGCAAGCTGCCGGCGCTGACCTCGCCGGTCGCGCAGGGGACGGACGACGAGCCGATGCGCGGCCTGCTCGCGCGCGCCGAGGAGCGCGCGCGAGCCGCGGGCGTCCTGCGCATCTCGCTGCTCCCCGGCTTCCCGTACAGCGATGTGGAGCGGTGCGGCTTCAGCGTGACGGCGGTGGTCGCGCTCCCCGAAGTCGCTCCGCCGGCGGCCGACCCGCTCGCGCCCGCCCGCGCGGTCGTCGCCGAGACGCTCGCCGACGTCGCCGCGCAGCTGCGCGACTTCGCGACGGAACGTGACGATCCCGCGACGGCTGTCGCTCGCGCTCGCGCACTGGCGGCGGAGGGAACGCGGCCGGTCGTGCTCGCCGACCTCGCCGACAACGTCGGCGGCGGTGCGCCGGGCGACGGGACGGCGCTGCTGGCCGAGCTGATCGCCCAGGGCGTGCGCGGCGCGGTCGTGCTGCTGGTCGACCCGGCCGCCGTCGCGGTAGCCCACGCGGCCGCGGCAGCGGCGGGGTCGAAGCCGGCGGGGGCGGCGGCGCCGGCGCCGGGCGCCACGATCGAGGTCGCGCTCGGCGGTCATTCCGACGCGCTCCACGGGACACCGGTCGAGGTGACCGCGCGGGTCGTCCGCCTCGGCGACGGGCGTTACACGAGCGGCGGCAGCTACATGACCGGACAGGAGTTCTCGATGGGCGCGACCGCGGTGCTCGACGTCGCGGGCGTGATCGTCGTCGCGATGTCGCGTGCGACACCGCCGTTCCATCTGGAACAGCTCGGTGTCAACGGCATCGATCCCGGTGCAGCGCCGGCGATCGCGGTGAAGGGCGCCGTCGCGTGGCGCGCGCCGTACGCCGCCGTCACGGCTGCGTCGATCGAGGTCGACACACCCGGCTGCTGTCCCGCCGACCCGCACCGGCTGCCGCGCACGACCGCGCCCGTCGCGGTCGACCCGATGACGTTCCAGACCAAGATGACAGGAGCCTCCACGTGAGCATCGACCTTCCCGCCGCCGGCGGTCCCGCGACCGCCTGGCACCTCCCGACCGCCGTCGCCGGCGACGGCACGCTGTACGTCTCCGGCCAGGTGCCGTTCACCGACGACGGCGGCCTGCTCCACACCGGCCGGCTGGAGGACGAGGGCGACGTCGAGGTCGGCCAGGCGTGCGCCCGCCGCTGCGCCGCGCACGTGCTCGCGCAGCTGAAGGCCGCCGCCGACGGCGACCTCGGCCGCGTGACGCTGCTGAAGCTGACCGTCTTCGTCGCGAGCGCCCCCGGCTTCACGCTCCAGCCGCTCGTCGCCAACGGCGCCTCCGAGCTGGTCCACGAGCTGCTCGGCGATCGCGGTCGCCACGCGCGCAGCGCGGTCGGCGTCGCCAGCCTCCCGCTCGGAGTGCCCGTCGAGATCGAGGCGATCGCCCGCCTCGCGCCGCTGGCCTGAGCGGAAGCGGAGCAACGTGCGGTGCGACGAGCGGCTGGGTCCGCTACCCTGGCATCCGCTGCCCTCCTAGCTCAGTTGGTAGAGCACTTCCATGGTAAGGAAGGGGTCATCGGTTCGAGTCCGATGGAGGGCTTCGCAGGAACCCCGAGGAAGACCCGCCCTGAGCGGGTCTCTCTGTTTTCGGCTCCGTCGCGACGCCGGCGCGCGTTCAAGAGCCGACGCTGGCCGCGCCGGTCGCGAGAACCGCCGGGGACTCGCCGAGGACCAGTGCGACTGCGCCGAGGACTTCCGCCTTGTCCCCGAGCGCCCCGAGGCTCACGGTCACCGCGCCCGCGGCTGGTGCGACGGCGTACTCGTCGATGGCCGTCCGCAGCGGCGCGAGCAGCGCGTCGCCGCCGGCTGCCAGATCGCCGCCGACGATGATGAGCTCAGGATTGAAGAGGTTGACGACCGTCGCCAGCGCCTCGCCGACGGTCTTGCCCGCCTCCGCGACAGCGCGTCGCGCTCCGCGGTCGCCGTCGGCGACGAGCTCCAGGAGGCGCTCGACGCTGACGGGCTCGTCGCGGCTGTGCGCAAGCAGCCGCGCGACCGCTGTCGAGCTGGCGACCGTCTCCAGGCAACCGCGATTTCCGCAACGGCAGATCAAGCCCTCGGGTGCCACCCGCACGTGGCCCAGCTCACCGGCGACGCCCGATGTCCCGCCATACGGTCGGCCGCCCAGCACGAGGCCGAGGCCGAGGCCGGCGGAAAGCCGGACGTACATCATCTCCGCGACGTCGCGACCCGCGCCGAAGACGTGCTCGCCGAGCGCTCCGAGGTTGGCGTCGTTGTGGACCATGACGGGGAGATCGAGCCGCGCCTCCATCTCGATCGCCGGCTGAACTCTCCCCCAGCTGGGGAGGATGCCATCGGCGAACACGGTCCCAGTGGCGCGGTCGACGGGGGCGGCGAGCGCCATGCCGACCCCGATGACACGGTCGAGCGGCACGCCGGCCTGACCGAGCGCGCCGTGGACGAGCTCGCCGGCGAGGTCGAAGCTCTCGACGGGAGCGTGGTCGACGTCGGCCGCGGATCGCTCGTGCCCGAGGATCTGGCCGGAGAGGTCGCTGACCGCGACCTGGACGTGTGCGTGGCCCATGTCGAGGCCGACCGCGTACGCGGCGCCGGAGGCCAGCGAAAGCAGGACCGGCGGCCGGCCGGTGCGGGGCTGCGTGTCCTCGTGCTGGGCGACGATGCCGGCCTGCACGAGCTCGTCGGTGACGGTGGACACCGTGGGGCGGGAGAGGCCGGTGTCCGCTGCCAGCTCGGTGCGGGTGCTCCCCGGGTGCTCGTACAGCGCCCGGAGCACCTTGAAGCGATTCGTCTGACGGGCGTTGACGCGCCGTTGCGTGCGATCTTCCACGATCGTGAAGCGATACTAGTCGAGCCGAGGGGCGGTCAGCGCTTGGACCTGCGCGTAGCGCGCGCGCACGTGCGGCGCGACGGCCGCCTCGAACTGCTCGACGCCGGCGTGCTCCCAGCTCGGCGGCGCGGCCGTGCCGGCCAGCGCCCAGGCCGCCTGCCGCGCGGCGCCGTCGGCGACGTGCTCGCCCGCCGGGGGGACGAGCACCGGGCGCCCGAAGATCGTCGGCGCGATCTGCCGTACGGCGGTCGACCGGGCACCGCCGCCGATCAGGAACACGCGCTCCGCGCGGACGCCTTGCCGCATGAGCGCGTCCAGGCCGTCGGCGAGACCGCACAGCACGCCTTCGATCGCCGCCCGCGCCACGGACGCGGGCGTGGCGCTGTCGAGCGTGAGGCCATGGATCGCCCCCGTCGCGTCCGGGCGGTCGGGCGTCCGCTCGCCTTCGAGGTAGGGGACGAAGGCGAGACCCCCGGCTCCGGGCGGGGCGGACAGGGCGAGCCGCGACAGCCCGGCGTGGTCGACGTTCAACAGCCGCGCGGTGACGTCCAGCACCCGGGCGGCGTTCAAGGTGCAGACGAGCGGGAGGAATCCGCCGGCGGCGTCGGCGAAGCCGGCGACCGTCCCTGATGGATCGGCGGTCGGCTCGTCTGCGACGGCGAAGACGGTGCCCGATGTGCCGATGGAGACGATCACGTCGCCGGGGCGGGCTCCGATGCCGAGGGCCGCGGCTGCGTTGTCGCCGCAGCCGGCGCCGAGCACTGCGCCCGCCGGCGTGCTTCCTGCGCGTTCCGCCGGGGCCAGCACCTTGGGCAGCACGACCGCGTGCCCGAGCGCGTGCGCGAGCAGATCGGAGCGGTACCGGCCGGTGGCCGGCGACCAGTATCCGGTCCCGCTCGCGTCGCTGCGGTCCGTGGTGAGGCGCTCGATGCCGCCGGCGCCGGCGAGCCGCCATGTGAGCCAGTCGTGCGGAAGGCAGACCGCCGCCGTCTGGCGCACGGTGTCTGGTTCCTGTTCGGCAAGCCAGCGGAGCTTCGCGACGGTGAACGCAGCGAGCGGGACCGATCCGACGGCGGTCGCCCACGCCTGCCGGCCGGCGTCCGCGCCGCCGGATTCCGCGACCAAGCGCGCGACGGCGGCCGCGCCGCGGGTGTCGTTCCACAACAGCGCGGGCCGCACGACGCGACCCTCCTCGTCGAGGCAGATGCAGCCGTGCTGTTGCGCGGCGACGGCGATCGCCTCGACGTCGTCGAGGCCGCCCGCCGCCTGAAGCGCCCGTTCGAGCGCGGCCCACCACGCGCTCGGGTCCACTTCTGTGCCGGCCGGGTGGCTGGCGCAGCCGTCGCGCACGAGACGGCCCGTGCGCGCGTCGCGGATGACGACCTTGCACGCCTGGGTCGAGGAGTCGATGCCGGCTACGAGGGCCAAGCTTTTGTCAATGCCGTGTGTACGGATGGGCGCCACCGTAGTTCCGTTCGACGAGTTTTGTCAAGACCAATCAAATCAACGATGGCAAAAGGTTGCGGAAAGGTTGACTTCCACACGTCGAGATATGTAGGTTCCTGCAAAAGTCGTCCAAGGGCCGGCGGCACCAGGCGCTTCCGGAGGAGAGGAGTCGATGACAGATATGGGTTCCCGCCACCGATTCACGTTTGGTCTGTGGACGGTCGGCAACCCCGGGCGCGATCCGTTCGGCGGTCCGACGCGCGCGCCGGTCGACCCCGTCGAATCGGTCGCCAAGCTCGCGCAGCTCGGGGCGTGGGGCGTCAACCTGCACGACGAGGACCTCGTCCCGTGGGGTTCCTCGCCGTCCGAGCGCGACCGGATCGTCGCGCGCTTCAAGGTCGCGCTCGGCGAAAGCGGCCTGGACGTCGGGATGGCGACCACCAACCTGTTCGCGCATCCGGCCTTCAAGGACGGCGCCTTCACGTCCAACGACCGGCGCGTCCGGCGAGCGGCGATCGGCAAGGCGATGCGCTCGATCGATCTCGGTGCCGAGCTCGGCGCCGAGGTGTACGTGTTCTGGGGCGGCCGTGAAGGGACGGAGTCCGGTGTGGCCAAGGATCCGCGCGATGCGCTCGAGCGTTACCGCGAGGCGATCGACGTCTTGGCCGACTACGCCGTCGAGCAGGGGTATGCCATGCGCTTCGCGATCGAGCCGAAGCCCAACGAGCCGCGCGGGGACAACTTCCTGCCGACGGTCGGCCATGCCCTGCACTTCGTCTCGACGTTGCAGCGGCCCGAGATGGTCGGGGTCAACCCGGAGGTGGCGCACGACACGATGGCCGGCCTGTCGATCCACCACGCCGTCGGTCAGGCGCTGTGGGCCGGCAAGCTCTTCCACATCGACCTCAACTCGCAGCGCATCGGCCGCTACGACCAGGACTACCGCTTCGGCGCCGAGGACTTGAAGGAGTGCTTCCTGTTGGTGCGGCTGCTGGAGCGCGCCGGCTATGCGGGCCCGCTTGCGTTCGACGCGCACGCGTACCGCAATGAGAGCGCGGAGGGCGTGTGGGAGTTCGCTCGGGGCTGCATGGCGACGTACACGGCGCTCGCCGAGCGGGCGCGCCATTTCGACGCGCTCCCCGAGGTGCAGGAGGCATTGGCCGCGGCATCCACCGGCGAGCTGACTGTGACGACCGTCGGCGGCGATGGGGCCCCGGTGCTCAAGGCAGAGGCGGACTCGCTCGACGCGCTCGCCGAACGCGGGTACTTCAATGAGCGCCTCGACCAGCTGCTGGTCGAGGCGCTCATGGGAGTGCGTTGACGTGCCCGCACGGTTCCGAACGACACAAGGAGAGAGGTAGCCATGTCCCGACCGACCCTGGTCACGCCAGCGCTGTTGATCAGCGCCGCGCTCGCGTTCGCGGCGTGCGGCAGCAGCGACAGCTCGTCGAAGAGCGGCAGCAAAGACACCGGCATCGCCGCCGCGGAGGGAACGCAGCCGGTCGCCGGCCGGCCGATGCCCGTCGACAATCCGGACAAGCAGCCGGTCAGAATCGCGATCATCAGCGCGCCGCCGCAGATCGCTGAGTTCTTCAAGGCCGTCACGGCCGGCGCGCTGCGCGCCGACGACGTCCTGACGGCGCACGGCGGCAGCGTCGACTACGTGAACGTCACGGACTTCACCGTCGGCGGCATCAACAGCGCGGTCCGCACCGCGATCAGCCAAGGCTACGACGCGATCGCGGTCTCGATGCTCAGCTCGGGCAACTGCGCGCCGCTGAAGGAGGCCACCGCCAAGGGGATCAAGGTCGCGAGTCTCGCCGGCAACGCGGAGTGCGCTGAGAGCAGCGGCGCCCTCTTCTTCCATGGCGAGGACAGCTTGAAGGCGTGGGCCGGCGTGGGCAAGACCATGGTCGACGCCACAGGCGGGCAGGAGTGCAAGGTCGGGATCATCACCGGCTCGTTCAGCGTCGAGGCGCACGAGCAGCGCCGGAACGGCTTCATCGACGGGCTCGAGGGCAGCAACGTGTCACCGGTCAGCAAGGGGGTCGAGGGCGGCGTCGATCCCGCGAAGACCCAGGCGGCGACGCGCGACTACGTGAGCGCCAACCCCGACCTGTGCGGGATCGCCGTGCTCGTCAACGACAACGGCGCGGCGGCCGCCGCGCTCACGCCCGAGCAGGCGAAGAAGATCAAGGTCATCTCCGCCGACCTCACGACGGGCATCGAGAAGCAGATCGGGAACGGCAAGCAGTACGCGAGCTTCACGCAGGACCCGTTCGGCGAGTCCTACGACACCGCGATCTGGCTGTACAACGCCGTGATCACCGGCAAGGGACCGGAAGGGGGATTCTTCCAGCCGGTCGAAGGCGTGCTGGTCACGAAGGACAACCTGGAAGCCGCAGTCGAGGCGCAGAGCAACGGCGAGCGATGACCGAGCGGATCGCGCTTCGCACCGAGAACCTCACCAAGCGCTACGGCGGCGTCGTGGCCCTCGCCGGGGTGGATGTCAGCATCCGCCCCGGGGAGGTGACCGCACTGCTCGGTGAGAACGGCGCCGGGAAGTCGACGTTCGTTGCGTGCTGCTCCGGCGCGCGAGCACCGGACGACGGCGCGATCCACCTCGACGGCGTCGAGCAGCGGTTCCGCTCGCCGCACGCCGCGGCGGCCGCCGGCGTCGCGGTGGTCCATCAGGAGCCGCAGATGCTCGAGGACCAGACGGTCGCGCAGAACGTCAACGTCGCGATGCTCGCCGGCGGCGGCCGTCAGGTCCTCTCGCGAACCCGGGTCGAGGCGCTGGCCGGCGATCAGCTGGCCTCGCTCGGGCTGGCGCATGCGCTGGACCCCGCTCAGCCGATCCGACGGTTGAGCGGCGCCCAGCGGCAGCTGGTGGAGATCGCGCGGGCACTCGTGATCGAGCCCAAGGTGCTGTTCCTCGACGAGCCCAACGCGAGCCTCGGCGACGAGGAGACCGAGCTGCTGTTCGGCGTCGTCGGGCGCCTGCGGAGCCGCGGCGTGGCGGTCGTCCTCATCAGCCACCGGCTGCGGGACGTCTACCGGATCGCCGAGCGTGTGGTCATCATGCGCGACGGGAGCAAGGTCGCCGATGGCAGCGTGGACGAGTACCCGATCGACGCGGCGATCGGCCTGATGGGTGGCCGCCCGCGACGCCGGGACGCCGCCGCCGTGCCCGCCGCCGCGTGCGAGTCGCCGCGGCGCGCCGAGCCGGTCCCTGAGCCCGTCCTCGAGCTGCGCGGCATCTCCGGGCGCGGCTTCTCCGACGTCGACCTCGTCATCCGCCCCGGGGAGATCGTGGGCATGGCCGGCCTGGTCGGCGCCGGACGCACCGAGATCGCTCACGGGGTCATCGGCGCCGCTCCGCTCCGCGGCGGCGAGGTCCTCGTCGAGGGCGTCCCGCGGCGGCTGAGGTCACCCGGGGACGCCATCCGCCACGGCATCGTCTACGTCGCGGAGGATCGCAAGGACGCGGTCTTCTACGACAAGTCGATCGCGTTCAACGTGCGCGCGAGCCTGCTCGGACCGCGGCGGGTCGGAAGCGGGCGCCCGCGCGAGCGTGCGGTCGGGCGGCTCGTCGCGACCCTGGCCGGCCGGCTCTCGGTCAAGGCGCCGTCGCTGGAAGCCGACGCCGCGAGCCTCTCCGGCGGCAACCAGCAGAAGCTGCTGTTCGCCCGCGCCGTCTCCGTC
Organism: Conexibacter woesei DSM 14684; assembly: GCF_000025265.1. Taxonomy (GTDB): domain Bacteria; phylum Actinomycetota; class Thermoleophilia; order Solirubrobacterales; family Solirubrobacteraceae; genus Conexibacter; species Conexibacter woesei. The sequence goes on from NC_013739.1 coordinate 1,328,473, forward strand.
GAGCCGAAGCTGCTGATCCTCGACGAGCCGACGCACGGCGTCGACATCGGCACCCGGCACGAGATCCATGGGCTCATCCGCCAGCTCGCCGCCGACGGGATGGCCGTCTGGGTCATCTCCAGCGAGCTGGACGAGATCCTCGACCTGGCGACGCGGATCGTCGTCGTCCGCCTGGGCCGGATCGAGACCGAAGTGACCGCCGGCCACGACCCCATTCCGATCCTCGCCGCCGCCATGGGTGCGGCGACGGCTGACCAGGGAACGTCCTGATGACCTCGACCCCTCCCGCACTCACGACCACGACGCACGACGATCAGAGCGCGGCGCCGGCGCCGGCCTTCGCCCGGCAGTCACGGGGCCGGCGATTGACCTCTCAGTGGGGCAGCGAGCTCGCGCTCGCGGGCCTCATCGTGCTCATCGGCGCCGCGATCGGCGTCTCCAACGACGCCTTCCTCACGCAGGGCAACCTCGTGAACGTCATGCGGGCCGTCGCGGTGATCGGAATCGCCGCGATCGGCGCCACGCTCGTGATCATCGCCGGCAACCTCGACCTCTCCGTCGGGTCCGTGCTCGGGTACTCGGGCCTCGTCGGTGCGCTCGCCATGCATGGCCAGATTCCCGCGCTCGGGATCCCTGCCGCGATCGCGGTCGGGGTCGCGGTCGGACTCGCGAACGGGCTGCTCGTGACCTACGGTCGCGTCAACCCGTTCATCGTGACGCTCGGGATGCTGTCCGTCGTCCGCGGACTCGCGCTGATCACGACGAACGGGACGCCGCAGGAGGTGCCCGAGTCGCTGCTGTTCATCGGCCAGGGCGAGGTCGCGGGCATCCCGGTCAGCGTGATCCTCCTGCTCGCGCTGGTGGTGATCGCGCAGTGGTTCCTCTCGCGCACCATCACCGGACGACGGATCACTGCCGTGGGTGACAACCCCAAGGCGGCGTTCCTCGCCGGCATCCCCGTCCGCCGCACCATCATCACCGCGTTCGTGCTGGGCGGCGCGTTCGCTGCGATCGCCGGCATCGTCAACGCCAGCAACCTGGCGCTCGCCACGACGGACGCGGGAGCGGGCCTCGAGCTCGACATCATCGCTGCGGTGATCATCGGCGGCGCCAGCCTGACCGGTGGCCGCGGCAGCATCATCGGAGCGTTGCTGGGCGCGACCTTGCTCGCGCTGCTTCGCAACGCCTTCGTGCTGTTGCAGCTGTCGCCCTACCTGCAGGTCACGACGATCGGCGCGGTGATCATCCTCGCGGCGCTGATCGACCAGCTCCGACTGCGTCGTGCCGAGCGGACATGACGTCGCAGCCGTCCCAGACCAAGGAGACCGCCATGCCCATCGCTCCGGAGATCGCTCGGGTCGTCGACCTGCTGGAGGCCGAGGCGAGCGCCGCGGGGAAGCCGTCGCTGGAGCAGATGCGCGCCGACCACGAGGCGAACACGGCGCGGTTCACGCCGCTGCGAGCGCGCGCGTCCGTGGCGTCGATCCACACCCGCGAGATCCCCGGGCCGGACGGCCCAGTGCCGGTCAGGATCTATCGGCCGCACCGGCGGGTGGCGGGGACGTGTCCGACGATGCTCTGGTTCCACGGCGGCGGGTGGATGACGGGCAGCCTCGAGACGGCTGACATCGCCGCGCGCGAGCTTTGCGCCGCGGACATGGTGGTCGTGTCCGTGCAGTACCGGTTGGCTCCGGAGTCGCCGTTTCCCGCGGGACTCGAGGACGGCCTCGTCGCACTGCGCTGGGTATGCGACGCCGTCGACGAGCTGGGCGGCGACGCGGACCGCATCGCGGTCGGAGGCGACAGCGCCGGCGGCAACCTCGCGGCGGTGCTCGCGCTGATGGCCCGCGACCTGGGCGTCGACGTCGCCGCCCAGCTGCTCCTGTATCCACTCGTCGACGCGGATGCGGGCACGGCGTACCGCTCGCGGGTCGACCAGGCGGACGGCCCGCTCCTGAGAACGGCCGAGATCGAGTGGATCATCACGCAGTATCTGCGGCCCGGATCGGATCCGCGAGATCCGCACGTCTCTCCTATCCACGCGAGCGACCACGCCGGGCTGGCCCCCGCCGTCATCGTGACCGTCGAGTTCGACCCGCTCCGGGACGAGGCCGAGGCGTACGCCGACGCCCTGACGGCAGCGGGGGTGCAGGTGACCAAGCGCCGGGTGCCCGGTCTCGTCCACGGCTGCTTCGACATGATCGGTGTGTCGCCGACGGCCCGGGACGCGATCGACGACGCGATCGCCGATCTCCTGCGTCACCTGCGAACCGGCGACGTGCCCCGCGACGACGAACCGTCGCGCTCGCCGGACGACACGTCGCACTCCGGCGTCTTCTTCGCGCGCTTCGTCCATCCCGAGCGCTACCCGCTGATCGCCCGCTCCCCGCTCCCCGCGGCAGACGTGCGCCGCCTCGCCGGCGGGCTCGTCGGCCTCGACGAGGAGGCGTACGGGAGCGCGGCGAACCGCTTCGCGTCCTCCGCCGCGACCGCGGCCGTGGAGCTCCTGGACGACGCCGACTTCGCCGCAGCCGTGCGCCGGCTGCCGTTCCGCACGGGCGACCGGGTACTGGCGCTGGGCGACTCGATCACCGACGACGCCTGCTCGTGGGCGGAGATCCTGCGCGCGGTGCTGCAGGCCACGCAGGCCGGCGCCGAGATCGTCAACGCCGGAATCGTCGGTGACACCACGACCGACGCGATCGGTCGCGCGGACCTCCTCGTCGCGGCGCGGCCGACGTGGGTGATCCAGCTGCTGGGCAGCAACGACGTGCGCCGGCACGGGCACGCGGCGCAGGTGCGGATGCTCACGCTCGGCGAGACCCTTCGCAACTTCCGCGCGATCGAGCAGCTGATCGCCGAGGACGCGCGAGCTCGTCTGATCCGCATGACCCCGACGCCGGTCCGTGACGACCAGAGTCGCGCCTGGGAGCACTTCGCCGTCCACGGGCTCTCCTGGCGGTCGGCCGACGTCGCCGAGGTGGCGCGCGAGCTGCTGCGGCTCGACGCCGACGCGGTCGACCTTCACACGGCGCTGAGTGGCCCGGGCATCGAGAACTGGCTGCTTCCGGACGGTGTCCATCCGACGGTCGCGGGCCAGCAGCAGATCCTTCGCGCCCTGGTCCACCACCTCGCCGAGCGAGACTCGCCGACAGGTCCGCCGGCGACCCGGGACGCGGGTCCGGGCGACCGGACGAGCGCCACCGCCGGGTCGTGACCATCGTCCTCGCCCGCGACGGGCAGCGCGCCGAGGTGCGCCGCTCCGGGGCGGCGCTGTGCTCGTGGACGACCGCTGGGCGCGAGCGGCTCTGCACGCTCGCCCCCGATCACCCGAGCCACGCGTTCGACGGCGCGACGCTCGTCCCGTGGCCGAACCGGATCCGCGACGGGAGGTACTCGTTCGGCGGGCGCGCACATCAGCTCCCCGTGACCGAACCGGAGCGGCGCAGCGCGCTCCACGGGCTCGCCAGCGGTGTGACCTGGACGGTCTCCGCAACGACCCCTTCCGCCGTGACCCTCCGGCAGGCGGTCGGTCCCGTGCCCGGCTACCCCTACGCCGTCGAGGCGCAGGTGACCTATCGGCTCATGGCGGAAGGGGTCGTCGCCGAGCTGGTCGCGACGAACCACGGGCACCAGCCGGCTCCCTTCGGCTGCGGCTCACATCCCTACGTGCGCGCGCCGGCTCGCATCGACGCCGCACGACTGACGCTGCCGGCAGCGTCCTTCGTCCCAGCTGACGACCGGCTGCTGCCCGCCGGCCCGCCCGAGCCGCTGGACGGGACGGCGATCGACTTCCGGAGCGCTCGCGCCGTCGGCGGTACGCGGCTCGACACCTGCTTCGCCGGCCTCATGCGGGACAGCGACGGCCTCGCGCGCGTGCGCGTCGACGAGGTCACGCTCTGGCTCGACGCGGCGTTCCAGTACGTCCACGTGTACACGGCCGACGACGACCCCGACCCGGCGCTGCGCCGGACCCGGCTGGCGGTCGAGCCGGTCACCTGTGCGCCCGACGCCTTCAACACCGGCCTCGGCCTGTTGTCCCTCGCCCCCGGCCAGAGCTTCCGCGGCCGCTGGGGTCTGACGCTGACCTCGTCCTGTCGCGTTCTTCCAAGACGCTGAGGCAGGCGCTGGCCTAGCGTTGGCCGCATGACCGACATCGCATTCGAGATCACGCGCTGGGAGGAGTCGTCCTACGGCGAGGAGGACGCGCTGTACGAGCGGCGCCCGGACGGGCCGGTGCTCGCGCGCGTCCAGATGGCCAAGCGCTACACGGGCGAGCTGGTGGGCGACTCGGTCGGCGAGGTGCAGACGTGCGGTCAGGAGGGCTACCTCGCGACCGAGCGGATCGCCGGCACGCTGGCCGGGCGCGCGGGCACGTTCGTGCTCCAGCACGGCGCGACGCACGACGCCGCCGGGGAGCCGATCCAGTTCGGCTGGATCGTGCCCGACTCCGCGACCGGCGAGCTGGCGGGGCTGCGTGGCGAGGCGCTGATCAGCCACGGTGAGCTGAGACTGGCGTGGGAGCTGCCGGCGGCGAGCGGCGGCTGAGCGGCGGCGCGGCGGCCGGCTGAGCGGCTGAGCGGCGGCCGGCTGAGCGGCAGGCGCGCGGCTGACGCGCGGCCGGCGGCGGCGCGCCTCAGCGCCGGCTCGCGGCTCAGCCCAGCTCGCCCGGCTGCCCGCCGGGCGTCACCAACCCGACCTCGTAGGCGAGGATCACGGCTTGCACGCGGCTGCTGCAGCCGAGCTTCGAGAGCAGGCGCGAGACGTGGCTCTTGATCGTGCTCTCCTCGACGACGAGCGCCGCGGCGATCTCGGCGTTGCTGCGCCCGCGGGCGATCTGCAGCAGCACCTCGTGCTCGCGCGGGCTCAGCTCCTCCAGCTCCGTGGCGCGCTCGGCGGCCGGCGAGACCTCGGCGAAGCGCGCGATCAGGCGGCGCGTCACCTCCGGCGCGATCAGGCCATGCCCGGCGCCGACGGAGCGGATCGCGTCGATCAGCACCTGCGGCGGCGCGTCCTTGAGCAGGAAGCCGGCCGCGCCGGCGCGGAGCGCGCCGAAGACGTAGTCGTCGAGGTCGAAGGTCGTCAGCACGAGCACGTCGACCGGGTCGGCGACGCCGGGTCCGGCGAGCAGGCGCGTCGCCTCCAACCCGTCCATCCGCGGCATGCGGATGTCCATCAGCACGACGTCGGCCTCGCGCCGCCGCGCCAGCTCGACGGCGTGCGCGCCGTCCTCCGCCTCGCCGACGACCTCCAGGTCCGGCTCGTCCTCGAGGATCGTCCGCAGCCCCGAGCGCACGAGCGCCTGGTCGTCGGCGATCAGGACCCGCAGCGTCATGCGCGCGACCCGTTCCGCAGCGGCAGCCGCGCCTCGACGAGCCAGCCGCCGCCGTCCGCCGGCCCGGCCGCGAACGTGCCGCCGAGCTGCTGCGCGCGAGCGCGCATGCCGTCGAGGCCGTGCCCGCCGCCCGCCGCGCCGCCGCCCGCAGCGCCGCTGCCTGCGCCCGTCGCGCCGCCGCCCGTCGCACCGCCGCCCGCCGCGCCGCGCCCGTCGTCCCGCACCGCGACCCGCAGCACGTCGCCGCCCTCGCCGCCGCCTTCGCTCTCGCCGCCGTCGCCGCCGCCCGCCGCGCGCTCGCGGCCGACCGTCACGGTCGCCGTCGCCGGGCGCGCGTGCTTGACGACGTTCGCCAGCGACTCCTGCACGATCCGGTAGGCCGACGTCTGCAACGCGGGCGGGACGTCGCCGTCGTCACCGCGCCGCAGCGTCACGCGCACGTCGGAGGTGCTGACGGCGCGGACCAGCTCGGGCAGGTCATCGAGCATCGGCTGCGGCCGGAGTTCGGCGCGCTCGGAGCCGGAGCGGATCACGCCGACGGCCTCGCGCGTCTCGCCGAGCGCGCGGCTCGCGACTCCCTCGATCTGCACGAACGTCTCTCTCGCGACGGCGGGATCGCGCGTGATCTGCCGCTGACCGGCGCGCGCCTGCAACGTGATCGCGGCGAGCGCGTGGCCGACGATGTCGTGCACCTCGCGCGCGATCCGCATCCGATCCTGCGCGACCGCCTCGCGCTTCTCGACGTCGCGCAGCTGCTCCAGCCGCTCGTTGCGCTCGGCCAGCTCGGCGAGCGCGTCGCGGTGGCCGCGCAGCACGTCGCCGGTGATGACGGCGAGCACGATCACGGCGAAGTTGACCGCGACGTTCTCGGACGCGATCCGCTCCCCTTCGGGCAGGAAGACCAGCAGCATCAGCAGCACGATCGCGCCCCCGCAGACGCCGCTGACGATCGCGACCCGGCGACCGCCGTAGTACGCCGCCGACACGAGCGCGAGCGCGACCGCGAACGCGGCCGCGCCCGTCGAGTACCCCAGCAGCCCGGCGCCGACCGCCGCCGCCCCGACGACGAGCAGCACCGCGACCGGCCGCGTGCGGCGGAAGGCGATCGGCAGCGTCATCAGCATCGCCAGCGGAAGGCGCAGCCAGTCGACGCCGGGCGCGACGCTGATGTCGCGGTCGCCCGGTGACAGCATCGTCGTCGGCACCGCCGCCGCGAAGACCAGCAGCGCGAGCACGACGTCGGTGCGCTGCGGATGGTCGGCCGCGGCACGGCGCAGACGGGCGAGCGGGGGCGGCATCGGCACAGACCGAGAGTAGGCCCCGGGCGCCGCGACCGGTTCCTCCGAAAGGTGGAACGCGCTTCCTCCCCGCAGCGGATGCCGGTGCGCGGACCCGCTCGTAGCGTGGCCGGCACCGACGTCCCTCCTCCGCTCGAAAGAAGGATCACCGTGCTGCATCGTCTCGGCGACTGGGTCGCCCATCACCCCTGGCGGGTCGTGCTCGTCTGGGTCGTCCTCGCGCTGCCGGTCGGCATGATCGGCGGCGAGAAGCTGCGCGGCGCCGTGACAGACGACCAGGCGCATTTCCTCCCCTCCTCGTCCGATTCCGCGCAGGCGACGGACCTCGGGCGCAGCGCGTTCGGTCATGTCGAAGGCGTCACGTCCATCACCGGCATGGTCGAACGCGACGACGGCGCGCCGCTGCAACCGGCCGACAGAGCACGTGTTGAGCAGCTGGCGCAGACGCTGCCGAGATGGCGCCCGGAGTGGAAGCCGATCGAGGACAGAGCGGGGCTGATCCTCGGCCTCACCGACGCGCAGAGAAGAACCCGCGTCGTCGACGCGAGCCTCGGCCAGACCGGCGACGATGGGCGCTTCCAGCTGCTCGACGTCGGCTTCTACGGCAACACGACCGACACCGTCGTGCAGGACGCGTTCAAGCAGCTGCGTGCCAGCACCGTGAGCGAGCTGCGCGCGGACGGGTTGAGAGTCGGCTTCACCGGTGGTGCGGCCTCGGCGGCGGACACGGCGAAGGCGACCGAGTCGACCTCGGCGCTCGAGGGCGCCCTGCTGATGGGCTCGATCGTGCTGTTGAACCTGATCTTCTTCCGCGGGATCCTGGCCGCGTTCGTGCCGCTGCTCGCGGTGTCGCTCGTCGGAATGGCGGCGGTCGGTCTGATCGGGTTCGGTGCGACGCTGTTCGACGTCGAGATCGACAGCGGCACGCCGTCGCTGATCCCGGCGGTGCTGATCGGCATCGGCGTCGACTACTTCCTCTTCCTGATCTTCCGCTTCCGCGAGCAGCTGCGCCGAGGCGATCAGCGCAAGCCCGCCGCTGCCGCCGCCGCACGCCGCGTCGGCGAGGTGATCGCCTCCGCCGCGCTCGCCGTGATCGCCGCCTTCGCGACGCTCGGCCTCGCGCAGTTCGGCCAGTTCAAGGTGCTCGGCCCGGCGATCGCGATCTCGGTCGCGGTGATGCTGGTCGCTGGCCTGACGCTGATGCCAGCGCTGCTGGCGATCTGCGGACGCGGGCTGTTCTGGCCGTCGAAGGCGTGGCTGGCGCCGCGCGAGGGCGGCTTCGCGACGCGTCTCGGGGAGACGATCGCACGGCGCCCCGGCGCGGTCGCGCTGACGTGCGTCGCGGTGCTCGGCGTCTTCGCCGCGATCGCGCTCGGAACGAAGATGAGCTACGACCTCGGGGGCGATCCCGAGGACACGACCGCGGCGAAGGTCGAGCAGCGGGTCTCGACCGCCCTGTCCGACGGCGCGACCGACCCGCAGACCGTCTTCGTCCGCGCCGCCGAGGAGCCGCTGGCGACGGGCTCGCTCGACACGATGGCGGAGAGACTGCGGTCGGTGCCGGGCGTCGCCGACGTGACGCAGCCGCAGCTCTCGGAGGACGGTCGCGCCGGCCAGATCGGCGTGATCCTGAGAGACGATTCGGCCACGGAGCCCGCGATGGACACCGTCCGCGGTCCGCTGCGCGATGCCGCGGACGCGTCCGCCCCGCCCGGGACGGAGGCGCTGGTCGGCGGCAACGCGGCGGTCTTCGCCGACATCGGCGACTCGATCAACCACGACCTGAAGATCATCTTCCCGGTCGCCGCGGCGCTGATCGCGCTGATCCTCGTCGCGATCCTGCGCAGCGTCGTCGCACCCCTGTACCTGTTGGCGGCCGTCGCGTTGGAGTTCGCGGCGACGCTCGGCCTCGTCGTGCTCGTCTTCCAACACGGGGCGGGCGAGCCGGGGATCGTCTTCACGATGCCGCTGGTGCTGTTCCTGTTCGTCGTCGCGCTCGGCACCGACTACAACATCCTGATGGCCGCGCGGCTGCGCGAGGAGCTGAAGGCCGGGCGCTCACCGCGGGCGGCGGTGGCGCACGCCGTGCGCCACTCGGCGCCCGCGATCGGCGCGGCCGGCCTGATCCTTGCCGCCTCGTTCGGGACGCTCGCGATCGACCCCGCGCCGGCGACGAAGCAGATGGGCTTCGCGATGGGCATCGGGATCCTGATCGCCGCGTTCGTCGTCTCGACACTGCTGGTGCCGGCGCTCACCGCGCTCGCCGGCCGCGCCGCCTTCTGGCCCGGGATGGGCCGGAGCCGGCGGCGGCGCAACGACGAGAACGACGACGACGCGCCGCTCACGCGCGGCCGGCGCGAGCGCCGTGACGCCTACGAGCAGAGCGGGGTCTGAGGCGCGCCGCGACCCCTTCCATGGAAAGGAAGTGCTCGGAGGCGGTCACCGCACGCATTCCGTCAGCGCAGCCAGCGTCCGTTCAAGCGACCGTCTGAGGCAGCGCGTGCCGCCGGGCGCGGGCGGCCGGCCCGAGCGCGACGCCTGCGAGCAGGGCGGCGTCTGACCGACGGGGAGCGGCGCTCGTCAGGCTCCGAACTCAAAGCGGACGAACGCCGTCTGCCGAGCGTTCTCGCAGCGGACGAGCGTCAGTTCCTTGCCGGCCTTCGCGAGCAGGCAGGTGAAGCGCTTAGAACGGCACGAGCCGTCCTGCTTGCAGGCGCGTGAGGCGGCGACCTCGCGGGCGATCGCGCGGGCGGTGCGGCATGTGGCGCCCTGCGCCGTTACCGCGCCGAGGTACGCCCCGCCGTCGTCGAGCGTGCTGACGTCCCCGCAGTCCACGATCGGCGCGCGCTTGACGGCCGCGCCGGCCGTCGACGGCAGCACCGCCGCGAGCGCGAACGCGGCGAGCAGCAGCGCGGCGACGATGGCGAGCGATGCGGCGGGGGCGGGGCGCAGCGCGGTGCGGACGTGCATGACGGACCTCCTGGGTCGGGCGAAAGCTGGAACCTACCCGCGGGTAGGCGGCGACGACACGCCGCTCACCGCACCTGTTCCGTCAGCGCAGCCAGCGTCCGCTCCAGCGAGCGTCTGAGCCAGCGCGCGCCGCCGCACACGAGCAGCAAGCGGTCGAGCCAGCCGGCGACGTCGGTGCGCGCGGTCAGCGCGACGAGACTCGTCCGTTCGCCCGCGTCGCCCGCGCCCGCCGCGCCGCCCGCGTCGCCTGCCGCGCCGCCCGTCCCGCCCGTCCCGCCCGCGCCGCCCGTCCCGCCCGTCCCGCCCGCCACCGCGCGTATCTCCCACCGTACGGTCCCGATCGTCGTCTCGCCGCCGGCCTGCACGCGCCCGACCAGCTCGTGCGGCGGTCGCGAGACGGCCATCCTGATCCACAGCGTGCGGCGCACGCCGAGCGGGCCGTGCAGCCGCACCTGCGAGCGCTCGCCGTCGTATGCCTGCAGCGGCTCGAGCCGCCGGCCGAGCAGCTGCCAGTGCCGATCGGGCTCCTCCAGGAACGCGAAGATCGCCTCGGGCGAAGCGGGGATCGTGCGAGTCGCTCTGACTTCCACGCACGCGCACGATGACCGGTCGCACGGTCGCGTGCGCCTCGCCCCCGGCGGAGCAGTGGCGATCCGACCACCGTCGCGGTGGTCAGATCGCCATTCCTCGTGGGTCAGTGGGCGCGGGCGTCGCCGGCGGCGACGGGCACGGCGCTCGACTCGCGGCGCCGCAGCACGACGAACGCGAGCACCGTGCTGACGGCGATCAGGCCGATGCTGGCGAGCAGGACCACGTGCAGGCCGTCCATGAACGCGGTGCGCGCAGCGTGCAGCAGCGGCTCGGCGACGCTGGCCGGCAGGCCGTGCGACACCTCGTCGGCGCGGCCGAGCGACTCACCGGCGGCGTGCATGTCGCCCGCGCTGACGCCCGGCACGACGCCGAGCGCGTCGGTGTAGACGGCGGCGAGGATCGAGCCGAGCACGGCGACGCCAAGGCCGCCGCCGAGCTCGTAGGCGGTCTCTTCGATCGACGCCGCGTTGCCGGCGCGTTCGGCCGGGACGGCCGAGATGATCACGTCGTTGGCGGCCACCAGCGCGATCTCCAGGCCGAAGCCGAGCGCGACGAACGGCGGCCCGAGCAGGAGGAACTGGTCGTCGAGCCCGAGCGCGAGCAGCGGCACGAGCGAGATCGTCGTCAGCGCGAGGCCGCCGGCGATCGTCGCGCGGGTGCCGACACGCCGCAGGATCGGCGCCGCGAGCAGGCCGCCGATGAGGCTGGCGAGCATCAGCGGCAGCAGCCGCACGCTCGCCGCCAGCGGCTCGAGGCCGAGCACGAGCTGGAGGTACTGCGCGAAGAACAGCTCCAGTCCGACGAGCCCGAACATCGCGAGCAGCACGCAGCCGACGGCGACCGAGAAGGCGCGATCGGCGAACAGGCGCACGTCGAGCAGCGGCTCGGGGCGCGCGAGCTGGCGCCGCACGAACGTCGTCAGCGACGCGATCGCACCGATCAGGACGCCGAGCACGAGCGGGTCGACAAAGCCGTGGCGCGCGCCCTGCTTGAGCCCGAACGCTATGCCGAGGATGCCGACGCCGGCCAGCACGACCGCGAGCGTGTCCCACGGCGGCGGCACGAGCGCCTTGCTGTTCGGCAGCAGCTTGAGGCCGATCGGGATCACGATCAGAACGACCGGCACGTTGATCAGGAAGACCGCTCCCCACCACCAGTGCTCGACGAGGAAGCCGCCGATCAGCGGGCCGATCGCGGCGCCGCCGGCCATCGTCGCGCTCCAGATCCCGACGGCGGTGCGGCGCTCGTCGCGGTCCTCGAAGACGTCGCGCACGATCGCCATCGTCGCGGGCAGGATCATCGCGCCGCCGACGCCCATCAGCGCGCGGGCGCCGATCAGCACTGCCGGCGACCAGGCGAACGCACCGAGCACCGACGACAGGCCGAAGACGACGAGGCCCGACAGCAGGATCCGCTTGCGGCCGAAGCGGTCGCCGAGTGCGCCGGAGGCGACCAGCAGCGGGGCGACGACGAGCGGGTAGACGTCGATGATCCACAGCAGCGCGACTGCTGACGGCTGCAGGTCCTCGGTCAGCGCGGGCGCGGCGACGTGCAGCACCGTCATGTCGATCACGACGACGAGGACGGCGGAGCAGATGACCGCCAGCACGACCCAGCGGCTGGCCGGGGCGGACGAAGGGGATGGCGTGAGGCTCATGGCCGCTGGTAGGTCGCGGAGCCGGGTGGGTCGGTGACGGCGCGTGCGGCGATCCCGCCGAGGATCGTCGCGCGCAGCAGGCGCGGCGCCTCACGGCCGCCGACGTGGCCGTCCTCGATCGCCCACCAGGCGGCTTCGAGCTGCGAGCCGAACGAGTAGGCGAGCCAGCGCGACGGGAGGTCGGGACGGAAGAAGCCCTCCTCCTGCCCGCGCGCGAAGAAGCGCTCGAGCCGTTCGTCCTGCGTCTTGATCTCCTCGACGAGGCGGGGGACGCGGTACACGTACGGCTCGGAGAAGAGAAGCGCGTAGGCCATCGCGACGACCAGCGCCGAGTCGAGCAGGCGGTCGAACGCCTCCGGCACCGGCGCGTCGTCGATCCCGGCCTCGTCGAAGAGCCGCTCGCACTCGGCCAGGCCGTGGGCGCTGACGCGCTCGACGAGCGTCTCGCGGTCGCCGAACGCGCGGTGCAACGTCGTGCGGCTGACGCCGGCAGCGGTCGCGATCTCCTGCATCGAGGAGCCGGGACAGCGTGCGAGCACGCGGGCGACGGCGTCGTAGAGCTGGGTCTCGTCCGGCATGGGACATCACGGTACCAGATGAAACAAAAGTGTTCCATCTGCACCGATGGTGTCCCGGACAGGGCGGGCGGGGCCCGGCGGGCGGGGCGGGCGGGGCGGGTCGGCGGTCGGCGGTGGAGGCGGCGTGGGCGGCCGGCGGCGCTCAGCCGGTGCCGACTCCGCACTGGGTGCAGACGACGGCGAGTCGCTCCATCGCGGTGTCGGGGCGGTCGGGGAGGGCGTCGAGCGCGGCGGCGGCGGCCTGGACGTCCTCGATCGTGACGGTGCGGGCTTCGAGCGCGAAGCGGCCGAGCCAGCGGACGGCGGCGCGTTCGTAGCCGTCGTGCTCGCGCATCAGCAGGCAGATGCGCAGCGCGTCCTGGAGGCTGATACGCGGCATCGCCGCGGCGAGCGAGCGGATGCGGGAGAGGTCGCCGGCGTCGAGCGCCTGGCGGAAGATCACGTAGGGAGGAATGCCAGATCCGGTGTTCACGAACATATGTTCGCATTGGCATCCACAAGCTAAAGGTGGTCCACCTTGGGGTGGAGCGGGTCTGTCCGGGCGGAACGGCTCCGCCCGGCGTGGCGCCGCGCGGCTCGATCGGGGCGCATGGAGCGAGTTGGGGGGCGAAACCTTCGCCATCGGGCCAACCACGTTCCGTGTGTGCTGTCGCATCATCCCTGTCGTTCTAAATCTCTCCTCCTTAGAACACTGGGCTGGGTGCCGTTGCAACCCGGGGGGGCACATCGGCACCCAGCCCACCCCCTCTTGTGGATGCGAGGACCCGCCCGCCGGCGCTCAGCCCGGCGGGCGGGATCGCGCGTCAGGCGTGCGCGCCGCGCACGATCGTCATCAGCGCATCGGCGGTGCCGCGCGCGTCGTGGACGCCCGTGCCGAGACGGCGCACCGTGAGCCCGATCAGCAATGCGACGACCGTCCGCGCGTGGACCTGCGGATCGGGCACGCCGAGCACCTCCATCACGGCGGCGGCGAAGTCCTCGTAGGCGGCGAAGCAGCGACCGGAGGCGTCCTGCAGCGCGGGGTCGCGCGACGCCTCCAGATGAAGCTCCAGCTCGGCCACCTCGCCGACCACGCGCGCGGGGTCGTCGGCGATCAGCTGCTCGACGGCGATCGCGACCTGCTCGGGTGTCGGGTCGGACGCGCGCAGGCGCTTGGCGACGGCGCCGAGGCGGGCGACCTCCTCCTCGACGTAGCGCAGGAGGCTGTCGCGCAACAGCTCCGTCTGGCTCGGGAAGTGGTAGGTCAGCGAGCCGAGCGCAACGCCCGCCTCGGCCGCGACGCGGCGGTTCGTGACGGCGCCGATGCCGTCCGTCGCGACGACGCGCAGCGTCGCGTGGAGGATCCGGTCGCGGGTCGCGGGCGACGCGCTCGCTGCGGTCGTCGCGTCGGCCGCCGCCGTCGCGGCCGCCTGGCCCGTCGCCTGACCGGCTGCCGGCACTTGTCCCGGCGCCGCTCGTCGCGGGTTGGATGGGGGAGAGGACGAACTGATGGCGGCGAAGCATACCCTCCCGCCCGGTATCGTTCGTTCGAACGAACGAAACCGCCGGATGCCGTGGAGGACGCGATGGACGCTCCCGCAAGGCCCCAGCAGGACGAGCTCGCGTACGCGGGCCTGCAGACGCTCGCCGCGCTCGTGGCCGCCGGCGACGTCTCGTCTCGCGAGCTGACCGAGCTGTCGCTCGGGCGGATCGAGACCGCCCAGCCGACGCTCAACGCCTTCCGCTGCGTGCGCGCGGAGGCCGCCCTGCACGAGGCCGACGAGGCCGACCGGCGCCGCGCCGCCGGCGAGTCGCTGCCGCTGCTCGGCGTCCCGTTCGCGATCAAGGACGACATGGACATCGCCGGCGAGGCGACGCCGTTCGGCTGCTCCGGCACGTTCGACCCGCGCGGCGAGGACGGCGAGGTGACGCGCCGCCTGCGCGCCGCCGGCGCCGTGATCGTCGGCAAGACGACGACGCCGGAGCTCGGCCAGTGGCCGTTCACCGAGGGCCCCGCCTTCGGCGCGACGCGCAACCCGTGGTCGACCGACCACACGCCAGGCGGCTCCTCCGGCGGCTCGGCGGCGGCCGTCGCGGCCGGGCTCGTGCCCGGCGCGGTCGGCTCCGACGGCGCCGGCTCCGTCCGCATCCCCGCCGCCTGGACGCACCTCGTCGGCGTCAAGCCCCAGCGCGGCCGCATCTCGACCTGGCCCGACCCCGACCCCTTCAACGGCCTCACCTGCATCGGGACGCTCACGCGCACGGTCGACGACGCGGCGCTGCTGCTCGACCTGCTCAGCGGCAGCCACGACGACGACGTCCACCGCCCGCCGCCGCCGACTGAGTCGTTCCTGCGCGCCGCGCGGCGCGCGCCCGGCAGGCTGCGGATCGCGTTGTCGCTGAGGATCCCGTTCAGTGCTGCGCCGACGCGGCTCGACGCCGCGGTCCGCGCCCGCGTGCTGCGGCTCGCCGGCGTGCTGGCGGGCCTCGGCCACGACGTCGAGATCGCCGATCCCGTCTACGGCCTCGTCGGCGCGAGCTTCATCCCGCGCGCGATGGGCGGGCTCGGCGACTGGGCCGGCCGCCACGTTGCCGAGCCGCAGCATCTGGACGCCCGCACGCGCCACGCGATCGCGGTCGGGCGCAGGCTGCGGCCGTTGCTCGGCGCGGCCCGCGCGCTGGAGCGGCCGTTCGCACGCCAGGTCGGCCGCGTCTTCCGCCGTTTCGACGTCGTCCTCGCTCCGACGACCGCGCAGCCGCCGCGCCCGATCGGCTCGATCGACGGGCTCGGCAACTGGGACACCGACAAGGTGATGGTCGGCGCCTGTCCGTACGCGTGGCCGTGGAACGTGCTCGGCTGGCCGTCGGTCAACGTGCCGGCCGGGCTGACCGACGACGGCCTGCCGGTCGGCGCGCAGCTGATGGGGCCGGCCAACTCCGAGCCGCGGCTGCTCTCACTCGCCGCGCAGTTGGAGGCGGAGGAGGACTGGGCCGCCCGCCGCCCGCCCGTCACCTCGCCGAACGGGGCGCGCGTCGCCGCCTGAGCGCGATGTCACACGTTCGCGAGCTGCGTCGTCCCCCTGGTTGACGGACATGCGAGCTGACGAAGGAGACACGCGATGCAGGTGGCTGTGATCGGCGGGACGGGCGTCGTCGGGAGATGCGTCGTGGCGGAGCTGGTCGCGCGCGGCCACACGGCGCTCGCGGTCAGCCGCACCGCGCCGGCTGACGGGCCGGCCGCCGCCCCCGGTGGGCGTGCCGAGCGAGAGGGCGCCGAGCGAGCGCGTGCCGAGCGAGAGGGCGCCGAGCGAGCGCGTGCCGAGCGAGCGCGTGCCGAGCAAGAGGGCGCCCAGCACGCCGCCCCCAGCGGCCGCGCCGAGCATCGGCGCGCCGACCTGCGCAGCGGTGACGGGCTCGCGGCGGCGCTCGACGGCGCCGACGCGGTCGTCGACGCCTCCAACGACCAGCGTGCGAGGAAGGACGAGCTGGCGCGCGCGAGCCGCACGCTGCTCGCGGCGGAGGCGGTGGCCGGCGTCGGCCACCACGTCGCGATCTCGATCGTCGGCTGCGATCGCGCCGCGGTCGGCTATTACGGCGCGAAGGTCGCGCAGGAGCAGGTGGTGACGAGCGGGCCGGTCGCCTGGAGCCTGCTGCGCGCGACGCAGTTCCACCAGCTGATCGCGTGGGCGTTCTCTGCCGCCGGCCGCGCCCGCCTGCGCCCCACCGGCCGGGCGCTGATCCAGCCGATCGACCCTGCGGTCGTCGCGACGCGCCTCGTCGGCGCGGTCGAGGCCGGCCCGGGCGGCCGGCTGCCCGACGTCGGCGGGCCGCGCGTGCAGACGCTCGCCGAGCTGGCCGCCGACTGGCAAGCGCACGGCGGCGCCGCCGCGCTGCCGCTGCCGCTCCCGCTGCGGCTGATCGGCAGGACGGGCCGCGCGCTGCGCGACGGCAGCCTGACCGCTCCCGGCGCGGCCGCCCCCGGCCCGACGTTCGCCCAGTGGCTCGACCTCGACCGCGACCGCGCCCCTGCCGCTGTGCGAGAGTCGGCGGCGCGATGATCGTCCGCTGCGAAGAGGAGCTGGCCGCCGCCTTCGAGGACCAGCGGCCCTACCTGCGCCGGCTCGCCTACGGCACGCTCGGCAGCTTCGCCGAGGCGGACGACGTCGTGCAGGAGGCGTGGCTGCGGCTGCAGCGCACCGACGTCGAGCCGATCAGAGACCTGCGCGGCTGGCTGACGACCGTCGTCGGGCGGCTCGCACTCGACGCGCTCGGCTCGGCCCGCAACCGGCGCGAGCGCTACGTCGGCCCGTGGCTGCCGGAGCCGCTGGTCGAGGACGTCGCCGCGGAGGACCCTGCCGACCGCGTCACGCTCGACGAGCAGGTGACGACCGCGCTGCTGGTCGTGCTCGAACGGCTCTCGCCGGCCGAGCGGACGGCGTTCGTGCTGCACGACGTCTTCGGGCTGTCGTTCGCCGAGGTCGCCGAGGTCGTCGGCCGCAGCCCCGCCGCGGTCCGTCAGCTCGCGGCGCGGGCGCGGCGCCACGTCGACGACGGCACGCCGCGCTTCCCCGCCTCGCGCGAGCAGCACACGCGCATCGTCGCGGCGTTCGCGGTCGCCTGGCAGGCCGGCGACGTCGACGCGCTGCTGGCGGTGCTCGACCCCGGGGTGACGTTCCGCTCCGACGGCGGCGGGAACGTCGTCGCGGTGAGCAGGCCGGTCGACGGAGCGGAGCGCGTCGCGCGGACGCTCGTCGCGCTGGCGACGGCGAACGTCCGCCGCGGCGTCGCCGTGCGCGGCGGGATCGTCGACGTCAACGGCCTGCCGGGCCTGCTGGTCGAGGAGGACCACGTGCGCGGCGTCGTCTCGCTCACCGTCGACGACGGCCGGATCGTCGCGATCGACGTCGTCCGCAACCCCGAGAAGCTGCGGCACGTGCCGGCGCTGCCGGACGCCGACGCGGGTGAGTCATGACGGTCCGCTCGCCGGCGATCGCCCGCGCCGCGCTGGCGGTGCTCGCGCTGACCGCGCTCAGCATCGGCCTGCCCGCCTCGTTCGCGCCCGAGAGCTTCTATGACGACTATCCGTTCTTCGCCAGCTGGGTCAGCCTGCTGCCGCCGTACAACCAGCATCTCGTGACGGACGTCGGCGGGCTCTACCTCGGCTTCGCGCTCGTGCTCGGCTGGGCCGCGTGGACGCTCGCGCGCGAGCTGGTGCGCGCCGTCTGCGCGGGCTGGGCGCTGATGGCGCTGCTGCACTTCGTCTTCCACGCGACCCACCTCGACGGCTTCTCGACCGCTGACGCGATCGCCGAGCTGGCCGGGCTCGGACTCGTGCTCGTCGTCCCCGCGGTCGCGGTCTGGGCGGCCGGCGCAGTCGACCGCCGCGACGACGCCGAGGCGGTCGGTCAGCTGTCGGAGTGACGCGGGTCCGCGGCGAGCGCGCGCAGCGCCTCGGCGGGCGCCGGACGGCCGTCGGCGGCGTTCGCCGGGGCGGCGTCGTTGTACTCCTCGGCCCACGTCTGCAGACCTCGTCGCAGGGTTGGCAGCGGACGCCGGTCGCCGGCGCCGAGCGCCGGTCGCCAATAGCCGGCGACGGCGCGTGCGTGCATGCGCGCTGCGATCCGCCCGCGCCGCGGCCCCGGGACGATCCGCAGCAGCCGGACGCCGTCCGCGGCGCCGTCGTGGAAGAGCGGGTGGCGGCCGGTGCTGCCGGGCCGCACGACGATCGCGTCGAGCCGGAGGCCGCGCGCCTCGAGCTCGTCCGCGACCCGTCGCACGAAGCGCGTCGCGCGCTCCGGCGCCGGCTCGCCGCTCGCGCTCGCGCGCGCCACGTCGGCCCAGACGAAGCGCGTTTCGACGTCGACCGCCGTCAGCTGCCAGAGCTCCTTCGCACCGGGGAGCGGCGGCAGCGGCAGCACCGCGACGTCGACGATCCGCCGCGTCGGCGAGGGCGCCACGAGCGCGGGCGACGGCAGCGGCGCGGCGTCGAGCGCGACGGGCACCGGCCGAGGCACCGGCCGTGCCGGCGGGCGCGTCGGCGACGGCGCGCGCACCGCCCGCGCCACGATGCCGTTCGCTGTTCCAGCCCCGTCGTCGCGCAGTCGCAGGACAGGCCCGTAGCGGCCCTGCGCGACGGACAGGACGAGCGCATCGCGCGAGCGCGAGTGGCGGAACCCGAGCAGCTGCGCGACGCGGTAGACGGTCGGCCCGACGCTGCGGCGGGGACGCGGCGTCGTCCGCGCGGCCCAGCGTGGAGCCGGGGCGCCGCCGCTGCGCCACGTCGCGACGACGACGGCCACGAGCGCGAAGAGCGCCAGCACCGCCAACGCCATCATCCGCCCTCCTGGGCGGTGGAGCCGGCGTCGTGCGGCCGGCTCGTGCGCTCGTCTTCCGTCCGGTGTGGATCCGTCACACCAATACCTCACCAATCCTGCTGAAAGCTCCTTAGCCTGTCTATCAATAGACGATTGGCGAGAGCGACGGGGAATATCTGGCCGTGGTGGTCGCGTCGGCGCTCGAAACGGCCGAAGTCGGCGCTCCGCCCGCCGTCTCGACGAGCATCCGCGCTAACCGCTCGGCCGCGCCGTGCGCCGCCTCGAAGTAGAGCGTCGGCTCGACCAGCTCCAGCTCCATCAGCCACTGCGCGTCGCCGTCGCCGGCGACGAGGTCGACGCGCGCGTAGAGCGGCGGATCCGCCAGCGTCGCGAGCGCGGCATGCGCGACACCGAGCTGCGCGGCGGTCGGCTGCTCGGCGACGGCGACCGCGCCGAACTCCGGCTGGACGCGGAACTCGCCGGCCGGCGGCCGTTTGCGGACGCTGTGGCTCAGCTCGCCGGCGAAGAAGACGAGCGACAGCTCGCCGACGGCCGGCACCGACGGTATGAACGGCTGCACCATCGCGTCGCCCTCGGCCAGCAGCGTCGCGAGGTGCGCGCCGCCGCTCCCGTCAGCGTCGCCGTCGTGGACCCGCAGCAGGCCGGACGAGCCGAGCCCGATCGACGGCTTCACGATCGCTTCGCGCCAGCCACGCTCCGCCAGCAGCGCGCTCAGGTCTGCCGCAGCGCCGCGCTCCAGCCACTGCGTCGGCACCGTCGGCACGCCCTGCTCGGCGAGCGCGCGCAGGTAGCTCTTGTCGGTGTTCCAGACGATCGTCTCAGAGCGGTTGCGCAGCGTCGCCGTGCGCCCGACGCGCTGCGCCCAGTGGACGAACGCGTCGCGACGCAGGTGGTAGTCCCACGGCGAGCGCACCAGCACGAGGTCGAAGCCCGCCCAGTCGACCTCGCCGTCGTCCCACGCGCACGGCACGACGTCGCTCCCCAGCCGCCGCACGGCGTCGGCGAGCAGCTCGTCGTCGGGGTCGAGGACGAGCAGGTCGGCGCAGGTGACGAAGGCGATGCGGGCGGCGGTCATGGCGCGCGACGATAGCGCGGCGACCGCGCCCCGCGGCCTATCGCAGGTCTACCGCGGCTCGCGCCACATCAGCCACGCCCGCGGCCCGCGCGGGAGCGTCACGACCTCGCTGACGCGGAAGCCGTGGCGGGCGTAGAAGTCGACGTTGCGCTCCTTGGAGGACTCCAGGTACGCGCCGACGCCGTCCGCGTCGCAGCGGTCGAGCACCGCTCGCAGCAGGGCCGAGCCGATCCCGCGGCCCTGCGCGTCCGGGTCGGTGCCGAGCACGGCGAGGTACCAGTGCGGCGGCGCGGGCGGGTGACGTCGCTCGATCCCGGTGAAGCCATGCACGACGAGCGGGACGCGCGGCAGCAGACGCGGGTGCAGCAGCGCGCGCGCCAGCTGCGCGTCCTCGACCGCGCTCGTGCGCCACTCCTCCGGCGGCAGCCACAGCGCGCCGCCCGCCAGCGACGGGTCGACCCACACCTCGTCGTGGCGCAGCACCTGGCGCAGCCGGATCGCGTAGAAGCGCTCCAGCATCCGCAGGCGCAGACGGTCGGGCCGGCACGACCAGCGCGCGATCGGGTCGTCTGCGAACGCACGCGCCAGCGTGCCCGCGAGTGCCGGCACGTCGGCCGCCGTCGCGCGGCGGGGGTCGGCTGCCATCAGCGCGACCTTATCGCCGGCGCGCTCAGGTCGAGCCGCTCGTGCTGGGCGGTCGCGTCGCCGTTGCCGGGATCGACCGTCACGAGGTCGGCGGCGAGCGGCAGGAAGCGCGGTCTCAGCAGGTAGCGCAGCTGCGCTATCCCGATCGGCTGCCCCTCGGCGAGGTTGCCGGTCCCGCCGCCGCCGGCGGTGCCGCCGTTGAGCACGACGACGTTCTGCTGCGTTCTGAGGTCCTGCTCGTGTGTGTGGCCGACGAGGAACGCGATCGGGTGGTCCGGCGGCGCGTCTGCCAGCCGTCTCAGCACGGGCTCGATCAGCGAAGGCTCGTGCACCATCACCACGTCGACCCGATCCTCCAGCGGCGCGAACCAGGCCGCGAACGCCTCCTGCATCCCCTCGGTCGTTCTCGGCTCCGGCCGCGTCCCTCTCTCGTGACCGCGGTCGCGGCGCGTGAAGGGGTCGTCGTAACCGGCGACGCGCAGCCCGCCGACGTCGACGACCTCGGCGCCGTAGGAGCCGTCGACGCGCAGGCGCCCGTAGCGCGTCAGCACGACCGCGCCGGCGCGCGTCAGCGAGCGCTCGAGCGTCGCCGAGTCGTGGTTGCCGGTCACGAACACGGTCGGTCTGCCGATCGACGCGACCTGCCGCGTGACGCTCGTCTCCAGTGGCGTGCCGCGATCGGTCAGGTCGCCGGCGATGAAGAGCGGACCGCCGGTGGCGACCCGCTCCAGCGTCGGCAGCACGAGCACGTTGTTGTGGATGTCGGACGCGAGCGTCAGGCGCGGGCCGGCGGCCGGCAGCGGCGAGCGCTCGCCGGGCGCGAGCACGAGCCGCGCGAGCCCGACCAGCTGCGCGTCGAGCTCCTGGCTCAGCGTCCCGACCGAGCGGTTCGCCGTCTCGAGCGTCTGCAGCGCCTGCGGGATGTCGGCGCCGTGCGCGAAGTACGTCGGGTCGTCGAGCGCGCCGCGCGGCGGCAGCAGCAGCCCGACCGCGGCCGTTGCCGCGACGGCCGTCGCGGCCGCGCTCAGCAGCAGCCAGCGGACGCGCGGCCCGTTGCGCGTGCGGACCGCGAACGCCATCACGCTGCCGGCGAGCAGGCCGGCGACCAGGACGACGAGCACGAGCGCGCGCAGGTAGCTGGCGATCGCGTCGGAGGCGGCGACGCGGACGGCTCTGACGTCGACCTGCCGGTTGCGGGCGATCCGCTCGGCCGCCTGGCGGTCGATCCGGCGCACGTCGACGCGCAGCTGCACCGGCAGCCGCACGGCGCCGTAGCGCACGCCCCAGTCGACGAGCGGGACGTAGATGCCGAGCGCCCCGGGCTCGTTCAACTGCACCGACAGCCGCACCGTCGCGACGGGCAGCGTCTTGTCCTCGCGGAAGGTCGCGAGCGCGCCGACGCCGCCGGCGAGCGTCGCCAGCACGACTGCCGCGATCGCGATCGTGGCGCGCAGACGGCGGACGCGGCCACGCCGCGGCGTCCCCGTCGCAGAGGGGTCAACCCCGTCGCGAACGGGAAGGCTGGTTGGGTCGGTGGACTCCGAGGAGGGACGCATGGGCGGAAGTGCGGGTCGTCTCCAGGGTGGCAGGCGCCACCTCTTCGCAGCGGGAGCGGTCGTGGCGGCGCTCCTCGTCGGCGCCGGCTGCGGAGGCGGTGACGACGACGGGTCGAGCGCGAGCCGGACCACCTTCGCCGCCGGCAGCGCCGGGACGAGCGCCAGCGGGACATGGGCATACCCGAACGGCGACGCCGCCAACACGCGCAGCGTCGAGGGCGAGATCGACACCTCCACCGTCACGCGGCTCGGCGTCGCCTGGACCGTCCCGATCACGGCCGCCGGCACCTTCGGCGGCTACGCCTCGACGCCGATCGTCGTCGACGACACGGTCTACACGCAGGACCTCGCCTCCAACGTGCAGGCGATCGACCTCAGAACCGGCGAGGTCAAGTGGACGACGAGATACGCCTCGCCGACGGTCGGCCCCAACGGCGTCGCGGTCGGCGACGGCCGCGTCTACGGCGGCACCGGCGACGGTGCCTTCGCGCTCGACCAGCTGACCGGCAGAGAGCTGTGGTTCCACAGAATCACGCGCAATGAGAGAGAGGGCGTCGACATGGCGCCCGGCTACAGCGAAGGGATCATGTACATCTCGACGGTGCCGGGCAACGCGAGCGGCTTCTACAGAGGCGACGGCGTCGGGATCGTGCACGCCTTCGACGGCGCGACCGGCCGCAGACTGTGGAACTTCGAGACCGTCCCGGAGAGCCTCTGGAACCCGCGCCACGTCGACATCAACTCCGGCGGCGGGCTGTGGCATCCGCCGGCGTTCGACGGCGACGGCGACATGTACATCAGCGTCGCGAACCCGGGTCCGTGGCCCGGGACCGAGAGATACCCGTGGGGCTCCAGCCGCCCCGGGCCGAACCTCTTCACGAACTCGCTCGTGAAGCTCGACGCCGCGAGCGGCGAGGTCAAGTGGTACAGACAGGCGCTGCCGCACGACATCTACGACTGGGACCTGCACCTGCCGCCGATCCTGACCGAGTCCGGCGGCAAGAGAATCGTCCTCGCCTCCGGCAAGCTCGGCCGCGTGTTCGCGTTCGACGCGGACAACGGCGACAGACTGTGGGAGAGAAGCGTCGGCATCCACAACGGCCACGACGACGACAACGAGCTGGCGATGGACGGCAGATTCGAGCTGCTCGACATGCCCGTGACGGTCTGGCCCGGGGTCCTCGGCGGCGTCGAGACGCAGATGGCCGTCAAGGACGGCGTCGCGTTCGTGCCGATCGTCGACCTGCCCGTGCGCTTCGAGACGCAGGAGAGAAACAGACTCGACTTCACCGGCGGCAGAGGCCAGATGGTCGCGCTCGACGTCTCCGACGGCGACGTCAAGTGGACGCGCAGATTCGCGACGCCCGTGTACGGCGCCGCGACGGTCGTCAACAACCTCCTCTTCACGACGACGTTCGACGGCACGCTGTTCGCGCTCGACGTCGACACCGGCGCGATCGTCTGGAGAGAGCAGCTGCCGGCCGGCACGAACGCGACCGTCGCGATCGCCGGCGACACGCTCGTGACCGCCGCCAGCTTCCCGCAGGGGCCCGGCGAGAAGGCGCAGATCGTCGCGTACCGCATCGACGCGACGGGCAGAGTGGAGCGCGGCGGCGCGGCGCAGCCGGCCGAGGGCGAGAGAGAGGGCGGCGGGCAGCAGCAGGCGGGCGGCGGCGCGCAGACGGAGGAGGGCGGCGGTGGGCAGACCGAGCAGGGCGGCGGTGGGCAGACCGAGCAGGGCGGCGGTGGGCAGACCGAGCAGGGCGGCGGTGGGCAGACCGAGCAGGGCGGCGGTGGGCAGACCGAGCAGGGCGGCGGCGGCGCGGCCGAGCTGGCTGCCGGCAGAACCGTCTTCACGGCCAACTGCGCCGGCTGCCACACGCTCGCGGACGCCGGCGCGTCGGGCTCGGTCGGACCGAACCTCGACGACCTGAGACCAGACGCAGCGACCGTCAGAACGAAGGTCACCGAAGGCGGCGGCGGGATGCCGGCGTTCGGCGGGCGCCTCTCCGACGCCGAGATCGCCTCGGTCGCGGCGTACGTCGCGGCGGTCGCCGGCCAGGGCGGCGACGGAGGCGGCGGAGCGGGAGGTGGCACGCCGTAGGCCGCTCGCACATCTTCGCGGTGCGACGATCCACCGTGCTGAGGACGAACGGGGCGAGCGGCGGACCAACCGCTGTCACAACGACGACGGATCGGCAAGGTAGTCGTAGATGGCCGATTCCCGGAGCGACGACGAGCTGCTGAAGGCGTCCTTGGACGACGCCGAGGCGTTCGCCGTCTTCTACCGCCGCCACGCGGAGGCCGTGCTGGTCTATCTGCGGCAGCGCACGGGCGACGTCGAGACGGCCGCGGACCTGACCGCGGACGTCTTCGCCGGCGCCTTCGCGGGCCGCAGACGCTACAAGCCCCGGCGCGAGCCGGCGCGTGCGTGGCTGTTCGGGATCGCCAACAACCTGCTCGCGATGAGCCGTCGCAAGCAGCGCCGCGCGCTTGCCGCACGGGCGCGGCTGGGGGTGCCGCGGATCGAGTTCCAGGACGAGGAGCTGGAGCGTGCCGAGGCACGGATCTCCGCCCTCACGCAGGGGAACCCGCTGAACGCGCTCGTCGAGGACCTGCCCCCCGAGCAGCGCGAGGCGGTGCTCGCGCGGGTCGTCCACGAACGGGACTACGACGAGATCGCCCGCGAGCAGGATGTGAGCGAGGCATTGGTCCGCCAGCGCGTGAGCCGAGGGCTCGCGCGGATCAGCGGCGGACTGCGGGAGGACGAACGATGAACGAAGTGCTCGACACGATCGAGCGGGAGCTGATGATCGCGGTCCGGCGCAGCAACGGGCGCCGGCGGCGTCGTCGTTCGCTGGGCATGTTCGCGGCGGTCGTGCTGTCGGTCGGGGCGACTGCCGGCCTCGGCGTCGCGGCCGTCCTCGACACGCCGATCGAACGGCTGTTCAGCGGCAGCACCCGGCTGGCGAAGCCGGACAGAGCGCCGCGCGTCGACATGCGGCTGGTCGACGCCGGCGGGCTCGGCTGGACGGTGACGACGTACGTGCCGAAGTTCGGCGGGATCGCGATGACGACTGCGGCGGACGGACTCGAGGTCGAGACGCCGGCGACGGTCGCGCGCAACGGCTTCACGATCGCCGACGGGCTGCTCCGCGGCCCGCTGGCAGGTGCTGAGCTGGACGTCGTCAGATCGGGCGGCCGCTACCACTACCTCTACGCGGGCACGGTCGACGCGTCGGCAACGCGCGTCGTCGTGCGGATCGCCGGCGAGCGGCTGCCGGCGACGTTGACGTCGCAGACGATCAGCGCCCCGGTGGAGGCGCCCGACCCCGACACGCTGACGCCGCATGGCAAGAAGGTCGCGGCGCGTGTCCCCGACGAGGTGAGCGTGCGCACGTTCGGGGTCACGCTCACGCCGAACGCGCTCGTGCGGCGGCGGTACGTGCGGGCGACGATCGTCACGACCCTGGAGGACGGCACGACGCACCGTCAGCGCCTCGCGCCACAGTGCGTCAACACGAGTTGCGGGCTCAGAGCCCCGAAAGCTGCCGGGCCAGGACGGGCAGGGTAGGTCCCGGCCGGCCCACCCCTCGGGTCGGCCGGGACCGTTCCACGAACGCGGCGCTACGGCGCCGCCTTCACCCCGCCGAGGCCGGGGCGCGTCGGGAAGACGAACGTCTCGTACCCGTCCGGTCCGATCCAGCGCATCTCGATCGGGACGGCTGCCGTGTCGACCGCGAAGAAGTTGTCCGCGATCGTCACGCTCCGCGTGCTGCCGTCGCGCAACAGCAGCGCCGCGTCGGCGACGGCGTCGGAGGCGACGCCGAAGACGTGCACCGGCTCGCCCTCGCGCACGACATAGCCGGGCGAGAGACCCTGCTCGACGACGTGGTCGACCGGCGGGCAGGTCAGCCCGCCGGCGATCACGACGCAGACGCCCGTCCCGTCGCTGGTGCTGGCCAGCCACCCGCTCTTCGATCCGGTGCGCACTCGGCGCGCCGAGTCGAGCGCGACGACGCCGTCCGCGAGCAGCGGTCCGTCGGCGATCTGCTCCGAGATCGCGTCCGCCGCAGGCTGGCGCGCGTCGCGCAGCGCGCCGATGTTCGCCTTCGCGAGCGCGATCTTCGCGCGATCCGGCGCCGGAACCGGATCGGGGGAGTCGGCGGCGGGCGCGGCCGGCTCCTGCCCGACGGCGCCGCTCGCGACCGACACCGCGCCGCCGAGCGCCGCGAGCGCGAGCGCGAGCGCCCCGACTCGCTTTGGATTCATCGTCGAGCGTCTCATGACTTCGCGTGTCCCCACACCACGCGTGAGCCGGGCGTCGTGGTCTCTACCGATATCGACATGTTCGCCGTGTTCTGGTCATCGCACGTCCCGTAGTAGCAAGCACGCGCGATGTTCGTCCCGCAGCCGCCGAACGCAGATCCGCCGTACACGCAGACGGTGGCCGAGCCACCGGCGTTGAACGCGGCAGAGCCCCAGCCCCAGGTCTGGCTCCCGGCCGGCGAACCGCAGCCCGTTCCGGGTCCGATCGTGCAATTCCAGTTTGAATCTATTGTGTAGCCGGCCCCGGGCAGGCAGCCCGACCCGCCCGTTCTGCAGTCGGCCGAGGCTGTGCCGACGGCCCCCGCCATCAGCGTGATCGCCGCCAGCGATGCGGCGATGCAGAGCAGTGACCGCCAACCCCGAGCGGCCCCTGTTACGTGCGCAGTATGCACGGATTTCCCCCTATTGGAATGGTAAACAGACTTTTAGTTATCCACGTCGTGCGGCGGTATGCGCAGTCAACACCTCGCTTTCAGTGCTTGTAATTCATTAAAGATTGAACTTTATTTAGCATGTCAACGTGCGATTGCGCTGTCAAGGTGCTGCGTTGGCATCGCAACACACCCGGCGCAAGCCGGGCACCAGGGCGCGCTCCCCCGAACGCGTCTCAGAACGCAGAACGCCCCGGTCCGGTGTCGCGCTGCGACACCGGACCGGGGCGGAGGCCGCCGCGGTGGATCAGGCGGGCGGCTGCGCGCAGCCGGCGCCGGCGTTGACGTAGCCGGCCCCGGCGGCGGGGACTGAGGCGAACGTCGTGCTCGCCGTGTTGCGTCCGGCGAAGTAGGCGATCACGGCCGCCTGGTTGTGCGAACCGCCGGCGTAGCCCGGCAGTCTGAACGTGCTGTTGTCGAAGTCGTGGAACACGCGGATGTCGCTGCCGAGCACGCCGCTGCCCGTCAGCGTGTTGCCCTGCAGGTCGATGCACTCGTTCACGACCGCGGCGGAGTCCGCGACCTCGGCGCGGAAGCCCGCACCCGTGATCGGTCCCGGCTCGGCGACGGTGTTGCCCGTGACCGTCAGGTCGACGTTCACGGTGCCGTTGTCGGCTATGCCGTCCTCGCCCGAGACCGTCTTGATGCCGTCCTCGGAGAAGCGCCGGACCGTGTTGCCGGTGATGCGGGCGATCTGGCTGCCCTGCCCGCGCGCCTCGACGACGATGCCCGAGCCCTCTCTGGAGCCGGAATCGACGACGCCGGTCAGGCCGACCTGGTTGTTCTCGATCCGCCCTCTCGCCGCCGCGATCCCGGTGCCCTTCTGGACCATGATCGCGTGGCTGAGCGTTCCGCTGACTCTGTTGTTCTGGATCCGGTAGACGAGGTCGGCGCCGGCGCCGGAGCCGTTGGTGTTCAACAGCACGCCCGCGCCGCCCGTGACCTTGTTGGTGTGAGCGTTGACGAAGCGGTTGGCGGAGACCGTCAGATCGCTTCTCGCCGTGTCGGTGACTATCTGCTGGAACAGGTCCTCGCGCGAGGCTCTGAAGTCAGAGTCGTTGACGGTCGTTCTCTGGACCGCGGTCCCGCGCGCCTCGATGTAGAGGCTGTTGCCGCCCTGCGCGACCCCGTTGCTGCCGAGGTCGTTGCCGTCGAGCGTGAGGTTCGACGTGCCTCTGGAGGAGCCGATGTCGACGTTGTCCTCGACGCCGCCGGAGATCGCGCTTCTGGTGATCGACGAGGTCCCGGTCAGCTCCTGGAGCGAGACGGCGCCCTCGTCGTTGGAGACGTTGGTGCCGTTGGTGCCGTCGATCGCCGATCTGGCGAGGCTGAACCCGTTGACGGTCGTGCCGCGGATCGCGTGCCCGTCGTTGTTGGCGAGGTGCATCGCGGTCAGCGAGACGTCGGTCGTCGCGTTGAGGTAGACGCCGACGCCCTGGCTGCTGCCGTCCGCGCCTCTGATGTTCTGGATCGTGCCGCCGCTGTTGGCGGTGCCGGTGCCGGTGACCGTCAGGCCGCCGGCGCCGCCGGTCGTGTCGAGCACGATCCCGTTCGCCGCGCCGTTCGCGGCGATCGACTGGAACGTCACGTCGGCCGCGCCGATCGCGACGTTCTGGACGCGCAGCGGGGTCCCCGTCGTCGAGCCGATCGTGTTGCCCACGCCCTGCACGGTCACCGTTCCGCTGCCGGTCGCGTCGAGGCCGCGGCCGCTCGTCGAGGTGATGCCGAGGCTGCCGCCGGTGAACGCGACGCTGTGCGCGCCGTTGGCATCGAGTCTCACGCCCGTCGCCGTCGTGCTGGAGACGGTCGTGGTGCCGCTGAACGTCGTCGTGCCGCCGGTCGAGTTGCCGCTGACGTCGATGCCGGTCGCACCGGCTCCGGTCGCGCTGACCGTGTCGAACGTCGCGTCCGGCGAGCTCGAGTTGCGGATCGCGACGGCGGTGCCGCCGCTGTTGCTGACGTTCGCCGTCGCCGCGGCCGGGAGCGACAGTCTCGCGACTCTGTCAGCGAGGAATCCGGTGCCGCCGCTGGCGCTCACCGACACCCCGCCGAAGGCGATCGAGCCGGTCGTCGTCTGGAGCGAGACGCCGCCTGCGGCGGAACCCGTCACGGCGACGTCGTCGAGCGTGCCGGAGAGCGCGGTGTTCGCGACGTCGACGCCTCTGCCGCCGCTGGAGCTGACGGTGATCGTGCCCGCGCTCGTGAGGTTGAGCGTGCCGGCGCCGCTGGCCGCGAGGCCGGTGCCGCCGGTCGTCGAGATCGTCGTGTCGGAGACGTCGAACGTGCCGCTCGTCCCGCTCAGCGCGAGGCCGCCGGCCGAGCCGGTCAGTCTCACGTCGGCGATCGCCGAACCGGCCGTGCCGGCGCCGCCCGCGATCGCCGCGCCGCCGGCGGCTCTGATCGCGAGACCTTCGACGCGGCTGCCGGTCGCGAGCGTCACGCCCGCGCCGGCGGCGTTGCCGATCGACGGCCGTCTGGCCGCGGTGCCGTCGAACAGCTGGTCGCCTCTGACGACGAGGTCGGTCGCCTCGCCGAGCAGGCGCTCGTTGGTGTCGAGCACCGCGCCGGCGTTCATGCCGTTCGTCGTCGTGTCGCCTCTGTGGACGTAGATCGTGTCGCCGGTGCCGGAGGCGGCGGTCGCCTCGGCGAGCGTGTCGAACGCGTCGCTGGAGCGGCCGGTGCCGCCCGCGGCCTCGGTGTTGTCGACGTACCAGACCTGGTCGGCGAGTCTGACCGAGATCGTGCCGACGTCGGTCGCGCTGCCGTCCGTGATTCTGTAGTCGAACGTGTCGGTCGCGGAGGTCACGCCGGTCGGCGGGGTGTATGTGAAGCTGCCGTCGCTGTCTATCGTGGCGCTGCCGCCGAGCGTGCTGCTGACTCTCTCCGCTCTGACGGAGAGGCTGGCGGGGAGGTTGTCCGGATCTCTGTCGTTGGTCGAGACGCTGCCGGTCAGCTGCTTGGCGGCCTCGCCGGCCGGGACCGGGTCGCTCACCACGAGCGTCGTGTTGCCGACGCCGTCATAGCTGTCGTCGACCGCGTTCGGGGCGTCGTTGACGCCGGTGATCGTGAACTCGATCGTGGCGGTGTCGTTGGCGCTGCCGTCGGTGACGCGGTACGTGACGTTGTCTCTGACCTGGTCGCCGGGTCTGAGCGAGTCGAAGGCGCCGGCCGGGTTGTAGCTGAACGAGCCGTCCGCGTTCAGTCTCAGCTGCGCGCCGGCGGTCGTTCTGAACGTCGTGCCGACGTTGCCCGCGCTGCCGTCGACCTGGTCGACCGTCAGCACGTCGCCTCTGTCGGGGTCGCTGTCGTTGGGGAGCACGCCGGTCGCGGCGTTGCGCGTCAGTGCGGTGTCCTCGTCGGTCGTGTAGGAGTTGTCGCCGGCGACGGGCGGATCGTTGACGCCGGAGAGCGTGAACGCGATCGTCGCGATGTCGGTCCCGCCTCTGCCGTCGGAGACGCGGTACGTGACGGTGTCTCTGACGGTGTCGCCGGCTCTCAGGTTGTTGAACTGGCCGTTGGGGTCGTATCTGAGCGAGCCGTCGGCGTTGACGGTCACGAGCGCGCCCGAGCTGGCGGCGAACGTCGCGCCGACGTTGCCGGCGCTGCCGTCGACCTCGTCGACGGTGAGCGTGTCGCCTTCGGCGTCTCTGTCGTTGGCGAGCACGCCGCTGGCGGCGTTGACGGTGAGGGGTGTGTCTTCGTCGGTTCTGTAGCTGTCGTCGGTCGCGACGGGCGGGTCGTTGACGCCGGTGATCGTGAACTCGATCGTGGCGGTGTCGTTGCCGCCTCTGCCGTCGGAGGCTCTGTACGTGATGGTGTCTCTGACGGTCTCGCCGGTTCTGAGTCTGTCGAGGGCGCCGCTCGGGTCGTAGCTGAGCGAGCCGTCGGCGTTGACTCTGAGCTGGGCGCCCGCGGTCGTTCTGAACGCGGTGCCGACGTTGCCGGCGCTGCCGTCGACCTCCGCCACGGTGAGCGTGTCGCCGTCGGCGTCTCTGTCGTTGGCGAGCAGGCCGCTGGCGGCGTTGACGCTCAACGGCGTGTCCTCGTCGGTTCTGTAGGCGTCGTCGGCGGCGTTCGGGGCGTCGTTGACGCCGGTGATCGTGAACTCGATCGTCGCGGTGTCGTTGCCGCCTCTGCCATCGCTGACTCTGTACGTGACGGTGTCTCTGAGCGTGTCGCCGGCTCTGAGTCTGTCGAGGGCGCCGCTCGGGTCGTAGCTGAGCGAGCCGTCCGCGTTGACTCTGAGCTGCGCGCCGGCGGTCGTTCTGAACGCGATGCCGACGTTCGCGGCGCTGCCGTCGACCTCGGCGACCGTCAAGGTGTCGCCTCTGTCGGGATCTCTGTCGTTGGCGAGCAGGCCGCTGGCGGCGTTGACGCTCAACAGCGTGTCCTCGTCGGTTCTGTACGCGTCGTCGGCGGCGACGGGCGGGTCGTTGGCGCCGGTGATCGTGATGACGATCGTGGCGGTGTCGTTGCCGCCTCTGCCGTCGGAGACTCTGTACGTGACGCTGTCTCTGGCCTCGTCGCCTGCGCCGAGCCCGTCGAACTGGCCGTCGGGGTCGTAGGAGAGCGAGCCGTCGGTGTTGACTCTCAGCTGCCCGCCGGCGGTCGTTCTGAACGTCGTGCCGACGTTGCCGGCGCTGCCGTCGACCTCCGCCACGGTGAGCGTGTCGCTCTCGGCGTCTCTGTCGTTGGCGAGCACGCCGCTGGCGGCGTTGACGCTCAGCGGGGTGTCCTGACCGGTCGTGTAGGCGTCGTCGGCGGCGTTCGGGGCGTCGTTGACGCCGGTGATCGTGAGCTCGATCGTGGCGGTGTCGGTGCCGCCTCTGCCGTCGGAGACTCTGTATGTGACGGTGTCTCTGAGCGTGTCGCCGGTTCTGAGTCTGTCGAGGGCGCCGCTCGGGTCGTAGCTGAGCGAGCCGTCGGCGTTGAC
Organism: Conexibacter woesei DSM 14684; assembly: GCF_000025265.1. Classification (GTDB taxonomy): domain Bacteria; phylum Actinomycetota; class Thermoleophilia; order Solirubrobacterales; family Solirubrobacteraceae; genus Conexibacter; species Conexibacter woesei. Next base: position 1,360,185 of record NC_013739.1, read on the forward strand.
TCTGAGCTGGGCGCCCGCGGTCGTTCTGAACGCGGTGCCGACGTTCGCGGCGCTGCCGTCGACCTCGGCGACCGTGAGCGTCTCGCTCTCGGCGTCTCTGTCGTTGGCGAGCACGCCGGTCGCGGCGTTGACGCTCAGCGGGGTGTCCTCGTCGGTCGCGTACGCGTCGTCGGCCGCGACGGGCGGATCGTTGACGCCGGTGACGGTGAAGTCGACGGTGGCGGTGTCGTTGCCGCCTCTGCCGTCGGAGGCTCTGTACGTGATGGTGTCTCTGACGGTCTCGCCGGTTCTGAGTCTGTCGAGGGCGCCGCTCGGGTCGTAGCTGAGCGAGCCGTCGGCGTTGACTCTGAGCTGGGCGCCCGCGGTCGTTCTGAACGCGGTGCCGACGTTGCCGGCGCTGCCGTCGACCTCGACCACGGTGAGCGTGTCGCCGTCGAGGTCTCTGTCGTTGGCGAGCACGCCGGTCGCGGCGTTGACGCTCAACGGCGTGTCCTCGTCGGTGCTGTACGCGTCGTTGGTCGCGTCCGGCACGTCGTTGACGGGTCTCACCGTCACGTCGCGCGAGACGGGCGCGCTGGCGGCCGCGTTCGTGTCGGTCGCGACGACCGTCACGGTGCGGGTCGCCGGCGACGGCGCGTCGCTTCTGTTGAGGTACGCGAGCGTGTGCAGCGTCGTCTCGTACTCGGCGACGGTCGCTCTGCCGCTCAGCGTCAGCACGCCGCTGGGCGCGTCGTATCTGGCGGTGATCGAACCGGCCGGGGTCGCCGACAGCACGTCCTCGGCGGCGGCGTGGCCTCTCGTGATCGTCGCGGTCGCGCCGGAGAGGTTCGCCGAGTCGACGTCTCTCACGGTCAGCGCCGGATCGATCGGCGTCGCCGGGTCGTTCTCGGTGTAGGCGACGTCGCCACCGGCGATCGTGACGACCGGCGGGTCGTTGACGGCGGTGACGTCGAGCGTGCGGGTCGCGGGTGCGCTCGTGAGCGCGCCGTCGGTCGCGTCGAAGGCGATCGTGCGCGGGCCGCCCGTCGGGTCGGGGCTGGAGTTGTCGTACGTGATCGAGCGGAGCGCCGCCTGGTAGTCGGCGACGGTCGCTCTGCCTCTCAGCGTCAGCACGCCGGTCGCGGCGTCCCATCTGCCGGTGATCGCGGCGGTGTCTCTGAAGGCGAGCAGGTCCTGGCCTCTGGCGTAGCCGGCGCCGATGCGTGCGGTCGCGCCGGTGAGGTTCGGGGAGTCGACGTCTCTGACCGTCAGCGCCGGGTCGACCGCGACCGGCGGGTCGCCTTCGGCGTACGCGGTCGTGCCTGCGGCGGTCGTCACGATCGGCGCGTCGTTGATCGGTCTGACGTCGATCGAGATCGTGCCGGTGCCGGACGTGAAGAACGCGATTCTGACGACGAACTGGAACGAGTCCGGGCCGGTGTAGTCGGGGTCGGGTGTGTAGACGCGGTTGGGGCCCGTGCCGCTGAGTCTGCCGTGCGCCGGCTGTCTCGTGACGGTGAACGTGCCGAGCAGCGCCTGGATCGGGTTGCGCGCGAGGTCGATCGCGACCGCTCTGTCCTCGTCGGTCGTGACGCTTCTGTCCTGCGCGACGGGGAACTCGAACAGCCCCTGCGTGTCGGGCGACGGCGCGGGGGAGGTGTTCGGCGGCGCCGGTCTGCGGCCGAAGTTGAGGTACTGCTGGGGGTGGACGCCGAACGGCCGCAGCGCGGCCGCGGCGGTCCCGCGCTCGTAGCCCTCGGCGACGAGCCGGCCGAGGAACTGGGGCGCGCTGGCGGCCGCCGCGTTGGCGCGGTCGACCGCCGCGGTGTCGGCCAGCAGCGTCTCGATGCCGGACAGCAGCCTGCTCGTGAAGGCGAGCTGCGACGGCGTCGCGCTGCACAGTCTCGCGGCACCCGGGATGCACGCGTACGTCGGCTCGTCGTGCTCGCTCGCGGTGATCAGCAGCTGCAGGTTCGGCTCGCCTCTCAGCGCGTCGATCAGACCGCCGGCGTACGGCGCGTCGACGACCAGCTGCCAGTCGACGCCCGGGTGGGCGCGCAGCAGCGCGCGCAGCTGGCTGACACGCAGGTCCTGCTGCTCCAGACGGCCGCTCGCGTGCGCGGAGGCGCCGAGGCTGATCGTCGTCTCGCCGCCGCGGACGCCGCCGCCGGCGATGAACAGCAGCACGCTGCGGCAGCCGTGGCGTCTCGCCAGGCGTGAGGCGAAATCGGTCGGGGAGAGGCCGGCGCGCGTCGAGTAGCGCGCGGCGACGAAGCCGGAGTTGCGCTTCTCCAGCCCGGCCAGCAGCCCGCCGAAGGCAGCGCGGGTGCGGTCGACGCTGGCGTAGTCGTAGGCGTTGTCGAGCATGTCGGCGACGGTCACGGCGCAGGCGTCCTGCGCGGCGAGCGCGGTCGCCGCGCGGTCGGCGCCGGCGGCTCTCGCGCCGACGGCGCGGGCCGCGGATCTGCGGCCGGTCGCTCTGCCGCCGGTTCTCGGCAGGCGCGCGAAAGCACGCAGCGTGGGGTTGCGGTACGCGGCGGCACTGCGCATGAAGCGCGGGAGGCGGCCGTTCGCGAGCGGCGGCCAGCTCAGCACGCGGCTGAGCTCGACGTCGCCGCTGCGCTCGCCCACGAGCGCGACGCGCCCGGGGTGCTCGAACAGCTGGAACGGACCGCGATCCTCGTAGTAGAGCCAGGCGGGCTCGCTGCCGACGCGCAGCACGACGGGCGCTCTCGTGATCGTCGCGCCGGCTCTGCTGAGGCGGTCGCGGCGGGCGGGCGTGTCGGTCGCGGCCGCGTTCGCGGCGGTGCGCGCGGCGCCGGCCTCGGCGATCGCGGTGCCGGGGGCGAGCGGTCTGCCCGCACGGAAGACGATGACGGGAGCCGAGCCGTCGGCGGACCCGAGTGCGCTCAAGGCGGCGCGGTCGGCCGCGGCGCGCGTGATCGCGCTCGCTGGGGCGGCGCCGAGCGCCGCCATCAGGGCGGCGATCAGCAGGATCGCCATGGTCAAGACCGCCGCGCGCGTCGAAGACGCCTCGCTGGTGCGGTGAGCTGCTCGCGAAAAGCCGGACACGGTCACGCCAGTTCCCTCCATGCAATGCGTGGCTCCGCCACGTCCGCAGTCTGTGATGGTCCCTCGTGCACCCCTGCCCCTGCTCGATGCACTCCCGGTTGGCACGTCGGCACGAAAACGAGAGCAATACCAGCTCTCAGCGCATCAATGCGCAGTTTCCAGGAACCATTGAACCGCCTTTGCACAAAGTCTTCAACATCTATACGGTGAAATGGCACCTGGCCGGGACCAAACGGGAGGCGAGAAGCGCACATGTCGGAGCCCTTCATCGGCGAGATTCGCCAGATGTCGTTCAACTTCAACCCGCGTGGTTGGGCGCTCTGCAACGGGCAGCTGCTGCCGATCGCCCAGAACCAGGCGCTGTTCTCGATCCTCGGGACGACCTACGGCGGCGACGGCAGGGTCAACTTCGCGCTGCCCGACCTGCGCGGCCGCGTGCCGGTGCACACCGGCAGCGTCCACTCGCTCGGAGAGCGATCCGGGACCGAGGGGATCCAGCTCCAGCCGAACGAGATCCCGCCGCACCAGCACGGGCTGATGGCCTCGACCACCGGCGGCGACAACGTGATCCCGTCGATACTGGCGACCGCCGGCAACACCTACAACAGACCGGCGAACCTGATCCAGATCGGCGCGAGCGCCCCGAACGGCCCGAGCATCGGGCCGGCCGGCTCAGCGCCGCACCAGAACATGATGCCGTACCTCGTCATCACGTTCTGCATCGCGCTCGTCGGCATCTTCCCGTCCCGGAACTGAACCCGTCCGCACGAAGCGAGAGGAACTTCGATGTCTCAACCATTCGTCGGAGAGATCCGCATGTTCGGCGGCAACTTCGCGCCGGCCGGGTGGATGTTCTGCGAGGGCCAGACGCTCCCGATCTCCGAGTACGACGTGCTCTTCAACCTGATCGGCACGACCTACGGCGGCGACGGGCAGGAGACGTTCAGCCTGCCGAACGTCGGCGGCCGCGTCGCGCTCCACCAGGGCACCGGGCCGGGCACCAGTCCGCGGATAATCGGCGAGACGGGCGGCGTGCCCGAGGTCACGCTGACGTCCGGCCAGCTCGGCAGCCACACGCATGCGCTGATGGGCAGCACCGACGCGGGCAGCACACCGAACCCGGGCGGCGCCGTGCTCGCGACGGGGTCGACGATCCAGGTCTACCGGCAGACCAACCCCGGGGCGAGAATGGCCGCCAACGCCATCACGTCGGTTGGGGGCAGCCAGCCGCACGAGAATCGCCAGCCGTACCTGCCGATCCGGTTCATCATCTCGCTCTTCGGGATCTACCCGACTCAGGGCTGAAAGGACGCTGCCGTGACCGATCCCTTCGTCGCGGAGATCCGCATCTTCGCCGGCAACTTCGCGCCGAAAGGCTGGGCGCTGTGCAATGGCCAGCTGATGCCGATCTCGCAGAACACAGCCCTCTTCTCACTGCTCGGGACGATGTACGGCGGCGACGGCAAGTCGACGTTCGCGCTGCCCGACCTGCAGGACCGGGCGCCGCTGCACGCGACCAACGAGGGCGACTACTACCAGGGGGCCCCGGGCGGCACCGACACGGTCCAGCTGCTGCTGAGCGAGATCGCGCTGCACAACCACACGCTCAACGCCGCCGCCGCCGACGCCGCGAACCTGACGCAGCCGGCGCCCAACCGCGTGCTCGCACGCTCCTCCGGCGGCAGCGCGTACCAGAGAGACACGACCGCCAACCTGACGCCGATGGCGCAGGAGGCGGTCGGATTCGGCGGCAGCGGCCTGCCGCACAGCAACATGCAGCCGTATCTCGTGCTGACGTTCATCATCGCGCTGCAAGGGATCTTCCCCCCACGGGGATGAGACCTGGTCCGTAGAACTCCGCGACCGTCCGCGAGAGCCTCCTGCTCGCGCGGGCGGCGCGGCGCGAGTGACGACGAGGACGGCGCGCAGCTGTCCGGCGGCGAGCGCCTCGCGGAGCTGCCTGGCGAGCTGACGGCGCGGTCGCGCTAGCCTTTCGCGCTGGTTCCCGCCGGACCGATGCCCCAGTGCGCTTGAGGAGGTGCTGCTGTGGGGCACGGCGTCCGACCGGACCATGACCTCCCGCTCTCTCGCACCCACGAGCCGCGCTGCGGACGGCGCCACGAGCCGCGCTGCCGACCGCGCCACGAGCCGCGCTGCCGCGATCGACGGCGCGCGCGGCCTCGCTGCGCTCTCCGTGCTGGCGTTCCACGCCTGGCTCTACACCCGTGTGGACGTCTCGGCCGGCGCGCGCGAGACGGCGCTCGACTACGCGATGCACGAGCTGCGGCTCGGGCTCGTGCTGTTCTTCGTGCTGTCGGGCTTCCTGCTGTGGCGGCCGTTCGCCGCCGCCGCCCGCGGAGGCCGGCCGCGCCCCGGCACGCGCGAGTACCTCGTCCGCCGCGGCGCGCGCGTGCTGCCGGCTTACTACCTCGCGCTCGTCGGCTCGATCGTGCTGCTGTGGGGGGCCGCGGAGACGCCCGGCGTCCGGCTGCCCGACGCCGAGCTGCTGCCGCTGTTCCTCGTCTTCGGCCAGAACTTCAACGTCGGCTCGGTGATGAAGCTCGACCCGCCGATGTGGACGCTCGCGGTCGAGGTGACGTTCTACCTGCTGCTCCCGCTCGTCGCCGTGCTCGCGCTGCGGCTGCCGCGCGCCCGCGTCGTCCAGGCGCTGGTGCCGCTCGGCCTGCTCGCGTTCGGAGTCTGGTGGAACCACCGGATCGCGGGCGGCGGCTCGATCGTCGCGGGCAAGCTGCTGCCCGCGATGCTGCCGTACTTCGCGCTCGGCATGCTGACGGCGCTCGCGCTCGACGGCCGCCGGCCGCTGCGTCGCGCCGCCGCGTACGCGCTGCTCGCGGCGGGGCTGCTGCTCGTGCTCGGCGACGCGCTCTGGCAGGCCGACGGCGTCGCCTCCAGATCGACCTCGTACGCCTACCGGATCTGGCGCGACCTGCCGGCGGCGGCCGGCTTCGCGCTCGTCGTCGCCGTCGCGGCGGGCAGCGCCGGCGCCGGGACCGCGCTGCTGCGGCTGCGCCCGCTCGTCGCGTTCGGGACGATCTCCTACGGCGTCTACCTGTGGCACGTGCCACTGCTGCTCGTCGCCCGCCACCTCGGCCTGCTGCCGCTGCACACCTTCCCGGCGTTCGTGCTCGTGCTCGCGCTGACGGTCCCGGTCGCCGCCGCCAGCTGGCGCTGGGTCGAACGGCCGGCGATCGACCGCGCGCGCGACGTCACCCGCCGCTGGCGCGGCCCGGCCGACAGCGCGGCGCGGCGCGGCGCCGGGCGCGGCGAGCCGAGCGCCGCGCAGCGGTGATTCAATCCGGCCGGATGGCGGACGAGCCACTTGACGAAGCGCGCCTGCGGCGGCTGATCGCGGTCGGCCGGTCGCTCGTGCAGCAGCTCGACCTGGAGGCGCTGCTGGCGCAGATCGTCGCCGTCGCGCGCGAGGTCACGGGCGCCCGCTACGCGGCGATCGGCGTGCTCGACGAGGCGCGCGCCGAGCTGGAGCGCTTCCTCACGCGCGGGATCGACGAAGCCACCCGCGACCTGATCGGCGACCCGCCGCGCGGGCACGGGATCCTCGGCGTGCTGATCAGAGACCCGCGTCCGGTGCGGCTCGCCGATCTCGGCGACGATCCGCGCTCGTACGGCTTCCCGCCGCACCACCCGCCGATGCACAGCTTCCTCGGCGTCCCGATCGTCGTGCGCGGCCGCGCCTGGGGCAATCTCTACCTGACCGACAAGGAGGGCGGCGAGTTCGCCGCCGCCGACGAGGAGGCGGCGGTGATCCTCGCCGACTGGGCTGCGGTCGCGATCGACAACGCCGGCCGCTTCGAGCGGCAGCGGCTGCGCGACACGATGGCGGCGGCCGAGCAGGAGCGCCGCCGCTGGGCGCGCGAGCTGCACGACGAGACGCTGCAGGGGCTCGGCGGGCTGCAGGTGCTGCTGTCCTCGGCGCTGCGCCGCAGCAGCGAGCCGTCGCAGGTGGAGGGCGCCGTGCGTGCCGCGGTCGAGGAGATCGGGACCGAGATCGAGAAGCTGCGCACGCTGATCACCGAGCTGCGCCCGGCGGCGCTCGACGAGCTCGGCCTCGAGCCGGCGCTGGAGAGCCTGGCCGGCCGCGTCGCGGCGGTCGAGGGGATCGTCGTCACGAGCGAGGTCGTGCTCGCCGACGGCGAGCGGCGCCGTCTCCCGCCCGACCTCGAGACGGCCGTCTACCGGCTCGTCCAGGAGGCGCTGACCAACGCGGTCAAGCACGCGCGCGCCGAGCGGGTCGACGTGCGCGTGACCGAGCGGGACGGCTGCGTCGAGCTGACGGTGCGCGACGACGGCGCCGGCTTCGACGTCGGGGCGCCGCGCGCCGGCTTCGGCCTGCTGGGGATGGAGGAGCGCGTCGCGCTGGCGGGCGGCACGCTCGCGGTGCAGAGCAGACCGGGCGCGGGCACGACGATCCGCGCGACGCTCAGCGGCGCTACGCCGCGACCCTGACGAGCACCGGCTCGCCGGCGAACACGCACGCGAGCACGCCGACGCTCGCCGCGAGCGCATCCGTGTCGCGCGCGGCGCTGCCATGCAGGCCGTGCACGAGGCGCGTCAGCGTCAGCAGGCCGGGGCTCGCGATCGCGCCCTCTTCGAGGCTGCCGATGTAGTTCTTGTGCATGCCGGTCGCGTCGGCGAGCGCCGCGCGCGTCAGCTCGCGACGGCGTCGCAGCAGCCGCAGTGCGCGTCCGAGCGCCGGCGCTCCCGGCTCGGATGCTCCGGGCACGCGCTCCGCCGCCGGGACCCCGCCGCGCCGGACGGCGGTACGGCCGGCGGGCGCCGGGCGGACGAAGCTCTCGGCCAGCACGGAGACGCTGACGTCGAGTGCGCGCGCGAGCCGGGTCGCGGTCGCCAGGCCGGGGTTCGCGACGGTGCCGCGCTCGAGCGCGCCGAGGTAGTTGCGGTGGAGGCCGTCGCGCGCCGCGAGCTCGCGCTGCGTTATGCCGGCGCGGGTCCGCAGCTGGCGCAGCATGGCGCCCATCGCTTCGGCCCCGCCGAGGTCATCGGGAGCCGTCGTTGGGGTGAGGAGCGTGAGTGTGGGCATCCTGGCGCATGCTCGCTCGCGCCTGCGCCGGCTTCTAGTCCCGGTCCGAATGTTCTACGCGCTGAATGCTCAGCGCTAGGCATCCACCAATGAACCACGTCACGCGGCGGCCTGTCGAACGAACGCGCGCGATCCCGTCAGACAGGGCCGGAGCCGGGTGCCGTCGCGTCCATCAGACCGTGGTCGAGCGCGTAGCGGACCAGCTCGGCGCGCGACGAGCGGCGCACCTTCTGCTGGATGTGCGCGCGATGCGACTCGACGGTGCGGATGCTGAGGAAGAGCTGCTGCGCGATCTCGGCGTTCGTGTGGCCGAGCGCGATCAGCCGCAGGACCTCCAGCTCGCGCGCGGTCAGATCGTCGGGCGGGCCGCTCGGCGGCGGCTCGGCCGCCATCCGCGCGCCGAGCTCGGGGTTGAGGTACGTGCGGCCCTCGCGCGCGAGGCGCACCGCCTGGACCAGCTCGTCGTCGGCCGCCTCCTTCAGCACGTAGCCGCGCGCGCCCGAGCGCAGCGCCTCGCGCGCGAACGCGGGATCCTGCTGCATCGTCAGGACGACGACGGCGGTCTCCGGCAGCTCGGCGACGAGGCGCGGGATCGCCGGCAGGCTCTGCTCGCCCGGCATGTTGAGGTCGAGCACGAGCACGTGCGGATGGTGGGCGCGCACCGCGCGCTCGGCGGACGGCACGTCGCCGGCCTCGGCGACGACGGCGATGTCGGGCTCGGCGTCGAGCACCATCCGCAGCCCGCTGCGGACGACGCGGTGGTCGTCCGCGATCACGACGCGGATCTGCGCGCCATGCGCGCCGTCGCTGTCGGTCTCGGTCACGGCTCCGACGATAGCCGCAGCGGCGGTGCGCGCGCAGGCGCGCCGACCACGGTCGGCGATCCGTGCGGACTACGGATCCGTCGCCGCGTGTGCTCCGGCGCACCTCCGCGGCCAGGACCGGGTACTAGGGTCGAAGGCACAGCGTCCCGCACCGACTGGAGGTCCCCAGATGACGAGCACGACGACGAAGCGCACCGCGGCCGCGGTCGCGGGAACGGTCGGCGCGGGGCTCGTCGCGCGCCGGCTGCTGCGCTCCGACCAGGCCCGTTTCGCGCGCATGACCGGCTCCTCGATCGCCGCGCCCGACGCTGCCGGCTGGGTGACCGACTTCCTCAACGCCGCCTACTACGCGCGGGAGCCCGCCGAACGCGACGTCGACGACCTGCGGCTCGCGTTCGCGATCGTCACGACGCGCTGGCACCGGCTCGGCGGACGCCGCCTGCGGGCGCACGACATGTTCGCGTTCCACAAGGCGTTCGGCCGCCGGCGGCTGTCGGTCGCGCGCGGCTCGCGCGGCACGCTCGACCGCCCGCAGCTGTTCAACGGCGCGTCGAACCTGCTCGGCGACTGGTTCCCCGCCGCCTACGCCGACGACGCGCGCCGCGGCTGGGGGATCGCGTTCGAGACCGCGGCGGAGAAGGCGGCGTACGTACCGGAGAAGCGGCTGGAGCTGGCCAAGCTCGGCGAGCTGACGCCGGCCGCCAAGCCGCAGGCCGAGCAGGTCTGGCACACCTACGCGCCGGTCGCGGTCCCCGATGCCGACGCGATCGTCGCGGCGCTGACGCAGCCCGAGACGTGGCCCGACTACGCGACCGCGATCGGCCGCTTCACGCCGCTGCGCAGCGGCGGCCTCGCGAACCAGACGTTCGAGATCGAGGTCGTCGCGCAGCCGGTCGAGAAGGCGCCGATCTTCACGCGCGGCTACGTCACGATCACACGGCTGCTGACGCACGCCGACCCCGAGCCGCTGCGCGCCTACGTGGCGGAGCTGAACGAGGGGATGGCACGGATCGGACGCGACGAGCCGCAGCCGGTGCCCGACGACGCGACGCCGCTCGTCGCGTTCGACCTGACGACCCACGCCGGCCACTTCATGGGCCGCGGCAACAACCGGCTGCTGCTCTACACGCACGGCGGCACCGCGTACGTGCGCGCCGCCGGCACGTGGGACGAGATGCCGTGGCATCTCGACAAGGCGTACCAGTACGCCGGCGAGGAGGCGCAGCACACGTTCTGGGGGGAGGGCGCCGCGGAGGACAGCCTGCTGCACCAGCTCGCGATCCATGCCGCGAGCCACGCCGGGACGCCGACGTGAGCGCCGACCGCTTCGACGCGGTCGTCGTCGGCGCCGGACCGAACGGGCTCGCCGCCGCGATCGCGCTCGCCGAGTCCGGCCGCGGCGTGCTGCTGCTGGAGGCAGAGCAGCAGCTCGGCGGGGCAGTCACGACCGCCGAGCTGACGCTGCCCGGCTTCCACCACGACGTCTTCTCCTCCGTCCACCCGGCGGCGGTCGCCTCGCCCGTCTTCGCGCGCATGCCACTGCACGAGCACGGGCTGCGCTGGGTCCAGCCTGAGCTGCCGATGGCGCACCCGCTGGCAGGCGGCCGTGCGGCGCTGCTCGCGCGCGACCTCGACGTCACCGCCGCGAGCCTCGACGCGCTCGCGCCCGGCGACGGCGCACGCTGGGCCGAGCTGGCCGAGCCGTACCTGCGCCGCTTCCCCGCGCTGCGCGACACGATGCTCGGCGGCTTCCCGCCGCTCGCCGGCGGCGCGAAGCTGCTCGCCGGCCTCGGGCTCGGGGGCATGCTGGAGTTCTCGCGCCTGCTGCTCGGCTCGGCCGAGGGGCTGGCCGGCGAGCTGTTCAGAAGCGACGCCTCCGCAGCCTGGCTGTTCGGCGCGGCGATGCACGGCGACGTGCCGGTCACCGGCGCCGGCAGCGCGATCTCCGGTCTCTACCTCAACCTGCTCGGGCACGCGGTCGGCTGGCCGAGCCCGGAGGGCGGCGCGGCGCGCCTGACCGACGCGCTCGCGGGGCACCTGCGGGCGCTCGGCGGCGAGACGCGCACGAACGCGCTCGTCACCGCGGTGCACGCCGCCGGCGGCCGCGCGACCGGCGTCGCGCTCGCGGACGGCTCGCGGGCGGAGGCGCCGATCGTGATCCTCGACACGACGCCGCGCGCACTCGTGCAGCTCGCCGGCGACGCGCTCCCCGACGGCTACGTGCGCAAGCTGCTGCGCTTCCGCGCCGGACAGCCGACGCTGAAGCTCGACTGGGCGCTCGAGCGGCCGATCCCGTGGGAGGCGGCGGACGTCAGCCGCGCCGGCACCGTCCACGTCGGCGGCGAGGGCGCCGAGATCCGCGCCGCGCTGCTGGAGGTCGAGGCGGGGCGGCTGCCCGAGCGGCCGTTCCTGCTGCTCGGCCAGCAGTCGCTTGCCGACCCGACGCGCGCGCCGGCGGGCAAGCACACGGCGTGGGCGTACACGCACGTGCCCGAGACGGTCGACGTCGCGGCGGCGGTCGAGGCGGTCGAGGCGCACGTCGAGCGGTTCGCGCCGGGCTTCCGCGACGCCGTCCTCGCCCGCCACGTGCTCGCGCCGCCGGACCTCGAGCGGCGCAACCGCAACCTCGTCGGCGGCGACGTCGGCGGCGGCAGCTACGCGCTCGACCAGCTCGTCTTCCGCCCGCTCCCGTCGCTGAGCCCGTATCGCACGCCGCTCGGCGGCCTCTACCTCGGCAGCGCGTCGACCTTCCCCGGCGGCGCCGTCCACGGCGTGCCGGGCGACGCCGCCGCCCGCGCCGCGCTGCTCGACGCGAAGCTGGCGCGGCTCCCGCGGCCGCCGTTGCCGGGCGCGCTCACGCGGCGGCTTCCGGCCGCGCTGCGCTGAGCCGCTCGACGAGCCCGAAGCCGGTCGGGTCGGTCGCCATGCCGAGCGTCGTGCTCAGCAGCAGCGCGGCGCCGGCGCCGGCCGCGCGGTCGAACGCGAGGAACGAGCTGAAGCCGCCGGTCGCGCCGTTGTGCCAGTGGACCCGTGCACCGCTCGCGCCGGTGCCGTCGCCGGTGCCGGCGCGCTCGCCCTTCACCATCCAGCCGAGGCCGATCCGCTCGCCGCCGGACGCGTCGCGGCGCGGCTGCTGGGCGGCCTCGAGCGCGGGGGCGATCGGCGTCGCGGTGGGGTCGAGCTGCGCGCGCAGGAACCGCAGCATGTCGCGCGGGGTCGAGCGCAGGCCGCCGGCGCCGGCGAACGCGCCCATGTGCCACGGCGGAACGGGCAGCCCGCCGCGGTTGTGGCCGATCGCCCACTCGTCCTCCGGCGCGGGCGCGATGCTGGTCTGCGTCATCCCGAGCGGCCTGCAGACGCGCTCGACGACAAGCGTGCCGTAGTCGCGCCCGGCGGCGCGCGCGAGCACGTGGCCGAGCAGCCCGGCGCCGAGGTTGGAGTAGCGCCAGCGGCGCGAGCGGCGCAGCCGCACGTAGCGCAGCGAGCGTTCGAGCCGCGCGCCGTCCCACTCGGCGTAGGGGTCGGGCGGGTCGGCGGCGAGCGCGGCGAGCAGGAGCGCGCCGGGCAGCCGCGGCAGCCCCGACGTGTGGGTGCTCAGGTCGAGCAGCGTGATCGCGCCGACGCGCGGCCGCACGCCGGGCAGGAAGCGGTCGAGCGGGTCGTCGAGCGCGACGACCCCCTCGTGCACGAGGTCGGCGAGCAGGATCCCGGTGAAGACCTTCGTCAGCGAGCCGATCTCGACGAGCGAGTCGGCGTCGAGCATGCCGGCGCCGTGCATCACGATCGCCTCGTCGCGACCGGCGACGCCGATCGCGGCGACGTCGCTCCAGGCGGGGCCGAGCGGCACGCGCACCAGCTCGCCGGCGACCAGCTCGGCGACGTGGCGGTCACCGTCGCCCGCGTCGCCGGCCGCGACCCACGTATGCGGCGCAGGCGCCGAGCGGGCGCGGCGCCGGCCGCGGGCGCGCCGCGCGGCGATCAGGGCCGCGCCGAGCAGCGCGAGCAGGCCGCCGATCGCGGCGAGCACGCCGGCGCCGAGCGCGAGGCCGAACAGGGCGGTCAGCGCGCCCACGCCGAGCGCCGAATAGCGGATCCGTTCGAGCGCCATCGCGCGATGCTACGAACGCGGCGCGTGCACGTCGGTACGGCTCGCCGCACTGTCGCGGCGGGCGGCGGGCGGCGCTCGCCTACGACGCGAGCGCGCGCTCGATCGCCCGGCGGCAGCGCGCGCCGAGGTCGTCGCCGTCGCCGTCGATCAGCGGGCGGGCGGCCGCGGCCGGGGCGGCGGCGCGCAGCGCCGGACGTACGCCGGCGGGCGTGGCGACGGGGAGGATGTGGGACGGCACGCCCGCGTTCGCGAACCGCCGAGCGAGCGCATCCGCGCTCGGCGTCACGACGACCACCGGGCTCGGCGTGCACCCGTCGGTGGCCAGCGGTCCGGTCAGCTCGCCGTAGACGACGAGCAGTTGCGTGAGCTGCTCGTCGTCGAGCACGCCGGCCGCCGTCAGGTCGATGACGAGCCCGAGCCGCTCGTGCGCGGCCAGCTCGGCGATCCGCGCGGCGAGCGCTCGCGTCGCGCTCGCGTCGAGAGCGGTCGTCAGCTCGAAGACGGCGGAGCCGTCCGCCGGGAAGCTGAGCCGCCAACGCGGGCCGCGCTTGGCATCTGTGCCGTGCTCGTCGTCCATGATTCGCATTCCTTCTCAAAGCTAACGATCGCTCGCACCACCGAGGGATAGTCACGCACCACCCGAATGGTCGAACTTCGCTCTACGCAGGAACATTTGACTAATCGGCGGTGCGGTAGGGTTGCACGATGGCTCCCGGTGACGCCCGGTCCGCTGCGGACCCCGGGCCGATCAGCTACGTCCGTCTGTCAGCGGCGGTGGCCGCCGCGACGGCCGATCTCGGCGACGACGCGGCCGGCGTCCAGCACGCGCGGACGCTCGTGGTCGAGGACATGGTCCTCGTCGTCGTTCCCGGCGACACTGCGCCCGAGGTGCTGTCGGCGGCGCGCGACCGTCTCGTCCCGGTGATCGAGCGCGAGGCGCGGCGGCGCGTCGAGCGCGCGACGGTCATGACCGGCGAGCACGCCGCGACCGTGATGTTCGCGCTCGCCCACCGCGACCTCGAACCGTCAGCCGCCGCGGCGCCGACGCTGATGCGCAGCGAGCTGCACGACCGCGCCGAGATCGCGATCGACCTCGACGGCCGCATCACCGCGTGGGGGCCCGACGCCGAGTCGCTGCTCGGCTGGCCGGCCGCGGCAGGCGTCGGCGCGCCGCTGGCGATGCTCGTGTCCGAGCGCTCGGAAGTGCGCGTCGACGAGCTGCTCGCTGCCGTCACGGCCGGCCGTCCACTCGGCGATCGCCGCACCGCCTGGCGCACAAAAGAGGGGATGGTGATGCCGCTGACGCTGTCGGCGGCGCCGCTGCTGCGCGCGGGCGCGGTGATCGGCGGGGCGGTCGTGGTCGAGTGCAGCGGCCTGACCGGTTGGAGCGTCGCGGCGCACGACGAGCTGGACGTCGAGCGGCTCGCCGGCGTCGGCACGTGGAAGTGGCGCTTCGCGAGCGGCCGGATGACGTGGTCGCCGCAGCTCGTCGCGCTCCACGGCGCGGTCCACGATCCCGACGAGCCGAACGCCAACATGCTCGCCGCCTACGCCCACCCCGACGACCGCGAGCGGCTGCGCGCGGCGCTCGTGCACGCGGCGCTCGTGCCGCTGCCGGCGTCGGTCGACTACCGCCTGCTGCGGACCGACGGCCGGCTCCGCTACGTCCATCTCCACGCCGAGATCGTCTGCGACGAGAACGGCGTCGCGGAGGCGCTCGTCGGGACGGTGCAGGACGTCACCGAGCTGCGCAGCGCGGCCGACGTGGCGGAGCGCCTCGCGGCCGAGCTGGTCGCCGCCGGGCCGCCGGCGGCGGCGGGCGAGGAGGCGTTCGAGCGGCGGCTCGGCGCGCGCCAGCACGAGGTGCTCGGGCTGATGGCGGAGGGGCTCGGCAACGCCGAGATCGCCACGCGCCTGTTCCTCTCGGAGTCGACCGTCAAGTGGCACGTGAAGAAGATCCTGCGCGAGCTGCACGCGGCCAACCGCGCGGAGGCGGTCGCCCATTACGTGCGCGCGGTCGCGGCGCGCAGATAGCTCAGCGCCGCAGCGCCGGCGTCGGCACCGGCGGCGCGCTCGGCACGACCCGCACGCGCGCATCGACGACGACCGCGCCGCCGGCGTGCACGACGACGGGGTTGCAGTCCAACTCGACGACCTCGGGGTGCGCGTCGACCAGCCCGCTGACGCGCAGCACGACCTCCTCCAGCGCCTCGACGTCGACGGGCTCGGAGCCGCGGTAGCCCTCCAGCAGCGGGAACGTGCCGAGCTCGCGCAGCATGTTGCGCGCGCCGCGGTCGGTCACGGGCGCGAGCCGCACGGCGACGTCTCTCAGCAGCTCGACCGCCCGGCCGCCGGCGCCGCACGCGACGACCGGGCCGAACAGCGGGTCGGTCGTCGAGCCGACGAGCAGCTCGAGGCCGGTCGGCGCCATCCGCTGGACGAGGAAGCCGTCGAGCGCGTCGCGGTCCGTCGCGAACCGCTCGCGCATCCGCTGCGCCGCGCGGCGCGTCGCCGACGGTCCCGAGAGCCCCAGCTCGACGCCGCCGCGCTCGGACTTGTGCAGCATCTTCGGCGCGAGCGCCTTCAGCGCGACCGGCCCGTCGAGCTCGCTCGCCGCGCGCGCGGCGGCGGTCGGGCTGCGGACGACCCGCTGCGACGGCAGCGGCAGGCCGTGACAGGCGAGCAGGTCGTGCGTCGCGAGCGCGTCGAGCCAGCCGCCGCCCGGCTGCTCGGCGAGCGCCCGCGCGACGATCGCCGACGCCTCGTCGCCGCGCACGCCGTCGAGTCGCGGCACGTGCCCGCGCGGCGCTCTGCGCCAGCGCGCGTGCTCGGCCGCGCGTGCCAGCGCCCGTGCGGCGTCCTCGGGGTAGCGGAAGCTCGGCAGCGGGCCGCCGAGCCGCTCGCCCGTCATGAAGACGGGCAGCAGCGGGAGCCGGCCGGCGAGCGCGCCGGCGGCGTCGCGCAGCGCGCCGGCGACCTCCTCGGCGCGGGCGAACGGGCGCGGCACGAAGACGGCGATCACCGCGTCGACCGCGCCCGCGCGGCCGATCGCCTCGACGGCGCCGGCGAACGCCTGCGGCGTCGCGTCGACGAGCAGGTCGACGGGGTTCGCCAGTCCCGCGCTCGCCGGCACGATCGCGGCGAGCCGGCGCCGCAGCGGCTCCGGCAGCCGCGGCAGCTCCAGCCCGGCCGCCTGGCACGCGTCGGCGGCGAGGATCCCTGGACCGCCGGCGTTCGTCACGATCGCGACGCGCCGGCCGGCCGGCAGCGGCTGGCGCTCCAGCAGCGCGGCGAGGTCGAACAGCTCGCCGAGCGTGTCGACGCGCAACACGCCCGCCTGGCGGAAGAGCGCGGCGACCGCCAGCTCGGAGGAGGCCAGCAGCGCGCCGGTGTGCGAGGAGGCCGCGCGCGCTCCGGCCGCGGTACGTCCCGCCTTGACCGCGACGATCGGCTTGCGCTGGCCGACGCGCCGCGCGATGCGAGCGAACTTGCGCGGGTTCCCGAACGACTCCAGATAGAGGAGGATCGCTCTCGTGCGCTCGTCCTGCTCGCTCCATTCGAGGAAGTCGTTGCCGGACAGGTCCGCCTTGTTGCCGACCGAGACGAACGTCGAGACGCCGATCCCGAGCGCGCGCGCCTGCTCCAGCAGCGCGATCCCGACGCCGCCGCTCTGCGACAGCAGCCCGATCCCGCCGGCCGGCGGATGGCTCGGGGCGAACGTCGCGTCGAGCCGCACGCGCGGGTCGGTGTTGAGCACGCCGAGGCAGTTGGGGCCGACCAGCCGCATGCCCGCGCCGCGGCATGCGCGCAGCAGCTCGCGCTGGCGCGCGGCGCCGTCGGGACCGCTCTCGGCGAAGCCGGCCGCGAGCACCGCGAGCGCGCGCACGCCGCGCTCGCCGCAGGCGCGCGCGGCGCCGAGCACCTCGCCCGCGGGGACCGCCAGCACGGCGAGGTCGATCTCGTCGGGGACCTCGTCGAGCGAGCGGTAGCAGCGGTGGGACCCGATCGCACGGCCACGGCGCTCGACCGCGTGCAGCGCGCCGGTGTAGCCGGACGCGACGAGGTTCGCGAAGACGGCGCCGCCGATCGTCGCCGCGTCGTGCGTCGCGCCGAGCACCGCGATCGAGGCGGGCGCCAGCACCGCGTCCATCGCGGCGACGGCCGCGATCCGCTCGCGCCGGCGGAAGCGCTCGCGTGCCTCGTCGGTGAACGCGGTCGGCATCTGGACGGTCAGCACGCCCGGCTCGGCGGAGACCTGCAACGGCAGTCTGCTCTCGCGGAAGACGCCGAGCATCTTGTGGTTCTCGGGCAGCACCTCGGCGACGAACGTGCCGATCCCCTGCGCTCGCGCGCCGAAGGCGAGGTGCGCGAGCAGGATCGACGCGAGCCCGCGGCCGCGCATCGGCTCGGCGACCTCGAACGCGACCTCGGCGCTGTCGGCGTCGATCCGCGCCCACGCGGCATGGCCGACGATCTCGCCGTCGCCGGTCAGCGCCAGCAGCCCGTCGCGCTCGTGCCGGTCGACCTCGGCCGCCCAGCGCGCGGCGGCGGCGAGGTCCGCGGCGGGCGTGAAGAAGCGCAGGCGGCGCGAGTCGGCAGAGAGCGATTCGAGGAACGCGCGGACGGCCGGCAGGTCGTCGGCGTGGACGGGCCGCACGCGGATCGGCGCGCCGTCGCGCAGCGCGACGTCGACCTCGCGCGCCGCGAGCGCGGCGTCGCTCGGGACGGTCGGTTCCGTGGGAGCGGGCACGCCCCGGTGATACCCGCAGCGCGCGCGGCTGCCCCGTCCGTCCACCGACCGCACCTTTGAGCGAGCTGGCGTGTCGCAACGCTCGATGGAGCAGAGGATCGACCGCCGCACGTTGCTCGGGGCGGCCGGCGCGGGCGTCGCCGGCGGCGCGCTGCTGGCACATGTCCCGCCCGCCCGCGCCCGCGCGGCCGCGGCGGCGGCCGGTCCCAACGTGCTCGTGCTCGTGCTCGACTCGCTCCGCTACGACCACGTCGGAGCGAACGGGAACGCGTGGATCAGAACGCCCAACATCGACGCGCTCGCACGCGAGAGCGTGCGCTTCACGCGCGCCTTCCCGGAGGCGATGCCGACAGTGCCGGCGCGCCGTTCGCTCCTGACGAGCCGCCGCGTCTACCCGTGGACGACGTGGAGGCCGACGCGCAACCTGCCCGACAGTCCCGGCTGGACCGGGCTCGGGTGGAGCGAGCAGACGTGGCTCAGAGCGCTGAGAGCGCACGGCTACTGGACCGGCTACGTGACCGACAACCCGTTCCTGGCGTTCGCCTCGGCGTGGAAGCCGCTGCGCAGAGGCGTCGACCGCTTCATGCGGATCGGCGGTCAGGTCGGCGCGCTGCGGCCGGCGTCGACCGTCTCGCTCGCGTCCGCCCGCCACTGGCTTCCGCGCGACATGCAGACGGACGGCTACGTGAGCGGGATGCGCCAGCACCTCGCGAACCTCGGCGGCGCGCGCGACGAGCGCGAGCAGTGCTGCGCGCGCGTCTTCTCGCACGCGCTCGACGTGCTCGGCAGCGCCCAGCGCTCGAAGAAGCCGTTCGCGCTCGTCGTCGACTGCTTCGACCCGCACGAGCCGTGGGCGCCGGTGCGCAAGTACCGCGACATGTACGGCGACGACGGCTACAGAGCGAACGAGCCGGGCAACGTCCGCTACCGGCCGGCGAGATACCTGACCGGCGACGAGCTGCGCCGGCTGCCGCAGCTGTACGCGGCGGCAGTCACGCAGACCGACGCCTGGCTCGGCCACTTCCTCGGCCGCTTCTACGACGCCGGCCTCGCCGACAGCACCGCGATCGTCCTGCTCAGCGATCACGGGATCGTGCTCGGCGACCGCGGCTGGACGGGCAAGCCGGCGCTGCAGCTGCACCCGGAGCTGATCCAGGTGCCGTTCCTGCTGCGCGCGCCCGACCGCCGCGGCGCCGGCACGACGAGCGGCTACTTCGCCTCGCCGCACGACGTCGGCCCGACGCTGCTGGCGATGACCGGTGTGCCGCGGCCGGAGCGGATGGACGGGGCCGACCTCTCGCCGCTGCTGAGCGGTGGGGCGCCCGCGACCCCGCGGCCGTTCTGGTTCGGCGGCTACGCCAACCACTGGTACTACCGCGACGACCGCTGGGCGCTGATCGCGGACGGCAACAACAGAGGCCGCGGCCTGTACGACCTGCGCAAGGACCCCGGCGAGCGGGACAACGTCGCGTCCGAGCACCTGCGTCTGCTCGCGCAGATCCACGGCACGGTGCTGCGCGCTGCGGGGTTGAAGCGGTTGCCCTATTTTGGAGCGAGATGAAGGCCGGCCGTGCCTCCCTGGCCGCGTTCGCCGCGGCCGCACTGCTCTGCATGCTCGCCGCGCGCCCGGCCGGCGCGCAGGTCGCCCCGCCCGCGCAGCCGAACATCGTCTTCGTGCTCGCCGACGACCTGTCGTGGGATCTCGTCGAGCACATGCCGAACGTCCAGCGGCTGCGGCGCGACGGCGTCACCTTCTCCGACTACGTCGTGACCGACTCGCTCTGCTGCCCGTCGCGCGCGTCGATCCTGACGGGCAGATATCCGCACAACACCGGCATCTACCGCAACAGCGGCGCGGACGGCGGCTTCCTCGCGTTCCGCGCGCGGGGGCTGGAGCAGGCGACGTTCGCGACCGCGCTGCAGGCGGCCGGCTACCGCACCGCGCTGATGGGCAAGTACATGAACCAGTACAGCCCGGGGCGCGTGCGCGACGCGCTCGGCCGCCCGTACGTGCCGCCGGGCTGGACCGACTGGCGCGTCGCGGGCAACGGCTATCCCGGCTACGGCTACCGGCTGACGAGCGGCGAGGGCGTCGAGCGGCGCGGCCACGCGGCGCAGGACTACCTGACCGACGTGCTGCGCCGCGACGCGATCGGCTTCGTCTCCGGCGCGGTCGCGGCGGGGCAGCCGTTCCTGCTGCAGCTGTCGACGTTCGCGCCGCACACGCCGGCGACACCGGCGCCGCGCGACGAGGACCGCTTCGGCAACGCGATGGCGCCGCGGACCGCGTCGTTCGACGAGGCCGACCTCTCGGACAAGCCGCGCTGGCTGCGCGGCCACCCGCCGCTGACCGCCGCGCAGCAGTGGCGGATCGACGACCTCTTCCGCGAGCGCGTCCGCTCCGTGCAGGCGGTCGACCGCGCGATCGGCCGGCTGCGCGAGCAGCTGCGCCGGCTCGGCGTCGCCCGCAGCACGTACGTCGTCTTCAGCTCCGACAACGGCTTCCACATGGGTCAGCACCGCCTCACGCCCGGCAAGCTGACGGCGTACGACGCCGACGTGCGCGTGCCGCTGATCGTCGCAGGGCCGGGGGTGCCGGCGGGGGCGACGGTGTCCGAGATCGCCGAGAACGTCGACCTCTGCCCGACCTTCTCGGAGCTGGGCGGGGCGGTCGCGCCGGCGGGCGTGGACGGGCGCAGCCTCGTGCCCCTGCTGCATGGGAGCCCGGTCGCCGAATGGCGCGAGGCGGCGCTGATCGAGCATCGCGGGACGGTGACCTCGCCGGCGGACCCGGACTTCCCGGAGCGCGGCAGCGGCAACCCGCCGACGTACGAGGCGCTGCGCACGCGCGACGCTCTCTACGTCGAGTACGCCGACGGCGAGCGCGAGCTCTACGATCGCCGGGTGGATCCCGACGAGCTGGACAACATCGCCGCGGAGGCGCCGCCCGAGCGGCTCGCGCGGCTGTCGGCCGCGCTGCGGGCGATGCGGACGTGCGCCGGCCCCGGCTGCCGTGGTGCCGCGCCGCTGGGGACCGGGGTGCTGACCCCGTGACGCGGATCCTGTTCGTCTGCATGGGCAACATCTGCCGCTCGCCGACGGCGGAGGCGGTGATGACGCGGCTCGTCGCCGACGCCGGGCTGGCCGGCGAGGTGACGATCGAGAGCGCGGGCACGGGCGGCTGGCACGTCGGCAACGCGCCCGACGCACGCGCGACCGCCGCGGCTGGCGTGCGCGGGTTCGCGATGCAGAGCGTCGCGCAGCAGGTCTCGGCACGTGACTTCGGCGCCTTCGACCTGCTGATCGCGATGGACCGCGACAACGTCCGCAACCTGGCCCGGCTGGCGCCGGACGCGGAGGCGGCCGCGAAGGTGCGGCTTCTGCGCGAGTTCGACCCGGCCAGCGCGGGGGCGCCCGACCTCGACGTGCCGGACCCGTACTACGGCGGCGACGACGGCTTCGAGCACGTGCTCGACCTCGTCGAGGCGGCGTGCGCGGGCCTGCTCGACGAGCTGCGCCGCGCGCGAGCGTGAGCGCACCGCTCGCCGACGCGCTCGCCACCGCCCTCGGGCGCCCGGTCGCCCGCCTGACGCCGATCGCCCGCGGCGACCTCAACGACGCGTACGTGGCGACGCTCGCGGACGGGGAGCGCGTGTTCGTCAAGACGAGCGCCGACGCCGCGGTGGGAGGGTACGCCGCCGAGGCGGAGGGGCTGGCGTGGCTTGCGGACGCCGACGCGCTCCCACTCCCGCGCGTGCTGGCGGTCGGCGACGGCGCGGCGTCGCCCGCTCCCGCCGCGCCGCACGCTCCCGCGGCGTCGCACGCTCCCGCGGCGTCGCACGCTCCCGCGGCGTCGCCGGCTCCCGTGGCGCCCCGCTTCCTCGCGCTCGAATGGATCGACGCCGGCCCTGCCACCGCGGCGGCCGACGAGGCGCTCGGCCGCGGCCTCGCGGCGCTCCACGCGGCCGGTGCGCCGCAGTTCGGCGGCCCCGCCGACACGCTCCGGATCGGCCCGCTGGCGCTGCCGAACGCACCCGCGCCCGACTGGCCGGAGTTCTACGCGACGCGGCGCCTGCTGCCGCTCGCCAGAGGCGCCGCCGACCGCGGCGCGCTCCCGCCCGGAACCGAAGCCCTCCTCGACCGCGTTATCGAGCGCATGCCCGCGCTGGCCGGCCCGCCGGAGCCGCCGGCCCGCGCGCACGGCGACCTCTGGGGCGGCAACGTGCTGACCGACCGCGCCGGACGGCCGTGGCTGATCGACCCCGCCGCGCACGGCGCGCATCGCGAGCTGGACCTCGCGATGCTGCGCCTCTTCGGCGGTCCCTACCAGCGCTGCTTCGCCGCCTACGAGGAGGTCGCGCCGCTCGCCCCCGGCGCGCAGGAGCGCGTCGCGCTCTGGCAGCTCGCCCCGCTCCTGCTCCACGCCGTCCTCTTCGGCGGCGGCTACGGCGAGCGCGCCGCGCAGATCCTGCGCCGCTACGCCTGAGCCGTCTCCCGCCGCCCGTCCGCGCCGGCCGGCGTCTGGCCCGGCAGGACGTCCTCGGCGGGCAGCTGGGCGCGGACCTGGTAGATGCCGGTGAAGCCGGTGCGGAAGCCGTTGCGGGCGGCGCGCAGGTACAGCCGCCAGACGCGGATCCGCTCCTCGCCGGCGAGGCGGGTCGCCTCCGGCAGGTTCGCGTCGAGCCGCTCGTACCAGTGCTTCAGCGTCTCGGCGTAGTCGTTGGCGAAGCCGTCGACGTGCTGGGTCACGAAGCCTGCCCGCTCCAGCGCGAGCAGCACGCGCGAGAGCTGCAGCGGCTCGCCGTCGGGGAAGACGTAGCGGTCGGAGAACGGCCCCGCCTCGGGCTCGCCGTGGCGCTGGCGGGTGATGCCGTGGTTGAGCAGCCGCCCGCCCGGCTTCAGCGCGGCCGCGAGCACGCGCGCGTACTCGTCGATCTGCGTCTCGCCGACGTGCTCGACCATGCCGATCGAGGAGATCGCGTCGAACTGCTCCCCACCCAGCTCGCGGTAGTCCTGCAGGCGGATCTCGACGCGATCGGAGAGGCCGGCCGCGGCGACGCGCTCGCGTGCCAGCGCCGCCTGCGAGGGGGAGAGGGTGATCCCGACGACTTCGACGCCGTAGCGCTCGGCCGCGTGCAGCGCGAAGCTGCCCCAGCCGCAGCCGACGTCGAGCACGCGCTCGCCCTCTCTCAGCCCGAGCTTCGAGGCGACGAGGTCGAGCTTCGTCTCCTGCGCCTCCTCGAGCGTGCTCGCCCCGCGCGAGAAGATCGCGCACGAGTACGTCATCGCGTCGCCGAGGAAGAGGCGGAAGAAATCGTTGGAGACGTCGTAGTGGTGGCGCACCGCCTCCGCGTCGCGCTCGCGCGTGTGACGCTTGCCGCTGAGGATCAGCTCGGCGACAGGCTTTCTCGGCGGGCGCGTGACGCCGACGGCGCGTGCGGCGGCGACCATCAGCCTCGCCTGCGTGCGGCCGTCGACCGCGGCCGGCTTCCACGTCTGCAGCAGTCTCATCGCGAGGTCGATGTCGTCGACCGCGACGTCGCCGGTGACGTAGGCGCGGCCGATGCCGAGCTGGCCGGGCGCGCGCAGCGCGTGCGCGACGGCGGCGGGAGAGCGGACCGTGAAGACGGGCCCGCCGGGGGCGGTGGACGGCACCTCGGTGCCGTCCCAGAAACGGATCGTGAACGGACGGTCGGGGAAGGCGCGCTCGACTTCGCGGCGGAGCGGCGCGGTCACGGCGAAGGGCATGCTGCCGAGGCTATCGGTTCGACGGTTTTCGATGCAAGCCGATCGACTGCGTCTCGGTGCGCTGACGCCGACCGGCTCGCGCGCGCCGCTGCGCGGGTACGGTCATCGGATGGGTCGTTTCGAGCTGCAGGAGATGCGCCTGCACGGCCACCGGATCGCCTACCGCGCCGGCGGCAGCGGGCCGGTGATCGTGCTCGTGCACGGGATCACCTCGACGTCGGCGACGTGGGACGCGGTGATGGGGCCGCTGTCGCGCCGCTTCACCGTGATCGCGCCGGACCTGCTCGGCCACGGCGGCTCGGCGAAGCCGCGCGGCGACTACTCGCTCGGCGCCTACGCGAGCGGGGTGCGTGACCTGCTCGTCGCGCTCGGCCACGAGCGCGCCACGTTCGTCGGCCACTCGCTCGGCGGCGGCGTCGCGATGCAGCTCGCCTACCAGTTCCCGGAGCGCTGCGAGCGGCTCGTGCTCGTCGGCAGCGGCGGGTTGGGGCGGGAGGTCAGCATCCTGCTGCGCGCCTCGACGCTGCCGGGCTCCGACGTCGTGCTGCCGCTGCTCGTCAACCGCTACCTGCTCGACGCCGGCCGCCTCGCCGCGACGCTGCTCGGCAGAGTCGGCCTGCGGGCCGGCACCGACGTCGCCGAGATCGCCCGCGGCCACGCGTCGCTGGCGGACCGCGACGCGCGCGCCGCGTTCATCCACACGCTGCGCACGATCGTCGACGCCGGCGGCCAGCGGGTCGACGCGCGCGACCGCCTCTACCTCGCCGAGCACGTCCCGTTCCTGATCGTCTGGGGCGAGCGCGACGCGATCATCCCCGTCCGGCACGGTCGTGACGCGCACGCGCTCGTGCCGTCGAGCCGGCTGGAGGTGTTCGAGCGCGCCGGCCACTTCCCGCACGTGGACGAGCCGGCGCGCTTCATCGAGCTGCTGGAGGACTTCGTCGACACGACGGAACCCGCGACGGTCGAGCCGGAGGAGTGGCGCGAGCTGCTGCGCATCGGCCGCGCCGCCTGACGGACCCGGCCCTCAGCCTGCCGCGCCGACGGCGGGCGGCGGCGCCTCCTCCCGCAGCCCGATCCGCTCGTGCAGCCGCCGCAGCGGCGCGGGCGCCCACCACGTCCAGCGCCCGCTCAGCGCCATCATCGCCGGGACCAGCAGGGAGCGCACGACCGTCGCGTCGATGATCACGGCGAGCGCGATCCCGAGTCCCATCATCTTCATGTTCATGATCTGCGACGTCCCGATCGCGACGAAGACGAGCGCGAGGATCACCGCGGCGGCGGTCACGACGCCGCCGGTCCGCTGCAGCGCGGTCGCGACCGCGACGCGGTTGTCGCCGCTGCGATCGTGCTCCTCCTTCGCGCGCGCGAGCAGGAAGATGCCGTAGTCCATCGAGAGCCCGAACGCGATGCAGAACATCAGCACGGGCAGCGCGGTCTCGATCGAGCCGGTCGCGGTGAAGCCGAGCAGGCCGCCGAGGTTGCCGTCCTGGAAGACGAAGACGATCGCGCCGAGCATCGCGGTGAGGCTGAGCGCGTTCGCGAACACCGCCTGCAGCGGCAGCACGACGCTCCCCGTCAGCAGGAAGACGATCACGAGCGTGGCGAGCGCGACGATCGCGATCGCGATCGGCAGCTTCGCGCCGATCGCCGCACGCGTGTCGGCGACGTCGGCCGCCGGCCCGGCGACGAGCGTGCGCAGACCGTCGCCCTCCTGCGCGCGCACCGCGTTCACCAGCCGCATGCTCGCGGCGGTGCTGTCGGCGACCGTCGTGGCGGGGACGATCGAGAGGCTTGCGACGTTCCCGTTGGTGCGGGCGGGATCGGCGGCGGGTCGCACGAGCCGGCCGCCGGCGTAGGAGCCGGCGGGCGCCTCGACGCGCTCGACGCCGGGCAGCGCCGAGACGCGCGTCGCGTAGGCGGCGAGCGCGGCCCGTCCGTCCGCGCCGTTCGCGCCGCCGGGCAGCTGCGCGGCGACGTGCAGCCCGCCGCCCGGGTTGCCGTCGAAGCCGCTGCGCAGCGCGTCGGAGACGAGGCGCGGCTCGGCCCCGGCCGGCAGCTGGCGGTCGTCGGCGGTGCCGAACTCGACGCCGAGGAACGGCAGCCCGACGAGCACGAGCAGCGCGACGGTCGCGACGAAGACGGCCGGCGCGCGGCGCATCACGCGCTCGGCGTGGCGGTACCAGGCCCCGCCCGCCGCGCCCGCGCCGCCCGCAGCCGCGCCGCCCGCCGCTGCCCCGCCCGCAGCCGCGCCGCCCGGCGCCACCCCGCCCGCAGCCGCGCGGCTCGCTCGCGCTGCGCGCCGGCGCCGGCCCGGCAGCAGCCTGCGCACGTCGAGCGCGTCGACGCGCGGGCCGAGGACCGTCAGCAGCGCCGGCAGCACGATCAGTGCGGCGGCCGCTGCGAGCAGCACGACCGAGATGCCGGCGTAGGCGAACGAGCGCAGGAAGTAGAGCGGGAAGACGAGCATCGACGCGAGCGCGATCGCGACCGTGACGGCGGAGAACAGCACGGTGCGCCCGGCGGTCCCCAGCGTCGTCGCGACGGCCGCGCGCGGCTCGGCGCCGCCGGCCAGCTCCTCGCGGTAGCGCCGCACGATCAGCAGCCCGTAGTCGATCGCGAGCCCGAGCCCGAGCGCCGTCGTCAGGTTCATCGCGAAGATCGAGACGTCGGTGAAGCCGGTGATCGCTCTCAGGACCGCCATCGTGCCGACGATCGCGATGATCCCGACGCCGAGCGGGAGCAGCGCGGCGACCGCGCTGCCGAAGACGAGCACGAGGATCGCGAGCGTGATCGGCAGCACGATCAGCTCGGCTCTGAGGAGGTCGTCTCTGATCGTTCTCTGCAGCTCGGCTCGCAGCGCCGAGCGTCCGCCGAGCTGCACCTCGACGTCGTTGTGCGCGCCGCGGTAGGCGGGCGCGAGCCGTCTGAACGCGTCGTCCTGGGCGCGCTCGTCGCCGGCCAGGCGCGCCACGAGCAGCGCCCGCTCGCCGTCGCGCGATCTCATCCCGGGCGCGCCTGTCTGCCAATACGACGAGACCGCGGCGACGCCCGGCTCGGCGGCCAGCCTCGCGGCCAGCGCCCGCCCCTGCCGCGCGACCGCCGCGTCGTCGACCCCGCGGGCGCCGGCATCGAGCAGCAGCGTCAGGTTCGGGCGGCTGGCGGGGAAGCGCGCGTCGAGGACCGCCGCGGCGCGCGAAGACTCCGAGGCCGGGTCGTCGGTGCCGCCGTTGCCGAGCCGGTCCGCGAGCCCCGAGCCCGCGGCGAGCGCCGCGGCGAACAGCACGATGGTCGCGAGCAGGACGGCCCGCGGCCGGCGCGTGGCGAGGCGGGACAGCGCGTTGAACATGGCGGGGAGGCCTTTCGCGTCGAGGTGCGGGCGACCCGGCGGAAATCGTCGGCGAGCCACTTAATATGTCTAGCATACGATCTAGATCGCCTACAATAGGCCTGCACTACTGCATATCTCCAGTACGCTGGATCCGATGGCATTCGCCACCTCCGAGTCCCCGTCCGCCCGCGTCGCCTCGCCGCTGCGCGGGCTCGCCAGCTACCGGCTGATCAAGCTCGGCAAGCTCGTCGACATCGCCGTCGACCGGGCGCTCTCCTCGCTCGGCGTCAAGTCGCGCCACTTCCACGTGCTCGCGGTCATCGCCGAGGGGGCGTCGCTCTCGCAGCAGGAGATGAGCCGGATGCTCGACATCGATCCGAACGTCATGGTCGGGCTGATCGACGACCTCGAAGAGGCCGGTCTCGCGGAGCGCACGCGCAATCCTGCCGACCGCCGCCGCCACGTCGTCGTGATCACGCGCAAGGGCAGCGAGCTGTTGAGAGACGGCCTGGAGCGCGGCGCGGCGTTCGAGGACGAGCTGCTCGCGGCACTCGATCCGGACGAGCGCGCGGCGCTGGAGGCGGCGAGCGCGAAGCTGCTCGACGCGCTGCTGCCGACCCCTGTATCTAACCCTCGACCTGAGGGTTAGACAAGGCCGTCAGGCCGGCTCGCCGGCGTGGTCGCGGGCGACCAGCGCCGCGTACGCCCCGCCGCGCGCCAGCAGCTCCTCGTGCCGCCCGCGTTCGGCGATCCGGCCTCTGTCGAGCACGACGATCTGGTCGGCGTCGCGGACGGTCGAGAGACGGTGCGCGATCGTGATCGTCGTGCGGCCCTCGGCGAGCCGTTCGAGCGCCGCCTGGACCGCCTGCTCGGTCTGCGTGTCGAGCGCGCTGGTCGCCTCGTCGAGCACGAGCACGGGCGGGTTGCGCAGCAGCGTCCGCGCGATCGCGATCCGCTGTTTCTCGCCGCCGGAGAAGCGGTAGCCGCGCTCGCCGACGACGGCGTCGTAGCCGTCGGGCAGCGAGGCGATCAGGTCGTGGATGCGGGCGCTGCGCGCGGCCGCCTCGATCTCCTCGTCGGTCGCCTCCGGTGCGGCGAAGCGCAGGTTCTCACGGATCGACGCGTGGAACAGGTAGGTCTCCTGCGAGACGACGCCGACCGTCGCCGCCAGCGACGCGAGGCTCGCGTCGCGCACGTCGACCCCGTCGATCGTGACGCTGCCGCGCTCGACCTCGTAGAGGCGCGCCACGAGGTAGCCGAGCGTCGTCTTGCCCGCGCCGGTTTCGCCGACGATCGCCGTGCGGGTGCCGGCCGGCACCACCAGGTCGACGTCGTCCAGCGTCCACGGCCCGTCCGGCGCGTAGCGGAAGCCGGCGCCCGCGAAGCGCACCTCGCCGAGCACCTCCTGCGGCCGCAGCACCACCGGATCGGCCGCTTCCGCGATGTCGACGGGCAGGTCGAGGTACTCGAAGATCCGCTCGAACAGCGCGAGCGAGGTCTGCATGTCGACGCTGACCGACAGCAGCTGGCCGATCGGGAACAGCAGCCGCGTCTGCAGCGTCGTGAACGCGACGACGGTGCCGATCGAGATCGCCGGCCCGCTGCCGATCACCGTCTGGCCCGCGAACCAGTAGACGGCGGCCGGCATGATCGCGAACGTCATCTGCACCGTCGCCATCCGCCAGCGGCCCGCCATCCGCGAGCGCACCTGGAGGTCGGCGAGGTCCTCGGACTGGCGCGCGAAGCGCTCCGCGAGGTCGCCGCCGCGGCCCATCGTCTTGCCGAGCAGGATCCCGGAGACCGACAGCGACTCCTCCACGAGCGAGGAGAGGTCGGCCATCCGGCCCTGCATCGTGCTCGTGATCCGCTTGCGCTCCTGGCCGACGCGGCGCGTCAGCCAGACGAAGAACGGCAGCAGCGCGAGCGAGAAGGCGGCGAGCCGCCAGTCGAGCACGATCATCGCGACGATCGTCGCCGCGACCGTCGTGATGTTGGAGGCGATCGACGTCGCCGTGCTCGTGACGACGTTGTCGATCCCGCCGATGTCGTTGGAGATGCGCGACTGCACCTCGCCCGTGCGCGTGCGTGTGAAGAACGCCAGCGAGAGCCGCTGCAGGTGGCGGTAGACGGCGGCGCGGAGGTCGTGCATCACCTGCTGGCCGACGATGTTCGACAGGTACGTCTGCGCGACCGAGAGCGCGCCGGTCGCGATCGCGATCGCGATCATCCCGCCGACGAGCGCGCTCAGCAGCCCGGTCCGCTGCTGCGGGATCGCGACGTCGAGCACCTCGCGCAGCAGGAACGGCGAGACCATGCTGAGCGCGGCGGAGAAGACGATCAGCCCCAGCACGAGCGCCAGCCGCCAGCGGTACGGGCGGAAGAGCGCGAGGATCCGGTGGCGGTCGCGCGGCGGGGCTGCCGGCGGGATCGTGCTGTTCGTCACGTCGATCGATGATGGCAGGCGGCCGCCGGCCCGCCGGCCCGGCCGTTCCGCCTGCCTGCCCGGCCGCGCCCCGCCGGCCCGCCCCGGCCCACCGGCCCACCGGCCCGCCGGCCCCACCGGCGCGGCCGGCTCGCGCGGGGCGGCCCCCGGCCGCCCTTCGCGGCCGGCCCCGCTCAGCCGGCGGCGGGCGGCTCGACCCGCCCGTCCGCCAGCAGGCGGGTGAAGCGCGCGACCGCGTCGGCGACGCCGTCGGCCAGCGGCGTCGTCGCGAGCGCGTCGGCGAACGGCGCGTCGGGGTCGGGCTCGACCTCCGGCGGGAACGGCAGCGCCGCGCCGGCGGCGCTGAGGCCGGCGACGCCGTCCGGCGCGGCGACGGCGATCGCGGCGACGATCTCCTCCACCGAGACGGTCGCGCCCGGCAGGTCGAAGACGCCGGAGCCGTCGTATCCGGCGGCGTCGGCGGCGGCGACGAACGCGGCCGCGACGTCGGGCGCGTACTGCATCGTCACGCGGCCCGTGAAGGGGATCTCGTACGGCGTGCCGGCGGCGGCCGCGATCATCGCGAGCGTCGGTGCGGACGTGAAGCCCTGGTCGCGTCCCGGCCCGTAGACGGTGTGGGGCCGCAGGCCGATGCTGGCGAGGCCCTGCTCGCGCCGGTAGACGTCGGCCGCGCCCTCGCAGGCGCGCTTGTAGACGCCGTAGACCGTCGACGGCACGCCGCCCTCGTCGTCGGCCGCGGCGACGGAGGAGGCGTACACGAACGGACCCGGGATGCGGTCGCGCCGGTGCGAGATCGCCTCCAGCAGGTTGACCGTGCCGACGACGTTGACGCTCGCGCCGAGCGGCGGGTTCGCGCGGCAGAACGGCGCCTGCAGCGCGGCGAGGTGGATCACCGCGCCGACCCCGTGCTCGTCGAGCGCCCGCTCGACGACGCCGAGGTCGGTGATGTCGCCCTCGACCCAGGTGACCTGCGCCAGCTCCCGCTCGTCCAGCAGCAGGCCGAGCCGGCGTGCGTCCGCGCGCAGGTCGAATGCGACGACCGGCTGCCCGGCGGCGACGAGCTGCCGCACGATCCACGCGCCGATGCAGCCGCCCGCGCCGGTGACGAGCGTCGCGCCCCGCGTGCTCCCCGTGCCCATGATCAGATCTCCACGACGGTGTTGGAGACCGTGCCGATCCCCTCGACCTCGACCTCGACGACGTCGCCGGCGCCGAGCGAGCGGATCGGGTCCATGAACTCGCCGCAGCCCCACGGCGTGCCGGTCAGCACGACGTCACCGGGCTCGAGCGTGAAGCTGTGGGAGCAGAACGACAGCAGCTCGGCGACGCCGAACACCATCTCCTTGGTGTTCGAGTCCTGGACCGCGTCGCCGTTGACGCGCGTCTTGATGTCGAGCGCCTGCGGGTCGGCGATCTCGTCGGCGGTGACGATCACCGGGCCGAGCGGGCAGAACGTGTCGAGGCTCTTGCCGCGCACCCACTGGCCGTCGGCGAACTGCACGTCGCGGGCGGAGACGTCGTTCGCGACGGTGTAGCCGAACAGATGCGAGAGGGCGTCCTCTCTCGCGACGCGCGTCATCCGTCTGCCGACGACGGCGGCCAGCTCGACCTCCCAGTCGACTCTCTGCGTGATCCCGCGGTCGACGCGGATCTCGTCGCCGTCGCCGATCACGCTGGTCGTGAACTTCGTGAAGACGAGCGGCGTCGTCGGCTTGTCGAGGCCGGTCTCGCGGACGTGGTCCATGTAGTTGAGCCCGATCGCGACGATCTTGCCCGGCCGCAGCGGCGCGGCGAGCCGCGCGCCGTCGAGCGGCGCCGCGCCGTCGCGCGGAGCGGGCAGCTCGCCGCCCGCGGCAATCAGCTGCGCGAGCGTCGTTCCGGCAGGGACGTCGAGCGGCAGCAATGCACCGTCACGCTCGAGGACGGGGGTGGATGTGCCGTTCGCGGTGGCGGTGCCGATGCGCATGCTCGCTCCAAATTGGTCGGACCATTGTGGTCCGACCACTATAATCGCCGCCGATGCCGCCACGCAACCACGTCGCAGAACGCCTGCGTGAGCTGCTTTCCGACCAGGACGTCGCGCCCGGGGACAGGCTTCCGCCCGAGCGCGAGCTGGCCGCCCGGCTGGGCGTCTCGCGCTCGAGCCTGCGCGAGGGTCTGCGGCGGCTCTCGGACCTCGGCATCATCGAGTCGCGTCAGGGCTCGGGCACGTACCTCGCGCCCGTCGACCTCGGCGACCTGTTCGAGGTGCGCCAGCGACTGGAGCCGCTCGCCGCGCGGCTGGCGGCGGAGCGCCGCGAACCGCACGACCTGCTCGCGCTGGAGGAGGCGCTGGCGGAGATGCGCGCCGCCCGCGACGACGCGGCCGGCTTCGGCGAGGCCGACGTGCGCGCACACACCGTGATCGTCGAGGCCTCGGGCTCGCTGCCCGTGCGGGTGCTGTTCGCCGCGATCGCCGACCTGCTGCGCCACTCGCGCACGACGACGGCGGCCAACGCGCCGCTGCGCGCCGACGCGCTGCGAGAGATGACCGAGATCGTCGGCGCGATCCGCGCGCACGACGGCGCCGCGGCCGAGGCCGCGATGCGCGGTCACCTCGCGCACGTCGGCGCGACCGTCCCGGCGTAGGCCCGCCGCTCAGCCGGCGGCGGTCTCCAGCGGGCGCAGCTCCTCTTCGTACGAGACCGAGTGGCGCTGGAGCGTGCCGTCGTCCTCGACCAGGTAGGAGCCCATCCGCACGAGCGGCGGGGAGTAGGCGTGGATCGTCACGGCCGGCACGTCGCCGTGGTGCAGGACGCGGTGGATGTCGGCCGCGCCGAAGTCGAACGACGCGCCGGCGCCGGCGACGCGCGCCGTCGGCTCGCCGCCGAGCACGAGCCGCTCCTCGCGCACCGCGCCGTCGACCACGGCGACCGCCCCGCACGAGAGGTCGTGGTCGTGGAAGCCGGTGTCGTGGTCCTCCGACCAGCAGATCAGCCACACGTCGACGTGCTCGTCGCGCAGCAGCTCCGCGTAGGTGCGCTGCGTGGGGTCGTGGGCGACGTGGGCCGACCACTGCGCGGGGTCGGCGGCGATCCGCTGCGCGAGCTCGCGCAGCTCCTCGCGGGTGAGGTCGCGGTGGGTGGGGCGTTCGATGTCGGTCATGCGGCGATCGGGTCGTGGGTGGGAGCGCGGCCGAGCAGCCGTGCCGGGTTGACGCGCAGCAGCGCGTGGCCGAGCGCGGTGTCGCCGCGTGGCGCGGCGGCGCCGACGACGGGGCGGTCGGAGCCGTGGACGAGCTGGTCGGCGCCGACGACGCGGAGCGTCGCCTCGACGGCGCGCGGGCCGTAGGAGGAGGTGTCGTAGAACGTCAGCGGGTCGAGCGCGCGCTCAGCCGGGCCGCCGCGCGCCGCGAGCCGTTCGAGCTGCAGCGGCGCGCCGCCGGCGAGCATCGCGAACAGCACGCGCAGGCGCGGGAGGGCGGGGCGGCCGGCGTGCAGGAAGGCGTGCCAGGCGGCGTTCATCTGGGCGACGTAGTCGGTCAGCGCCGGCCACCACGCGGGCGCGCCGGGGGCGGGCGCGGTGACGGGGCCGGGGTGGACGAACAGCGGCGCGCCGCGGCGCTCCAACCGCTCCAGCAGCGGCCCGAGGCGCTCCAGCAGCGCCGGCGTCGCGAGCGCGGTGGCGGGGATCGAGACGCCGACGAAGCCGCGCGCGAGCAGCGCGTCGACGGCGCCGGGGTCGGGCTCGCGGACGCCGATCGCGCCCCAGGCGCCGAAGCGCTCGGACGGCAGCGCGGCGGCGCCGTCGTGGTAGGCGTCGAGCAGCGGCGCGGCCTCCTCGGCTGGCAGGTGCTCGATGCCGAGCGCGCTGGAGAGCAGCACGAGCGCGCGGTCGACGCCGTCGCCGTCGAGCTGGCCGGCGCGGGTGCGGGCGTCGGCGTCGGCGGCCGCGAGCTGGCTGTCCGGCTCGCCGTCGAGGTGGAACGTCCAGCCGTCGCCGCGGCGGGTCAAAGAGGGGGCCGCGCCCCGCCGCGCGAGCGCGGCGAGGAGCGGCGGGGAGAGGAGATGCTGGTGTACGTCGATTCGCATCGCGGAGGCATTCTAGCTAATCCCGACCGAAATAGCCAGGATTGCGCGGGCAGGCGTGCTGCCACGGGCGATCGCGAGCGCACGACGACCGCGAGTTCTCGGGCCCCGGAGTCCCTCACCGCGCCGTCGTGGAACTCGCTAGGCGAAGCCCGAACTCGCAAGGCCAAGCTTGCTCAGCCCCGCTTGCTCCAGGCCGCCGGGTCGCCGGCGAGGGCGGTCACGTGGTCGGGCAGCTGGCCCGAGACGACGTCCGCGAGCGTCGTGCGGTCGAGCACGTCGCGCAGCGCGGCGCGTGCCGCGACCAGCAGCTCCGGCAGCTTCTCCGCCGCGCCGTCGTAGGACAGCTCATGCGGGCGCTTGCCTGAGACGTTGGCAAGCGGGCCGTCGATCGCGCGGATGACGTCCGCGACGGCGATCTCGTCCGCCGGCGAGGCGAGTAGATGGCCGCCCTCGACGCCGCGACGGCTCTCGACGATCCCGGCTCGCCTGAGGTCGTTGAGGATCTTCTCCAGGAAGCGCGGCGGGATCTGCTGCGCCGTGGCGATCGCCTCGGCCTTCACCGGCCGCTCGCCGTCGTTGGCGGCCAGCTCGAGGGCTGCCCGCAGGGCATAGTCTGTCTTTGCTCCGATCCGCACGCGTGGATTCTCGTCTATTCCGACCTGGAAGGCAAAAATGGAGCCACGGCAGCTGCCGTGCGCCCGCTGGGGGTCGGCACGCTACCGCGTCGGGCCGCCGGGGCGGTCAGCACTCCGCACGGCCCCGGTCATCGCCCACCCGCCCGGCGTTTCCCGCTACACTGCGTGGCTCGCGCCGGTTGGCGACACGCTTCTGTGTCTGCCGCCGGTCGCTGGCACTTGCCCTGACGACGACTGGAACCTTGGAAGACCATGGCTCGCGGAGACGTTCGCATCGCAGTCACCCTCGCATGCGAGGAATGCAAGCGACGCAACTACCAGACGAATAAGAGCAAGCGGAACAATCCCGAGCGGATTCAGCTCCGCAAGTACTGCCGCTGGTGCAAGAGACACACGGCCCATCGGGAGACGCGCTAACCGCGTAGATCGAACGTGGCCCGCGATCGCAGACGAGCGAAGCAGCGCAGGGAGCGGCAGGCCCGCTCCGCAGGCCCCTCGGCACGCCGTGCCGAGGGCGGCGGCGCGCTGCCCGACGAGAACCCGCTGCACGAGCACGAGCCGGCCGAGTTCGCCTCGGGCGAGGTGGACATCGCCGACGCTCAGCTCGCGCTCGGTCGTCCCGAGCTCGCGGGCAGCGAGCCCGCCCAGGCGACCGACGACCTCGGCGGCTCGACCGCCGAGGAGCTGTTCGAGGCTGCGCGCGACGACGACGGCGGGCCGCTGGTCCCCGGCGGCGGCGGAGACGACGACGGGAACGGCGGCGCCGGCGGCGTCACCAAGATCGGCGATCGCTCCCCCGAGCCGCAGCGCAAGCCGGGCGGCCGCTTCCTCAACTTCCTGCGCGGCAGCTGGCGCGAGCTGCAGCGCGTCCAGTGGCCCGACCGCAAGCAGGTCACTTCAGCCACCGCCGTGGTGATCGGCTTCGTGCTGCTCTCCGGAGCCTTCCTCGGCGCGGCCGACTGGGTCTCCTCGCGGATCGTCGACCTCATCGTCTAGTTCCCAGGCTCGCGCCTCTTCCGAAGGACATCTCCCCCGAATGTTTCGCTGGTACGTCGTCAACACCTATTCCGGTCACGAGAACAAGGTCAAGCACAACCTCGAGCACCGCGTCGTCTCGCTCAACCAGAGACGCGCAGTGCGGCAGGTGGTCGTGCCGACCGAGTCCGTGACCGAGATGAAGGACAACCAGAGAGTTGTCACCGAGAAGCGCACGATGCCCGGCTACGTGCTGGTCAACATGGACCTCAACGAGGATTCGTGGGCGCTTGTCAAGGGCACTCCCGGCGTCACCGGTTTCGTGGGCGCCTCCAACGAGCCCGTGCCGCTCACGCAGGCGGAGGTCGATCGGCTGCTCCATCGCGAGACGGCCGAGCGGCCGCGCAGCCGCGCGCAGTTCTCGATCGGCGAGTCGGTCAAGGTGGTCTCCGGGCCGCTGTCGGACTTCTCCGGCGAGATCTCCGAGATCAACGAGGACGGCGCTCGACTCAAGGTGCTGGTATCAATCTTCGGCCGCGAGACGCCGGTCGAGGTCGGTTTCGACCAGGTGAAGAAGATCTGAAATGGCAAAGAAGGTTCTGACAGTCATCAAGCTCCAGGCCGTAGGCGGCCAAGCGAGCCCGGCGCCGCCGGTCGGTCCTGCCCTGGGCCAGCACGGCGTCAACATCATGGAGTTCGTCAAGGCGTTCAACGCCCAGACGCAGCAGGACACGGGCACGGTCATCCCCGTCGAGATCACGGTCTACGAGGACCGTTCCTTCACGTTCGTCACGAAGAGCCCGCCGGCTGCGGTGCTGATCAAGCAGGCGCTCGGGATCGACAAGGGCTCGGCTGAGCCGCATGTGAACAAGGTGGCGCAGATCACGCAGGACCAGCTCCGCGAGATCGCCCAGAAGAAGCTCCAGGATCTGAACGCGCACGACGTCGACCAGGCCGCGAAGATCATCGCCGGCACGGCGCGCTCGATGGGCGTGGAGGTGGTGTGACGGTGGCCAAGCACGGCAAGTCCTACGTCGAGGCGCGTCAGCGCTACGACCGCGAGCACCAGTACCTGCCCTCCGAGGCGGTCGCGCTCGTCAAGCAGCTCAAGAGCTCCAAGTTCGACGAGTCGGTCGAGCTGCACGTCCGCACGGGCCTCAACGTCCGTCACGCCGACGAGCAGCTGCGCGGCACGATCGCGCTGCCGCACGGCCTCGGCAAGGACGTCAAGGTCGTCGTCTTCGCCCAGGGCGACAAGGCGCGCGAGGCCGAGGATGCCGGCGCGGACGTCGTCGGCTCCGACGACCTCGCCAAGAGAATCGAAGAGGGCTTCACAGACTTCGACGTCGCGATCGCCACGCCGGACCTGATGCCGGTCGTCGGTCGCCTCGGCCGGATCCTCGGTCCGTCGGGCAAGATGCCCAACCCGAAGGTCGGCACCGTCACGATGGACGTGACGAAGGCGGTCCAGGAGTCGAAGGCCGGCAAGGTCGAGTACCGCACGGACCGCACTGCGATCGTGCACATGGTGATCGGCAAGTCGAGCTTCGACGAGCAGCGCCTGCTCGAGAACTACGCCGCCGTCGTGGAGGAGCTCGTTCGCGCGAAGCCGTCCGTCGCGAAGGGCAAGTACATCCACTCGATCACGCTCGCCTCGACGATGGGCCCCGGCGTGAAGGTCGACCCGTCGAGAACGCGCGACATCCTCGGGGAGGCGCCGGTCGCGGCGTAGCCTCGTTCAAGAGCGCACTGCCAGAGACCCCCGGCGACGGTAAGTCCGGGGCAGGCGGAGCCTCGAAGGTTCGGGCCGATCGCCGGCTCGCATCTCGACGCCCGCCTCTGTGCGGGCGTTTCGCATTTCGAGAAAGAGTGACCTGACATGAACAGAGACGAGAAGGCAGCGGTCATCGACCGGATCGCCGGGGAGCTGGAGGCATCCCAGGCGGTCTTCGCGGTCGATTACCGTGGCATCACGGTCAGCCAGGTCGCCGACCTGCGCAGCAAGCTGCGCGAGTCGGACACGACGCTCGCCGTCGTGAAGAACTCGCTGACCGAGCGCGCGGCCGACAAGGCCGGCGCCGACGCGCTCAAGGCGATCCTCACGGGCCCGACGGCCCTGGCGTTCGTCCGCGGCGACGCGGCTGCGGCCGCGAAGGCGCTGAGCGACGCGCAGAGAGCGACGCAGGTGCTGGAGTTCAAGGGCGGTCTGATGGACGGCAAGGCCGTCACGCCCGACGAGATCAGAGCGATCTCGAAGCTCCCGTCGCGCGAGGTGCTCTACGGGCAGCTCGTCGGCGTCGTCGCCGCACCGCTCAACGGTCTCGCTCGTGGCCTCAACGCGCTCATCGCGGGCGTTGCGATCCAGCTGCAGGCGATCGCCGACCAGGGCCTCGTGGGCGGCAACGCTCCGGCTCCGGCCGCCGAGGCCGAGGCTCCGGCCGCCGAGGCCGAGGCTCCGGCCGCCGAGGCCGAGGCTCCGGCCGCCGAGGCCGAGGCTCCGGCGGCTGAGGCCGCCGAGGCCGCCCCGGCCGCTGAGGAGACCGCTCCGGCGGCCGCCGAGGCGACCGACACCGATTCGACCCCCACCACTGACGACAAGACGGACGACGCGGCGGAAGCCGACGGCGCTTCCGACGCGAAGGAGGACTGACCATGGCGACCACTCAGGAGTGGATCGACGAGCTGAAGGCCATCTCGGTGCTTGAGCTGGCCGAGCGCATCAGAGCGCTCGAAGAGGAGTTCGGCGTCTCCGCGACGGCCGTCGCGGCTGCGGCTCCGGCCGCCGGCGGCGGTGGCGGCGGCGAGGCCGCGGCCGAGGAGTCCTCGACGGTCGACGTCGTCCTCACGGGCGCCGGCGACAAGAAGATCCAGGTCATCAAGGTCGTCCGCGCGGCGACCGGCCTCGGTCTGAAGGAGGCCAAGGCGCTCGTCGACGAGGCCCCCAAGCCCGTCAAGGAAGGCATCGAGCGCGACGAGGCCGACAAGCTCAAGGCCGAGCTCGAAGAGGCCGGCGCGAGCGTCGAGCTCAAGTAGCTCCAGTCACACCTGTTTGACCGAGAGGCCGGCTCCCGCAAGGGGCCGGCCTTTCGCGTTCCGCGGCCCCGACCGCCACGAGTTGGCGCGGGCCGGTACAATGCCCCGGTCAGCCAATAGTCGCAGCCGCTCCTTGAGTCCGAGATCGCGCCACATACGCGGTCTCCCGGGGCGGGGTCCGTGAGAGCTGACTGCCCCGTGCAAGGGCATCGATGCCCTGTGCTATCTTTGCTGGTCGCGCTCTCGCGCTTCCTCTGCTCGCCTCTCGACCGCCCGAGGAGTCGCCACCTTGGCACCTGCTGACGCCCCCCGGACGCGCCGCACTTTCGCGCGTCTCTCCAAGGCACTCGAAGTTCCCAATCTCATCGATATCCAGAAGAAGTCCTTCGCCTGGCTGACGGACGCCGAGTCCGGCGGTCTGCGCGAGACGATCGACGACATCTCGCCGATCGAGGACTACACCGGCAACCTCGCCGTCCAGTTCGGCGAGTTCACGTTCGACGAGCCGGTCGCATCGCTCGACGAGTGCCGTGAGAAGGACCTCACGTACGCGCGCCCGCTCACGGTCACGGTCGCGTTCGTCAACCGTGAGACCGGGGAGATCCGCGAGCAGTCCGTCTTCATGGGCGACTTCCCGTGGATGACCGAGCGCGGCACCTTCATCATCAACGGCACCGAGCGCGTCGTCGTGACGCAGCTCGTCCGTTCGCCTGGCGCGTACCTGATGGAGGCGAAGGATCGCGAGAAGCAGGTCTTCATCGCGAACCTGATGCCGGCTCGCGGCTCCTGGCTGGAGCTGGAGATCGACAAGAAGGGCAAGGTCTACGTCCGCATCGACCGCAAGCGCAAGCTGCCGGTCACGGTGCTGCTGCGGGCGATGGGGTACGCCAGCGACGAGGAGATCGCGAGCCTCTTCGACGACTCGCTCTACATCCGCAACACGCTCGAGTCCGACACCGAGGTCACCAAGACCGAGGAGGGCGCGCTGATCGAGCTGTTCAAGAAGCAGCGTCCGGGCGAGCCGCCGTCGGTCGACGCGGCGAGAGCGCTGCTCCACCAGCTCTTCTTCGACCCCAAGCGCTACGACCTCACGCGCGTCGGTCGCTACAAGCTGAACTCGCGCCTGCGCCTCGACATCGACCTCGAGACGCGCACGCTGACGCACGACGACATCATCGCGCTCATCAAGGAGCTCGTGACGCTGCCGAAGCTGCTCGGCATGCCCGAGCAGCCCGACGTCGAGATCAGAGACTACGCCGCCGAGGCCGTCACCTACCCGCGCGAGCCGGTCGCTG
The DNA here is from genome assembly GCF_000025265.1 of Conexibacter woesei DSM 14684. Taxonomy (GTDB): domain Bacteria; phylum Actinomycetota; class Thermoleophilia; order Solirubrobacterales; family Solirubrobacteraceae; genus Conexibacter; species Conexibacter woesei. The sequence continues at coordinate 1,399,528 of NC_013739.1, forward strand.
ACCACCTCGACGAGTACGAGCACTTCGGCAACCGCCGGCTGCGGACCGTCGGCGAGCTGATCCAGGAGGCGTTCCGGATCGGCCTCTACCGCATGGAGCGCGTGGTGCGCGAGCGCCTCACGACCGAGGACGCGGACACGATCACGCCGCAGACGATCGTCAACATCCGCCCGGTCGTGGCAGCGCTGAAGGAGTTCTTCGGCTCCTCGCAGCTGTCGCAGTTCATGGACCAGAACAACTCGCTCTCGGGCCTGACGCATCGCCGCAGACTGTCGGCGCTCGGCGCCGGCGGCCTGACGCGCGAGCGCGCGCCGATCGAGGTGCGCGACGTCCACCCGACCCACTACGGCCGCATGTGCCCGATCGAGACCCCCGAGGGTCCGAACATCGGCCTGCTCGGCTCGCTGTCCTCCTACGCGCAGATCTCCGAGTACGGCTTCGTGACGACGCCGTACCGCGTCGTCAAGGACGGCAAGGTGACCGACGAGATCGTGCATCTCGACGCGACCCAGGAGGAAGAGGCGAAGATCGCGCAGGCGGACACGCCGATCAACGACGCCGGCGAGCTCGTCGGCACCGACATCGTCTGCCGCACGCAGGCCGGCTCGTACGTGAGAGCCGAGCCCGGCGACGTCGACCTGATGGACGTCTCGCCGGAGCAGATCTGGTCCGTCTCGACGGCGATGATCCCGTTCCTCGAGCACGACGACGCCAACCGCGCTCTGATGGGCTCCAACATGCAGCGCCAGGCGGTGCCGCTGCTCCGCACCGACGCGCCGCTCGTCGGCACGGGCATGGAGTACCGCGCGGCCGTCGACTCCGGCGACGTCGTGATCGCCAAGCGCGCCGGCACGATCGCCTACATCGACGCCGACCAGATCGTCATCGAGACCGAGGACGGCGGCAAGGACGAGTACGTCCTGCAGAAGTTCATGCGCTCCAACCAGGGCACGCTGATCCACCACAAGCCGCTCGTCCGCAACGGGCAGGCGGTCGTGGAGGGCACGGTGCTCGCGGACGGCTCCTCGACCGACCAGGGCGAGATGGCGCTCGGCAAGAACCTGCGCGTCGCCTTCATGTCCTGGGAGGGCTACAACTTCGAGGACGCGATCATCCTCTCCAAGCGCCTCGTGAAGGACGACGAGCTCACCTCGATCCACATCGAGGAGTACGAGATCGATGCCCGCACGACGAAGCTCGGCGACGAGGAGATCACCCGCGACATCCCGAACCGCTCCGAGGAGTCGCTGCGCAACCTCGACGACCGCGGCATCGTCCGCATCGGCGCCGAGGTGGGCTCCGGCGACCTGCTCGTCGGCAAGGTCACGCCGAAGGGCGAGACCGAGCTGACGGCCGAGGAGAAGCTGATCCGCGCGATCTTCAAGGAGAAGGCGCGCGAGGTCCGCGACACCTCGCTGAAGGTGCCGCACGGCGAGGGCGGCGTCGTGATCGACGTCAAGACGTTCTCGCGCGACGCCGGCGACGACCTGCCGCCGGGCGTCAACGACCTCGTGCGCGTCTTCGTCGCGAAGAAGCGCAAGATCGCCGAGGGCGACAAGCTCGCCGGCCGTCACGGCAACAAGGGCGTCATCTCGAAGATCGTCGACGAGCAGGACATGCCGTTCCTCGAGGACGGCTCCCCGGTCGACGTGATCCTGAACCCGCTCGGCGTGCCGTCCCGCATGAACATCGGCCAGATCCTCGAGACCCACCTCGGGTGGGCCGCGGCCGAGGGCTGGTACGACGACGGCAGCGAGGCGTACAAGATCGCGCACTCCAACGGCGACAGACCGCGCGTCTACGTCTCGACGCCCGTCTTCGACGGCGCGACGGTCGAGGACGTCGACACCGCGCTGCTGAAGTGGCAGCAGGAGCACAGAGGCCGGATCCGCATGAAGACGGCTCCGGACGACCGCGCCGGGACCAAGGCGAGCGGCAAGTTCACGCTCTTCAACGGGCGCACGGGCGAGCCGTTCGAGACCCAGGTCACGGTCGGCTACATGTACATCCTCAAGCTCCACCACCTCGTCGACGACAAGATCCACGCGCGCTCGACCGGCCCGTACTCGCTCGTCACCCAGCAGCCGCTGGGCGGCAAGGCGCAGTTCGGCGGCCAGCGCTTCGGCGAGATGGAGGTGTGGGCGCTGGAGGCGTACGGCGCCGCGTACACGCTCCAGGAGATGCTGACGATCAAGTCCGACGACACCGTCGGCCGCGTCAAGGCGTACGAGGCGATCGTCAAGGGCGAGAACATCGCCGAGCCGAGCATCCCCGAGTCGTTCAAGGTGCTCCTGAAGGAGATGCAGTCGCTGGCGCTCGACGTCAACGTCGTCTCCGAAGAGGGCACCCGCGCCGAGATGCGCGAGGAGGACGACGACCTCCTGCGTGCGGCCGAGGAGCTGGGCATCGACCTCTCCGGCGTCCGCGCGACCGACAGCCAGGCCGCCGACGAGGCGACCGAGGGCGAGGACGACACCGACGCGGCGCCCGCGGCGTCCGCGGACGCCGGCGACGAGGACCTCGCGCCCGTCGGCGACGGCGACGACATCCAGGACGAGGGCTCGGAGACGTGATGTGACCGCGGCGGGGCCCGCCCGGCCCCGCCGCTCGTCACACCACCTCCCGACACCCTCCAACACATGGGATTCGCATGATCGACATCAACAACTTCGACGCCATCGAGATCGGGCTCGCCTCCTCCAAGCAGATCCGCTCCTGGAGCTCGGGCGAGGTCACGAAGCCGGAGACCATCAACTACCGCACGCTCAAGCCGGAGAAGGACGGCCTCTTCTGCGAGCGCATCTTCGGTCCGACGAAGGACTGGGAGTGCTACTGCGGCAAGTACAAGCGCGTCCGCTACAAGGGCATCGTCTGCGAGCGCTGCGGCGTCGAGGTCACCCGCTCGAAGGTCCGCCGTGAGCGCATGGGTCACATCGACCTCGCCGCCCCGGTCAGCCACATCTGGTTCTTCAAGGGCGTCCCGAGCCGCATCGGCTACCTGCTCGACATGGCTCCGAAGGAGCTCGAGAAGGTCCTCTACTTCGCTGCGTCGATCGTCACCTGGATCGACGACGAGGCGCGCGAGCGCGACCTCGACTCGCTGCAGGACGAGGTCAACAAGGTCCTCGACTCCTACGCGGCCGAGAAGGAGGAGCGCCTGCTCGAGCTGAGAGAGTCGCTCGAGCGCCGCGTCTCCTTCCTCGAGAGCGGCAGACAGTCGAACCAGTTCAACGACGAGGACGAGATGTGGGCCGAGGCCCTCGACGTCAACGTCGCGAGACTGTCCGACGAAGAGCGCGAGAAGCTGCTCAGAGAGCTGCGCAGAACGTTCCAGGCCGACATGGACGACACCGAGGCCTACATCGAGGACGCGGCCGAGCGCATGCGTCAGGTGTGGGACACGTTCCAGTCGATGAAGCCGAAGGACGTCGTCAACGACGAGACGCTCTTCCGCGAGCTGAAGGACCGCTTCGGCAGCCCGTTCGGCTTCGGCGAGTACTTCCGCGGCGGCATGGGCGCGGAGTCGGTGCGCGACCTGCTCGAGCAGGTCGACCTCGACGCCGAGAGAGAGGAGCTGCAGGAGCTCGTCAAGACGGCGAAGGGCCAGAAGCAGAGCCGTTCGGTCAAGCGCCTGAAGGTCGTCTCCGCCTTCATCCAGTCGGGCAACCGCCCGGAGATGATGATCCTCGAGGCCGTCCCGGTGATCCCGCCGGAGCTGCGCCCGATGGTCCAGCTCGACGGCGGCCGCTTCGCGACGTCCGACCTCAACGACCTCTACCGCCGCGTCATCAACCGCAACAACCGCCTCAAGCGGCTGCTCGACCTCGGCGCGCCGGAGATCATCGTCAACAACGAGAAGCGGATGCTCCAGGAGGCCGTCGACGCGCTGTTCGACAACGGCCGTCGCGGGCGCCCGGTCACGGGCCCCGGCAACCGTCCGCTGAAGTCGCTCTCGGACATGCTCAAGGGCAAGCAGGGCCGCTTCCGCCAGAACCTGCTCGGCAAGCGCGTCGACTACTCCGGCCGTTCGGTGATCGTGTCGGGTCCGTCGCTGAAGCTGCACCAGTGCGGTCTGCCGAAGCTGATGGCGCTCGAGCTGTTCAAGCCGTTCATCATGGCCCGGCTCGTCGAGCGCAAGGCCGCGCAGAACATCAAGGCGGCCAAGAAGATGGTCGACTCGATGATCCCCGAGGTCTGGGACGTGCTCGAGGAGGTCATCCACGAGCACCCGGTGCTGCTCAACCGCGCGCCGACGCTCCACCGCCTCGGCATCCAGGCGTTCGAGCCGATGCTCGTCGAGGGCAAGGCGATCCAGGTCCACCCGCTCGTCTGCCACGCGTTCAACGCGGACTTCGACGGCGACCAGATGGCCGTCCACCTGCCGCTCTCCGCGGAGGCGCAGGCGGAGGCGCGGATCCTGATGCTGTCTGCGAACAACATCCTCTCGCCGGCGCACGGCGCCCCGCTCGCCACGCCGACGCAGGACATGATCCTCGGCGCGTACTACCTCACGTACGGGCCGGAGGCGGACGAGCTGGCGAAGGTCGACCCCGCGAGAGCGGCGAAGCGCCCGCACGTGTACCGCACCGCCCAGGAGGCGGAGTGGTCCTACGAGCACGGCGTCACGAGACTCCACGACCTCGCCGAGTTCCGCCCGGCGGGCCGTCAGGGCGGTCACATCCTCACGACCGTCGGCCGCATCATCTACAACGACAAGATCGAGCGCGCGATCCGCGAGACGCTCGGGGCCGACTACGACCCCGCGTCCTACGAGTTCGTCAACCGCTCGATGAAGAAGCGCGACACGACGCAGTTCGTCGACGACCTCGTGCAGGCGTACGGCGCGGCGACGATCTCGCAGGTGCTCGACGCGTTCAAGGACCTCGGCTTCCGGTACGCGACGCAGGCCGGCATCACGGTCTCCAAGAACGACGTCGTGATCCCGCCGGAGAAGGGCGAGATCCTCGGCAAGTACGAGGGCGAGGTCGCCGAGATCCAGGACCAGTACGACATGGGCCTGATCACGGAGGAGGAGCGCAAGGACGCCGTCGTCGACCGCTGGAACGCGGCGACCGACGAGGTCGCCGAGGCGATGGAGCAGCACTTCAATGAGCTGAACCCCATCTTCATGATGGCCAACTCGGGTGCCCGCGGCTCCTTCAAGCAGATCCGCCAGCTCGCCGGCATGCGCGGCCTCATGGCCAACCCGAAGGGCGAGATCATCGAGCGGCCCGTGAAGGCGAACTTCATGGAGGGCCTCGACGTGATCGAGTACTTCACCTCGACCCACGGCGCCCGCAAGGGACTCGCCGACACCGCCCTCCGTACCGCGGACTCCGGCTACCTGACGCGCCGTCTGGTCGACGTCGCGCAGGACGTCATCATCCGCCAGGAGGACTGCGGCGCCGAGCAGTACGTCGAGCTGGACCTGTACAAGGCCGGCGGAGAGCCGAACGACAACGTCGTCGGCCGCGTCGCGGCGCTCGACCTCGGCCCGAGAAAGAGCGTCGTCGTCGAGAGAGGCATCGAGATGAGCCGCGCGGACTTCGCGGCGCTGCTCGAGGCCTACGGCGAGGACAACGTCAAGATCCCCGTCCGCTCGGTGCTGAAGTGCGAGGCGCCGACCGGCGTGTGCCAGGCCTGCTATGGCCGCGCGATGGCGACCGGCAACACCGCGCAGATCGGCGACGCGGTCGGCATCATCGCCGCGCAGTCGATCGGCGAGCCGGGCACGCAGCTGACGATGCGTACGTTCCACACCGGCGGCGTCGCCGGCGCGGACATCACGCACGGCCTCCCGCGTGTCGTGGAGCTGTTCGAGGCGCGCAAGCCGAAGGGCCTGGCGAAGATCGCCGAGGTCGGCGGCGTCGTCGAGATCGAGGAGACGGACAAGGCGCTGACGGTCGTCATCACCGACGACGGCGGCGACGAGCACCGTCACACGTTCCCGCGCCGCACGCGCCTGCACGTCGAGCGTGGCGACAAGGTCGAGCCGGGCAAGCAGCTCAACGAGGGGTCGCTCTACCCGCACGAGCTGCTCGCGATCCGCGGCCGCACCGAGACCGAGCTGTACCTCGTCAAGGAGGTCCAGGAGGTCTACAAGTCGCAGGGCGTGGACATCAACGACAAGCACATCGAGCTGATCGTGCGTCAGATGCTCAAGAAGGTGCGCGTCGACCAGAAGGGCGACACGGACCTCCTCCCGGGCGTCTTCGTCGACCGTCACGACTACGCCAGAATCAACCAGGTCGTGATCGACAACGGCGGCGAGCCGGCGCAGGCGGAGGAGATCATCCTCGGCATCACGAAGGCGTCGCTCAACACCGACTCCTTCCTCTCGGCGGCCTCCTTCCAGGAGACGACGAAGGTCCTGACCGACGCGGCGCTCGAGGGCAAGATCGACCGTCTCAACGGTCTCAAGGAGAACGTCATCATCGGCAAGCTGATCCCGGCTGCCACGGGCCTCAAGCGGTACCGTCGCATCGAGATCGAGCCGGCCGAGCCGCTCCCCCGCGGGATGGACGACGTCGGCCTGCTCGACCACGACGAGCTGGCGGCCGAGCTGGGCCTCACCGACGGCGAGGCGCTGCAGGGCTTCGGCCCCTCGGGCATCGAGGCCGACCTCGCCGACCTCGAGGAGATCGGCAACGGCGGCGGCTCGCACGGCTTCGCCGAGGAGCTGGCGGAGCTGGACGTCCCGGAGGACAGACAGTCCTAGCCCGGGCACCCGCCCACACGCTGCACGCGACGGCCGCCCCTCGGGGCGGCCGTCGTCGTTTCAGCGCCCGCTCGGGCGATGCCCGTCCACGCCGCTAACCGCGCGTCCAGCCGCGCGTCGTGCGCGTCAGCTCGCGCCAGCCGCAGGCCGTCCCGAACGCGAGCGCGTCGTGCTCGTCCGGCCCGCAGTAGTCGAGCACCCGCTCGACGCGGCCGAGCCGCATCCAGTCTGCAGCGTGGCCGACCAGCCAGCGGCCGGCGCCGCGGCGCCGGTACGGCTCCTCGACCGCGAGGTTCCACAGCTCCGCCCAGCCGGCCAGGCGCGAGCGCGTGCCGCCTTCGGTCAGGTCCGTCTGCAGCTCGATCAGGCCGACGGGCGTCTCGCCGAGCGTCGCGACGAAGCTCGTCGCGGCGTCGCCGACGACGCGGCGGACGGCGAGGCCTTCGATCGGCGGCGGTCCCGGCTGCGGCAGGTCGGCGACGTCGGCGACGAGCACGACCTCCTCGGCGCCGGGCGTGAAGCCGGCGCGCTCGTACAGCCGCCGCACGTGCGGCCAGCAGTCGGGCACGCCGTAGACGGCGGGGGCGGGCAGCGAGCTGTCGGCGAGCACGCGCGTCACGTCCCACGCCGTGAGCCGCTGCAGGCAGGCGGCGAGCAGCGCCTCGCCGGCGGCGACGTCCGCGGGCCAGCACAGCAGCCAGCGCAGCTCGCCGGCGCCGCGCTGGTCGGCGCCGACCTGCTCGCCGTCGCCGTAGCGGACGAGGTGCGCGGCGGCGACGAGGCGGTCGGCCTCGACGACGACGAGCGTGGCGCGCTCGATCACCCACGGGTCGACGACGAACTCGTCCGGCTCGCGCTCGAGCTGGCTCATGACCGCGTTGACCGACAGCGAGACGCCGGGCAGGACGGTGCCGACGTGGGCGTTGACGAGCGTCGCGAGCTGGTCGCGGTCGCTGCGCTTGAAGGGACGGATCTCGATCGACGGCACGGCAAAGCTCCTTCGGGGTCACTGCTGGAAGAAGAATGCCGCCACCGGTGCGGTACCGCTCCGACGATAGCGCGTCAGCGCGCGGACAGCGAGGCCGCCCACGAGGTGAGTGCAGTGACGTGCCGTTCGGTCAGCCCGACCGCCGGGACGGTGCTCACGAGCAGCGTCGGCATGCCACGCTCACCGCGTTCGCGCGCCCAATCGGCGCATTCGCGATCGTGCGCGTCGTCGATCCAGGCGAGTGGCCGCGCGCCCGCATGACGTTCGATCGCGTCGAGCTTCCAGTGCGCGTTCGCGCGGCCTGGATTGCGTTCGAACGTCAGATGAGGGTATGAATCGGCGAGCTTCAACGCGGCGGGAAGGTACTCGCCGGCCTTCTCCTCCCAGCCCGTGCACCAGACGGGCTCGAAGCAGCGTTCGAGACGACGCAGGTGTTCGCCGGCCGTGGCCGAAAGGAAGTGGGCGATCCCCTCGACGAGCTGAAAGCGCCCTGGTGGCGGGGAATGCGCCGGGAAGCCGAACAGCGAGATGACGCCGTCGACGTCGACGAACAGGACCGGAACCCGTTGTTGCTCCATCTGTACGAAGTCTCGCCGGAAAGTCACTCCGCTGCGCCGAGCACGCGGGGCCGCTACGCTGGTTCGATCCCCGGGAGGGATTCAAGTCGCTGCCTGCCGCTGCCGAACAAGCAGCGTGGGGCGCTCACGACGCTCACGTAACGCCCGCTGCGGCACGCAGCTCATTTCGATTTATGACGATTTATCTTGGCATCCTGCTCGCGCTGATCTGCGCCTTCACGACGAACCTCGCGTTCCTCTACAAGCACCGCGGCGCGTGTGCGGCCCCCGCCGTCCACGTCAGCCATCCGCTCGCCTCCGCCAAGGGACTGTTCCGCTCCCGCTGGTTCGCGATCGGCATGTCGGTCGCGGTCGTCGCGTGGGTCTTCCACGTCGCCGCGCTCGCGGTCGCGCCGATGTCGGTCGTGCAGGCGGTCCTCGCGGGCGGCGTCGTGATGCTCGCCGTCATGGCCGAGCGGATCTTCGGCTTCAAGGTCGGGCCGCGGCAGTGGCTCGGCCTCGGCTTCACCGCGCTGGGCCTCGTGCTGCTGGGCGTCACGCTGCCGGCCGTCCACGGCTCGCAGTCGCAGTTCTCCCTCCCCGGCATGATCGCCTTCGAGGCCGGTCTCGTCGCGGTCGGCGCCCTGCTCGTGATGGGCAAGCGGATCGGCGCGCCCGACCACCACCACGGCGTGATGCTCGCGGCGGCCGCCGGTCTCCTGTTCGGCGTCTCCGACGTCGCGCTGAAGGCGCTCACCGGCCTCGTCGCCGACGACGGCGTGCTGGCGCTGCTGACGACGCCGTGGAGCGCCGTCGCGATCGCCGCATCGGTGGCGGCGTTCTACGCCTCCGCGAAGGCGCTGCAGGAGGGCGAGGCGGTGCCCGTCATCGCCTTCACCGGCACGGCCGCCAACGTCTCCGGGATCGCCGGCGGGATCATCGTCTTTGGCGACCCGCTGCCGGGTGACGTGCTCGGCATCGTCGTGCAGGCGATCGCCTTCGTGCTCGTGATCGTCGCCGCTGCGCTGACGCCGGCGCCGGTCCGCGCCGCGCAGCCGAGCGCCGCTGCGGCGTAGTCGCTCTCCAGATCTCCTCCGCCGCGGAGTACATTTGTACATAGCGGCGAATCGACGACTCCAGTCGGGAGGCTGATCCAGCGATGGCGACCACTGCGGGCGCGCAGCCCGAGACGACGACGCTCCAGGAGCAGGCCAAGCGCCACCTCTGGATGCACTTCACACGGATGGGCGCGTACGTCGACGCCGACGTGCCGATCATCGTCAGAGCCGACGGCTGCTACGTCTGGGACGAGCACGGCAAGCGCTACTTCGACGGGCTCTCCGCGCTCTTCTGCTGCAACCTGGGTCACGGGCGCGTCGACATCGCGCAGGCCGGCGCCGACCAGGCGAAAGAGCTCGACTTCTACTCGACGTGGTCCTACGCGCACCCGCGCGCGATCGAGCTGGCCGCGAAGATCGCCTCGCTCGCGCCGGGCGATCTCAACCGCGTCTTCTTCACGAGCGGCGGCGGCGAGGCGGTCGAGTCCGCCCTCAAGCTCGCCCGGCAGTACCACAAGCTGACGGGCAACCCGAACAAGACGAAGGTGATCGCGCGCGAGGTCGCCTACCACGGGACGCCGATGGGCGCGCTGTCCGCGACGGGCATCACGCCGATGCGCGTTCCGTTCGAACCGCTGACGCCCGGCGGCTGCCACGTGCCGAACACGAACGTCTACCGGCTGCCCGAGGGCGTTCCAGTCGAGTCGCTCGCCGAGGCGGTCCGCGACCGGATCCTCTTCGAGGGGCCGGAGACTGTCTCCGCCGTGATCATGGAGCCGGTGCAGAACGCCGGCGGCACGTTCACGCCGCCCGAGGGCTACTTCCAGCGCGTGCGCGAGATCTGCGACGAGTTCGGCGTGCTGATGATCTCGGACGAGGTGATCTGCTCGTGGGGCCGCCTCGGCACCTGGTTCGGCGCGCAGCGCTACGACTACCTGCCGGACCTGATCACCACCGCGAAGGGGATCACCGGCGCGATCGCGCCGATGGGCGCGCTGATCGCATCCGACAAGGTCGCGGCGCCGTTCATGGAGGGGACCGAGACGTTCCTGCACGGCTTCACGTTCGCCGGCCACCCGGTCGCCGCCGCGATCGCGCTCGCGACGATCGACGCCTACGAGAACGAGAGAGTGCTGGAGCACGTCCGCGCGAACGAGGCCGGCCTGCGCGGCATGCTGGAGTCGCTGCGTGACATCCCGATCGTCGGCGACGTGCGCGGGGCGGGCTACTTCCAGTCGATCGAGCTGGTCAAGGACCGCGACACGAAGGAGACGTTCGACGACGACGAGGCCGAGACGCTGCTGCGCGGCTACCTGTCAGGCGCGCTCTACGAGCACGGCCTGATCTGCCGCGCGGACGACCGCGGCGACCCGGTCATCCAGCTCTCCCCGCCGCTGATCGCCGGCCCCGAGCACTTCGAGGAGATCGAGGGCGTGCTGCGCCCCGTCCTCGAAGAGGGCAGCCGCCGGCTCGGGCTGGCCTGAGCGGAGGACGACCGGTGCTGACCGTCCGCGAGCTCGTCCGCGACATCGACATCCGCCTGCTCGCGGGCGAGGAGGCGCTCGACGCGCCCGTCCGCTGGGTCCACATCACCGAGCTGGCGGATCCGACGCCGTGGCTGTCGGGCGGCGAGCTGCTGCTGACGACCGGGATGCAGCTCAGCCACGACGCCGAGGATCAGCGTGCGTACGTGCACAGGCTCGCCGACCACGGGCTCGCAGGACTCGGCTTCGGCGTCGGCTTCGGCCACACGCACGTCCCGGAGGCGCTCGTCGCCGCCGCGAAGGAGCGCGGCCTGTCGCTCTTCGAGGTCCCGTACGACGTGCCGTTCATCGCGATCACCGAGACGGCCTTCAGCCGTCTCGTCAACGAGCAGTACGCCGTCCTGCGCCGCGCGATCGCCGCGCACGAGCGACTGGAGCGGATCGTCCTCTCCGAGCGCGGGCTCGACGCCGTCGTCGGCGCGATCGCGACGCTGATCGGCGGCGCGGCGCTCGTCTTCGACGCGCGCGGGATGCTGCTCGCGCAGCGCTCGTTCCGCGCCGAGCTGGACGACGAGACGCTGGCCGCGCTGGAGCGCGAGCTGCGCGAGCGGACGCGGGGCGGCGGCCTCACGGGCGAGTCCGGCGGTCGCCGCGGCTTCGCGCCGAGCGCCGACGCGCTCACCGGCCGCGCGCTGGCGCTGCCGGTCGGGGCGTCGGGCCCGCGCGCGGCGGACGGCTCCGCCGCCGACGGGCCGCCGCTGTTGCAGGCGTGGCTCGTCGCCGCCAAGGACTCCGGCGCGCTGTCGGAGTTCGACCGCCTCACGCTCCATCAGGCCGTCACGATCGTCGCGCTCGAGCTGCTGCGCCGCCGCGTCGCGGAGGACACCGAGCGGCGGCTCGCCGGCGACGTGCTCGCCGCGATCGTCAGCGGCGAGCTGAGAGGACCCGACCTCACGCGCCGCCTGGAGCCGTTCGGGCTCGGCCGCAGAGTCGGCGTGCTCGTGCTCGCGCCGCCGCGCCCGGGAGCCGGCGCGCTGGCGGCCGCCGAGGGTGCGCTGTCGGCCGCGCTGCGCGGTGAGGCGGCCGACGGACTGGTGGCGCTGCACGACGGCCTCGTCAGCGCGCTCGTGCCCGGCTTCGACGAGGACGAGCTGTTCCCGCTCGCGCAGCGGATCGCCGAACGCGCGTCGCGCGCGCTCGGGGCGCCGCTGCGGCTCGGCGCCGGTCGCGCGGTCGAGAGCGCCGACGCGCGCCGGGCCTTCCACGAGGCGCGCTGCGCGCTGGAGGCGTACGCGCTCGCGCAGCCGTCCGGCAACGGCGGCGGCGAGGAGGCGGGCGGCAACGGCGCCGGCGCGGCGAGAACGACGGTCGCGACCTACCGCGACCTCGGCTCCTTCCAGCTGCTGCTCTCGCTCCAGGACGACGACGCGCTGCGGCTCTTCTGCGACTCGATCCTCGCGCCGATCGAGGAGAGCGAGGGCGCCTACGGCGGCGAGCTGATGCGCTCGCTGGAGGCGTTCATCGAGGAGAACGGGCAGTGGGAGCGCGCGGCGCGCCGCCTCTACTGCCATCGGCACACGCTGCGCTACCGGATCAGGCGCGTCGAGGAGCTGACCGGTCGCAGCATGGGCAGCGCGCGCGACCGGATCGAGTTCTGGCTGGCACTTCGAGGACGGGAGTTGGTGCGATGAGAGTCGGCGTCCCCACCGAGGTCAAGACGGACGAGTACCGCGTCGCGCTGACGCCCGCGGGCGCGCGCGAGCTGGTCGACGCCGGCCACGAGGTGCTCGTGCAGCACGGGGCGGGGGAGGGCTCCGGCATCGCCGACACCGCCTACGAGGCGCAGGGCGCGAGCATCGTGCCGGACGCCGGCGCCGTCTTCGCCGGCGCCGAGCTGATCGTCAAGGTCAAGGAGCCGCAGCCGGAGGAGGTCGCGCGGCTGAGACCGCACCACCTCCTCTTCACCTACCTGCACCTCGCGCCCGCGCCGGAGCTGACGCGCGGCCTGATGGCGTCCGGCGCGACCTGCGTCGCGTACGAGACGGTCGAGGACGCGCGCGGGCGGCTGCCGCTGCTGGCGCCGATGAGCGAGGTCGCGGGCAAGATCGCGACGCAGGCCGGCGCCTTCATGCTGGAGAAGCCGCTCGGCGGTCGCGGGATCCTGCTCGGCGGCGTGCCCGGCGTCGCGGCCGCGAACGTGATGGTGATCGGCGGCGGCGTGGTGGGGATGAATGCCGCCTTCATCGCGATCGGGATGGAGGCGACCGTCTTCGTCTTCGACCGCAACATCGACCGCCTGCGCGAGCTCGACGTCGCGTTCGGCGGCCGCGCCGACACCTGCTTCGCCTCGACGCTGGCGATCGAGGAGCGGCTGCCGGACGTCGACCTTGTGATCGGGGCGGTGCTGGTCCACGGCGCGAAGGCGCCGCACGTGATCACGCGCAGACAGCTCGCGCTGATGAAGCGCAACGCGGTCCTCGTCGACGTCTCGATCGACCAGGGCGGCTGCTTCGAGACGTCGAGACCGACGACGCACACCGACCCGACGTACGAGGTCGACGGGATCACCCACTACTGCGTCGCGAACATGCCCGGCGCCGTCCCGGTCACCTCGACCTACGCGCTCACGAACGCGACGATGCCGTACGTGCTGCATCTCGCCAACGCCGGCGTTCACCGTGCTGTGCAGGAGAATCCCGGACTGCTGCCCGGCGTCAACGTGGTCGGCGGCAAGGTCACATATGCTCCGGTCGCGGAGGCGGTCGGCGTCCCGCACGTGCCTGTCGAGGAGGCGCTCGGGACCGTGCATCCCGCGTAGCGACTGCGATCGCGCGAACGCTGCTAGCATTCCGCGCCACATGCCGACTACCAGCCAACTCGTTCGCAAGGGCCGCAAGACGCCGAAGAAGAAGCTCGCCACGCCGGGCCTCAAGTCCGGCAGAGGCCGCAAGACCAAGGTCGCCGCGCCTCAGCGCCGCGGCGTCTGCACGCGCGTCTACACGACGACGCCCAAGAAGCCGAACTCGGCCCTCCGCAAGGTTGCTCGTGTCCGGCTGACCCACGGGATGGAAGTCACCGTCTACATCCCGGGCGAGGGTCACAACCTTCAGGAGCACTCCGTCGTGCTCGTCCGCGGAGGCCGCGTCAAGGACCTTCCGGGTGTGCGCTACAAGGTCGTGCGCGGGACGCTCGACGCCGCCGGCGTCAGCGATCGCAAGAAGGCCCGTTCCCAGTACGGCGTGAAGGCGAAGTAATGCCCCGCCGCGCTGCAGCTTCGATCCGGCCGGTCGAGCCGGACGCGATCCACCGCTCCCGCCTCGTCCAGCAGGTCATCAACAAGGTGATGCTGGACGGCAAGAAGTCGACCGCCGAGCGCATCGTGTATGACGCGCTGGCGATCCTCTCCGAGCGCACGGGCAGAGACCCGATCGAGGCGCTCGAGACCTCGCTGAAGGCGCTCACGCCGTCGCTCGAGGTCCGCTCCCGCCGCGTCGGCGGCGCGACCTACCAGGTGCCGGTCGAGGTTCCGCCGCGCCGTGCGAGGACTCTTGCGGTCCGCTGGCTCGTGCTCTTCGCCCGCCAGCGTCGTGAGAAGACGATGGCTCAGCGCCTCGCCAACGAGCTGCTCGACGCGCAGTCGCAGCAGGGCGGCGCCTACAAGCGCAAGGACGACATCTACCGCATGGCGCAGGCCAACAAGGCCTTCGCGCACTACCGCTGGTAACCACCCCTACGTCGGCATTCGCAGCACCCGCGCGCCGCTGATCTCAGCGGCGCGTCGTCGTTAACGACTCGCGCGCGCCGTGCTGGGGGGCGAATTCCCCGTCCGGTCGGACTCAACGGCTCACCTTTGCTATATTCCTTCGCCGCCTCCCAGAGGCGCGCGCACTAGTGTGCCCGCCTCTGTCCACGGAGGACACGACCCATGGAGACTTCGACGAACTAGCGCACGAACCCGGGACGACATTCCAGTCAGGACCGGGCCCCTCTGGGGCCATTTTTGTGCCTATCGCCGACGACCGACCGCGAGTAAGAAACCGAGCCCATGCCACGTAAGTTCGCCCTCGACAAGACCCGAAACATCGGGATCATGGCGCACATCGACGCCGGCAAGACCACCACGACCGAGCGCATCCTGTTCTACACGGGCCGGACGCACAAGCTCGGCGAGGTGCACGAGGGTGCGGCCACGATGGACTGGATGGAGCAGGAGCAGGAGCGTGGCATCACGATCACGTCCGCCGCGACTGCGTGCGAGTGGAACGAGCACCGCATCAACATCATCGACACGCCCGGTCACGTCGACTTCACCGTCGAGGTCGAGCGGTCGCTGCGTGTGCTCGACGGCGCCGTCGCCGTCTTCGACTCCGTCGCCGGCGTCGAGCCGCAGTCTGAGAACGTCTGGCGCCAGGCCGACAAGTACCACGTGCCGCGCATCGCGTACATCAACAAGATGGACCGCATCGGCGCGGACTTCGAGCGCGGCGTCCAGACGATGATCGACCGCCTCGGCGCGCACCCGGTCCCGATCCAGCTGCCGATCGGCGTCGAGGCCGACCTCAAGGGCATCATCGACCTCGTCGAGAACCACGCGATCATCTACCACGACGATCTCGGCAAAGAGCATTCGATCGTGCCGATCCCGGAGGAGCTCGCCGACAGAGCCGCCGCGGCGCGCGAGCACCTGCTCGACGAGCTCTCCCACTACGACGACGACCTCGTCGAGCTGATCCTCGAAGAGTCCGAGATCCCGGTCGACAAGATCAAGGCCGCGATCCGCAAGGCGAGCCTCGAGCTGAAGATGACGCCGGTCCTGTGCGGCTCGTCGTTCAAGAACAAGGGCGTCCAGCCGCTGCTCGACGCGATCGTCGACTACCTGCCGTCGCCGCTCGACGTGCCGCCGGTCGAGGGCATCGAGCCGGTCCGCGGCGAGGACGAGGGCCGTCCCGCGACGCGCGAGGCGTCCGACGACGCGCCGTTCTCGGCGCTCGCGTTCAAGATCGCCGCCGACCCCTACGTCGGCAAGCTCACCTACTTCCGCGTCTACTCGGGCAAGCTCGAAGCGGGCTCGAAGGTGCTCAACGTCTCGACAGGTCGTTCCGAGCGCATCGGCCGCATCCTCGAGATGCACGCCAACGAGCGCGTCGACCTCGAGGACGTCTCCGCGGGCGACATCGCCGCGGCCGTCGGCATCAAGCAAGTCACGACCGGTGACACGCTCGCCGCGATCGACAAGCCGATCAAGCTCGAGATGATCGACTTCCCGGAGCCGGTCATCAAGGTCGCGATCGAGCCGAAGACGAAGGTCGACCAGGAGAAGATGGGCGTCGCCCTCGGCCGCCTGGCCGAGGAGGACCCGACCTTCCAGGTCCGCACCAACGAGGAGACCGGCCAGACCGAGATCTCCGGCATGGGCGAGCTGCACCTCGAGGTGCTCGTCGACCGGATGATGCGCGAGTTCAGAGTCGAGGCGAACGTCGGCCGGCCGCAGGTCTCCTACCGCGAGACCGTGCGCGGCACCGCCAGCAGAGTCGAGGGGCGCTTCGTCCGTCAGACCGGCGGCTCCGGCCAGTACGGCATCGTCTACGTCGACATCGAGCCGAACCCCGGCGAGGGCTTCGAGTTCGTCAACAGAATCAAGGGTGGCTCGATCCCGTCGGAGTTCATCCCGGCGGTCGAGAGAGGCGTCGAGGAGGCACTCGACACCGGCGTCAAGGCCGGCTACCCGATGGTCGACATCAAGATCACGCTGACGGACGGCAAGTACCACGACACGGACTCCTCGGAGATCGCGTTCAAGGTGGCCGGCTCGCTCGCGATGAAGGAGGCCGCGCGCCGCGCCAAGCCGGTGCTGCTCGAGCCGATCTTCGCCGTCGAGGTCGTCACGCCCGAGGAGTTCATGGGCGACGTGATCGGCGACCTCAACCGCCGTCGCGGGCGCGTCGAGGGGATGGAGGCGCGCGGCAACGCGCAGGTCGTCACCGCGAAGGTGCCGCTCTCCGAGATGTTCGGCTACGCGACCGACGTGCGTTCCAACACGCAGGGACGCGCGACGTACACGATGGTGTTCGAGCGGTACGAGGAAGTTCCGCCCAACATCGCCGAGAAGGTCGTCGAGGCACGCGCCGGAGGCGAGAAGGCCGCCTGAGCAGGGAAAACACCCCCCGCGTCGTTTGGATCGGCGCGAGAGGCCCAACTGAGATAGATTTCCGAGGTTCGTCCTGCGAGGCGATCCCCACACCGATTTCCGAAGGAGCAACCCAAAGTGGCGAAGGAGAAGTTCGAGCGCGATAAGCCGCACGTCAACGTCGGCACCATTGGTCACATCGACCATGGCAAGACGACGCTGACTGCTGCCATCACGACGGTGCTGGCGGAGAAGATGGGCGGCGAGGCCCGGAGCTTCGCAGAGATCGACAACGCTCCTGAGGAGAAGGAGCGCGGGATCACCATCGCCACCTCGCACGTCGAGTACCAGACCGAGCAGCGGCACTACGCTCACGTCGACTGCCCCGGGCACGCCGACTACGTCAAGAACATGATCACGGGCGCCGCGCAGATGGACGGCGCGATCCTCGTGGTGTCGGCGGCTGACGGTCCGATGCCCCAGACGCGTGAGCACATCCTGCTCGCCCGCCAGGTCGGCGTGCCGTACATCGTCGTGTTCCTCAACAAGGCCGACATGGTCGACGACGAGGAGCTCCTGGAGCTCGTCGAGGTCGAGGTGCGCGAGCTCCTCAGCGCCTACGACTTCCCGGGCGACGACATCCCGTTCATCACGGGCTCGGCGCTGAAGGCGCTCGAGGGCGACGAGGAGTACAAGGCCAAGATCATCGAGCTGGCCGACGCCCTCGACTCCTACATCCCGGAGCCGGAGCGCGACCTCGACAAGCCCTTCCTGATGCCGGTCGAGGACGTCTTCTCGATCACGGGCCGCGGCACCGTCGCGACCGGCCGCATCGAGCAGGGCATCATCAACACGGGCGACACCGTCGAGATCGTCGGTATCAAGGACACGACCAACACGGTCGTGACCGGTGTCGAGATGTTCCGCAAGATCCTCGACGAGGGTCGCGCGGGCGACAACGTCGGCTGCCTCCTCCGCGGCACCAAGCGCGAGGACATCGAGCGCGGGCAGGTCCTCTGCAAGCCGGGCTCGATCACGCCGCACACGAAGTTCAAGGCCGAGGTCTACATCCTGAAGAAGGAAGAGGGCGGCCGTCACACGCCGTTCTTCACGGGCTACCGCCCGCAGTTCTACTTCCGGACGACGGACGTCACCGGTGTCTCGAACCTCCCCGAGGGTGTCGAGATGGTCATGCCGGGCGACAACATCGCGATGGAGATCGAGCTGATCCAGCCGATCGCGATGGACCCGGGTCTGCGGTTCGCCATCCGCGAGGGTGGCCGCACCGTCGGCTCCGGCGTCGTGACCGAGGTCATCCAGTAGCACCAGCCGTACCGCGGCGGGGCCAACGGTCCCGCCGCACGCGTGAAGTCGAAGATACGACCATTTTGGGGGCGGGTCCCCGACGACCCAGGGACTCGCCTTCAGCGCGCAAGAACCCAATCGTTAGAACACAGCAAGTACCGGACGGAACGAACCAAAGGCACTCGTGGCAACTCTGGCCCAGAACAAGATCCGCATTCGCCTGAAGTCCTACGATCACTCAGCGATCGAGACGGCGGCGAAGGAGATCGTCGAGACGGCGACTCGTACCGGCGCGACCGTGTCCGGGCCCGTGCCGCTGCCGACGGAGAAGAACGTCTACTGCGTCATCCGGTCCCCCTTCAAGGACAAGGATTCGCGGGAGCACTTCGAGATCCGGACGCACAAGCGACTGATCGACATCCATCAGCCGACGCCCAAGACGGTCGACTCGCTTCAGCGGCTCGATCACCTGCCCGCCGGCGTCGACATCGAGATCAGGCTGGCGAGCTGAAATGCCGGCGATCCTCGCGAAGAAGCTCGGGATGACCCAGCGCTTCCTGGAAGACGGTCGCGTCGAGCGCGTGACCGTCCTGGAGGCTGGTCCGTGCCCGGTCACGGCGATCCGCACGCACGAGCGCGACGGCTACGAGGCCGTGCAGCTCGCGTTCGGCGCGTGCCGTGAGAAGAAGCTCACCAAGGCCGAGCTCGGCCACCTGAAGAAGGCCGACGCCTCGGCTCACCGCCATCTCGTGGAGTTCCGCGACGAGGCCGGCGAGCTGCAGGTCGGCGAGACCGTCACCGTCGAGGCCTTCGAGGCCGGTCAGACGGTGAAGGTCGCCGGCACGTCCAAGGGCAAGGGCTTCCAGGGCACGATCAAGCGTCACAACTTCAGACGCGGTCCGAAGTCCCACGGCTCGCACAACGTGCGCGCCCCGGGATCGATCGGTGCGTCCGCCTGGCCCGCCCGCGTGATGAAGGGCATCCGCGGCCCCGGCCAGATGGGCAACAAGCGCGTCACCCAGAAGGGTCTCGAGATCGTCGAGATCGTCAGCAAGGACAACCTGATGCTCGTCCGCGGCTCGGTCCCGGGCCCGAAGGGCGGCACGGTGGAGGTGCGCACCGATGCCTAGCGCTCCCAAGCTCGGCGGCGGTGAGGTCGTTCTCGACGATCTGGCGTTCACCGCGAAGTTCAACGGCCCGCTCGTTCACGAGACGGTGCGCTCGGAGCTCAACGCGCTCCGTCAGGGCACCTCTTCGACGAAGACGCGCGGCAACGTTCGCGGCGGCGGCGCCAAGCCGTGGCGCCAGAAGGGCACCGGCCGCGCACGCGCCGGCTCTTCGCGCTCGCCGATCTGGAAGGGCGGCGGCACGGTCTTCGGCCCGTCCCCGCGCCACTACACGTTCAAGGTCAATCGCAAGGCGCGCCGCGCCGCGCTGCGCAGCGCGCTGTCGGTCCAGGCCGACCGCGGCTCGCTCGCCGTCTTCGACGCGACGACGTTCGACGCGCCGTCGACGAAGACCGCGTCGAAGCTGCTCGCCGACTGGGGTCAGCCGAACCCGACGCTCGTGCTGCTCGACGCCGACGAGGCGAACGCGGGGCTGTCGTTCCGCAACCTCGAGCGGATCCTCGTGCTGCCCGTCGAGGACGCCGGCGTCGCCGACGTCATCGGCGCCGCGTCGCTGCTGATCTCCGAGACCGCGCTGGCCCAGATCACCGCGCGCGCCATCGGCGCCGTGCAGGAGGAGGCGGCGTAGTCATGGACGCGAGCCAGGTCATCATCCGTCCCGTCGTCTCGGAGAAGAGCTTCGTGCTCGCCGAGATCGGCAAGTACACGTTCCGCGTGCACCCGGACGCCCACAAGACGCAGATCCGCCAGGCCGTCGAGGAGCTGTTCGACGTCAGAGTCCAGGACGTGCGCACGGTCTCCGTCAAGAGCAAGCCGAAGCGGCGCGGGTACACCTCCGGGCGCACCCGCACGTGGAAGAAGGCCATCGTGCAGGTCGGCGACGGCGACACGATCCCGATCTTCCAGGGCCTGGAGGGGGCTGAGTAATGGCTATTCGCAAGCCGAAGCCGACGAGCCCCGGCCGTCGTTTCGTCACGTATCCCGACTTCGCGGAGATCACCCGCAGCAAGCCGGAGAAGTCTCTCGTCGAGGGCCTGAAGAAGTCCGGCGGCCGTAACTCCTACGGTCGCAAGACGTCGCGTCACCGCGGCGGCGGCGCCAAGCGCCTCTACCGCAAGATCGACTTCAAGCGCCTCAAGGACGGCGTGCCGGCGAAGGTCGCGCACATCGAGTACGACCCGAACCGGTCGGCGTACATCGCGCTGCTCCACTACATGGACGGCGAGAAGCGCTACATCCTCGCTCCGGCGAGACTGGCGGTCGGTGCGCTCGTGGTGAGCGGTCCCGAGGCGGAGATCCGCGTCGGCAACTGCCTCCCGATCGAGCGGATCCCCGCCGGTACGGTCATCCACAACGTCGAGCTGACGCCCGGTCGCGGCGGCCAGCTCGCGCGCTCGGCCGGCAGCTCCGTGCAGCTGCTCGCCAAGGACGGCGACATGGCGACGCTTCGCCTGCCGTCCGGCGAGATGCGCCTGGTCCGCGCCGACTGCCGCGCCACGATCGGCGTGATCGGCAACGCGGACCACCAGAACGTGAAGATCGGCAAGGCCGGCCGCAAGCGCCACCTCGGCGTGCGTCCTCAGACGCGCGGTACGGCCATGAACCCGGTCGACCATCCGCACGGCGGCGGTGAGGGCTCGACGACGCCCGGCCGCCATCCCGTGACGCCGTGGGGTGTGCCGACGCTCGGCTACCGCACGCGCAAGAAGGGCAAGCAGTCCGACCGCTACATCGTCCGCGGGCGCCGCCGCGGTAAGAAGCGCTAGAGGGTGACGACGAGATGAGCCGCTCGAGCAAGAAGGGCCCGTTCGTCGAGGAGCGCCTGATGGCGCGAATCGAGAAGATGAACGCGGCCAATACGAAGCAGATGATCAAGACTTGGTCGCGGACCTCGACGATCTTCCCCGACATGGTCGGGCACACGATCGCGGTCCACGACGGGCGCAGACATGTGCCGGTCTTCGTCAGCGAGTCCATGGTGGGGCACAAGCTCGGCGAGTTCGCGCCGACCCGCCTCTACCGTGGCCATACCCAGACCGGCAAGCGCCGCTAGAGATTTCCATGGCAGACGAGAACGACAGAACAGAGACGTCCGAGCCGAATACGCCGGAGACCGAGGCCACCGACACGGGGGCCCCTGAGTCCGGGGAGACGGAGCCCACCGCCGCGGAGACGCCGGCGGAGGAGCCCGTCGCTGCGGCTGACGAGCCCGCCGAGGCCGAGGCCAGAGCAGCGCCGAGACGTAGACGTGCGGCGAGAAGAGCAGCGGCGAGAGCCGAGGCCGACGCCGACGAGCAGCCGAGAAGAGCTGCGCGCAGAGCCAGCGCCGAGAAGGCGAAGTCCAACGGCGACGGCGGAGCTCCGCCGGTCGTGCGCGCGCACGCCAAGTACGTGCGCTCCTCCGCCCGCAAGGCGCGGCTGGTCTGCGATCACATCCGCGGCAAGTCCGTGGAAGAGGCCCGCGCGATCCTCGCGTACACGCCTCGCCACGTCGCGCGTGACTGGAGCAAGCTGCTCGAGTCGGCCGTGGCCAACGCCGAGCACAATCACGAGCTCGACGGCGACGACCTCGTCATCAAGGCGGCCCACGCCGACGAGGGTCCGACGCTCAAGCGCTTCCGGCCGCGCGCCATGGGCCGCGCGACGCCGATCCGCAAGCGCACGAGCCACCTCACGATCCTGCTCACGCCGAAGGAGTAACGACAGCATGGGACAAAAGGTTCATCCCGAGTCGCTCCGCGTGGGCTACATCCACGACTGGAAGTCGAACTGGTTCTCCGAGAAGAACTTCTCCGACTACCTCGTCGAGGATGAAGCGATCCGCAACCACATCGTGGGGCGCCTCTCGCACGCCGGCCTCTCCGACATCACGATTCGCAAGAACGCGAACGAGGTCGAGGTCAACATCAACACCGCGCGTCCGGGCATCGTGATCGGCAAGTCCGGTTCCGAGGTCGACGCGCTGCGCCGCGACCTGCATCGCATCACCAACAAGCAGGTCAAGGTCAACATCCTCGAGATCAAGCGCCCGGAGCTGGACGCGCGCCTCGTCGCGCAGTCGATCGCCGAACAGCTGCAGAACCGCGTCGCCTTCCGCCGCGCCATGAAGCGCGCGCTCACGAGCGCCATGCGCTCGGGTGCCAAGGGCGTCAAGGTTCAGGTCTCCGGCCGCCTCGGCGGCGCCGAGATGGCCCGCACCGAGGGCTACTCGGACGGTCGCGTCCCGCTGCACACGCTGCGCGCGGACATCGACTACGGCTTCCACGAGGCGCGGACGACGTTCGGCCGCATCGGCGTGAAGTGCTGGATCAACAAGGGCGAGATCATGCCCGAGGGCTACACCGGCGCCGATCTGACCCAGATGGACGACCCGGGCCCGCAGGCGCCGGATCGCGGCCGGCGCGGTGAGCGCGACGGTCGCGGCCGTGGCGGCCGTGGGCGCGGTGGGCAGGGCGGCGGTCCCGGCGGCGGCGGCGGTGGTGGCGGCGATGGCCGTGGCCGCGGCGGTCGCGGTCGCGGTCGCGGTGGCCAGGGCGGCGGTCCCGGCGGCGGCGGCGGGCGTGGGCCCGGCGGCGGTGGCCAGGGCGGCGGCTTCGGCGGCGGCGGCGGCGGTGGCGGGCGCGGTCCCGGCGGCGGCGGTGGCGGTCGTGGTCCCGGTGGCGGCGGCGGTGGCCGCGGTCCCGGTGGCGGCGGTGGCGGTCGCGGTCCGGGCGGCCCCGGCGGCGGCGGGCGTGGGCCCGGCGGCGGCGGCGGTGGCGGCGGACGCGGTCCGGGCGGCCCCGGCGGCGGCGGCGGCGGGCGTGGCCCGGCCGGCGGCGGTGGCGGCGGCGGACGCGGTCCGGCCGGCGGCTCCGGCGGCGCAGGCGGCAATCGTGGTCCCGGAGGTCAGCGCTGATGCTTTCCCCCAAGCGCGTGAAGTTCCGCAAGCAGCACCGCGGCCGGCGCCGCGGTCTGTCGCGCGGTCAGGTCAAGGTCCAGTTCGGTGAGTACGGCCTCAAGGCGCTCGAAGAGGGCTGGCTGACGAACCGCCAGATCGAGGCCGCTCGTATCGCCATGACCCGCAAGATCAGACGCGGTGGCAAGGTGTGGATCAACGTCTACCCGGACAAGCCCTACACGAAGAAGCCGGCCGAGACCCGCATGGGTTCCGGCAAGGGCTCTCCGGAGGGCTGGGTTGCCGTCGTGAAGCCGGGCCGCGTGATGTTCGAGCTGGGCGGCGTGTCGGAGGAGCTTGCGCGCGAGGCGATGCGCCTCGCCGGTCACAAGCTCCCCGTGAAGACGAGATTCGTCATGCGAGAGGACGGCTGACATGACCAACGCGACTGAGCTGCGGGACATGGACGACGCCGCTCTGAACGATCACCTGCAGACCGCGCGGCGCGAGCTGTTCGGCCTGCGATTCCAGCACGCGACGGGCGAGCTGGAGAACACCGCTCGCCTGCGCCTCGCAAAGCGCGAGGTCGCGCGCGTCCTCACGGTCGTGCGCGAGCGAGGAATTGACGCTGACAACAAGGAACTGAGTCGCTAGCAATGGCCGACGAAGAGCAGAACGAGAACGTCGAGGAGACCACCGTGGCGCCCGAGGCCGAGGCGGCTGAGGAAACCGCCGCGCCTGAGGCGACGGCCGGTGCCTCCGTGCCGCAGCTTGCGCCGAAGGAGCGTCGTCAGCAGGCGCGCGCCGCCAAGGCCGCCAAGGTCGGGACGCGCTCCGCGCAGACGATCGAGGACCGCCAGGCGGAGCGTGCCGCGAAGCGCGCGAAGAACGCGGCGAGACGCCGCACCCTCCGCGCGAAGGCGCGCGAGGCTGCGAAGGCGACGCCGAGAGGCGAGCCGACGCCGCCGCGCGAGCACGGCGAGGGCCGCCAGAAGCTGCGGCAGGGCGTCGTCATCTCCGACAAGGCTGACAAGACCATCACCGTGCGCATCGACATGGCACGTCGTCATCGCCGCTACGAGAAGATCGTGCGCAGCTCGACGACGCTGCACGCACATGACGAGAGCAACGATGCGAACGCCGGTGACACGGTCATCATCCGCGAGTCCCGCCCGCTGTCGCGCCTGAAGCGCTGGCGCCTCGTCGAGGTCGTGGAGCGTGCCAAGTGATCCAGAACGAGACACGTCTCAAGGTCGCCGACAACACCGGTGCCCGCGAGATCCTCTGCATCCGCGTGCGCGGCGGCTCCCGTCGCAAGTACGCTGGTGTCGGCGACATCATCGTCGCCACCGTGAAGCAGGCCAGCCCGCAGGGGTCGGTCAAGAAGGGCGAGGTCGTCACCGCGGTCGTCGTCCGCACGAAGAAGACGTACGGCCGTGAAGACGGCACGTACATCGGCTTCGACGAGAACGCTGCCGTGATCATCGACGCACAGAACAACCCGCGCGGAACGCGCATCTTCGGGCCGGTGGCCCGCGAGCTGCGCGAGCGCAACTTCATGAAGATCGTCTCGCTCGCGCCGGAGGTGCTCTGATGCCCGCCCGGATTCGTAGAGACGACGAGGTCATCGTGATCAGCGGGAAGGACAAGGGCAAGACGGGCAGAGTGCTGCGCGTCGACCCCGAGAAGGACCGCGTCTACGTCGAAGGCCTCAACATCGTCAAGCGGCATCAGCGTCCGACGCCGGGTCGTCCCGACTCCGTCGCGGGCGTCATCGAGCGCGAGGGCGCGATCCACGCCTCGAACGTGATGCTGCTCGACCCGAAGGACAACAAGCCGACGCGTGTCGGCATCGAGATCCACGAAGGCAGACGCTTCCGCGTCGCCCGCCGCTCCGGCACCCGCATCGACTGAGCCCATCATGCCCGCACGACTCAAAGAACGCTACGTCAACGAGATTCGCCCGAGCCTGGTGGAGCAGTTCTCCTACTCCAGCCCGATGCAGGCGCCGAAGATCACGAAGATCACGCTCAACATGGGCGTCGGCGAGGCGAAGCAGGATTCCAAGCAGCTCGATCAGGCGACCGAGCAGCTCGCCGCGATCGCCGGCCAGAAGCCGAGCGTCCGCCGCGCGCGCAAGTCGATCGCGGCCTTCAAGCTGCGCGAGGGGATGCCGGTCGGGCTCAGCGTCACGCTGCGCGACGACCGCGCCTACGAGTTCCTCGACCGACTGCTGTCGATCGCGATCCCGCGTATCCGCGACTTCCGCGGACTCAACCCGAGATCGTTCGACGGCCGCGGCAACTACTCGATGGGTGTCCGCGAGCAGGTCATCTTCCCCGAGATCGATTACGACAAGGTCGATCAGGTCCGCGGTCTGGACATCACGTTCACGACCACCGCGGAAACCGACGACGAAGCCTTCGCGCTGCTGAACTCGTTCGGCATGCCGTTCGCGAAGGACGGGCGCCCTGGCGGGGCGGCCGTGACGACAGGGAGCTAGGAACTTCATGGCGAAGACCTCACAGCGCGTCCGCCAGTTGCGGACTCCGAAGTACAGAACGCGCAGATACACGCGCTGCCGTCGCTGCGGTCGTCCGCGGGCGGTCTACCGCAAGTTCGGGATGTGCCGCATCTGCCTGCGCGAGCTCGCGCACAACGGCTACATCCCCGGTATGACGAAGAGCTCCTGGTAGGGCGGTGTACGCATGTCGATGACCGACCCCATCGCCGACTTCCTCACGCGCGTTCGCAACGGCGCGCGGGCTTCGCACGAGACCGTGCTGATCCCGTCGTCCAAGCTCAAGCGCGAGCTGGCCCGCATCCTCAAGGAGCAGGGCTACATCGAGGGCTACGAGCTCGAAGCGGCCAACGCCGAGCATCCGGCTGAGCAGATCAAGATCAAGCTGAAGTACACGGGCAACCGCCGTCCCGTGATCCAGGGCATCCAGCGCGTGTCGCGCCCGGGCCAGCGGACGTATGTCGGCGCCGGCGAGATCCCGAAGATCCAGGGTGGCCTCGGCACGGCCATCATCTCGACGTCCAAGGGCGTCATGACCGGTCACGAGGCGCGCCGCGAGGGCGTCGGTGGCGAGGTCGTGGCGAAGGTGTGGTGAGGCTGCCATGAGTCGTATCGGCAAGAAGCCCATCCCCGTCCCCGCAGGCGTCTCCGTCGCGATCGAGCCCGAGCGCGTCACCGTCAACGGCCCGAAGGGCGAGCTGTTCGAGCGCGTCCACCGCGACATCACGGTGGAGCAGGTCGGCGAGGAGATCGTCGTCACGCGCCCGACGGACCGCGGCGAGCACCGTGCGCTGCACGGCCTCACGCGTTCGCTCGTCGCGAACATGGTCGAAGGCGTGACCAACGGCTACGAGAAGAGACTCGAGATCCAGGGCGTCGGCTACCGCGCCCAGCTCAAGGGCAGAGACCTCGAGCTGGCGCTCGGCTACTCGCACCCGGTCCCGATCAAGGCGCCCGACGGCATCGAGTTCGAGGTCCCGATCCCGACCAGAATCACGGTCAAGGGCATCTCGAAGCAGCTCGTCGGCGAGGTCGCCGCGAACATTCGCAAGCAGCGGAAGCCGGAGCCCTACAAGGGCAAGGGCATCCGTTATGAGGGCGAGTACGTCGCCCGGAAGGTCGGTAAGCGCGCATGACCGTTCTCAGCAAGCCCACGAAGCGCCTCAAGCGCCGCCGGCGCGTGCGCGCGAAGGTCGCCGGCACCGCCGAGCGTCCGCGCATCTCGGTGTTCCGCTCCAACCGCGGCATCAGCGCCCAACTCATCGACGACGATCGCGGTCACACGCTCGCCGCCGTCAACTGGACCGAGGACGGCGTGCGCGACCTGCGCTCGACCGACCAGGCTCGCCGTGTCGGCGAGCTGCTCGCCGAGCGCGCGAAGGCCGCCGGCGTCGAGACCGTGGTGTTCGACCGCGGCGGTTACCAGTACCACGGCCGCGTGAAGGCACTCGCGGAGGGCGCCCGGGAGGGCGGCCTCGCCTTCTAAGTGGCGTCTGACCCGTCTCACCCGCTACCTTAGGACCCCATGGCCATCGACCGTTCCGTATCAGCCTCCGGCTACGACCTGCAAGAGCGGGTCGTCGAGATCAACCGTGTTGCGAAGGTCGTCAAGGGCGGCCGTCGCTTCTCCTTCACCGCGCTGGTCGTGGTGGGTGACGAGCGCGAGATCGTCGGCGTCGGCTACGGCAAGGCGAACGAGGTTCCGGTCGCGATTCAGAAGGGCGTCGAGCGCGCCAAGAAGAACCTGATCCGCGTCCCGAAGCACGGCTCCACGATCACGCACCCGACGCTCGGCATCTTCGGCTCGGGCCGCGTGCTGCTCAAGCCCGCCTCGCCCGGTACCGGCGTCATCGCCGGCGGTGGCGTGCGCGCGGTGCTGGAGCTCGCCGGCATCCACGACATCCTGTCGAAGAGCCTCGGCACGCAGAACCCGATCAACCTCGTGAAGGCGACGATGGCCGGCCTCGAGTCGCTGCGCCGCCCGGAAGAGGTCGCCGAGCTGCGCGGCCTGTCCGTCAACGCGGTGCTCGGCCTGCAGCCGGCCGGCGAAGGCGCCGAGGATCTGACCGAGGAGAACACCGACGAGCCGGTCGGGGCGGGTGCGGAGACCAACGCATGAGCACCACGCTGAAGATCACCCAGACCAAGTCGCGCAACGGCGCCAACCAGCGTCAGCTCGACACGCTCCGCTCGATCGGCCTGCGCAAGATCGGCCACACGGTGGAGCAGCAGGACTCCCCGCAGATGCGCGGGATGGTCCATGCCGTCCGTCATCTCGTCAAGGTCGAGGAAGCTGCATGAGCCCTGTGAAGGAAGAGGCCGAGCGCGAGGAGCGCATCGGCCTCCACAACCTCAGACCCGCTCCGGGTCACCGCAAGCCGCGCAAGCGCGTCGGCCGCGGTGAGGGCTCCGGCCTCGGCAAGACCGCCGGTCGCGGCCAGAAGGGCGCGGGCTCGCGCTCCGGCTCGAAGGATCGCGCTCGCTTCGAGGGCGGCCAGATGCCGATTCACATGCGGATGCGCAAGCTGCGCGGCCCGCACATGAAGAAGTCGATGCCGTTCGAGATGTTCCGGACGCACACCCAGCCGGTCAACCTGGCCGACCTGGATGAGCGCTTCGAGTCCGGCGCCGAGGTCACGCTCGAGGCGATGCGCGCCAAGGGCCTTGCGACCCGCAGAGGTATCGCGGTCAAGGTGCTCGCCAAGGGCGAGATCACCAAGCCGCTGACGGTGCATGCCAATGCCTTCAGTGCGGCCGCGCGTGAGCGCATCGAGGCCGCCGGCGGTACCGCTCAGCTCCTCGACGGCTAAAGGACCCCGGGGCCGTGCTCTCGACGATTCTGAACGCGTTCACGGTCCCGGAGATCCGGAAGAAGCTCGCCTTCACGGCGCTTCTTCTGGCCCTGTACCGCCTTGGATCGCACATCCCGGCTCCGGGCATCAACTCGGAGGCCGTGGAGGAGATCCAGAGAAACTTCTCCAACGGCGGCATCCTCAACTTCCTGAACCTCTTCTCCGGCGGCGGTCTCTCCCGCATCGCGCTGTTCGCGCTCGGGATCATGCCGTACGTCACCGCCTCGATCATCCTCCAGCTGCTGACGGTCGTCGTGCCGTCGCTCGAGCGGCTGCAGAGAGAGGGCGAGGTCGGGCAGCAGCGGATCACGCAGTACACGCGCTACCTGACGGTCGGACTCGCGTTCGCCCAGTCCATAGCGTACGTCTTCCTCTTCCGCTCCTTCCAGCAGTCGGCCGGCGCTTCCGTGATCGAGAACTTCACGCTCGCCAAGGTGATGCTGATCGCGATCTGTCTCACCGCAGGCTGCATGCTCGTCATGTGGATGGGCGAGCTGATCACCCAGCGCGGCATAGGAAACGGCATCTCGCTGATGATCATGGCGAGCATCGTCGCGGGCTTCCCGCAGGGCGTCCGCGCCTGGTGGACGAGCCCGGACCCGGTCTTCAAGGTGATGATGCCGTTCCTCGCGCTCGCGATCATCGCCGCGATCGTCTTCGTCCAGGAAGGCCAGCGCCGAATCCCGGTGCAGTACGCCCGCCGCGTGATCGGTCAGCGGATGACGCAGGGCGGTCAGACCTACCTGCCGCTGCGCGTGAACATGGCCGGCGTCATCCCGGTCATCTTCGCCGCGAGCATCATGGCCTTCCCGCCGACGATCGGCCAGCTGATCAACAGCCCATGGGCCAACGACATGGCGAACTTCTTCTCGCCGTCCGGCTGGGCCTATCTCGTCGGCGAAGCGGTCTTCATCATCCTGTTCACGTACATGTACACCGCGATCACGTTCAATCCGGTGGAACAGGCGGACAACCTCAAACGCTACGGCGGCTTCATCCCAGGGGTACGACCAGGGCGGCCCACGGCCGAGTTCCTCGACCGCATCCTCGCTCGCCTCACGTTCCCGGGGGCGATCTTCCTTGCGCTCGTGGCGGCCGGCCCGACGATCCTGATCAACCAGACAAACGCCAACTTCTTCTTCGGTGGCACGTCGATCCTGATCGTCATCGGCGTCGCGCTCGACACGATGAAACAGCTCGAGGCGCAGCTGATGATGCGCAACTACGAGGGCTTCCTCAGATGAAGCCCGGGGGCCCTCGCGGCCCCCGGACCGCGTGGCGCCCGAACCTGGGAGCCGCCTGCGTCCGCATCCTGTAAGTTCCGCCTTCGTGCGTGAGCTGAACCTCATCCTCTTCGGCCCTCCGGGGGCCGGCAAGGGCACCCAGGCCGCTCGTCTCCAGGACGACTTCCGCCTGCCCTACGTCGCCACGGGCGACATCCTCCGTGCCGCCGTCAAGGACGGCACCGAGCTCGGCAGAGCCGCCAAGGCGTACATGGACGCCGGCGACCTCGTGCCGGACGAGCTGGTCATCGACCTGATCGTCGAGCGCATCAGCGCCGACGACAGCCGCGACGGCTTCATCCTCGACGGCTTCCCGCGCAACCGCGCGCAGGCCGACGCACTCGGCGAGGCGTTCGACAGACTCGGCCGCCGCATCACCGCCGTGCTGCTGATCGACGTCCCCGACGACGACCTCGTCAGACGGATCACCGGGCGGCGCGTGAGCGCCAAGACCGGCCGGCCGTACCACGTCGAGACGGACCCGCCGAAGCACGAGGGCCGCTGCGACATCGACGGCTCGCGCCTGATCCAGCGCGACGACGACAGACCGGACGTCGTGCGCAAGCGCCTCGAGGTCTACCATCGTGAGACCGAGCCGCTGATCTCGTACTACGACGACAAGGGCCTGCTGCGCCGTGTCGACGGGACCCGCAGTCCGACCGAGGTCCACGACCACATCCGCGCGGTGCTCGCCACGCTGCGGCTCGAAGAAGACCTGTGATCGTCAAGAAGACACCGGAGCAGATCGACAAGATGGCGGCGGCGGGGGCGATCCTCGTCCGCACGCTCAACCTGCTCGAGGGCAAGGTCCGCGCAGGCGTCACGACGAAGGAGCTCGACGACGCGGCCGAGAAGTTCATCCGCTCCCAGGGCGCGACGCCCGCGTTCAAGGGCTACCGCGGCTTCCCGGGCTCGATCTGCGCCTCGCCGAACTCGATGGTCGTCCACGGGATCCCCGGTCCCTACAAGCTCGAGCGCGGCGACATCCTGTCCGTCGACGTCGGCGTCGTCTACGACGGCTGGGTCGCCGACGCGGCACGCACGTTCCCGGTCGGCCCCGTCTCGGCGATCGCCAGCAAGCTGCTGGAGACGACCGAGGGCTCGCTGATGGCGGCGGTCCCGCACTGCAAGCCGGGCAATCGCCTCGGCGACGTCTCGAACGCGATCCAGAGACACGTCGAGGCGGAGGGGCTGTCGATCGTCCGCTCGCTCGTCGGCCACGGGATCGGCCGCGACATGCACGAGGACCCGCAGATCCCCAACTACGGTCCGGCCGGCCGCGGGCCGCTGCTCGAAGAGGGCATGGTGCTCGCGATCGAGCCGATGGTCACCGCCGGCCGCCATCAGGTGCGGATGGCCGACGACCACTGGGCGATCTACTCGCAGGACGGCTCGCTCGCCGCCCACTTCGAGTTCACGATCGCCATCACGGGCGACGGGCCCCGCGTCCTGACACCGTGGCACGAGAACGGCGAGCAGGCCGCGGCCTGACTCTCGCCGGACCCGCCTCGACACCTCGACGCGAGGTCCTTCTCGCGTGTTTGGTACCATCCACCGTCGCGCTCGGAACCGCACGGCTTTCGCGCGTGCTTCGTCCTCGACGCGGTAGCGGGAGCCTCCACGGCTGCCAGAGCCGAGTCGATTGGAATCAGCCGAAAGGGATCATGAAGGTACGACCGTCGGTCAAGCCGATGTGCGAGAAGTGCAAGATCATTCGCCGCCACGGCCGCGTGCTGGTCATCTGCTCGAACCCGCGTCACAAGCAGCGGCAGGGCTGACATGGCTCGTATCGCAGGCATCAACATCCCGCTGAACAAGCGCGTCGAGATCGGTCTCACGTACATCTACGGGATCGGCCGGTCGAGATCCAACGAGCTGCTGGCGAAGGTCGGCATCTCCCCCGACACCTACGTGCGCGACCTGACCGAGGACGAGGTCGGCAAGCTGCGCGACGAGATCGACTCGCTGACCGTCGAGGGCGACCTCCGGCGCGAGCGCTCGCAGAACGTCAAGCGCCTGATGGAGATCGGCTGCTACCGCGGTCTGCGCCATCGTCGCGGCCTGCCCGTGCGCGGGCAGAAGACCAAGACCAACGCGCGTACGCGCAAGGGTCCGAAGCGTATGTCGGTGGCCGGCAAGAAGAAGGCGGGGAAGAAGTAACGTGAGTCCAGCTCCGAAGCGTCCGCAGCGCGGCCGGCGCAGAGTTCGCAAGAACATCCCGGTCGGTCAGGCCCACATCAAGACGAGCTTCAACAACACGATCGTCTCGTTGACCGACCGCGAGGGCAACGTGATCGCGTGGGAGTCCGCCGGCGGCGCCGGTTTCAAGGGCTCGCGCAAGTCGACGCCGTTCGCCGCGCAGGTGACCGCCGACGCGGCTGCGCGCAAGGGCATCGAGCACGGCCTTCAGAAGGTCGAGGTCTTCGTCAAGGGCCCCGGTTCCGGCCGCGAGACCGCGATTCGCTCTCTGCAGGCCGCCGGCCTCGAGGTGACGGGCGTCAAGGACGTCACCCCGCAGGCGCACAACGGCTGCCGTCCCCGGAAGCGGCGGCGGGTCTGAGGGGCCGGGGAATGGTCCGCGGCTCCAGCGCTGAGTGCCTGCTGGCGTCCCGCACCATCCCCTTGGCTGCGCCCCTCTCGAAGTAAGCCTTGTTCCGTCGCCGGGCCGCCTCTCCGGCCCCGCGACGCTCGGATGACCGCCCCGCGGCGGGCGGCGCTCACGACACGACGACGTTAGGAACCGACCCCGATGCTCGACTTTCAAGTCCCCCGAATCACCACTGAGACCGTTGAGGAGAACCGCGGCTCCTTCACGATCGAGCCGCTCGATCGCGGGTTCGGCTACACGTTCGGCAACTCGCTTCGCCGTGTCCTGCTCTCTTCGCTCGCTGGCGCCGCGGTCACGAGCGTGCGGATCGAGGGCGTCGCGCACGAGTTCTCCACGATTCCGGGTGTGAAGGAGGACGTGACCGACATCGTCCTCAACCTCAAGGGCATCGTCTGCCGCATGCACTCCGACGCGACCGAGATCGAGGCCCCGCTCGTCGTCACGGGCCCCGGCGACATCACCGCGAAGGACATCGACCTGCCCTCCGGCGTCGAGATCCTGAACCCGGACGCGCACATCGCGACGCTCGAGAAGAAGACGAAGCTCGAGGTGTACCTGACGATCGGCCGCGGCCGCGGCTACCGCCCGGCCGAGGAGAACAAGTCGCCCGATCAGCCGATCGGCGTGATCCCGATCGACTCGATCTTCTCGCCGGTCCGTCGCGTCGCCTACGCGGTCGAGCAGGCCCGCGTCGGCCAGAAGACCGACTACGACAAGCTGACGCTCGACATCGAGACCGACGGCTCGATCGACCCGCACGCCGCGCTGCGCGAGGCGGCCGAGATCCTGATCTCGCAGCTGGCGATCTTCACCGACGCTGACCGCGTCATCGAACTGCGCGACACCGGGGGCCTCGGCGCGCTCGAGCCCGGCCTCGCCGGTGGCGGCGTCGGCGGCGTGGGCGGGCACGGTGCCGGCCCCGGCGGCCGTCCCGCGAACGCGATGGACGACATCCTGATCGAGGAGCTGGAGCTGGGCGTGCGCTCGTACAACTGCCTCAAGCGCGCGGGCATCCAGACCGTCGGCGACCTCATCTCCAAGACCGAGAACGAGCTGAACGCGATCCCGAACTTCGGCAAGAAGTCGATCGACGAGGTCATCGAGACGCTCGAAGGGCGCGGGCTCCACCTGCGCCAGGACTAACGACCCGGTAGGCTCACCGATCCCATGCGTCACCAGCGAAAGCGTTACCAGCTCAGCCGCTCCTCCGCTCATCGGAAGGCGCTGCTCGCGAACCTCTGCAAAGAGGTGATCGCGCACGAGCGGATCAGAACCACCGAGACGAAGGCGAAGGCCGTCAAGCCCGAGCTGGAGAAGCTCATCACGCTCGCGAAGCGCGGTGACCTCCACGCTCGGCGCCAGGCTCTCTCCGCGCTCGGCCAGGACAAGTACTCCGTGTACAAGCTGTTCGAGGAGATCGCGCCCCGTTACACGGAGCGTCCGGGTGGCTACACCCGCATCCTCAAGCTCGGCCCGCGTCGCTCAGACTCGACCGAGATGGTCTTCCTCGAACTCGTCTGATCCGGCGGCCTGCGGCCCTGGATCAGATTGGAAGAACTCGCCAATGGAAACCGAGCCCCTAGGGCGAGGTTTTCACGGGCTCGTTCTTCCGGATGTGAACGGGTGGCGTGTTGAGCACAGCGCACGTCACCAGACTCACGCTCGAGTACGACGGCCGCGACTTCGCCGGCTGGGCCAGACAGCCCGGCCGGCGCACCGTCGAAGACGCGCTCGAGCGCGCGCTCGCGACGGTGCTGCGGCGTGACGCCGTCGGGTTGACGGTCGCCGGCCGCACCGACGCCGGCGTCCACGCGTGGGCGCAGGAGGCCTCCTACGAGGGACCGCCGGCCGCCCCGCACCGCCTCAACGCGCTGCTGCCCGACGACGTCGCAGTGATCGACGCGCGTCCGGCCCCGCCCGGGTTCAGCGCGCGCCACGACGCCACCAGCCGCGCCTACCGCTACCGCGTGCTGGTGCGCCGCTCGCGCAGCGCGCACGAGCGCGGACGCGCCCTCTGGTGGCCGCACCGGCTCGACCGCGACGCGCTCGACGCCTGCGCCGCCGCGCTCGCCGGCACGCACGACTTCACCGCGTTCACGCCAACCGAGACCGACCACGTTCGCTTCCAGCGCGAGGTCATGCACGCCTCCTGGCGCGCGGATGGCGACATGCTGCAGTTCTCGATCGAGGCCGACGCCTTCATGCGCAACATGAACCGGGTGCTCGTCGGCACGATGCTGGAGGTCGCCGGCGAGCGCCGCAGCGTCGAGCAGTTCACCGCGCTGCTGGACGGCGCGCCGCGCGACCGGGCCGGCGTGACCGCGCCGCCGCACGGCCTGTACCTCGCCGGCGTCGGATATGACGGGCTCCGCGTGCTGGGGCCGGACGGCTCAATACGATGGGACAGACGATGAAGGTACTGCTGACCAACGACGACGGCATCGAGGCGGAGGGCATCAACGCGCTGCGGCGCGCGCTCGTCGAGCTGCCCGGGATCGAGCTGCTCGTCGTCGCCCCAGACGGCAACCGCTCCGCGACCGCGCGCTCGATCACGACGCGCAGGCCGCTGTGGGTCGAGGAGGTCGACTTCGAGGACGGGACGATCGGCTACGCGACCGACGGCACGCCCGTCGACTGCGTGCGGCTGACGCGGCTCGGGCTGGTCGAGGGCTTCATGCCCGACATCGTCGTCTCGGGCATCAACCACGGCCTCAACATCGGCGACGACGTGACCTACTCGGGCACCGTCGCGGCGGCGTTCGAGGCGCTGCTGCTGCAGCTGCCTGGGATCGCCGTCTCGCAGCAGTCGACCGCGCGCGAGACCGACTTCCGCCAGGGTGAGCGGTTCGACTTCTCCGCCGCGGCGGCGTTCACCGCGCGGATCGTCGAGGAGCTGGATTCCGTCCCGTTCGAGACGGGCACGCTGCTGAACGTGAACGTCCCCGGTATGCACCCGGACGGAGCGGAGGTCACGCGGCTCGGCAAGCGCTTCTACCGCGACGTGCTGGAGCTGGCCGACGAGGCCCACCCGCGCCGTCGCCGCTTCCACATCTACGGCGACGCGCAGGACCTCGTCGACGACGCCGGCACCGACATCGCCGCGGTCGCTGCCGGGCGCATCTCCGTCACGCCGATCCACTTCGACCTGACGAGTCACGCGGGGCTGGAGCCGCTGCGCGGCTACGACCTCGCCAGCCTGATCGCGCCCGCCGCGCGGGAAGTCGAGTGAGCGCGGGGCCTGATGCGCAGCGCGCAGCCGTGCTGCGCAGAGAGCTGGCCTACCACGGCCACCGCTACTACGACCTCGACGACCCCGAGATCGGCGACGACGCCTACGACGCGCTGCTCGACGAGCTGCGCGCGCTCGAGGCCGCTCATCCCGAGCTGCTCACGCCGGACTCGCCGACCCAGCGGGTCGGCGGCGCGGTCGTCTCGGAGCTGAGAAAGGTCAGACACAGACGGCGGATGCTGTCGCTCGCGAACGCGCGCAGCGAGCAGGAGCTGCTGGCGTGGGTCGAGCGGATGCGCGCCCACCTCGCGCGCGAGGGGATCGAGGACCCGCGCTTCGAGTACGTCGTCGAGCCGAAGGTCGACGGGCTCGCGATGTCGCTGCACTACGAGAACGGGACGCTGATACGCGGCGTCACGCGCGGCGACGGCGAGATCGGCGAGGACGTCACGCACAACATCCGCACGATCGAGCAGATCCCGCAGCAGATCGACGGTGCCCCGGCCTGGCTGGAGGTGCGCGGCGAGGTCTACATGTCGCTGGCCGACTTCGAGGCGCTCAACCTGCGCCGCGCGGAGGAGGGCAGATCGACGTTCATGAACCCGCGCAACTCCGCCGCGGGCACGATCCGCCAGCTCGACTCGCGCCTCGCCGCCGAGCGGCCGCTGTCGATGTGGTGCTACGGGATCGGCGAGACGGAGGGGATCTCGTTCAGCACCCACTGGGAGAGCCTGCAGTGGCTCAGAGCGCACGGCTTCCCCGTCAACGACGAGATCAGACGGATCAGAACGGCCGAGAAGGTCGTGGCACGCTGCGAGCGGTGGCAGGAGCGGCGCGGCTCGCTCGACTTCGAGATCGACGGCGTCGTCGTGAAGGTCGACGACGTCGAGCTGCAGCGGCGCCTCGGCGTCGTCGGGCGCGACCCGCGCTGGGCGATCGCGTGGAAGTTCCCGCCGACGACGGCGGTCACGCAGCTGCACGACGTGATGTGGAACGTCGGCAAGTTCGGCACGCTGCACCCGTTCGCGGTGCTGGAGCCGGTCCACGTCGGCGGCGTCACGGTCAAGCTCGCGACGCTGCACAACGAGGAGGACCTCGCGCGCAAGGACGTTCGTCCCGGCGACGACGTGATCGTGCTGCGCGCCGGCGACGTGATCCCGCAGGTGCTCTCGCCGGCGCCGCACGTCGCCGAGCGCAGCGACCGCGCGCCGGTGCCGCGACCGCCCGCCAGATGCCCGGTCTGCGACACGCCGACGGTGAAGGGGGAGGGCGTCTTCACGAAATGCCCGAACCGCGACTGCCCCGGGCGCCGCTGGCAGCTGCTCCAGCACTACGTCTCGCGCGGGGCGATGGACGTCGACGGGATCGGCGAGAAGCAGGTGTCGGTGCTGATGGAGCACGGCCTGCTGAGAACGCCCGGCGACTACTACCGTCTGAGCGCCGAGCAGCTGATGCAGCTGGACCGCTTCGGCGAGGTGTCGGCGAGAAACGCGGTCGAGGCGATCGCCGCCTCGAAGGAGCGGCCGTTCGGCAGAGTGCTGTTCGGGCTCGGGATCGAGGGGGTCGGCTCGGTCACCGGCCGCAGCCTCGCGCAGCGGTTCCGCACGATCGACGCGCTCACGGCCGCCTCTGCCGAGGAGATCGCCGCGACGCCGGGGATCGGCCCGATCGTCGGCCGGCTGATCCACGACCAGCTGCGCGACGAGCATCTGCGCGCCGTGATCGACGATCTGCGCGCGCACGGCGTGCGGATGGAGGAGGACGGCCCGCCGCCCGGCGAAGGTCCGCTCGCCGACAAGGCGATCGTGCTGACCGGCACGCTGCCGACGCTGACGCGCGAGGAGGCGACCGAGCGGATCCTCGCCGCCGGCGGGCGCGTGACCTCGTCGGTGTCGAGAAGAACCGACTACGTCGTCGCGGGCGAGAGAGCCGGCACGAAGCTGGAGAAGGCTGAGCGGCTGAGAGTCCCGGTGCTCGACGAGGACGGGCTGGAGGCGCTGCTGCGCGGAGCGGGTGATGCGGGTGCGGAGGACGATTTGCGCAACACCTGACCATCGGCTGCGTTGAGACGAGCATGCCGACGGAGGTGATGCGGGGGAGCCGGATGGAGTGGTGGAGCCGCGTGCCGACGCGCTGGCGCGTCGCCGCGCTGCTGTCGCTGCCGTATCTCGTGACGGTCGCGGCACTGCGCGGGCTCGTCGCGACGATGCCGACGTACCACGGTGGCGACGAGTGGACCTACCACATGCCGACGATCCGGCAGTTCGCCCACCAGCTGCCAGGCGTCGACCTGGTCGACTACCCGGCCGCGCAGACGCCGCTCTATCACCTCCTCGCGGCTGTCTGGGGCGAGCTGACGACGCTCGACTACTGGAGCCTGCGAATCATCGGCGTCGTCTGCTCCTACGCCGCCGCGCTCGTCGTCTACCGGCTGCTGCGGCGCCATTCCGGCCTCGCCGCCTACCCGGCCGTTGCGCTGGCCGCCGTCTTCGCCTTCTCGCCGTACGTCTTCGGGCAGTCGTTCATCCTCGGGACCGACAACCCCGCGCTGCTGCTCGGGCTGCTCGCGATCGAGCGGCTGCTCGCGTTCCGGCGCGGCGGCGGTCTCGGAACGTACGCGGCCGCCTGCGCCTGGATCGGGCTGGCGCTGCTCACACGGCAGAGCTACGTCTGGCTCTGCGGCCTGGCGTTCGTCGTGCTGCTGCTGGAGCTGTGGGATGACCGGCGGCGGGCGGCCGAGGGCCTGGGGCTGCTCGCGCTGGCGGTGCTGCCGTTCGCGGCGCTGCTGTACGCATGGAACGGGCCGGTCCCGCCCGGCGGCGATCCGGCCTCGTGCGGGATCTGCACGCCCGACGACGGACGGCTCGGCTGGCGCGACGCCTCGCCGCTGCGAGCGCCGGTGTTCGCGCTGGCGGTGCTCGGCGTCTACGGCGCGCTGCTGTACGGCCGGCAGGCCGTGCTCGGCCTGCGCGCGCACGGCGCGGCAGTCGGCTCATGGGTGCGCACGGGCGCGCTGGGGGCCGGCGGCGGCGTCGTGCTGCTGCTGATCGCGCCGCTCGCCTACGGCACCGGCGACGAGGGCTGGTTGTGGCGCGTCGCGCGCAGCGGGCCGGAGCTGCTGGGGACAGCGTGGGCGTTCTGGCTGCTCGTCCCGCTCGGCTGCGCGGTCGCCGCGCTCGGCGTGCGGCGCGAGGGCGTCCGCTCGCTGCCCGTGCTCGTGCTCGGGACGTTCCTCGCCGCGCAGCTCGCGACGCGGCTGCCGTACCAGAAGTACTTCGACCCGTTGATGCTGTTCGTCTGCCTGTTGGCGCTGCGTCCGTCGGAGCTGCGCACCCGCGGCGACTGGCTCGGCCCGGCGCTCGTCGTCGTGCTGGCGGCCGGCTACGCGGCCGCGTTCATCTTCGGGCTGATCGCGGTCGAGAGCTGAGCGCTCGGCCGGCGGGTGGGCTCAGCCGGCGGGTGCCCTCGGCCGGCGGGCGCGCTCAGTCGGCGGGCGCGCCGGCGGGCGCGCCGACGAGGCTCGTCGTCCACACGTGCGCCAGCGCCTCGGCGGTCACGTCGGGCGGGGTGCGGTCGAGCCCGGCGATGTGCGCGTAGAGCGCATGCTCGGTCATCCAGTGCAGCGCGCGCGAGAGCGCGAGCGGGTCGCACTCCGCGGCGAGCCGGCCGGCCGCCTGCGCCGAGCGCGCACGTTCGGCGAACGGGCGCACGTAGCGCTCCTCGACGAGCGTCTGCCAGATCGTGCCGAGTGGCGAGGGCGCCCGCGCGGCGGCCTGGACGACGAGCAGGACAGGACGATGGGCGTCCCAGAGGCCGAAGCCGGCCGACAGCGCGCCGCGGATCGCCTCGCGTGCGCCGAACTCGCGGCTCGGCAGCGCCGCGACCTGCGCGTCGAGCTCCTCCGCGATCTGCTCCACGAGCGAGGCGACGACCGCCTCCTTGGAGGCGAAGTGGTAGTAGAAGCTCGTCTTCGAGACGCCCGACCGCGCGAGGATCCCGCTGACGGTGAGCTTCGCCAGCGGCTGCTCGGCGAGCAGCTCCGTCGTCGCGAGGCAGACGGCCGCGGGGATCTGCGCGGCACCGCCCCGACGGGGATGGGACCGCCGTCCGGCCGGCTGCCGCGATGTGGTTGTCGGATCGGCGCTCATTGAGGGTGCTTCGCCCGTCGGCGCCCGCCCGGATCAGCGGCGACACGCCAAGCACAGATGATAGGCAGGGTCCGGGAGCTTTCAGCAGGTTTGAGCAGCTTTTGTGCGCGGTTGCGCCAAAGTTGTACGAATCTCTGGATTAGTACGAACTGAATGCGCCATACACTCCTGGTCTCGTGCAGCCCGTGACTTCTCTCTTCCCACTGTGGGCGCGCCTTGCTTGCCCGTGGCCAGCTCGCTGAGCCGACGTCCGTGGAGCACCTCAAGGTCCGCGAAGCCGCCAAGCGGCTGAACGTCAGCCCGAGCACCCTGCGCGCCTGGGAGCAGCGCTTCGGCTTCCCGCGCCCGGATCGTTCGCCCGGCGGCCACCGGCTCTACCGCCACGCCGACATCGTCGCGCTGCGCGACGCGCTCGAACAGGGGCTGTCGATCTCCTCGGCGATCTCGCGCGTGCGACGCGGCGACACGTGGGACGCGGCCTCGCTCGTCGGGCCGCTGTGCGCGTTCGACCCCGACCGCGCGGCCCGCGTCGCGGAGGGCGCGCTCGCCGTCCGCTCGCTCGAACGCGCCGTCGACGAGGTGCTGCTGCCGGCGCTCGCGGACGTCGGCGCGCGCCACGGCGACGACAGCGCCGAATGGGCGTTCGCGGCCGGTTGGGTCGCGGACTGGCTGCGCTGGACGCGGCGGCTCGCGACGCAGGACGCGCGGCCGATCCGGCTGCTCGTCGGCGACGCGACGGCGCATGAGCTGGACGTCGACGCGGTCCACCTGCACGCGCTCCAGCTCTTCTGTACGCGCGCAGGCGCACAATGCCTGACCGTGCCGGTCCGCGTCACGCGCGGGCTCGCCTCGGCCGTCCACGCGTTCGCTCCGAGCCTGATCGTGCTCGCCGGCGACGGCGCGGCCGACGACGACGTCGCGCGCTTCGCCTACGTCGCGAGGGCGGCCGTACCGCGCCCGATCGCGCTCTACCGGCGCAGGACGCGGTCGCGCTCGCCCGCGGCGTACCCGCTGGCGCCGTCGCCGCTCGCCGCCCACCGGCAGCTGCTCCAGCTCGCGCGCGGCGAGCAGCCCGAGCCGTGGCCGGCGCCCGCCCGCGGCGAGCTGCCGCCGGCCGTCGGCGGCTGAGCGGCGCGACGGGGCGAGCGGCGCGTGCGGCTCGCGCGCGGCGGTTGAGCGGCGCGTGCGGGTGCGCGGCGCCGGAGCCAGAGCGCGGGGGCGCCACGCGGTCGTGAACGGCGGCGTCGGAGCCGTTCGCATGTTGGTCATGCGACACCCGAATGATCTCGCCGCGCGGCTGCTGAGGGCAGCGGCGGCGGCGGTCGACCGGAAGCCGGAGCAGCGTGCGAACGGGTGAGGCGGCCCTCCCCCGCTAAAGGCCGGCGGAGCGTCGAGTACTCATTGGCGGCGTCGCGCCGTCGCAGCCAACCGCCGGCCGACCGCTCTCCTCACAGATCCCTCACCGCCCTTGCTCCAGGAGGCTCTGCCATGCCAGAAGCACGTGCCCTCACGGTCGATCCGGCTCCGCTCGCACCGCCGGCCGCGCCGACCGTCGCTGTCGTCGGACTCGGCTATGTCGGCCTGCCGACCGCGCTCGCGCTGCACGACGCCGGCACGCCGGTGATCGGCATCGACGTCAGCGAGCAGCGGCTCGTCGCGATCCGCGCGGCGGACGTCGACCTGCCGGCCGGCGACGCCGACCGGCTTGGCGGCGCGCTCGACGGCGGCGGGCTGCGGCTCAGCTCGATCCCGGCCGCGGTCGCCGCGGCCGACGCGGTGATCGTCTGCGTCCCGACGCCCGTCGACGCGCAGCGGCGGCCCGATCCCCGCGCGCTGCGCGCCGCATGCGCGAACGTCGTCGCCAACGCACGGCCGGGGCAGACGATCGTGCTGACCTCCACGACCTACGTCGGCTCGACCCGCGAGCTGCTGCTCGACCCGCTCGCCGAGCGCGAGCTGCACGCCGGCGAGGACGTCTTCGTCGCGTTCGCGCCGGAGCGGATCCTGCCCGGTGACCCGACCGTCGAGCAGCGGACCGTGCCGCGCGTCGTCGGCGGCGCCACACCCCGCTGCGCGGAGCGTGCGGCGGAGCTGCTTCAGCCGACCGCCGGCCTGATCCACCGGGTCTCCTCGCTGGAGGCGGCGGAACTGACGAAGCTCTACGAGAACACGTTCCGGGCGGTCAACCTCGCGTTCGCGAACGAGATGGCGAGCGTCAGCACCCACCTCGGGCTCGACCCGGTCGAGATCGTCGACGCGGCCGCGACCAAGCCGTACGGCTTCCTCGCCCACTACCCCGGCCCCGGCGTCGGCGGGCACTGCATCCCCGTCGACCCCCACTACCTGCTCGACCCGCTGCACGGCGACGGGCTGCGCGCGCCGATCGCCGAGGCGGCGATGATCGCGATCGCCGAGCGGCCCGGCCAGGTTGCCGCGCGAGCGCTCGCGCTGCTGCGCGAGCGCGCCGTCAGCTGGGACGAGGCGACCGCGCTCGTCGTCGGGATGGCCTACAAGCCCGGCGTCGCCGACGCGCGCGAGTCGCCGGGGCTGGAGATCGCGGAGCTGCTGCGCGAGGCGGGCGTCGACGTCGCCTGCCACGACCCGCGCGTCGCCCAAGTGCGCTTCGCCGACGGCACCGTCCTGCGCTCGGTCCCGAGACCGACCGCCGGGATGTTCGACGTCGTCGTCGTGACCGCGCTGCACGGCGGTGAGCGGGCCTGGCTGGCCGACTGCGACAACGTGCTCGACGCGACGTACCGCCTGCCGTTCGGCAACCGCACGCTGGTCTGATGGCCAACTGGGCGGACCACGCGATGCGCGTCGTCGCGGCGGCGTACCTCGCGCTGCTGCTGGCGCTGGCGGTCGCGTACCACGGGCTGTGGTTCGACGAGGTCGCGGGCGACGCGCTGTTCGCGATCTACGGCCTCGTCGTCGTCAGCTACATCGTCAGCCGCTTCGTGCTGTCGATCCCCTACAGACCGCCGAGAGACGTCGGGCACGAGCCGCACGTCGCGATCGTGATGCCGGCGTTCAACGAGGAGGCGGTCGTCGCCCGCTCGCTGCGCTCGCTGCTCGCGCTCGACTACCCGGTCGACAAGCTGGAGCTGGTCGCGATCGACGACGGCTCGACCGACGAGACGCTCGCGAGAATGCGCGAGGTCGCGGCCGAGTCGCCGCGGGTGCGGGTGATCGAGCTGGGGCGCAACCAGGGCAAGCGCGCGGCGATGGCGGCCGGGATGCGCGCGACCGACGCAGAGATCCTCGCGTTCGTCGACTCCGACAGCTCGCTCGACCCCGACGCCTTGCACAAGCTCGTGCAGGGCTTCGCGGAGCCGGGCGTCGGCGCCGTCTGCGGCCACGCCGACGTCGCCAACGTCGACGACTCGTGGCTGACGCGGATGCAGGTGGTGCGCTACTTCGTCGCGTTCCAGGTCGTGAAGGCGTCGGAGTCGATCTTCGCCTGCGTGACGTGCTGCTCGGGCTGCTTCGCGGCGTACCGCCGCGACGCGATCCTGCCGCACCTCGACTGGTGGGAGCACCAGACGTTCCTGCGCTCGCCGGCGACGTTCGGCGACGACCGCGCGCTGACGAACGTCGTGCTGCGCGACTGGAAGGTCCGCTACGCGGCGAACGCCGTCTCGCACACCGTCGTGCCCCACACGATGCGGCAGTTCCTGCGCCAGCAGCTGCGCTGGAAGCGGTCGTGGACGCGCGAGTCGCTGATCCTCGCGCGCTTCGTCTGGCGCAAGTACCCGGTCGCGGCGCTGTCGGCGTACGTCGGGATCGCGATCGCGCTGGTCGCGCCGATCGTCGCCGTGCGGGCGATCGTGTGGCTGCCGCTGGTCGAGGGCCGCGGCGCGCCGCTCGTCTACCTCGCCGGGATCTACATGCTCGCCGTCGCGTACGGGCTCTATTACGTCGCCTGCCGCAGACGCTACGACCCGCGCTGGGTCTACGGGATCGCGTTCTGCTTCTTCTACCTCTGCTTCATGCTCTGGCAGACGTACTGGGCGATCCTGACGGCGCGCAGCACGTCGTGGGGGACACGGCCGGCGACGGCGGGCCAGCCGGCGCTGGAGGTCGGCTCGTGAGACGCCGCCTGCACCGCACGCTCGCGTTCCTGCTCGTGCCGCTCAGCGCGCTGCCGCTGGTCGCGATCTCGCCGCTGATCGTGCCGTCGGTCGAGCGCCGGCTCGACGAGCTGCGCGGCGGCAGCGAGCAGGTCGCGCCGCGACCCGCATCCACCAGCACCGCCCCAACCGACCCCACTACCCGATAGAGGAGGCGAGCGCCATGTGCGGCATCGTCGGATACGTCGGCCACCGCCCGTGCGTCGAGCTGCTGCTCGACGGGCTGGAGCGGCTGGAGTACCGCGGCTACGACTCCGCGGGCGTGGCCGTGCCCGTCCGCGGCGCGTTCGTGCGCGTCCGCAGCGTCGGCGGGATCGCCGCGCTGCGCGGCGCGGTCGCCGGGGACCCACGGCAGGCCGCGCTGAGTGCGGCGACGGCGGGCATCGGTCACACGCGCTGGGCGACCCACGGCCGCGTCAGCGAGGGCAACGCCCATCCGCTCGGCGACGACCGGCACCGCGTGCAGATCGTGCTGAACGGGATCGTCGAGAACCACGTCGAGCTGCGTGACGAGCTGCGCGCCGACGGCGCCGCGTTCGCGTCGGAGACCGACGCGGAGGTCGTCGCCCACCTCGTCGGCCGCGCGCTCGACCGCGGGCTCGCGGACGCGGTGCGCGCCACGCTCGACCGGCTCGACGGCCACTT
This sequence comes from Conexibacter woesei DSM 14684, assembly GCF_000025265.1. GTDB lineage: Bacteria > Actinomycetota > Thermoleophilia > Solirubrobacterales > Solirubrobacteraceae > Conexibacter > Conexibacter woesei. The sequence continues at coordinate 1,444,182 of NC_013739.1, forward strand.
CGCGTTCGTCGCCGCGAGCGCGGCCGAGCCGGGCGTGCTCGTCGGGACGCGCCGCGCCTGCCCGCTCGTCGTCGGCCACCGCGACGGCGAGCGCTTCTTCGGCTCCGCGCTCGTCGGCCTGCCGGACGACCTGCACGGCGCGCACGCGATCGAGGACGACGAGATCGCCGTCGCCGAGGCCGGCTCGACGCAGGTGGTCGACGCCGCCGGTGCGGTCGTGCGGCCGCGCTGGCTGGAGCTGGAGGCCGCCCGCGTGCGGCCGTCCCACGCCGGCCACGAGTCGTTCATGCTCGCCGAGATCGGCGAGCAACCGCAGGCGCTCCGCCGCACGCTGCGTGCGCAGAGCGCCGCGCACGCGATCGGCGAGGCGCCGTGGGAGACGCTCGCGGGCGCCCGCAGCGTGTCGTTCGTCGGCTGCGGCACCTCGCACCACGCGGCGCTCGTCGGGCGCTACCTGCTGGAGAGCTGGGGCGGCCTGCGGGCGGAGGTCGACGTCGCGTCGGAGTGGCGTCACCGCGATCCCGACGTCGGTCCCGGCGACGTCGTGCTCGGGATCACGCAGTCGGGCGAGACGGCCGACACGCTCGGCGCGCTGCGGCTGGCGCGCGAGCGCGGCGCGCACGTGCTCGGGCTCACGAACGTGCCCGGGTCGCAGATCACGCGCGAGGCCGACGGCACGATCCTGACCGACGCCGGCACGGAGGTGAGCGTCGCGGCGACGAAGACGTTCGTGACGCAGATCGCCGCGCTCGCCGGGCTGGCGTTGCGCACCGGCGTGGCGCGGGGGGTGCTCGAACCGGCGCGCGCCGCGCTGCTGGCCGACGGCGTCGAGCGCCTGCCCGACGTCGTCGCCCAGGCGCAGGAGGCGGCGGCCGCGCCGGTCGCGCGGGCCGTCGAGCGGTGGGCGGAGGAGCCGTTCTTCCTCTTCCTCGGCCGCCACGTCGGCCTGCCCGTCGCGCTCGAAGGAGCGCTGAAGCTGAAGGAGATCGCCTACGTGCCATCTGACGCCTACGCCGCCGGGGAGATGAAGCACGGCCCGATTGCGCTGCTGAGCGAGGGGACACCGGTGATCTGCGTCGCGACCGAGTCGCCGGTGCTCGACAAGCTGCGCTCGAACGTCGCGGAGGTGCGGGCGCGCGGGGCGCACGTGCTCGCGATCGCGACCGAGGGCTGCGCCGGCTCGATCGCCGACGAGGCCGACGAGCTGGTGCTGATCCCGCCGACCGACGTGCTGCTGTCGCCGGTCCCGGCGATCGTGCCGCTGCAGCTGCTCGCCTACGGGATCGCCCGCGCGCGCGGGCTCGACCCGGATCGGCCGCGCAACCTCGCCAAGACGGTGACGGTCGAATGACGGCGCGGGGAACGATCGCAGCGGGCGTGCTCGGGGCCGCTCTGTTGACAGCCGGAGCGCCCACGGTGGGCGCGACGGCGCCGGTGGACGGCGCGGCGGCCGGGCCGGCGGGCGTCGCGGCGAGACGCGGCGGCCGCGATGCGCCGCCGGTGCGGCGCTGCGCCGCAGTGAGACCGTCAGGGCTCACCTTCAGCCGCGGGCGTGGTCAGACGACCGGCGTGCTGCGCTGGCGCGTGCCGCGCAACGCGACGACGCGCGCGAAGGGCAGACGCGCCGTGCGCTACCGCGTGATTCGCGACCGCGGCGTCGTCGGGCAGACGGCGAAGCGTGCGCTGCGGCTGAAGGTGACGCTCGGCAGAAGCCACCGCTTCGCCGTGCAGGCGCTCGACGCCAAGGGCAAGCCGGTGCGGCGCTGCCGCGCCGAGAAGCGCGTGCGCGTCGCCTATCGCGCGCCCGGCAGCCCACGCTATGTCGCGGTCGCCGGTGACGAGCGCGGGCTGCGGCTCAGCTGGCAGGCCGGCGCGCGCGGCGACGGCGAGCCGGCCGGCTACCGGCTCGTGCGCGACGGGACGACCGTCGGGCAGACGACGCAGACGAGCTGGGCGGTGCCGGCAGCGCCGAACCGCACGTACCGCTTCCAGGTCGTGGCGGTCGACCGCCGCGGGCGCACGAGCGCACCGAGCGCGACGGTCACGGCGAGAACCGGCCATGAGCCGCCGACGGCGCCCGCCGGGCTGGCCGCGCTGGCGGTCTCCGAGTCCGAGCTGGGGGCGCAATGGCAGCCGAGCACGGTCGCCTCCGGCGAGATCAAGGGCTACCGCGTGCTGCGCGACGGCGCCGTCGTCGGCCAGGTCGCCGCCACCTCGACCGTGCTCGGGAACCTCGCTCCGAGCACGGACTACGAGGTCGCCGTCGTGGCGATCGACAGCCACGGCTACACGAGCGCGCCGGCCGTCGTCCGCGGTCGCACGCACGATCCCGTCCCGACGACCGGACACGCGCAGGCGTACCTGCTCGCCTCGACCGATCAGAGCTTCGCCGACTTCCGCGCCCACTACCGGCAGATCGGCGTCGTGCACCCGACCTACTACGACTGCACCGGCGCCGGAGCCCTCGTCGGCAGCGACGACCCGCTCGTGACGAGGTGGGCGCAGGCGCGCAGAGTCGAGGTGCTGCCGCGGATCAACTGCCAGCGGACGGCGACGGTCCACAAGATCCTGACGGACCCCGCGACGCGCGCCGCGTGGCTCGACCGGCTCGTCGGGCTCGCGCGCGAGGTCGGCTACGACGGCATCTCGCTCGACTTCGAGGCCGGTCCCGCCGAGGACCGTGCGGCGCTGACGTCGTTCGTGCAGGAGCTGGCGGGGCGGCTGCACGCCGACGGCCGCAAGCTCGCGATCGCGCTGTCGTCGAAGACGAGAGACAGCCTGACGCACCCGCGCTCGGGGATCTTCGACTACGCGCCCCTCTCAGAGGCGGCCGACTACCTCTTCCTGATGGCGTGGGGATTGCACTGGACGACCTCAGTGCCCGGGCCGCAGGATGACGCCGACTGGGTCCGCAGAGTCGTCGAGTACGTCAAGACGATGCCGCAGAAGCACAAGTTCGTCTTCGGCACGAACCTGTACGCGCTCGACTGGCCGAACGGCGGCGGGGCGCAGAACAAGGCGACGGCGTACGAGTATCAGGACGCGATGGCGCTGCTGCCGCAGTTCGCCGCGCAGATCCGCCACGACCCCGTGACCGACAACTACCAGGCGACGTACACCGACGCCGCCGGGGTGGCGCACGAGGTCTGGTACCCGGATGCGGACACGACGGCGCGGCGCGTGCGGATCGCGAAGGAGGCGGGGCTCGGCGGCGTCGGGTTCTGGCGGCTCGGCCGAGAGGACCAGCGCGTCTGGGACGACCCGCTGCTGGCGCCGGGAGTCGCCTGGTGAGGGCCGCGCTCGCGACCGCGGCGGTGGTCGGCGCCGCCGCGGTCGCCGCGCTCGGACTGGCGGCGCTGCGCCCCGGCGCGGCGCCGGCCGAGCCGCCCAAGCGCGTCTTCGCGTTCCTCTCGCGCGCCGACGGGTTGGAGCTGAGACGCCTGGCGCAGATCGGCCGTCGCATCAGCGTGCTGGCGCCGAACTGGTACGAGCTGGACGTCGACAGCGGCGCGCTGCACGAGCCGTGGCAGCGCGAGCCGGTGCTGCGCGCGGCACGCCGTGCGGGCGTGCCGGTGTGGCCGGTCGTCAACGCGCGCACCGGCGGCTCGGCGGCGATCGACGACCCGCTCGCGCGTGCGCGCACGGTCGCGGCGATCGTGCGCGTCGCGTCCGATCCGGCGTACGCCGGCGTGACGCTCGACATCGAGGAGCTGCTGGCGACGCAGCGCGACGCCTACACGGCGCTCGTGCGCGACGTCGCCGCGGCGCTGGCCGTGCGCAGACGCAGGCTCGCGGTCTACGCACCGCGCCCGACGAGAGGCGGCTCGGCGCTCGCGTACGACTGGCCGGCGCTGGCGGCTGCGGCCGATCTGCTGCTCGTCGCGACGTACAACGAGACCGGGCCGCAGGGGCCGCCCGGGCCGCTCGACTCGAGCGCCGGCTACGCCGACGTGCTCGCGCGCGCGGCGGCGGTGTCGCAGACGAAGACCGTCCCGATCCTCGGCGCGATCGGCTACGCGTGGCCGCAGACCGGCCCCGGCCAGATGGTCTCGGTCATCGACGCCGAGCAGCGCCGTACGCGCTGCCGCGCGCCGCGCAGCGTCGCCGACGGCAACGCCTCCTACCGCTGCCGCGGCGAGACGGTCTACCACGCGACATCGGCCGGTCTGCGTGAGCGCGCACGCGCCGCGGGAGCCGCCGGATTCCGCTGGATGGCGCTGTTCTCGCTTGGTCGCGAGCCGCGCTCGTTCTGGGACGGGATGCCGCGGGTACGCAGATGAACGGAGGGGTGCGCGACCGCCTGGCCGCGTACTTGCACCAATGTTGCAGCGCAGAACTGAAGGAAGGTCCACAAAACTCGTGACGCAACCGTTCGACATCCGTCCGTCCGCCGAGATCGCTTACGTTGCGGGCGTGCCGAGGTCCGCCGAATCAGAGACGCAACCGTTCGAGCCCCGTCACCTCGCCGCGCTCGTCGCGGTCGCGAAGACCGGCTCCTTCCGCGTCGCCGGGGAACGGCTCGGCTACGTCCAGTCGGCCGTCAGCCGGCAGATCGCGACGTTGGAGGAGGTCGCCGGGATGCGGCTCGTCGAGCGGGCGCGCGGCGCCAACGACGTCCGCCTGACGCAGGCCGGCGAGGTCCTCATGACGCACGCGGAGGCGCTGCTCGCGCGCCAGGCCGCCGCGCGCGCCGACCTCGTCCAGCTCGCGCAGGGCGAGCGCGGCGCGGTCAGGGTCGGCGTGCTGCAGGGCGTCGGGCACCGCGTGCTGAGATCGGCGCTGACCGGCTACCGGCGCCGGCGGCCCGGCGCGCGCGTCGAGGCGAGCGAGTTCGCCTCCGACGCGTCGCTGTTCGCGCTCGTCGAGCAGGGCGAGCTCGACCTCGGCCTCGCAGCGCTGCCGCTGGTCGACGGGCCGTTCGACCGCCGCAACCTGGCCCGCGTGAAGTGGGTGCTGGCGACGCCGGCGAGCTGGCGGCTGCCGCGCCACGACGGTGCGGTGCGGTTGGCGGACCTTGCCGGCCGGCCGCTGATCGGCCGCCACGAGGAGCGCTCCGGCCCGTCGCTGGAGACGTGCCTGCGCAACGCCGGCGCCGTCGCGAACGTCGTCTTCCGCACCGACATCGACGAGACGATGCGCGGGCTGGTGGCGAGCGGCGTCGGCGCGGCGCTGCTGCCGAGCTTCGTCGCCGACGACGACGGCGCGATCGCCGTCGCGCCGCTCGACGACGTGGCGCTGACGCAGGTGCTCGCGATCTTCTGGCACAGCGAGCGGATGCTGTCGACCGCCGCGACGGAGTTCCGCTCGATCGTCTGCGAGGTCTGCGGTCGCATCGAGCCGGGCGACAGCGGCGCCGCGGCGGCGGCCTGACGCCGCACCGCCCTCGCGGCGCCCGTCAGCCGCTCACGGCACGAGCGCGGCGCCGTGCGCGGCGACGAAGGCGCGGAACGTCTCGGTCGCCGGCGAGCGGTAGCGGGTGCGGTCCCACGCGAGGCCGAGCGTGCGCGCCGCACCGCGGTCGGCGAGGTGCAGGTGCGGGGTCGCCGGCTGCTCGATCTCGGCGCCGGCGGAGTGCGGCGGCGGCAGCAGCGCGACGCCGAGGCCGGCGGCGACGAGGCCGCGCAGCGTGCCGATGTCGTCGCCCTCGAAGGCGATCCGCGGGTTGAAGCCGGCTGCGGCGCAGAGCTGGTCGGTGAGACCGCGCAGGCCGTACTCGGGCTTCATCGCGACGAAGCGCTCCTCGGCGAGGTCGGCGAGTCTGATCCGCTTGCGCGCGGCGAGCGCGTGGCCGGGCGCGACGACGGCCCGCAGCGGCTCGCGCCCGAGCGGCTTCCACTCGATCTCGGGGTCGTCCGGGCGCGGGCTCGTGAGAATCAGGTCGACCTCGCCCGCGCGCAGCTGGGCGAGCATCTCGCTTGCGCTGCCCTGGGCCAGCTCGAGCGCGATCTGCGGCTCTGCTGCGCCGAAGCCGCGCAGCAGCGCCGGCACGAGCCAGCTGCCGAGCGTGTGCAGGAAGGCGAGCACGACGGTCCCGCCGCCGGCCGTCCCGGTCGCGTCCGCGAGCGCCTGGGTGCCGGCGTCGAGGTCGGCGAGTGAGCGGCGTGCGTGGTCGAGGTAGAGGCGGCCGTAGCGGTTGAGCCGCAGGCGCCGGCCACGGCGGTCGAACAGCGGCACGCCGACGTGCGCCTGGACCCGCGCGAGTGCGCGCGAGAGGGCGGGCTGGCTGACGTGCAGCTCGGCCGCGGCGGCGGTGACGTGCTCGGACTCGGCGACGGCGACGAACCACCGCAGCTCCTCGACGGTCATGCGTAGAACGTATCGGTTCTGTATGAACCATGCATTGGACACATCTATTGCTCCGTCGTACCTTGGACTGCGTGCCGAGCCCCGACGCCGCCCTCGCCCCCGCAGCCGCCGCGCTCGGCCGTCCCGCTCGCCACCGCGCCGGCGAGCCCGGCTTCCGCCGCGCCGCGATCGCGCTGTTCGCCGCCGGCGTCGCGACGTTCGCGCTGCTCTACTCGCCGCAGGCGCTGCTGCCGCTGCTGTCGGAGCGGTTCGAGATCTCGCCGGCCGCCGCCAGCCTCTCGCTCGCGGTCACGACCGCGACGCTCGGGCTGACGCTGCTGCTCGCCGGCTGGGTCGCCGACGCGTGGGGCCGCACGCGCGTGATGACGTGGTCGCTGCTGGCAGCCGCGCTGCTCGGCGTCGCCGGCGCGTTCGCGCCGAGCTTCGGCGTCCTGCTCGTGATCCGGGCGCTCGAGGGGATCGCGCTCGCCGGCCTGCCGGCGGTTGCGATGGCGTACCTCGCGGAGGAGATCCACCGCTCCTCGCTCGGGCTGTCGATCGGGCTCTACATCGGCGGCAACGCGATCGGCGGGATGCTCGGGCGGCTGATCGCCGGCGGACTCGCCGACGTCGGCGGCTGGCGCCTCGCGGTCGCCGGAGTCGGTGTGCTGGGGCTCGTCTGCGCGTTCGCGTTCGTGCGCTTGTTGCCCGCCTCGGTCCACTTCGTCGCGCGGCCGTTCCGTCCCCGCGCGCTGCTGCGCGGGATGCGCTCGCACCTGACCGAGCCCGGCCTGCTGCGGCTCGACGCCGTCGGCGCGCTGCTGATGGGCGCGTTCGTCGCCGTCTACAACGGTCTCGCGTTCCGCCTGGAGGACGCGCCCTACGGCCTCGGGCAGGCGGCCGTCGCGGCGGTCTTCCTCGTCTACCCGATCGGCTCGTTCAGCTCCGCCTGGGCCGGCCGGCTCGCCGACCGCGTCGGGCGGCGGCCCGTGCTGCCCGTCGCGATCGTGCTCGCCGGCGCGGGCCTCGCGCTGACGGGCGCGCACGCGCTGCCGCTGATCGTGCTCGGCGTCGCGACGCTGACCGCCGGCTTCTTCGCCGGCCACTCGGTCGCGTCGAGCTGGGTCGGGCGGCGCGGAAGCGGTGGGCTCGGCTCCGCCGCGCAGGCGTCCGCGCTCTACCTGCTGGCGTACTACGGCGGTTCGTCGTTCGGCGGGATCGCCGCCGGCGCCGCGTGGAGCGGCGGCCACTGGAACGCCGTGATGCTCGTCGCCGGCGCGCTGCTGGCCGGCGCGCTCGTGCTGTCGCTGCGTCTGCGGCGGACGCCGCCGCTGCGCGCCCCCGCCGTCGTCGCGGCGGAGGCCTAGCGGCCTGGCGGGCCTAGGGGCCGGTCGCCTAGCCGGCCGGTGCGGGCGCGGATGCGGCCGGCGGGGCGGCCGGGCCGATCTCCGACGTGCAGTACATGCAGCGGCGCGCCTCGGACGGGACCATGCTGAGGCACTCGGGGCACGCCCGCAGGTTCGCGCCGTCCTCCTCCGCGGGCTTTCTCAGCATCCGCTCCAGCGGCAGCACGACGAAGAAGTAGACCGCCGCCGCGATGATCAGGAACGAGATCACGGCGTTGATGAAGTGGCCGTACGCGAACTTGCTGCCGTTGATCGTGAAGCTGAGGCTGGAGAAGTCCGGCTGGCCGCCGATCGCCGCGATGATCGGCGTGATGAAGTCGGCCACCAGCGCGGTGACGACGGCGCCGAACGCGGCGCCAATCACGACCGCGACGGCGAGGTCGATCACGTTGCCGCGCGATATGAAGTCCTTGAAGCCCTTGAGCACGTGGCCGACGCTAGCGCGTCGACCGGACCGCACCGGCGCGGGCCTCGCGCTTGGTGCGCGTGGCCGCGGTGCCGGTCGGGCGCTGACGCGCCAGCAGCTGCATCAGGCGGTCCTCGGCGGCCTTCGCCGCGTAGGTGCTGACGCTGTTGAACATGAACGCGAACGCGATCTGGTGGCCGTTGGAGGAGCGGCAGTAGCCGCCGAGCGCCGACACGTTCGAGAGCGTGCCCGTCTTCGCCTGGCAGTTGTCCTGGGCGATCGTCCCGCGCACCCGCTTCATCAGCGTGCCGCTGCGACCGGCGACCGGCATGCCGGAGCGGAAGCCGGCCTGGTCGCGCATGCCGTCGAGCAGCTGGACGACCTGGCGCGGGCTCGTCGCGTTCGCGCGCGAGAGTCCCGAGCCGTCCGCGAGGCGGGGGCTGATGCCGAAACGCGACAGCGTGCTGCGTGCGACGGTCGCGCCCGCGGCGGTCGATCCGGCGGTGCCGAACGACGCGCCGACGCCCTTCAGCAGCATCTCGGCGAGCAGGTTGTCCGACGGCACGAGCGTGAGTCTGGCGAGCGTCGACATCGGCAGGGAGGGGATGGACGCGAGCTGCTCGGCGCCGGTCGGCGCGATGCCGCTCGAGGCCGCCCGCGCGACGCGCACGCCGGACTGTCGGAGCGCCGTCGTGAGCTGTTGGGCGGCGAACAGCGCGGGCTGCTTCTGCAGCGCGCTGCCGTCCTCCTTCGCGAGGCCGCGGTTGTAGAGCAGCCCAGTCAGCGGGCTGCCGATCCAGACGTCGAAGCCGTAGCTGCTTGCCGGACCGCCGCGCTTGCTGTCGAAGAACGACTCGTCGCCGTAGACGCGTCCGCTGACGCGCGTGATCCCGGCTTCGGCGACGGCGGCGGCGAGGTCGGTGACGGTCGCACCGCCGCCGAACGCGTACTGCGTGTATCTGGCCGAGCCGAAGGTCGGGTCGCCGCTGCCGCGCAGGTAGAGGTCGCCGCGCCAGGTGCCGTCGTCCTCGAGCGCGCCGCTGCCGAGCACGCGCGTGTCGAGCGTGCCGTCGGCGCCATAGCGCAGGAGTGCTGTCGAGGTCGTGTAGAGCTTCTCGACCGACGCCGGTATCCGCGCCGTATCGGCGCGCACGGAGGCGAGCACGCTGCCCGTCGTCATGTTGAGCACGTAGGCGCCGTTGACGCCGCCGCCGCGCGAAAGCTCACGCGAGACGGCGCCGTCGAGCGGGGCCGCGGTGGCGGCGAGAGGCGCCGCGGCGGGCGCCGCGAGGGCGGCGAGGCTGGCGAGGAGAGCGATGCGGCGCACGTCGGTCAGAACAGCCGTGCGGGCGAAAAGTCGCGCTGTGCGCGTGGGTGTTCTGGTTTCGTCGTCGATACGGCGCCGTACACTAGGGATTGCCATGGGAAAGGTCGTCAGACTCCAGACGTCCGCCGCAGAGCGTAGCGGCAGAGCGCCGTCGTCTCAGGCGCGCCGGCCGGCGGCGCGCCGCCGCAGCCGCCCGTCGAAGACCGCGCTCGTGCTCGGGGGCGGAGGATTCACCGGCGCGGTCTACGAGATCGGCGCGCTGCAAGCGCTCGACCTGCTGTCGGTCAACCGCTCGGTCAACGACTTCGACGTCTACGTCGGCACCAGCGCGGGCTCGTTCGTCGCCGCGATGACGGCGAACGGCATCTCCCCCGAGGAGATGATGCGCGTGCTCAACCGCCAGGTCCCGACGCCGTTCCCAGACGTCGACCTCGGGACGCTGCTGTCACTGAACGTGCGCGAGCTGCTGAGCAGCGCCGTCACGTTCCCGTTCCGGGCCGCGAAGCTGACGCGCAGGCTGCTCGGCCAGATCGGCCAGGTCTCCGCGCTCGACGTCGTGCTCGGGCTCGCGGAGGGGATGCCGTCGGGCCTCTACTCCGGCGCCGGGATCGAGTCGTATGTCCGCACCGTGCTCGACGGTCCGGACCGCAGCGACGACTTCCGCGAGCTGGCGAACGAGCTGCTGCTGACGGCGACCGACCTCGACACCGCCGAGCGGGTCGTCTTCGGGCAGCCCGGCTTCGACGACGTGCCGATCTCGACCGCCGTGCGCGCCTCGACCGCGCTGCCGATGGTCTACCAGCCTGTGCGGATCGGCGATCGCGAGCTGGTCGACGGCGGGATCGTCTCGACGACGAACCTCGACCTCGCCGTCGAGGCGGGCGCGAGACTGCTCGTCGTCGTCAACCCGCTCGTACCGTACGTCAACGACGTGCGGGATCCGGACGCGCGTCGCCAGCGGATCTCCGGCATGGGCTTCCCGCACGTCGGCTACCAGACGTTCAAGCTGATGGCGCATGGGCGTCTGCACGAGCTCAAGCGCCAGTGGGAGCAGCGCTACCCGGGCGTCGACATCATCCTGATCGAGCCCGACCCGAGCGACGAGCTGATGTTCCGCACGAGCGTGATGGACTACGGCTCGCGCGTCGCGATCGCCAAGCACGGCTTCAGATCGGTGACGGTGAAGCTCTCCGAGGACTACGACAGGCTGCGCCGGATCGCCGCCAGACACGGGATCGAGATCTCCGCCACGCGGGTGCGCAAGGTCGTCAGACACTTCCAGGTCGCCGAGTCGGGCGAGACCGCGCGCTGGCGGTCGATCCTGGAGCAGACGAGAGCGACGCTGCTGCGCCAGTCGGCGTCGGAGTAGGACGCGACGCGGGCGCGGCGCCGCGTCAGAACGCGGTGCGGGCGGCTTCGAGCAGGCGGTCGACGTGGATCGGCGCCTGCACCGCCACGCGCACGTGCTCTTCGTCGCCGACCTCGGTCCCGGCCATCACGATCACGCCGCCGCGGCGCAGCCGTGCGGTCAGCTCGGAGGCGGAGAGGCCGGGAGCGCGCAGCCAGAGGACGTTCGCCTCGCTCGGCGCGGCGTCGAGCGGAAGGTCGTGCAGGCGCTCCAGGACGCGGGCGCGCTCGGCGATGACGGTTGCGCGCCGGGCGGCGACCTGAGGGTCGCAGACGTGGATCGCCTCGATCGCCCCGGCCTGCGCGGGCTGGCCGACGCCGAGCTCCGGCGCGAGCTGTGCGAGCAGCCGCTCGGAGCCGGGGCCGCCGAGGACATAGCCGCAGCGCAGCCCGGCGAGCCCGTAGACCTTCGAGAAGGTGCGGAAGATCAGCAGGCGCGGGTGGTCGTCGAGCAGCGCGAGCGAGGCGGCCGGTGCGCGCTCGTCGCTGACGAAGTCGACGAGCGCCTCGTCGAGCAGCAGCGAGACGTGCTCGGGCAGCGCGTCGAGCAGTTCGCGCAGCGCGGCCGGCGGGATGTACGCGCCGGTCGGGTCGTTGGGGTTGCAGAGCGCGATCGCGCGCGTGCGCGGGGTCACTGCCGCGAGCAGCCGCTCGACGTCGTGGCCGCCCGGCACCGGGACGGCCTGGGCGCCGGCGCGCTGCGCCATCAGCGGGTAGAGGCCGTAGGACGGCCACGGGATCAGCAGCTCCTCGCCGGGCTTGACGAGCGAACGCGTGGCGGACGACAGCAGCTGGCCGGCACCGTTGCCGATCGCGACGCGGCTCGGCTCGATGCCGACGCGGCGGCCGATCGCGCGGCGCAGCTCCTCCGCGGTCGGGTCGGGAGCGAGGTTCAGCATGCCGCGGACGGCGAAGGTGACCGCGGCGACGACGTCGGGGTGGGGCAGCTCGTGCCACGTCGTCTGGGACAGGTCGAGCGCCTCGATCCGCGACAGCGCCTGGCGGCGCGCCTCCGCCGCCTGCTCGCGCAGCTCGTCGGTGATCTCCTCGTCGGTCATTCCCGCGAACTGCTTGTAGTAGCTGCGGATGCCCATCGGCGAGGGCCTAGAAGCCCATGTTGCCGGCGCCGGACAGCTGCGCGCCGCTGAAGCCGAGCAGCCAGATCATGAAGATCGGGGCGCCGATCGCGCAGCAGACCATGAAGATGCGGCCGATGATCCCCTGCCGCTGGTCGTGCCCGCCGGCGCGGCGGACCAGGATCCAGGCGTAGTCGAGCCGCTTGAGCGCCATCAGGCCGAGCAGCAGCCCGCCGATCAGCGTTCCGAACGAGGCGATCAGCCCGATGCCGACGTTGTCGGTCGCGTGCTGCAGGTGGCCGCCGACCCACAGGCAGGCGACGGGCAGCGGACCCCAGAAGCAGAGGTTCACGAAGATCATCAGCGCCAGGATGCCCGCGGCGATCGCGCTGTCCGCCTTGCGCCGACCCTCGCCCGCCGTCCTCGGCGGCGTTCTGTATCTCGTGGGTCTCGTCCCGGGGCGGCGTGTGATGAACAGGCCGCCGGTTTCGCTCGGATCGGTTCGCATCTCTCAATGACCAGGGTACGCGGTCGGGGACGCCGGCACTAGTCGGTGTAGAGGGCGGCGAAATCGGCGGCGTACTTCTCATTGACGATGTTGCGCTTGACCTTCAGCGTCGGCGTCAGCTCGCCGGTCTCCTGGGAGAGGTCGTGGTCGAGGATGAAGAACTTCTTGACCTTCTCGACCTGGGCGTACTTGTCGTTCGCGGTGTCGAGATCGGCCTGGATCAGCTCGAGCACCTTAGGCTCGCGCGCGAGCGCCGGAATCTCGGTCGGCAGACCCTGCTGCTCGGCCCACGGGACGATCTCCTCCGCGTCGAGCGTGACGAGCACGACGGGGTAGGGGCGACGGTCGCCGTGCATCACGGCCTGGGAGATCCAGCGCGACTGCTTGAGATCGTTCTCGATGTTCGCGGGCGTGAGGTTCTTGCCGCCGGCGGTGATGATGATGTCCTTCTTGCGGCCCGTGATCGTCACGTAGCCGTCGGCGTCGATCGACGCCAGATCGCCGGTGTGCAGCCAGCCGTCGACGACGGCTCCGAAGCTCGCGTCCTCGCGCTTGTGGTAGCCGGCGAAGATGTTGGCGCCCTTGATCAGCAGCTCGCCGTCCTCGGCGATTCTCAGCTCGATTCCGGGGAACGGCTTGCCGACCGTGCCGAACTTGTGCTCCTCGGGCGACTGGAAGGTCGAGGCCGTCGAGGTCTCGGTCATGCCGTAGCCCTCGAAGACGGGCACGCCGCAGGCGTAGAAGAACTCGAGGATCTCCTTCGCGATCGGCGCCGCGCCGGATATCGCCTGCCGGACCTGGCCGCCGAACGCGCCGCGGACCTTGCTGAACAGCTCCTCCTCGGCTCGGTCGAAGGCGGCCTGCAGCTCGGCGGGGACGGGCTTGCCGGCGAGCTGGAGGTGCCGGACCTCGACGCCGACGCGGGCCGCCTGCTCGATCTGCTCGCGCGGCGAGTTGCTCGTCACGAGCGTGTAGATCTTCTCGAAGATGCGCGGCACCGACGGCAGGCTCGTGGGTCGGACCTCGGTCAGCTCGAGGATGATCTGCAGCGGATCGTTGGACCAGTACGCGATCGAGGCGCCGACGTCGAACGAGAGCAGCTGGATCAGCAGCGCATAGGAGTGCGCGAGCGGGAGGTAGAGGTAGGTGACCTCGTCCTCGACGACACCGCCGGTCTGCTCGACCATGTCGAGCATCGCGCGGTAGTTGCCGTGGGTGAGCACACAGCCCTTCGGCGGGCCGGTCGTGCCGGAGGTGTAGATGAAGGTGTAGGGGTCGCCGGGCGCGATGGCCGAGTAGCGACGCGCGATCTCGGCGCGGTCGTGATTGTGGCCGCGGGCACGCAGGACGTCGAGCGTGATCGCGTCGCCGAGCTGCTCGGGCGTCGCGTCCCCGGGCTCGATCACGATCACGCGCTTGAGGTGGGGAAGGCGCTCGCGCACCGCGGCGACCTTCGCGACCTGCTCCATGTTCTCGCAGACGACGGCGACGGCGTCGGAGTCGGCGAGCACGAACTCGCACTCCTGCGGCGAGTTGGTCGGATAGATCGGCACGACGACGGCACCGATCTGCGTCGCGGCGAAGTCGACGTAGGACCATTCGGGGCGGGTGCGGCAGAGGATCGCGACACGGTCGCCGGGCTCGATGCGGACGTCGACGAAGCCGAGCGAGATCTCGTCGGCGATCGCGCCGACCTCTCCGAACGTGATGTCCTGCCAGGAACCGTCGCGCTTGACGCGGACGGCCGTGCGGTCGCGGTAGCGCTCGACGGCGAGCGGCAGCAGATCGGCGATCGTCTGCGACCCGGTCGACGCGTCAGCGGCGCTCTGCGTGACGCTGGCCTCCATCACATCCTCCTCCTCGGTGGTGGAACGGGAGAAGGGCGATTCTATGCCGGGCCGCGCATGGCGCGCGCGGGTTCTGGCCGAGTGGCCAGATGCGGTGCCGGGCCGGGGCCCGGCGGCGACCTATCCGGTCGCCAGGGGGGTGGGCGAGGCGGTGACGCCGTACTGCTCGTCGAGGCTCGCGGCGAAGAGCGTTCTGTCGATCCGTCCGTGGTAGATGGGGACGCCCATCTCGAGGCACTTCATGATCACGTCGCGCCGGTCGAGACCGGCCTCGCGCGCGAGCTCGGTGGGCGTCAGGTGATTGGCCATTGGACGTGGACCTCCTGTTTGTTTCGCCGTGGTCCCGTTATACCTCGCCGGACGGACAGGCTCAAACCCGACTGTCCGACCAGCGGAGCTTGGCGCTCAGACAGGGTTTGGAATGTCGACGAAGCGGTGAGCGACGCCGAACCGCTCGGCGACCAGCTCGCCGAGTCGGCGGATGCCGAACGTCTCGGTCGCGTAGTGGCCGGCGGCGAGGAAGTGGATGCCGTTCTCGCGCGCCTGCGCCATCACGTGCTCCTTCGGCTCGCCGGTCATGAACGCGTCGAGCCCGAGCTCGATCGCGGTCGAGATGTCGCCCGCGGCGCCGCCGGAGACGATCCCGAGCGTGCGGACCGCCGGCGGTCCCGCGGCGTTGACGAGCGGGTCGCGGTCGGTCAGCGTCGCGACGCGCGCGACCAGCTCCTCGATCGGCACGCCGCCGTCTTGGTCGAAGTGCGCGACGACGCCGATCGTCGTGCCGCTGTGGGCGAAGGCGGGCTCGGTCCGCGTCGCGCCGAGGCCCGCGGCCAGCAGCGCGTTGTTGCCGACCTCGAGGTGCGCGTCGAGCGGCAGGTGGTACGCCGCCAGCGCGATGTCGGCGGCGAGCAGCGTTCTGAGCCGGCGCGCGTGCGCCGGCCCGATCCGGCGCGGATCGAAGTCCCACAGGATCCCGTGGTGCGCGAGCACCAGCTCCGCGCCGTGGTCGACCGCCCGCTCGAACAGCTCCAGCTGCGCCGAGACCCCCGTGACGACTGTGGTGACCGTCTCGCCGCCGGGAACCTGGAGCCCGTTCGGCCCGTAGTCCGAGAAGCGCTCGATCTCGAGCAGCTCGTCGAGGAAGGCGACGATCTCATCAGTCCGGGCGGCCATGGTCGGGGGCAACGTACCATCGCGCCGCCGCTGTGGAATACTGGACGGGCAGTCATCGGGGCGTGGCGCAGCCTGGTAGCGCGCTCCGTTCGGGTCGGAGAGGTCCCGAGTTCAAATCTCGGCGCCCCGATTATGCAAAACCCCTGCTACGGCGGGGGTTTTGTCGTTGTGGAGGGGCCTGCAGGTGCCATTGCAGGTGCCTTTTTATGCAGAGCGCACGCAGCTCCGGCCGCTCGGGGAGGCCGTGGGCGCACCGGTGGACGGCTGGTTTGGTGCGCGTCCTGACGCGGGGGAGGGAGCGGTGGCGCTGGCGCGGGAACGCTCCCCTGTGGGATCGGAGCGTCTCGGGGAAGGGGTTGCCGGTATGGGCTTGGTCAGTCTTCTCGCGCTGGTGGTGCTGGCGGCGATCGTGGCGTGGATCGTCGGGTCGATCGTGCTGCGCGCCGTGGGGATGCTGTTGATAGTCGCGGGCCTCGTCGTGACGGTCTCCGCGCCGGACGGTGGTCGGGCTGCTGGTGATGCTGACGCTCGGGCTGGCAGGGCACTGGCTCTACGCGTTCCGTCACCACGTCTACGCCGGCCCGCTGGTCGAGCGCGTGTTCCTCCAGTTGCTGCCCGCGCGGCTGGACCCGACGCGCAACTGGATGTAGAGCGCACGCGCGCCGGTGAGGTGCGAGTGCTGGCGTGAGGCCTTGCACCGGATCAGCGAGCCACCTACATTCGCGAGCGCTGCAAGATGCACCAACTGAAAAGCGGCCCGGCGGTGCGCTAACACCCCGGGCCCGGCACCGAAAGGACACTTTCGATGCAGGACCATTGTTCCCGATCGGCCGCGCCTGGCGCGGAGGCCGGTCGATGCTGTGCGCGCCGGTCCGAGGAGAACGACGAACCGGCGGTGGTGGTCTCGCGTGAGGCGCGGGATGCGATCCGTACCGAGCTGATGATCGTGCTGCGCGGCATCGGCGAGATCCACACCGCCGCTGACCATGGCGATTATGCGAGGGCGCGAGCGCTTCGCCGCCGTCACGGCGACGTTCTGCGGTTGCTGGATGACCTGGGCTGGAGTCCGGAGGACCCCGGCGAGCGGTTCGCCATCACGATGCCCACGCCTGGGCTCGTGCGGGTGCTGCGGCTGCTGGAGGCGCACACCGTCGAGGCGCTCGACGCGCACGTGCGCGACGGAGGCGACCACGCGCGGCAGTCGGTGCGATACGTGCTGGCGCTGGTCGCGGCGTGCGGCTCGATCGTGACGCAGCTCGTCGGCGCCGACGAGCCCGACCCCGAGCGGGAGGGCTGAACGGTGCCGCAGAAAAGATCGCGCGCCGTGCTCGGACCAGAGTTCGTAGCGCTCGGCAGAGCGGCGCGGGAGGTCCGCGCCCGCCGGGACCTCTCCCAGGAGGTGCTGGGGTCTCGGGGCGGGCTGCATCGCAACTACGTCGGCGCGATCGAGCGCGGCGAGATCAACCCGACCTTCCGGGTGCTGAGCAAGCTCGCCTATGGACTCGACGTCCCGCTCTCGGAGCTGTTCCTGCTCTACGAGGCGCGACAGCGGGAGGAGGCGATCAGGCGATGAGAGCGACGACCTTCCGCGCGGACGACGACACGCTCGCGCGCCTGAGCACCGTGTCCGAGCGGCTCGGGATCGCGAAGGCGGCGTTCGTCCGGGAGGCGACGATCGCGCGGATAGCGAGCGTGGAGGCGACCGAAGGGCTCGCTGGCGAGCACGTCGAACGGGTCGTGCGCGAGCGCGTGAACGAAGCGGTGCTGCCGCTCCATGCGCGCCTGCGGCGCCTTGAGCTGCATATCGCTCACCGTCCGCGCCGAGGAGCGCCGCACTCCGCGTTCTCGATCGCGGGGACGCCCTTCATCAAGTGGAACTCCTGCGTGATGAAACCGACCTCGTTGCGACGGTAGTCCGCAGCCTCGTTGGCCGAGAGGAGCGCGAGGTCATCACGCCGGCTCCTCGGCTGGATAGCAGGCGTTCCATCGCCGTCGGCTCCGATCGGTCGCATCGGGTCCGTAGGGAGCCCGGGCCCGCGCCTCCTATGCAGAGGTCAGTCCGCGTACGACGCGCATCGTGCGCATGTTCGGGAGCTGGATGCGGGGAAGTGGTCCGGCGCTGTGCAGGGTGCGGCGGGCGGTCGGGTGCACGTCGGGGTGGCGTGCGTCGTCTTTGGAGAGGTACATCGCGACCGCAGCTCCTTCATCTCTGTTCTCCGTTCGTAGCACCGTCCCGATACGGAATAGGCTAGATGATATAGCGCCATATGTCCAGCTCGGCAACTCGCCAAACATCGGGCTTCCGATGGGTCGGCTGGTGCGGTCGGCCGGGGTAGGGCGCCGCGAAGCCGCCGCGGCAACGGCGAGATGCGAGTCACTCGGGACTCAAGCAGGACTCAAACATGCATTCGGAGTCATTCAATTGGTGGCCATTGCGCTTGCTCTGAACTGTTTGCGCCCGGCCGGTTGAGATGGTAGCTATAGCATTTAGTATCTATCCTAGAGAGAGGGTGCGCAATGCGACGGTTGCTGGTCGGAGCCGTATTGGCCGTACTGCTGGGTTGCCTGCTGCCTGCGGCCGCGAGCGCGTTGGACGTCGATGTGACGGCGGCGCCGTACAGTGCCGCCGGTGACGGGGTGACGAACGATCGGCTCGCGATCCAGAGCGCGATCGACGCGGTCAACGCGGCCGGCGGCGGGACGGTGACGCTGCCGGCGTCGAGAACGTTCCTGTCCGGCAACCTGCGGCTGAAGTCGAACGTAGAGCTGATCATCGCCAGAGGGGCGACGCTGAAGCAGAGCCAGACGGTCGCACACTACGACTACACCCCTCTCAGAGGGATGATCATCGACCTCACGATCCCGTGGAACTTCACCTTCTACCGGAACTTTCCGCTCGTCTACGCGGCATCGGCGAGAAACGTGAAGGTGACCGGCAGAGGCACGATCGAGATGACCCACCTGCCGAACGTCGCCGACACGATCCTCAACGACGCGATCGGCCTTTACCAGGTTACGGGCTTCGAGCTGGCGGACCTGCACGTGATCGGCGGCGGCGTCCCCTACATCGGCATCTACTTCAGCGACAACGGCTCGATGCACGACATGACGCTCAACGAGCCCTACAAGGACCCGGTCAGCGGCCTCGAGCTGATCAGCTCGCAGCACGTCGTCGTCGAGGACAACGTGATGCGCAACCCGGACGGCAGACCAGGGGTCACCGATGACGGGATCGCGCTCGGCACCATACACAGAGATCCGCGCTCGACCGGCTGGTGGAGAAGCGACGTGTCGGAGCCGCTCTCCGACGTGATCGTGCGCAACAACATCGTCGAGACGGAGTGCTGCAGCGCGCTCGCGTTCATCCCGTGGGCGTCGGTCACCGCCGACAAGCGCGACGGGGAGATGCGCAACATACTGATCGAGAACAACGTCCTCAACGCGCCGGCGACGTGGGACTCCGTCAAGTGCTGGTGCGACAACCCCTGGAACGGCCCGGGCGGCGCCGCGTACACCGCGACCGACAGCGATCAGGCGCAGATGACCAACATCCGCTTCTCCGGCAACACCTACGCCGGAAGAGTGAACGAGTTCATCAGAGCCAACATCGCGGGCGTTCGCGGCGCTCCGTTCCATCCCGGCGAACCGTTCATCCAGAACCCAGGGTTCGAGACGACCGGGACGTCCAGCTGGTCGACGGTCGGCACCGCGAGCCAGGTCGGTGCGACCGACGGGCTCTCGGTCGGCCAGTCGGGCAGATTCTACGGGTACATCCAGGACTTCAGAACGGGCTACACGGCGCTCGGCCAGGGCGTGGGGCTCGCGGCCAGCACGAGCTATCGCTATCGGGCGAGAGTCCAGACCAGCGGCGCGAACGTGCGCCTCTTCGTCCACAACCAGTGCACCAACACCACGGTCGCCGTGCTGAACGTCTCGGCGACGAGCTGGACGACGTACGACCTGCCGTTCACGACGACGACGGCCTGCTCGAACTATGAGATCGGGATCGACCCGGCCGGGTCGACGAGCGGGTGGGCGCGGATCGACGACGTCGAGCTGCACGGGCCGGCGATGGACGAGGGCGACCCCAAGTTCACCTACTCGGGCATGTGGCAGCAATGGCTGGACCCGGTCGACTTCGGCGGCACGCACCTGACGACGTCGAGCGCGGGCGCGACGGCGAACGTCACCTTCTACGGCACTGAGGCCAGATGGCGTGGCACGAGAGGCCCGAACATGGGCTACGCCGACATCTGGCTGGACGGCGTCTTCAGAGGCACCGTCGACCTCTACAGCGGCTCCTTCGCGACCGGTGCCGACCTGTGGAGCACGGGCACCGTCGCGAGAGGCTGGCACGTGCTGGGCATCCGGGCGCAGGGCGCGCGCAACCCGCTCTCGAGCGCCGACTACGTCGCGATCGACTCCGTCGCCGTCAGTGGGTACTGAGATGCGTTTGAGATGGCTGTTCGCGGCGCTCCTCGCCGCGCTGATCGCGTTTCCCGCCGCGGCGGCACGGTCGTGATCCCGGCCGGGAAAACGTTCCTGACCGGCTCGTTGAGAATCGGCAGCGGCACGACGCTGAGAGTCGACGGCACGCTGCTGCAGAGCCAGGACACGGCTCACTACTCACCGGCGGTCGAGCGCGGCCACGACCGCGCCGTGCCGCGCGCGCAGTGGGATCACATGTGGCTCGCCAACCAGCCGTTCCTCTTCTACGCGTAGGTGCCGTTGGGGGTGCCATTCTGCGCTGATCTCAGCGCACCTCAAAGCACGTCAAAGCCCGTCAGAGCAGCGAAATCAGCCGCACGAACGTCTGTTCGTCGTGTTCAAATCTCGGCGTCCTGAAGACACAAAACCCCTGCTACGGCGGGGGGTTTGTCGTTGTGGAGGGCCGCGAAGGACCACGAGAGCGGCCCGGCGCACGCCTTCCCGCTCGACCTGCACGAGGTCTCGCACCTCGGCCTCAACGACGTGAGAGACGCGATCGTGATCACCGCGTGGACGCCGGAGCGCGGCGTCTGGACGGTCGCGCGCAGACAACAGGGGGCCTAGGCCCATTGCGGGGCCGGGGAAGATGGACGACGGTGCATGCGGGCGCGAGGTCGCGCCGTCCGAACGAAAGGGAATTCGATGCGCCGTCTCCGATCCGCCGCCGTCGCGGCACTGACCGCTGTCGCCGCAGCGGCGGGCGCCGCCAGTGCCCAGGCCGCCTGGCTGCCAGGCCCGACCTACGGCGACGGCGGACTCGCCGGCCTCGTCGGGATCGGCGCTGACGCCTCCGGCGCGACGACCGTCGCGTGGCTTCAGCGGACGGGCGCGTTCGACGACCCCTCCCAGGTGCGCGTGCAGCGGATCTCGTCAGGCGGCGCCGCGGGCACGGCCCGGACGGTCGGCATGGCGGGCGGCCCGGTCGGCTCGGTGCCATCGAGCGCGAGCGTCGCGGTCGCGCGCTCGGGCGCCGCGGTCGTCGCGTGGGTCACGCCCGACGGCGACGCGCAGCTCGTCGCGCTCGGCGCCGACGGCGCGCCCGGGCCCATCCGCACCCTCGCCGCGGACGTCGCGCCCGGGACCGTGCGGACCGGCGTCGACGAGACCGGCAACGCGACGGTCGCGTGGATCGGCGACGCCGACGCACCGAGCGGGCCCACGCTCCGGGTGCGGCGGATCGCCGCCGACGGCAATGCCGGCGCGCCGGTCGACCTCGGCGAACCCGCCGACGCGCGGCCGGCGCTCGCGGTCGCCCCCGGCGGCCAGGCGTACGTCGCGTGGCGAGCCGAGGTCCCGCCGGCGACGGACGCGGTCGTGCGCGTCGCGCGACTCGGCGCGGGCGGAACGCTCGCCAGCGGTCCCGCGACCGTTTCGGCGCCGAATCGAAAAACGGTGGCCGTGACGGTCAGCGCCAGTGCGTCCGGCGCGATCGTCGACTGGGCGGAGACGGTCGAAGATGACACGACCTACGGCCGCACGACGCGGCTGCGCGACAGCGGCGGCGTCGTCGGCGTGGCGCTCCGCCAGCTGGAGATGGCGGGGATCGGCCCCGGCGGGGCTGCGTCGACGATCGCCGACGACGGCACCGTCACGACCGTCTGGTACCAGAACACGACGCTCGGCGCCGGGGAGCTGAGCGCGCGCCGCGTGAGCGCAGACGGGACCGAGTCGATCCGCACGCTCATGACCACGACGTCGATGACGGAGGTCGAGCTGCTGCCGGCGATCGCGTCCGCCCCGGACGGCGGCGCGTTCCTCACGACGGTGGGCATCGAGTCGTTCGACGGCCTGACGCCGACGTTCAAGCTGCTCGCGCGCAAGCTCGCCGCCGACGGCACCGCGTCGGCGCCGCAGACGCTCGGTAGAGTCGAGGCCGGCTTGGCATTCCTGGCCGGCTCGGCCTCGATCGCCGCCGACGGACACGGCAGCGCGACGGTCGGCTGGTATGTCGGCGCCGCCCCCGACAACCTCTCGTTCACGACGGCGAACTACGACGCGCACCCGCCGACGGTCGACGCGACGATCCCGGCGACCGCGACCGTCGGCGAGGACGTCGTCTTCTCCGCGCGCGCGAGCGACCCGAGCGGCGTCACCGGATTCGCGTGGGAGTTCGGCGACGGCAGCGGGGCGCGCGGCGAGACGGTGCGGCACGCGTACGCGCGGCCGGGCGCGTACCCGATCGAGCTGACGGTGACCGACAGAAGCGGCGACGCGGCCGTCGTCAGACGGACGCTGACGGTGACCGCCGCCGCGACGCCACCCGGGTCGCCGCAGCCGCCCGGGCTTCCGCAGCCGCCCGCGAGAGAAGCGCCGCGCGCCGCCACCGGCCTGAAGCTGACGAAGGCGCTGCGCAGCGGCGCGAAGGTGACGGTCGCGGGGACGATCTCGCGCCACTCGGGCGGACACGTGACGATCGCCTACCGCGCGAAGGTCGGCCGCAAGACGGTCATGAAGCGGGGGACGGCGCGGATCGTGCGCGGCCGCTTCGTCGCGACCGTGAGACTGCCGCGCGCACTCGCCCGCTCGCGCGCCCGCGCGACGGTGACGGTCACGTACAGCGGCGACGCGGACACGCGCCCCGCGACCGCGAGACGCGCCGTCGCGCTCGCCAGAAGAGCGCCCGCGAGAAGAGGCGCGGCGCGCAAGCGGTAGCGGCGCGGGCGGCGAGCGGCGCGGGCGCACGGCTGCGCGAGAACGCTTGCCCGGTGCGCTTCGGGCATGCGAGCAGGAGCGCATCAGCTCGATCAAGTAGCTGCTGTCGTCACCTACGCCGAAGCCGGAGCGACGGCAGCACCGTGGTGATCGGCGCGGAGGACTACCCGGCTCCGGCGTCCGCCTGAGTCACGCGGGGTCGTCGAGCGGGACCCTCAGGGCAGTGCGAAGCGCAGGACCTTCTTGGCCACCGAGCGGTACTGGCGGCCGAGGCGGCCGCTCGCGTAGGGCAGCCCGTGGCGCTCGCAGACCGCGCGGACGCGGGGCGCGATCTCGGGATACCGGTTGCTTGGGAGGTCGGGGAAGAGGTGGTGCTCGATCTGGAACGAGAGATGGCCGCTCATGAGGTGGAACAGCCGGCTCCCGTCGAGGTTGCAGGAGCCGAGCAGCTGGCGGACATACCAGCCGCCGCGGGACTCGTCCTCGAGCTGCTCCTCGCTGAACGTCTCAGCGCCCTCGGGCAGGTGACCCATGAAGACGATCGTGTGGGTCCAGACGCTGCGCAGGACATTCGCGGTCAGGTTGGCCAGGGCGGTGCGGCGGGCCGAGCGGCCGGACAGGGCGGGGAACAGCACGTAGTCCTTGGCGAACTGGCGCCCCGCCTTGCGCATGAACGCGCGCACCTCCCGCCGCGCCTGGGAGGCGGGCTTCGTGCCGTTGCGCACCGCGTCGAGCTCCATGTCGTAGATCGCGATCGCCCATTCGAAGACAAACGCGAGCGCGACGGCGTAGAGCGGCTGGAGCAGGTACGCCGGATGCCACGGCTGGTCGGGATGCACGCGGATCGCCGAGTAGCCGAGGTCGCGGTCCTTGCCGACCACGTTCGTGAACGTGTGGTGCTGGTAGTTGTGGGCGTGCTTCCACGACTGCGCTGTCGACACCGCGTCCCACTCCCACGTGGCCGAGTGGATCCGCGGGTCGCGCATCCAGTCCCACTGCCCGTGCATGACGTTGTGGCCGATCTCCATGTTCTCGAGGATCTTGGCCACCGTCAGGAGCGCGGTGCCGGATGCCACCGCCGGGCGGGAGCGCCCCGCGATCAGGAGGATGCGTGCGCTCGCCTCGAGCGTGCGCTGGACGCTGACCACGCGGCGGATGTAGGCGGCGTCGCGTTCGCCGAGGTCGGCTCTGACCGCGTCTCGGATCGCGTCGAGCTCGCGCGCGATCGCGTCCAGGTCGTCCGGGGTGAGCCGGTCGAGCGGGTTCGCGGCGTCTGGATCCAGCACGGGGGTCTCCTGGGCAGGCGGGGTCACAGCTCGATCTCGACCGGCCCGGCCGCGACGGACACGCATGTCTGGACCATGTCGCCGGGTGCGCCGACGGCGCCGGTGCGGAGGTCGCGGACGAAGCCCGCCCGCAACGGTCCGACGCACGTCCGGCAGACCCCGGCGCGGCAGCCGCTCGGCAGCAGCGCGCCGGCGGCTTCGCCGGCGGCGAGCAGCGTCGTGGCCCCGTCGGCGTTCACGGTGACGCCGCTGCGCGTGAACGTGACGGATCCGCCCGGTGCGGCGGCGGCACCCGCGCCGGCCGCCACGCTCGACTGGAACCGTTCGGTGCGCAGGCGGGAGCGCGCACCGCTCGCGGCGAAGTGCGCTTCCAGCCCGTCAAGCAGCTCGCCAGGGCCGCAGGCCCAGGTCTCGCGCTGCCTCCAGTCCCGCACGAGTCCTACGATCGTCGCGGCGGACGGGCGTCCGAGGCGTGACGTGTGATGCTCGTGGAGCGCGAGCCTGCGCTGCCCGGCGAGCCGGCGCAGCTCGCTGGCGAAGATGACGCTGTCCGGCTCACGGTCGATGTGGACGACGGTCACGTCGCGCGGCGCGTTCGACCGCGCGAGCGTGCGCAGCATCCCCATGACGGGCGTGACGCCGCTGCCCGCCGTGATGAAGAGCAGCCGCTCGGAGTCGTCGTCGGGCAGCACGAAGTCGCCCGTCGCCTCGCCGAGGTAGACGACCGCGCCGGGGGACGTCCGACGGACGAGGTGGGAGGAGACGACGCCGTCGCGCACCGCCTTGACCGTGATCGCGATGCAGCCGTCGGCGGCGCGCGGCGGCGACGTCAGCGAGTAGCTGCGCTGGTGGCGCACGCCATCGACCTCGACGCCGACCGTGACGTGCTGGCCGGCGCGATGATCGCGCCAGCCCGCTCCGGGACGGATCGCGATCGTGGCGCTGTCCGCTGTCTCGTGCCGCACCGCGACCACGCGCCCGGCGAGCTGCCGTCTCGACCACAACGGGTTGACCAGCCCCAGGAAGTCGTCTGGCAGCAGCGGGGTGGTCAGCAGGCTCGCCGCATCCCACAGGCGGCCCCGAGCCCGCCGCCTGTGCTCGGCGAATACGCGCATCGACCGGGACGTTAGCGGTGCGCGCTGCCCGCCGCGCGGAGCTCCCAGGTGGCTGCCGACGAGCGCACTGCGGCGTCGGCAGCGCCGGCGAGGCGATGCGGTGGACACGTCGGCGCTGCACCAGCTTGTCGCCAATCGCGAGCGCACATCGACCACTTCCCCAGTCAGGCGGAACCAGCCGCATTGACGGCTCGATCAGCACCAGCCTGGACCGCGCAGGTGCGACGGCATCCGGATGGCCCCAGGGCGGCATCGGTGGGCGGGAAGGGGTCCGCGTGAGCGGCTGCGCGGTGACCACGGCCCGGGCTTCGTCGACGTGCCGATGAGCGGGACCGGCGGCGGCGCGTCGGCGGGGCCGCAGGGCGATCCGGGGCCGCAGGGGGCGCCCGGGCAGCAGGGCGTCGCGGGGGCGCAGGGCGCGCCGGGCGCCGACGGCGGCCAGGGGCCGCGGGGCACGCCCGGTGCGAACGGGTCGCAGGGGCCGCAGGGAACGGCGGGGCAGGCAGGCGCGGTCGGACCCACCGGTCCGGCCGGGCCCACCGGTCCGGCCGGCAAGGCCGGGCGCGATGCCCGCGTCACCTGCACGACCGAGACCGTCAAGCGCAAGCCGAAGACGACCTGCAAGGTGACCTACCCGCCGTCGGCCAGGCAGCCGCGGTCGGCGACGGCCCGTCTCACCCGCGGCGGCCGCACCTACGCCGCCGGCAGTGCAACGCGCCTGACCGGCACCCGCAAGCTCCCGCGCGGCACCTACGCGCTGCGCGTCACGCACGGCGGCCGCACGATGACCGCGACGGTCAAGCTCTAGCCACGGCGGTCCGCCGCCCTCGCGCGGCCGGCGGACCGTTACCGTCCCACTTGTTGAAGGACGCCGGCGATCTCCTGGCCGATGACCGGGAGCTGCGGTCCCCAGTTCTTGACGACCGTTTCGTAATTGCTCCCCGCGAAGTTGCCGGCGGGGATTCACGGCGAAATCACATGTGGACCTGGCGCGTGCGGTTACGTTCACGGGGCCAACCAGCAGCTTCATCAATCGTGAAGGGGACACATCATGAAGTTGGAATTGTCGCGGATCCGGGTCGCGCGGACCCGCCGCGCCATGGCCGCCACTGCGGCCGCCGCCTGCGCCGTCCTTGCCGTCGGGGTCGCGCCGGCCTCGGCGGTGACCACCAGATTGACCGACGTCAAGATCAATGAGGTCGAGTCCAACGGCGACGCCGTCCACGGCGACTGGATCGAGCTCTACAACACCGGCAGAGTCGTCAACGATGAGGTCGACCTCTCGGGCGTGATCCTGTCTGACAGTGACAACACCCACCGGGTCCTCATCCCCGCCAGAACGTTCCTGGGTGTCGGCGAGTGGGCGGCCTTCCGTGTCGACGACCCCGCCGTCTCCGGCAACTTCGGTCTCGGCGCCGCCGACTCTGCTCGCCTGTTCCCCGCCGGCACCGTCAACCTCGGGTCGACCACGCCGGCCGACTCCTACTCCTGGACGGCGCACGCCGCGACCACTTACGGCCGCAACCCGGACGGCACGGGCACCTTCCAGACCACCGCGGCGGCCACGTTCGGCGACGCCAACGACTTCGGCCTCCCGTCGATCGGCAACATCACCGGCATCAAGCTCAACGAGGTCGAGTCCAACGGCGACGCCACCAACGGCGACTGGGCGGAGCTGTACAACACCACCGGCTCGGCGATCAACATCGACGGCGCGATCATCACCGACAGCGACCCGGCCCACCAGTTCGTCATCCCGTCCTCGACGCCGGACCTTCCCGCGGGCGGCTACGTCGCCTTCCGCGTCGACGACCCGGCGGTCGCGGGCAACTTCGGCCTCGGCGCTGCTGACGCCGTGAAGCTCTACGCCCCCAACGACGTCACCCTCAGCAGAGTCGTCGACCAGGTCACCTGGTCGTCCCACGCGACCATCACCTGGGGACGCACCGTCGCCGGAGCCGGCAGCTGGGCCCAGACCTCGGTCAGCACGTTCGGCGCGGTCAACCAGTTCAGCGGCGTCACGGCCCCCAACCTGACCGGCGTGGTCGTCAACGAGGCCGAGAGCCACGGCGACGACACCAACGGCGACTGGATCGAGCTGAAGAACACCACCGGGACCAGAGTGAACCTGGACGACGCGATCCTCTCCGACAACGACAACAGCCACGTCTTCCGGATCCCCGCCGCCACCCCGGACCTGGCCGCCGGAGCAGTGGCCGCCTTCCGGGTCGACGACCCCGCCCTCGGCGACGGGCAGTTCGGTCTGGGCGACGCCGACTCGGCCCGCCTCTTCAGAGCCGACGCCGTCGACCTGGCCGCGGCGCCGGCGGTCTCCAGACAGTCGTGGAGCACGCACGCGCTGCAGACCCTCGGGCTCAACGGCAGCGGCGTGTTCGCGGCGACCAACAAGGGCACCTTCGCGGCGGCGAACGACTTCACCTCCACGGTGACGCCGGACATCTCCTACGTCGTGCTCAACGAGGTCGTCTCCACCGGTGACGTCACCAACGGCGACTGGGTGGAGCTGTACAACACATCCGGCGTGACGATCGACATCGGCGGCGCGATCATCGCCGACAGCACGAACGCCAACACCTACACGATCCCCGCCAGAACGACGATCGCGGCCGGCAGAACGTTCGTGCTCAGAACCGAGGCCACGGCCGGCTTCGGCCTGGGGAGCGACGACGCCGTCCGCCTCTACCGCGCCGGCGGCACGGTCGGCACCTCCATCCCGGTCGACCACTTCGAGTGGAGCCAGCACGCGGCCGGGTCCTACGCCCGCCAGTCCAGCGGTCTGGGCATCTGGACCGTGGACGCCACCCCGTCCTACGACGCCGCCAACTAACGGCAACGTCTGAAACCGCCGCGGATGCCGTCGGGGCCTTGCGCCCCGGCGGCGTTCCGTCGTTGTGCACCAGTTCAGAAACGCAAAGAGCTGGCGCAAGCTGATCACATAACGTTAACTCTGTGACGGCCGCCTGAGATCACGATGGCGTGGTTATGGGCGTAGGGCCGCGGGGCGGCGCGCGTCCCGTCCCCATCCTCCAGGAGTCGCATGTCCCCTCGATCTTCGTCGCGGCCGGGGTGCCGCGCGGTGTTCGCCGGTATCGCAGCGGCGCTCACGCTGACCGGCGGGCTGACGCTCGCGCCGGCGCAGCTGCCGCTCGCGCCCGTCGCTGCCCACGCCGCCGACACCGACATCGTCAACATCCCCGATGCCAACCTGAAGGCCAGACTCAACACGAGACTCGGCTCTGGCCGGCCGGCGACTCAGGACATCACCGTTGGCGAGGCGGCGAGTCTGTTCGGCTCGTACTCGCTCACCGGGCCGTTCGCCGATCTCACCGGCCTGGAGGCGTTCACGAACGTCAGGGGCATCACGATCGCGGGGATCTCCGCGAGACAGGCCAGCACGTACACGAGCCTCGCGCCGCTGGCGGGGCTGACGAACCTCACGTCGCTGCACCTGCAGAGCGGCAAGGCGCGCAACCTGAGACCGCTGGCGGGTCTGACGAACCTGGCGGCCCTCACGGTGCAGGGCCAGGGCGTGACCAATCCGACGCCGCTGGCGTCGCTGACGAACCTGACGTCGCTGAACCTGACCAACAACGCGATCAGCGATGCCAGCCGGCTGCCGCAGCTGCTGAACCTGACGACGCTGGACCTGACGCGAAACCGGATCACGAACCCCGCGCCGCTCGTCGGCAAGGTCGATCCCGCGAAGATCAGGACGCTTGGCCTCGCGGTCAACCGGATCGCGGACGCGTCGTCGCTGGCGGTCCTCGGCGACAGCAGACTTGTCGACTACACGAGCTCCGGCGAAGGGCTGCTGCTGTCGAGCAACCGGATCACCGACTTCACGCCGTTCGACAGCTGGAGCAGACCGCCGTCGTGGGATCAGACGGACTCCCAGCAGCTCTACGTGGGGGCATACCAGCCCGGCGGGGTCGTCCTGCCGGCGCTGAGACAGAGCGCCGCGATCACCGATTCGCTGAAGGTCGAGCCGAGCTCCGTGGGCAGCTACGACCCTGCGACGGGACGAGTCACGCTGGCCGACGAGAGCGCCGCGAGCGTCGAGCTGATGTCGATGGTTCCCGGCGACTCGTCGCCGCAGCCGCGCTGGACGGTGAACTTCTCCGACCCACCGGTCGCTCCCGTCGACGGCACGCCGCCGACGGTGACCGGCACCAGCGAGGTCTGGTCGACGCTCCAGGTGACCGATCCCGGCACGCTGGGCGCCGAGCCCGATGAGCCCGCGTGCTCGCCATCGAGCCTGCGATACCAGTGGCTGAGTGACGGCGTGGAGATCGTCGCCAACCCGCACGTCACCGACCCGGACAGCGACACCATTCATCCGGGGGCCGGCCTGCCGATCGGGCCGACCTACACGGTCTGGCCGCGCGACCTCGGGCGCAGACTCTCGGTGCGGGTGACGTGCGCGGACGCGAGCGGGCAGGGGACGTCGGCGCCGACGCCGGTCGTCACCAACGGCGAGGCGGAGAAGCCGGTGATCGGGACGCTCGACGGCGGCCAGGTCCGGGTCGACTCGTCGTCGACCGCGTCCTTGCTCGTCGCCGGACGGTCCGGGGTGGCGCTCGACCCGGACGGCACGAGAGTGCCGTTCCACGTCGCCCAGCTTGGCGCCGACGGACGGCTGACCGATCCGTCGCAGCTGAGACTCAGCGCGACCGCGGCGAACGAGCACAACGACCCGAACCGCGATCCGGCGACGGTGCTCGCGCCTGGCGACATCGAGTTCGGCGGCAGCGGCTCCAACCGCTGGGTCGTGCTGCGGCCCAAGAAGGAGACGGCGGAGCCCAGCGGCGGCAGCATCGCGCCCCCGCTGCGCGTCACCGTCACGGTCACCGGCCCGTCGGGCAAGACCGAGCAGGTGTCGTTCATCTACGAGGTCTCGCGCGCGACGACGCCGACCAGCCGCGTGCTGCTGGCGACGTCGGACGCCTCGACCGCGATCGCGGTCGGCGACGGCCACCTGCTGGTCGCCGACGACGAGCGCGCCCCGATCCGGCTCTACGACGCCCGCGTCTCGGGCCGTGAGCTCACGACCTTCACCCCCGGCCCGACCGGCGGCGAGGTCGACTTCGAGTCCGCGGCGCGCAAGGGCGACGCGATCTACTGGCTCGGCTCGCACGGCAACAGAAAGGACGGCGGCGGCCAGGCGAGCCGTCACCGCATCTACCGGACGAGACTGACCGGCCGTGGCCCCAACGCGAGAATCGAGCCGGTCGGCACGCCGTACCAGAGGCTGCGCACCGATCTGGCAGAGTGGGATCGCACCGAGCACGACGGTTCGCTGGGGCTCTACGCCGCCGGCGTGGGCAAGATCCCGCCGGACCGTCTCAACGGCTTCAACATCGAGGGCGCCGAGTTCTCGCCCGACGGCAGCTCGCTCTACCTCGGCTTCCGCTCACCGGTCGTGCCGCCGGAGTCCGGCGGCAGAGCGCTGATCGTGCCGCTGGAGAACGTCGAGGAGCTGACCGCCGGCACCGCGAGAGCGGCCGAGTTCGGCGACCCGATCCTGCTCGACCTCGACGGCCAGAGCATCCGCGAGATCCGCAAGAACGCCGCCGGCGAGTACCTGATCCTCTCCGCCACGGCGGGGCTGCCCACCGCTGCGACCGAGCAGGCGCTGTGGGCGTGGGACGGCGATCCGCACGTCGCCCCCGTGCGGCTTACCACCCACGTCGCGCGCGACCTCGAGCCCGACCACGCCGACAATGCCGGCGCCTGGGAGGGAATCGGCGAGGTCCCGGCGCGCCTGGCTCCGGGGCAGCAGGTCCGTCTGCTGATGGACCAGGGCTACGTCGAGCTCTACGGATCTGGCGTGGAGAACAAGGACGACAGCAACGACTGGACGCGCAAGTCGCGCACCGACCTGGTCGAGCTGACCGGCGCGGTCGGAACGCTCGCCGCGTCGAGCGCAACGTCGATCGCGTTCCCCGCGCAGGCGGCGCAGACGACCGGCGCGCCGAGAATCGTCACCGTCACCAACAGCGGGTCGGGCAAGCTGCGGATCGGCAGAGTGGGCGGGACCGACGCGGACGGCACGTCGTTCGACGACTTCCTCGTCAGCCGCAACGAGTGCAGCGACGAGGTGCTCGTGCCGGGCGCCTCGTGCAAGATCGGCCTGCGCTTCTCGCCCGCGCGGCAGGACGTGACCTCGAACGCGACGCTGGTCGTGAAGACGAACACGGCGAGCGGCGAGCTGTCGGTGCCGCTGTCGGGCACCAGCACCGCGCTCCCCACCGGCCCCGGCGGTGACGATGGCTCGGATGGCGCCGACGGTGCCGACGGCGCGAGAGGAGACGCCGGCGCCGCGGGCAGAGACGGCGCTGGTGGCCCTGTCGGGCCCGCGGGCCCGCTCGGACCGATCGGCCCGAAGGGCGACACCGGCGTGCCGGGCAGAGACGGCACGTTCTCGCTGAGCACCACCCGTTCCACCGCGACGAGAGTCCGCCGCGGCCGCACCGCGACCGTGTCGCTGCGCGTCAGGAACGGCACCGCCGCGGCGTTCGACGGCTCGACGCTGACCGCGTCGGCGCCGAAGGCGCTCGAGGCCCACGGCCGCACGGTCAAGCTGGGGCGTCTCCGCGCCGGCGAGTCGCGCACGGTCCGTCTGCGCCTGACGATCGGCCGCACCGCCCGCGTCGGCACGCACGTCGTCACGGTCCGCATGCGGGTCGGCCGCGAGACGGTGACGCAGACAGTCCAGCTGCGCGTCACGCGGTAGGCAGCGCATGTCGAGAACGGGCGGTCGGCTCCGACTCATGGGCACCGGCGGCCAAAGGGGCCGCCAACACGCAGAGGAGCACGAACGATGACCAAGGTGACCGCCCAGATGTCGGTGTCCCTCGACGGCTTCTACACCGGACCGCGGGACACGCGGAACCCCAAGGAGATGAGTGGCTGGATGCGGGGCCCCGAGGCGCCCGGCTTCTTCCGGATCACCCGCTGGGCCGTCGACGCCATGGGCTGGCGTGAGCGGATGGGCTTCGCCGGCGGCGAGCAGTCGATCAACTCGGAGATCATCGAGGAGACGTTCGCGGCGGCCGGTGCCTACGTCATGGGCCGGCGCATGTTCGACGCCGGCGAGGTCCCCTGGGGCGAGGAGCCGCCGTTCCACGCACCGGTGTTCGTCGTCACCCACCGTACCCGGGACGTCCTCGAACGCCAGGGTGGTACCTCCTTCACCTTTGTCACCGAAGGACTCGAGCGGGCCGTCGAGTTGGCCCGGGACGCTGCCGGCAGCAAGGACGTGGCGGTGGCCGGCGGCGGGGAGCTTCTGCGCCAGGTGCTGAGCGCCGGGCTGCTCGACCAGCTCGAGTTGCACATCGCCCCGGTGCTGCTGGGCGACGGCCAGCGCCTGTTCGATCCCAGCCTCGGCCTCGGCGCCGACGACGGCATCGAGCTGGTCCCGACCCGGGTCGTCGAGGCGCCTGAGGTCACCCACATTCGCTATACCGTCACCGGGCGGTCGAAGCTGGTGCTGGACGATCGCGGCGCCAGCGGCGACCTGGTCGGACCGGCCCAGCCGGAGTAGCGAGAGAGGAGCGAGCTGTGAAGTACATGCTGCTGATCTACGGCAACGAGGAAGCGTTCAACTCGGTGGGTGCGGAGACGCTCGCCGAGATCATCCGCGAGACCGATGCCCTCAACCGGGAGCTGGTCGAGTCGGGTGAGCTGGTCGGCGGCTATGGCGTGGCCGACCAGGTGAACGCCAAGATGGTCCGGGTCACCGCCGGGACGCCGGTGGTGACCGACGGCCCCTACGCCGAGGCCAAGGAGTACCTCGGCAGCTTCACGATCCTCGACTGCGACAGCATGGAACGGGCTCTGGAGATCGCGGCCCGCAACCCATCGGCGCGCTACTGGGGTGTCGAGGTCCGGCCACTCGTGCACGAGGCCGACGTCGAGCGGTGACCGTCGGCTTGCGCTAGCGCCGTACGCGGTAGCGCAGGCTGACGACGCCCGACTGCCGGAACGTGCGCGTCGCCTCCAGCTCGAGACCGACGCGGTCGCGCAGCTCGGGCAGCAGCGGCGTGCCCTCGCCGATCAGCACGGGGTAGACGAGCACCTCGATCTGGTCGACCAGCTCCGCGCGCATCAGCGACGCGGCGAGGTGGGCGCCGCCGACGGTGATCAGGCCGTCGGTTTCGCGTTTGATCCGGGCGACCTCCTCGGCGGCGTCGCCTCTGACGAGGCGCGCGTTGCCGGTGACGGCATCGAGCGTGTTGGAGAAGACGACCTTCGGCGACTCGCGCCAGACGCGCGCGTACTGCGCGACCTCGGGGGCGGCGTTCGGGTCCTCGTCGGCTGTCGGCCAGTAGGACTCCATCAGCTCGAACAGCCTGCGGCCGTAGAGGCTGACGACGGTCGCCGCCTCCATCTCGTTCATGTAGGTGTGCGCCTCGGGGTCCGGGGCGGTCCAGGAGATGTCGTGGCCGGGGGCCTCCATGAAGCCGTCGAGCGAGACCTGCATGGCGTAGAGCAGCGTGGCGTTGGTCATGCGCGAAGAGACTGCCAGGGGCGCCGGAACTCATCGGCGCTCCGCATGGGGGCTATCGCGCCATAGGGAGTGCGTCTTCGACAGGCAGGCGATGTCGTCGTAGCGTCGGCGTCATGGAATTCACGGACAAGATCGCCCTCGTCACCGGGGGCACGAGCGGCATGGGGCTTGCGGCCGCGCGCCGCCTGCTGGACGGTGGGGCGACCGTTGTCATCACGGGCCGTGACGACGCACGGCTCGCGGCGGCGGCGCTGGAGCTCGGCGACCCGCAGCGGTTGCTCACCGTGCGGGCGGACGTCTCCGTCGCAGCCGACGCCGACCGCACCACGGCCGCGATCGCCGAACGCTTCGGGCACCTCGACATCGTCTTCGCCAACGCCGGAATCGCCCTCTTCAAGCCGTTTGACGTGCTCGGAGACGCTGAGGCCGACCGCCTGCTCGACATCAACGTCAAGGGCGTGCTGCTGACCTTGCGGCGTTCCCTGCCGCTGCTCGCCGACGGCGGCGCGATCGTGCTCAACGCATCCTGGACCGCCCACCGCGGCCTCGCCGGCGGCTCCGTCTACGCCGCCAGCAAGGCCGCGGTCGCGAGCCTCGCACGGTCGCTCGCGGCCGAGCTGGCGCCTCGCGGCATCCGCGTCAACGCCGTCAGCCCCGGCTACATCCGCACCGACATGTTCGTGACGGCGGTGCCCGACAACGTGGCCGAGGGCGCCGTGCGCAAGCAGATCGCGCTCGGCCGCATCGGCACGGCCGAGGAGGTCGCCGACGCCGTCGCGTTCCTCGCCTCCGAGCAGGCGCGCTACGTGACGGGTCAGGAGCTGATCATCGACGGCGGGCTGCTCGGCGCCGTCGCCGCCTGAGCGGCGAGTCGGTCGACCAGCTCTCGCGCGGCCGGCGTCCACGGCCCGTTCCCGAACGCGGCACAGAGGCAGGTGGGCGCCTCGGCGACCGGCACGCCTCGCAGGCCGTCGCGGCCGGCGAGCGCGGCAGGGTCGACGAGCGCGACGCCGGCGCCCGCCGCGACGAGCGCGAGCAAGGCGTCGAGGTGGCTGGCGAGCAGCAGGGTGCCGGGCTCGACACCGGCATCCGCGAGTGCCGCCGTCGCGCGGTCGCCGTCCTGGTCGAGCGCGATCCACGTCCGGTCCGCCAGATCCGCGAGCGCGACGCCGTCGTGCAGACGCTCGTCGTCGGCGTCGGCCGCAGTGGCGAGCACCAGCTCGCGCTCGCCGAGCGCGGTCACCGGTCCCTCCCAGGCCGCGGGCGGCGGACCGACCGCCACGACGCGTTCGCCCTCGAGGATCAGCTCGTGCAGCCGCGCGGCGTCGGCGTGGACGTGGAGGCGGACCGTCAGCTGCGGCCGCGCGGCGCGCAGCGACGCGATCGCGCGCGCGACCGGCTCCAGCGGCGTCCCGCCGACCACCGCGACGCACAGCGCGTCAGGACCGTCGACGAGCGCGTTCCCGGCGAGCGTGCGACCGTCCGCGACGGCCTGTACCGCCACACGCGCCTTGGGCAGCAGCGCCCGTCCGGCGGCGGTCAGCCGCACGCCCTGCGGGAGGCGTTCCAGCAGCGGCCCGCCCAGCTCCCGCTCGAGCGCACGGATCTGCTGCGAGAGCGACGGCTGGGCGACGTGCTCGCGCCGCGCCGCGCCCGTGAACGACCCGGTCTCGACGACGGCGACGAAGTACGCGAGCTGAGTGAGGGTCACACGCCACACGCTAGCGGGCCGCCGCTCAGCCTACGCGGAGCCGATGTAGAAGCGCCGCAGGTGCTCGCCGGACAAGCGCCGCGCGGCGTCGCCGTCGCGGTCGAGCACGGCTTGCAGGATGCCCTCGTGCTCGGCGATCAGCTGGGCGAGGGTCGGGCGCGGGTCGGCGAGCGACTTCAAGTGCGACAACAACGCTTTGGACACCGTGTCGCGCACGGCGAGCATCACGATCGTCAGCGCCTCGCTGCCGGACGCCCGCACCAGCTCGAGGTGGAAGCGCATGTCGGCGAGCTCGAACGCCTCGACGTCGGCGCCCGCCGCGCGCATCAGCGCGATCTGATCGCGCACGGTCGTGAGGTCGGGCTGCGGGTCGCTCGTCGCGACCTGCTCGGCGCCCGCACCCTCGAGCGTGGCGCCGAGGCCGATCAGGTCGTCGAGCGGCACGCGTCCGAGCCGCAGCAGGTGCACGAGCGTGTCGCGCAGCGGTTCGGTCGTCAGCGCGTCGGGCGCGACGACCCGCAGCGGCAACGTCGGGCCGGTCGCGACGGCCAGACCTCTGGTCTGCAGCGCGCGCAGCGCCTCGCGGACCGTCGTGCGGCCGACGCCGAAGCGCTCGCAGAGCTCGCGCTCGGGCGGCAGCGCGCTGCCCGGGGGCATCTCTCCGCTGAGGATCGCCTCGCGAAGCGCGTCGGCGACCTGCTCGTAGACGGGGCGCCGCTCCAGCTGCTGTGGAGCGAAGGTCATGGCGGCGGGACGTCGTCGGCTGCCGCGCTGGTCGGTGCGGTCCGCCCATGCTGATCCACAGGCGCGGCGGGGAGTTGCACCGTGACGCTGAGCCCCCCGGCGGCACGGGGGGAGAGCGTGAGGGTCCCGTCGTGCGCTTGGGCGATGCTCTTGACGATCGCCAGGCCGAGGCCGACACCGCCGTGGTCGCTGCGGATGCGTTTGGAGCCGCGCTGAAACGGCTCGGCGAGCATGGTGACCAGCTGCGGGGTGAGCTGCTCGCCGGTGTTCTCGATCGTGAGCGCCACGTTCTCGGAGCTCGCGCTGGTCGTGACCCATACGGTGCCGTGGTCGGGCAGGTTGTGGACGATCGCGTTGTGCACGAGGTTCGTCGCCAGCTGCAGCAGGAGCGCGGGTGAGCCGCTCGCGGGCGCCGCGTTGCCGGAGGTCTCGATCGTGAGGCCACGCCCTTCTGCGAGGGGGAGCAGCGTCTCGGTGGCCTCCTCGGCAATGAGGGACAGGTCGACGTGCTCGCGGGTGAAGGACCGCTGGTCGGCGCGGCTGAGCACCAGCAACGCTTCGGTGAGGTCGATCGCCCGGGTGTTGACGAAGTGGAGGCGGTCGACCAGCTCGCCGTCGGCATGGTCCGGATCGTTGCGGGCGACGTCGAGCAACGCCTGCGTGATCGCCAGCGGGGTGCGCAGCTCGTGGGAGGCGTTGGCGGCGAATCGCTGCTGCTCGGCGACGTGTGCCTCCAAGCGCGCGAGCATGCTGTCGAAGGCGTCGGCGAGCTCGCGGAACTCGTCTCGGGGGCCCTGCAGCCGGATCCGATGCGAGAGCGAGCCGCCCGCGGCCATCCGTGTGGCATCCGTGATGCGGCCCAGCGGGGCGAGCATGCGGCCGGCGAGAATCCACCCTCCCACCAGACCGAACACCAGCAGGAACACCAGCACGACGACGGTCGCCGCGCCGAAGACGCGTGGGCCGAAGTTCGATGGGTCGAGGACGCGCGGGAAGTCGGAGAGCCTGGGAACGATGCTGCTCTTGGGGTAGCCTCGCAGCAGGAAGACCCACACGGCGGCGAGCAGCCAGGCGCCTGCGACCATCAGGAAGCCGGCGTAGCTGAGCGCGAGCTTGAGGCGAACGCTCAGGTCGGAGGCTCTATCCACCGTCACCGCCCCCGTCCCCGGCGCCCGGCGCTGCGTCGATGCGGTAGCCGGAGCCAGCGACGGTGGCGATGATCCAGGGTTCGCCGAGGCGTCTGCGCAAGGCCGAGACTGTGATGCGCACGGCGTTGGTGAACGGGTCGGCGTTCTGGTCCCACGCCCGTTCCAGCAGCTCTTCGGAGCTCACGACCCCGCCTTCGGCAGCGACGAGGACTTCGAGCACGGCGAACTGCTTGCGCGTGAGCGCGACGTAGCGGCCGTCGCGGTAGACCTCTCGGCGGAACGGGTCCAGCCGCAGGCCAGCGATCTCCCGCACGGGCGGCCTGTGGTGCGCGCGCCGGCGGTCGAGCGCTCGGAGGCGGAGCACGAGCTCCTGGAGCTCGAACGGCTTCGTGAGGTAGTCGTCGGCGCCGAGCTCGAACCCGGTGGTCTTGTCGTCGAGGTGGTCGGCGGCGGTGAGCATGAGGATCGGCATGCCGCTGCCGGAGGCCACGATGCGTTGGGCGATCTCGTCGCCGGAGGGCCCGGGGATGTCACGGTCGAGGACGGCGATGTCGTAGGCGTTGACGCTCAGCAGCTCCACGGCGGCGTCGCCGTCACCGGCGATGTCGGCCGCGATCGCTTCCAGGCGCAGGCCGTCGCGGATCGCTTCGGCCATGTAGGGCTCGTCCTCGACGATCAAGACGCGCACGCCTCCATGCTAGGAGCTGGCGCATATCGCCGGCATATCCAAAACCGGATATGCGCTGGCAACACCCCGCTGCCTTGACTGGACGCATGATCCGCAGCGAACCAGCACCACCAGCGGCCCGCCGCATCCGATCGCCAGCGTCCTCGCCCTCCTCGGCGGCCTCGACCACGGGGATCACGGTCTACGGCTGCGGGGAGGACGAGGCCGCCGTGTTCGGAGCGATGGCGCCCCGCCTCGGCGTCGTGCCGACGATCACCGAGGAAGCGGTGGCCGAAGGCACCGTCGACTTGGCGCGCGGGAACCGCTGCATCAGCATCGGTCACAAGACGCACGTCACGAACTCCACGCTTCGTGCGCTCAGCGAAGCTGGTGTGAGGTACATCTCCACGCGAAGCGTCGGATGCAACCACGTCGACGTGCATCACGCACGGAGCGTGGGCATCGCCGTCGAGACCGTCGCCTACTCGCCGGACAGCGTGGCCGACTACACGCTGATGCTGATGCTGATGGCGGTGCGACACGCGAAGTCCGTCATCAGGCGTGCAGACGTTCATGACTACACGCTGAGCGGCATCCGCGGGAAGGAGCTGCGCGACCTGACCGTCGGGGTGATCGGGACGGGACGGATCGGCGGCGCGGTCATCGACCGGCTGAGCGGGTTCGGCTGCCGAACGCTCGCCCATGACACGCGGCCCACGACTGCGGCCGACTACGTCGCGCTCGGCGCATTGCTCGAGCAGAGCGACATCGTCACGCTCCATACGCCACTCACCGCGGAGACGCACCATCTGCTCGATCGCAGGCGGATCGAGCGGATGAAGCACGGCGCGGTGGTCGTCAACACGGGACGCGGCGCCCTTGTCGACACCGAGGCGCTGGTCTCGGCCTTGGAACGCGGCAGCTTGGGCGGCGCGGCGCTGGACGTCCTCGAAGGAGAGGAAGGGATCTTCTACGCCGACTGCAGCGACAGGCCGATCGAAAGCCCGTTGCTGCTGCGATTGCACACGCTGCCGAATGTGCTGATCACGCCGCACACCGCCTACTACACCGACCACGCCTTGAGCGACACCGTCGAGAACAGCCTGATCAATTGCCTGCGCTTCGAAGGCAGAGACCAGCATGCATAGGCTGAAGACCGGGGTCATCTTCGGCGGCTGCTCCGAAGAGCATCCGATCTCCGTGAAGTCGGCGCAAGAGGTCGCGCGGCATCTCGATCCCGCGAGATACGAGCCGTTCTACATCGGGATCACGACGAGCGGCGCCTGGAAGCTCTGCGACGGCCCCGACGCGGATTGGGAGAACGGAAGGTGCCGTCCGGCGACGCTGTCACCCGACAGAAGCGCACGCGGACTGCTCGTCTTGGAGTACGGACGGTACGAGACGATCAGCCTGGACGTGGTGTTGCCCGTCCTGCACGGCAAGCTCGGGGAGGACGGCGCGATGCAGGGACTGCTGGAGCTCTCCGGCATTCCGTACGCGGGCTGCGACGTCCAGAGCTCCGCCCTGTGCATGGATAAGTCCCTGACGTACACGGTCGCCAGAGCCGCGGGAATCGCGACGCCGCGCTTCTGGACCGTCACGGCGAACGAGCACGTCGATCCCGACCAGCTCCCCTATCCCGTCTTCGTGAAGCCGGCCCGCTCGGGTTCGTCGTTCGGCGTCAGCAAGGTGTCTGGCAGGGACGAGCTGCCGGGTGCGCTGGACGTCGCGCGGCGGTACGACTCGAAGGTGCTGGTCGAGGAGGCGGTCGTCGGCAGCGAGATCGGCTGCGCGATCTTGGGCAACGGTCTGGATCTGCTCGCCGGCGAGGTCGATCAGATCGCGCTGTCGCACGGCTTCTTCCGGATCCATCAGGAGGACGAGCCGGAGAGAGGGTCCGACAACTCGTCCGTCACGGTTCCCGCGGCCATCTCGCAGGAGGCACGCGCGCTCGTTCAGGAGACGGCGAAGGCCGCGTATCGCGCCTTGGGATGCCGGGGACTGTCGCGGGTGGACATGTTCCTGACAGCGGACGGGGACGTGGTCCTCAACGAGGTCAACACGTTGCCCGGCATGACGTCCTACAGCCGGTACCCGCGGATGATGGCGGCTGCGGGACTGCCGTTCGCCGAGGTGATCGACCGGATCGTGGCGCTGGCGCTGACGGGTGACGGGCGATGAACGGAGACTTCGTCTTCGTCGACAAGTTCGTCGCCGGAATACGCTGGGACGCGAAGTACGCGACGTGGGACAACTTCACCGGCAAGCCGGTCGACGGATATCTCGCCAATCGCATCGTCGGCACGCGGGCCTTGTGCGCGGCCTTGGAAGACGCGCGTGACGAGGCCGCGGCCCTCGGCTTCGGCTTGCTGCTGTGGGACGGGTATCGCCCGCAACGCGCCGTCGACCGCTTTCTGCGCTGGGCGCGGCAGCCGGAGGACGGCCGGAAGAAGCGCCGGCACCATCCGAACATCAGCAAGGCCGAGATGTTCGAGCAGGGGTACGTAGCGGCGAAGTCGGCCCACACCCGGGGCGGCACCGTCGACTTGACGTTCTTTCACTTGACTGACGGAGAGCTTGCTCGAATGGGCGGTGACTTCGACCTGATGGATGCCGTCTCCCACCATGGAGCGAGCGGGCTCACGGAGATCGAAGCGAGCAACCGGCGACGTCTCCGTTCGCTCATGGATCGCTGCGGCTTTCACGCCTACGAGCGCGAGTGGTGGCACTACACGCTCAAGGACGAGCCGTATCCAGACACCTACTTCGACTTTCCGATCGTCGTAAAGGGTGAAGCGCATGCGCTGCTCGACGTCTGAGCTGGCGGCCCATCTGGGCGGCGAGCTGGTCGGGCCCGACGTCGGCGTCGAGGGGGCGAGCATCGACTCGCGGACGCTCCGGCCCGGCCAGCTCTACGTGCCGATCGTGGCCGAGCGTGACGGCCACGCCTACATCCCGGCAGCGCTCGATGCGGGAGCGCCGGCCTACCTCACCGAGCAGGAGCCGGTCGGCGGGACGGCCATCCGCGTCGGCGACACCGCCGCCGCGATGTTGAGGCTCGGGGTGTTGGCCCGCGGTCGGGTCGGCGGCGCGATCGGCGTCACCGGGTCGGTCGGCAAGACCACCACCAAGGATCTCCTGGCCGGCTGTCTGGCGGCGAGGTTCCGCACCGCTGCGAGCGAGCGTTCCTTCAACAACGAGCTGGGCCTGCCACTGACGCTGTTCAACGCGCCGGAGGCAGCGCGGTGGGCGGTCCTCGAGATGGGGGCCCGGCGTGCGGGGGACATCGAGCGGCTGGCCGCCGTCGCACGTCCCGAGGTCGGCATCGTGACCAGCGTCGACATGGCCCACCTGGAGTACATGGGCGACCTCGACGGCGTCGCCCGCGTCAAGGGCGAGCTTGTCGCCGCCCTGCCGGCATCGGGGCTCGCGGTCTTGAACTTCGACGACCCCCGGGTCCGGGGCATGGCGTCGCTCAGCGCGTCTCCCGTGCTGGGGTATTCGGTCGGAGGCGACGCCGACGTGCGGGCCGACGACGTCACGCTCGACCAGGATCTGCGTGCGCGGTTCCGTCTGTCGTCGCCGTGGGGGCAGGCCGAGGTCCGGCTGGGGGTGCACGGCCTGCACCAGGTCCCGAACGCGCTGGCCGCGGCGACGGTCGCGCTCTGGTGCGGGGTCCCGATCGAGACCGTGGCCGCGGCACTTGCGCAGAGCAAGGGCTCACCGTGGCGCATGGAGGTCCATCACATGCCCGACGGTCCGCTCCTGGTCGTCGACTGCTACAACGCGATGCCCACCTCGACCGAGGCGGGCCTGCGATCGCTGGCCGCGTTGCCGGGCGAACGCAAGCTGGCGCTGCTCGGGCTGATGGCCGAGCTGGGGGACCACAGCGAGTCCGAGCATCGCCGGATCGCGCGCGTTGCGGAGGAACTCGGGATCGAGGCGGTGGGATACGAGACCCCGCTCTATGGCGAGGCGTACGTGACGGGCGCTGAGGAGGCTGTCGCCCTGCTGCGCACGCTGGGCACGGGTGACGCGGCGCTCGTCAAGGGCAGCCGCGTGACGCGCCTCGAGGACGTGGTGGGCGCATATCTCCGGCATATCGAGAACCCCATACGTGCTGGCAACACCCCGCTGCCTTGAATGGCGGCATGACCTACAGCACACCAGCAGAGACCACGACGGTGGAGACGGCCAAGACTGTGGCGGACGCAGGCTGGTCCGTGGTCGGGGTCCTCGACAGGCCGCTCTCGCACCGGCTGCTTCGGGCGGTGGACGAGGTGGCGGCGCGGTCCCCCGACGTCAGCGCGGCGGGGCAGCTTCACCAACTGTCAGGCCTGGCGCAGCACCCCGACCTGGCGGCGGTCGTCGACTGGCCGCCGCTCCTGGGGCTCGCGGTCGAGCTGCTCTCGCCGAACGTCTACATCAATCACTCCCACCTGGACGTCCACCCGCCGCACCCGCCCACCGGCGCTCACCGCTGGCATCGTGACAACGGGCTGATGGGCCGGGACATGCGGCTGCTGTGGCGGGAACAGCCGCGGGTGACCCTGAAGGTCGCCGTCTACCTCACCGACGTGGAGTCCCCGGACGACGGCGCGCTGGAAGTGGTGCCTCGCAGTCACCTCGACACGGCGTCGCGATACCCCACCGAGGAGCAGCCCGGCGGAGTGCCGATCCTCGGGCCCGCCGGCACGGTCGCCGTCTTCGACGCCCGGCTCTGGCACCGCCGCCGGGACAACCTCGGCGCTCGCATCCGGCGCGCCATGTTCATGGCGTACAGCTATCGGTGGCTGACCTCGCGCGACATCCCGTTCGAGGAGGTGCCGGAGTGGGGCGGCTTGCCTCCGATCCGTCGTCAGCTGCTCGGTGACACGACGGTCGACCCGTTCTACTGGGCCACCGGCGAGCTCCCGCTCGATCCCCGCTCCACAGGCTTCCAGGAGGCGGCGTGACGCGGGCGGGTGAGCACCGGGTCATGAGGCGCAGAATGCGCTCCGCCGTCCTGCTCGTCACGCTCGGGGCGATCGCAGCGGCCCTCGGCCACCAGCTGCTGGGGTCGTCGTCCTCGTCGTCGTCCTCGATGGCCTCACCACCGAGCGACGTCCGGCACGATGGTGCGCTCGGCGAGGCCGACGGTGCCGTCCCTGACGGCGCGACCGTCTTCGGCGACGAGATCCCGGGCGTCGCCAGGCTCGATCCGGCGCTCCTCGGCGCCCTGCGCCGGGCCGCGACGGACGCTGCGGGCGACGGGGTCGAGTTCGTCGTCGAGAGCGGCTGGCGTTCCCCGGAGTACCAGCAGCAGCTCCTCCGTGAGGCGGTCGTGAGGTACGGCTCGGAGGAGGAGGCTGCCCGGTGGGTCGCGACCCCCACCACGTCTGCGCACGTGTCGGGGGAGGCGGTCGACATCGGGCCCTCCGAGGCCGCGGCGTGGCTGTCCGAGCACGGCGCCTCGTACGAGCTGTGCCAGGTCTACGGCAACGAGCCCTGGCACTACGAGCTGCGCCCGGAGGCCAGCGCGCGCGGTTGCCCTCCCGTCTACGCCGACCCGACGCAGGATCCGCGGATGCAGCAGTGACCGGGAGCTAGCCGCCGTGGCAGACGGCCTCGACGTTGTGCCCGTCGGGGTCGAGCACGAACGCGCCGTAGTAGCCGGCCGAATACTGCGTCCGCGGACCGGGGGCGCCGTTGTCGACGCCGCCGGCCGCGAGCGCGGCGGCGTGGAACGCGTCGACCTGGTCGCGCCGCTCGGCCGCGAAGGCGACGTGCAGGCCCGCCGCGGTCGGCACGAGCGTCGAGACTATGAAGTCGTCGACGCCGGGCGGCCCGAAGCTGATCCCGCTCTCGTCGGCGTACAGCTCGCCGAAGCCGAGCGGCGCCAGCGCAGCGACGTAGAACGCGCGGCTGCGCGCGAGGTCGCTGACGCCGATCTTGACGTGGTCGATCACGACCCGGCGTACCGTGACGCCGTCCGTTCTGGGGAGACCGTTCATACCGATGCAGTT
Source organism: Conexibacter woesei DSM 14684 (assembly GCF_000025265.1). Classification (GTDB taxonomy): domain Bacteria; phylum Actinomycetota; class Thermoleophilia; order Solirubrobacterales; family Solirubrobacteraceae; genus Conexibacter; species Conexibacter woesei. The sequence continues at coordinate 1,487,963 of NC_013739.1, forward strand.
TGACCCGCTGCGGTGCTCGTCGTCTCAGCGACGCCGTGGATCGACTGCACGTGCTGGTAGGCGGCGAGCCCTTCCGGTCCCAGCTCGCGCCCGAGCCCGCTCGCCTTGACGCCGCCGAACGGCGCCGCCGGATCGAGCAGGAACGCGTTCAGTCCGACGGTGCCGGTCTGCATCCGCGCCGCGACCGCCGCGCCGCGCTCGAGGTCGCGCGTCCAGACCGTGCCGCCGAGACCGTAGGGCGAATCGTTCGCGAGCGCGACCGCCTCGTCCTCACCGTCGTATGGGATCACCGCGAGCACCGGGCCGAAGATCTCCTCGCGCGCGATCGCGTCGTCGTTGCGGACGTCGGCGAAGACGGTCGGCTCGAGGAACCAGCCGCACTCGCGGCCGGCGGGCACGCCGCCGCCGGCGACGAGGCGCGCGCCGTCCGCCCGGCCGCGCTCGACGTAGCCGCGCACGCGCTCGCGCTGAACGCTGGTGGCGAGCGGACCGACCTCCGTCTGCGGGTCGAGCGCGTCGCCGACCGTCAGCCCGCGCGCCAGCGCGGCGAGCAGCTCGACGACCTCGTCGTAGCGTGCGCGGGGAGCGAGCACGCGTGTGGAGAGGAAGCACGTCTGGCCGTTGTTCAGCAACGTCGCGCCGAACAGCTGCTCGACCGCGCCCTCCAACTCGGCGTCGTCGAGCACGATCGCGGCGGACTTGCCGCCGAGCTCGAGCGTGACCGGTCGCAGCAGCCGCCCGCAGACCTCGGCGATGCTGCGGCCGGCGGCGGTCGAGCCCGTGAACGCGACCTTGTCGACGCCGGGATGCGCGACGAGGCAGGCGCCCAGCTCACGACCGCCGGGGACGATGTTGAGGACGCCGTCCGGCAGGCCGGCGTCGCGTGCGCAATCGGCCAGCAGCAGCGCGTCGAGCACCGTCTCGGGCGACGGCTTCAGGACGATCGCACAGCCGGCCGCGAGCGCCGGCGCGAGCTTGAACGCGGTCAGCGTCTGCGGGAAGTTCCACGGCACGATCGCCGCGACGACGCCGACCGGATGGCGGCGGACGTCGATCGAGCCGCCGAGCACGCCGGCGCGCCGCTCGACCGCGGGCAGCGCCCGCGCGAGCGCCGCGTAGTAGCGGTAGACGGCGAGCGGGATGCCGGCCTCGATGCGGCTCGCGATCGCGATCGGCATTCCGTTCTGGAGCGAGACGCGCCGCGCGAACTCGCCCGCGCGCCGCTCGTAGGCGTCGGCGAACGCGTCGAGCGCGTCGGCGCGGCGGGCGGCCTCCCAGCTCGCCCACCCGCCGCGTGCCGCGAACGCCGCGCGTGCGGCCGCGACGGCCGCGTCGGCGTCCGCGGCGCCGGCCTCGGCGACCGATCCGACCTGCTGCTCGCTGCTCGGCGACACGACGGCGATCCGCCCGCCGCCCTGCGGGGCAGTCCACTCTCCGCCGATGAAGAGCGCGTCCTGCTCGATCGCCTCCTGCTGCTGGCTCATCGTCCGTCGCTCGCCCGCGGCGTCAGGCGGCGGCTTCAGCCGCAGCGGCCTCGGCCGCGGCGAGCGCGGTCGCGTCGACGTAGGTGTCCTTGCGCGCCACGAGCCCTTCGGTGACGACGAACACGTCGAGCGCATTCATTCTCGCGCCGCCCGTGTGCATCACGTACTCGAAGATGATCATGTCGCCGGCATAGCGGACGCTGCGGCGCTCGAAGCGCAGGTCCGGGTACTTCTGCAGCTCGGCGATGAACGCCGCACGCACCTGCTCGCGGCCGCTCACCTCCTCCTTGCCCATGTGCAGCTGGAAGACGCCGTCCTCGCTGTGCATCGACATGATCGTGTCGAGGTCGTGCCGCGACCAGGCGTCGTCGTAGCGTTCGAACAGCTCGCTGAGGGACATCTCTCGCTCCTTTCGAGATTCGCCCGCGGGTCGCGCAGTACGACCTCCGTGACCCACGGACTTGACGCTGTCAAGCTACCGTGGCTGGATTGACGCTGTCAAGTGCGAGGCACTACGATCCCGGGATGGCCGCGTCGACCGCGAACCCGAAGGCGCCGCTGCGCGACGCGCTCCTGCTCGCGGCCGAGCAGGAGGTCGGCGAGGTCGGCGTCGGCGACGTCAGCCTGCGCGCGATCGCCCGCCGCGTCGGCGTCTCGCACCAGGCGCCGGGCCACCACTTCGGCGACCGCAACGGGCTCTTCACCGCGCTCGCCGCGAAGGGCTTCCGCACGCTCGAGCGGCGGATGCTGGCCGCCCGCAGGCGGATCCCGGCCGATGCGACGCCGGCCGAGCGCGTCGCCACGCTCGGCGTCGGCTACATGGTCTTCGCGCGGCAGCACCCCGCGCTCTTCTCCGTGATGTTCCGGCCGGAGCTGCTCGACGGCGATGACGAGGAGCTGGCCGCTGCGCGCGCGAGCGCGTTCGCGGTCCTGCTCGACGAGGTCGTCGCCGCGGGCGCGACGGGCTGGGGGCAGCACCATTCGGAGACAGCGCTCGCGTTGACCTGCTGGTCGACCGTCCACGGCGCCGTCACGCTCTGGCGCGAGGGGACGCTCGACACGTTCTTCCCCGACATCGGCAGCGTGCAGACCGTCGCCCGGCTGGTGACCGAGACGCTCAACCACGGCCTCGCCGCCGAGGCCGTCGCGCCGCCGCCACCGCCGGCCAGACGGCGCGCGTCAGCCCGCAGACGCTGACGCTCGCTGCTGCGCGACGCTCGCGGGCAGCTGCACCTCGCGGCGCAGGATCTTGCCGGTCGCGTTCTTCGGCAGCGCGTCGGCGAACCAGATCACGCGCGGGTACTTGTAGGGCGCCAGGCGCGCCTTCACGTACGCGGCCAGCTCCTGCTCGCCGGCGGCGTGACCGTCGCGCAGCACGACCGCGGCGCCGATCTCCTCGCCGAGCCGCTCGTCGGGGATCGCGCGCACGCACGCTTCTGCGACCGCCGGGTGCGTGTAGAGCACCTCCTCGACCTCGCGCGGGTAGACGTTGAGCCCGCCGCGGATGATGAGGTCCTTCTTGCGGTCGACGATGAAGTAGTAGCCGTCCTCGTCGACGCGCGCGAGGTCACCGGAGAGGAACCAGCCGTCGCGCATCGCCGCCGCGGTCTCCTGCGGGCGCTGCCAGTAGCCCTTCATCACGTTGTGGCCCTTGATCGCGATCTCGCCGACGTCGCCCTGCGCGACCGGGTCGCTGTCGCCGTCGAGCAGGCGGATCGAGACGCCCTCGATCGGCGTGCCGATCGAGCCCGGCTTGCGCAGCCCTTCGAGATGGTTGAACGAGGCGACCGGCGAGGTCTCCGACAGGCCGTACCCCTCGAGGATCGTCGCCTCGAAGCGCTGCTCGAAGCGGCGCAGCACCTCCGCGGGAAGCGACGCCCCGCCCGAGACGCACAGCCGCAGGCTCGACGCGACGCTGCCGGCAGGTCGCTCGCCGGCGGCGGCGAGCAGGCCGACGTACATCGTCGGCACGCCGATGAAGACGGTCGCGCCGTGCGCCTCGATCAGCGCGAGCGCCGCGGCCGGCTCGAAGCGCGGCGTCAGCGTCAGCTCGGAGCCGGCCGCGAAGCCGGCGTTCATCGCGGCGGTCTGGCCGATCGAGTGGAACAGCGGGAGCGCGCCGAAGACGACGTCGCCAGGCGTCAGCCGCAACAGGCTGCGGGCGCAGATCTCGGCGTTGCGGCGGAGGTTGTCGTGGCTCAGCTCGGCGCCCTTCGGCTTGCCGGTCGTGCCCGACGTGTAGAGGATCACGGCCGTGTCGGAGCCGGCCCGCTCGACGTCGGTGACGTCTGCGCCGGGCGCGTCGCCCTCCAGCATCGCGTCGTCGGCGAGCAGCAGCTCGGCGCCGGCCGCAGCGGCGGCCACGCCGACGTCGCCGGCCGGCCCGTCGGCAGGCGCCGCGCACAGCACGCGCGCGCCGGAGTCCGACAGGTAGTAGCGCACCTCGTCGCGCAGCAGCGGGTTCATCGGGACGACGATCGCGCCGGCGCGCAGGATCCCGAGGTACGCGACCGGGAACTGGAGGACGTTCGGCAGCATCAGGCCGACGCGGTCGCCGGGCCGGACGCCGCGCTCGACGAGCCGCGCGGCGAAGCGGGCGGAGAGCGCCGCCAGCTCGGCGTAGCTGATGACCCGGTCGCCGTGCCGCACGGCCGCCGCGTCAGGCCGCTCCGCGGCGGACGCGAGCATCGTCGCTGCGAGATTCTCCAACATGACTTGACACTGCCACACTGAACTAGACGGTGTCAAGTTGGAGCGGCTAGCGAACCGTCAGACGATCCGGGGCCGCGGCGGCTGCGTCTCGCAGGACGAAGATCCCGTCGACGACGGGGACGGTCACGATCGAGGAACCGGTATGGGCGAGCACGTGGTGCGCGCTGTCGCGGGTGACGCCGACCAGCACGCGCGTCTGCGGCTCGCCGCCGGTCGCTCTCTCGAACGAGATCGTCGCGAGCCCCTCACGCCGCGCCCGCCACGTCTCATTGCACGCGGTGCCCGCCCCGGGGATGCCCGGGACCTGGCTCACGATGCAGAGGTAGCCGGCCCCCGGGACGAGCCAGTACGCGCCCGGAAGGCCGACCGGAATGCGCTTCGCGAGCGCCCAGTTGACGCCGAATCTGCCGGTCCCGAGTATCCGCCGCGTCGCTGCCGGCAGCCCGTCCGGCCGCATCCGCAGCAGTGAGAAGCTGCGCGTCTGGGAGCGGTCGGCGTGCGCGAGCGTGCGTGTCGACGGTTTGCCGGTCTCGCCGGATTCGCCGGCGGGCGTCGTCGTCGCGGGCGTCGTCGTCGCGGGTGGCGTCGAGCCGGACCCGCACGCGGCCAGCAGCAGCGCAAGCGCGGCGAGCGAGCCGGCGCAGCTGCGCCGGCTCGCGTGCGCTGCGGTGTGGCGCCGAGGCGGCGTCCGCACCGTCACCGGGTGATCAGGTCGTGTCGCCGGAGACGATCGTCAACCCGCTCCCAGGCGGGTTCCACTCGATCCACGGCACCTTGTTCCCGGTCGAGCCGGAGTACCAGTTCGCCCAGGTGTTGGCCGGCACGCACTGGCCTCTGGTCGAGTTGGCGCCGACGCATATCGCGTGCGTGTTGCCCTTGCCGGCGACGTTCGACAGCACGCGCGCGCCGCCGAAGCATGGCTGGTTGGGACCGACGTTCGCGCCCGCACAGAACGGCTGCGCTCCGGCGGTCGACGAACCAGCCGCGAAGGCGATGCCAACGACTGTCAGTGCCGCCGCGAGCAGCATCGCCGCGCGGCGGATCAATCCATCCGTCATCGACTCTTCCCCCTGTACGTTCAGTGAATTGTCCATCCAGCGCTTGGCTAGTGGGCCCCCTGCCAATGCACTGGCTTGCGGATTGTAAGGAGCTGGTTGACGGTGCGTCAAGTCGCGCGGTGTCGTGCGTGGGACCGGCGGTCGCCCGCCGGTCCCACACGCGATCTAGTTGAGCGTTGCCGCGAAGTTGAACGTCTGGCCTCCGCTGCTGGCGTAGCCCGCGGTCCGGCAGACTGTCGACGACACGCAGGAGACGCCGAGCAGCACGTTGGTTCTCGTGCCCGGGTTCGGCGTAACGTGGGTCGTCCAGGCGGTTCCGTTCCAGCTTGCCGCGAAGCTCTCGCGCACGCCGCTGGGAAGCTCGAACCAGCCGACCGCCGTGCAGGCCGTCGCCGAGGTGCACGACACCTCCTCGAACTGGCTGGACGTCGCGAACGCGGGCCGCGGCGCCGCCTCCGCGGTCCAGGTGGTGCCGGAGCCGCCCCACCGGACGACGTAGGCTTGCCCTCCCGCTGAACCGACGCCCATGCAGGTGATCGGGTTGGTAACGGTGCACGACACGCCGAGCAGGTGGCCGCTCGATGCACCGGCCGGCAGAGGAGTCGTATGGAGCGTCCAACTGAACCCGGTCCACCGCTGCATCAGCGGCTGCGTGACGCCGCTCACGCTCGCGTACCCGGCCGCTATGCAGTCGAGGGACGACGTGGGGCACGACACGCCGGTGAGCGAGTTGTTGGTCGAGCCGGGCGCGTTCAGCGGCGTGCGCGTGCTCCACGTGGAGCCGTTCCAGGCGCTCGCGAACGTTCTCAGCACGCCCGCGTCGACGTAGTACCCCACCGCCAGGCAGGCGAGCGACAGGAAGCAGAAGGTGTCGTTGAGGCCGGCGGAGGCCCCACCTGGAGTCGGCACGCTCCGCAGGTCCCATGCACCGCTGTCCGAATCCGTGACGGCGTAGGGAAGCTGTGGTCCGCCTCTCACGTTGTAGACGCCGACCGCGGTGCACCAGTAGTTGCCGGAGATGCAATGGACGCCGCGGAGCTGTGAGGCCACGGTGCCCACGGGCTCGGGCGTGTCATAGAAGAGCCAGGTGCCGGTTGCGCCGAGGAGCATCCGCGCGTTGTCCGCCCCCTTGCCGACTGAGAAGCAGCCGTTGACGACGAAGCACGTGATGTCGCTCAACGACTCGTTGCTGACGGGCGTCGGGAGCGTCCGCTGAACCCAGCTCGGCGTGTCGTCGTCCCGTGCGGCGAGCGGTCTGACTGGGCCGCCGGCGACGTCGGTGTAGCCCGTCGCCATGCAATTGGCAGCGTCACACACGACCGCATCGAGGCTGCTGAATCTCGCCCCGCCCGGGCTGGGCGTGGGGTCGAGCTGCCATGCGGTTCCGGTTCCCCATTCGGACCCGTTCCAGCGCAGGGGCGAGCGTGCGGACGACGCCGGCGTCAACGGTGAGGCCGACCGCGGAACAGAGGCTGAGTCTCACACAGGACACTCCCCGGAGCTCGCTGTACGTGGTGCCTGCGGGATTCGGGCTCGGCACCAGCGTCCATGCTCTTCCACTGCCGTGAAGGGTCAGCGTTCTCGCGTCACCGAGGTCGAAACTGGTGCCGACCGCTATGCACGTGTCCGAGTCTAGGCACGAGACGCCCACCAGCACCTCTCTGGTCGACCCGGCGGGGCTGGGTATCGCGGGCGCCGACCAGCTCGTGCCGTTCCAGAAGGCACCCAACCCGGTCATTCTGCCCGATCTGTCCACGTAGCTGCCGACTGCGACACAGAACGTGTTGCTGCGACAGGTGACGGCATCGAACTGGCTCGCCTGGGCGCCTGCCGGCAGCGGTATCGACTGCAGCGTCCATGCCGATCCGTCCCAGCGCTGGGCTATCGCGGATCTGACCGATCCCACGACGGCGTACCCGACCGCTGTGCACGTGCTGGAGATCCAGCAGCTGACGTCGTGCAGCGTCGTCGTCGTCGCTCCAGGCGGGTTCACTGTTCTCTGGACGGACCACGAGGTGCCGTTCCAGCGCTCGGCGAGGCTCACCTCGTCCGTCGCCGTCGTGTAGGAGCCGGCCGCGACGCAGACGGTCTCCGAGGGGCACGTGATGCCAAGGAAGCGGCTGTCGACCGCGTCTCTCGGAATGATGGGTGTCTGCAGGGCCCATCTGCCTCCCTGCCAGCGGGCGACCACCGGCGTGTCGACCCCACCGTCGGTGCTCATGCCCGCCGCGGTGCAGAAATCTGTCGACTGCGGATCACGATCGCACGAGAAGTCGTACAGGTAGCTGTCGTCGGCCCCCGCAGGCTCCGGTGGAGCTTTCTGGCTATTGGAGCCGCGCGCGCAGCTTCTCGAATGTCAGGACGGCGAAGTTGGAGCGAAACGTCCACGTCTGCGCGACGGTCGCGCGCTCGTTGATAGAAGCGTCTCGGCGCCAACTAGCAACGCCACACCGGGGGGTCGACCGCACCGTCGGGTCGGCTGGGACAACCACGGTGGTCAACCACCGAAGACCAGGAGACGGACAGTTGCGCACAACTTCAGGGGCGCGGTACATCGCGGCTGCGATCGCGACGGCGGTCGCCGTCTTGACGTTCGCCGCGGCGGCCGGGGCGGTGAGCGTCAACGGGTTCGCTTACCAGGCGCTGGGGCCCTACTCAGAGGTGGGCGAGTTCTACGAGAAGGGGCTCGGGCTGCCGCATGCGCGGGCGATCGTCGCGTACGACTCGGCGGACAGCCCGGCGACGATGGCCAGCATCCACCAATGGGTGCAGAGAATGCAGTCGCGCGGTCGTCAAGTGTTGATCTCCTTCAACCACAACAACAGCGCACCGCCCGACCCCACGACGTACGGTCAGAGAATCAGAGCGTTTCGCGATTGGATGATCGACCACGGCAGCGCGATCCCGGAGTTCACCGCCTGGAACGAACCGAACCATCCCGCTGAGAACGACACGACAAGAGTGAGACTCAACCCCTCCGCGGCGAACCAGGCTCCTCTCGCGGCGCAGTATTGGAAGAGACTGAACTCGCTCTGCCAGATCGCCGTCAACGGGCAGAGATGCGCCGCGATCGCCGGCGACTTCTCGGACCCCAACCCCACGCTCTCCGGTCACATCTCGTTCTTCAACAGATATGTCGCGGACTACACAGCCGAGTTGAGCGTCGGCACAGACAGAGCGACGCCGTCGAAGTGGGCGATCCACCCGTACTCGGCGATCGCCAACAAGAACTTCAGCGTGGTCGAGTCATGGATCAACAGCAACACCGGATCCGCCGACGTCTGGCTGACCGAGCTCGGGGCGAAGTTCTGCCGGGAGAACTGGGGCTTTGAGAACCTCGCGGGAACCCCGGGCAACGCCATCACCGCCGCCGCCTACCAAGACGACCGCGCGAGAGCATTGAAGGGATCGCTTGCGGGGCTCTCGTCGCGCGTGACCCGTGCCTACTACTACACGCTCGGTGCGCCCGCCGCCGACCCTCACAAGCATTGCGATATCGAGCCCGGTTGGGACACACAGTTGCTGGGCGATCAGTACGGGTACGGCTCCGCGGAGCGCCCCGCCTTCCGCGCCCTGTTCCCCTCGGCGCCGACGCCGCAGGCACCTGCCGTGGCGACGACCGGCGCGTCGAGCGTCAATACGACGACGGCGACGCTGAACGGCACGGTGAACCCGCTGGGGCTCACGACGACGTACCGCTTCGAGTACGGCGACACCGCTGCGTATGGGGCCTCGACACCTGACACGAGTGCGGGCGCGGGGAGCAGCGCGATCAACGCCAGCGCCAACCTCACCGGCCTGCGGCCAGGCACGACCTATCACTACCGTCTCGTCGCCAGCAACGTGATGGGGACGAGCTACGGCGCCGACCAGACGTTCAAGACCCTGGCGGAGCCGCACGTCGCGTTCGTCGACGCCGAGTGGGGGCAGGACACGATCACCGACTGGTCGTTGACGCTGCCGGCGGGCTGGCAGCAGCGCTTCTTGTTCGGCTCGCGCGTGGCGGCCGGAACGAGCCCGGCCGCGGTGACGCTCAACGGCACTCCGTACATCGCGTTCGTCGATGCTGACAACGGCAACACGATCACGGTCTGGAAGAAGGATCCGATCGCCGATTGGCAGCGGATCTTCCTCGGCGGTCCCGCCGTCACGGCCGGGACCAGTCCGACCGCGGTGGTGATGGACGGGGAAGTGCGCATCTTCTTCGCCGACGCGACGCTCAACGACACGCTCACGGAATGGAGACTCAGCGGGGGCAGATGGCTGGAGCAGGGGCTCTATGTCGACGCGATGGCGACAGGCACCAGACCGTCGGCCGTCGTGAGCGGCGACACGCTGCACCTCCTGTACGTCAGCGCCGCGGGGAGCACCATGGCGGCGTGGCGCTGGACGGCGGCCAGCGGCTGGCACCACTCGCGGCTCTACCAGGATCCGGTTGCGGCCGGTACGAGTCCGAGCGCCGTCCTCTCGAAGGGCACGGTGCACGTCTTTCACGTCAACGCGAGAAACAACCACACGATCTCCGACTGGACGTGGGACGCGAACGGCTGGGTTCAGCATCCCCTGTGGGGCCACAGAGTCGCGGCCAGAAGCAGTCCGAGCGCGATCGTGAGCACCGCCGGCGATCCGCTCGTCTTCTTCGTCGACGACGAGAACAACAACCGCGAGACGACCGCGTGGGTGTGGGCCGGCACGGCCGGCTGGCAGCAGGCATTCCTCCACGGCGAGAGAGTCGCGGCAGGCACGAGTCCGAGCGCGGTGATGACCGACGAGACCCCGCACGTCTACTACGTCAACGCGGATCGGGCCAACTCGATCACCGACTGGAGCTGGACGACGACGAGAGGGTGGCAGCAAACGTTCCTGTGGGGCCACAGAGTCGCCGCAGGCAGCAGCCCCGCCGGCTGGTGACGAGAGCGGAGGGCCGCCGGAACTCGACTTCCGGCGGCCCTCCGCGGCAGGGTGTCGTTCTGGAGGGGGTTGAAGGCTCCTCGCGCCGGGGCGCTCAGCCGGCCGCGGCCGTCAGTCCGAGCGCGTCGGCGAGGCCGGACCGGGAGTTGATCCCGAGCTTGCCGTAGGCGTGGCCGAGGTGGTGCTCGACCGTCTTGCGCGTGACCCACAGGGCCTCGGCGATCTCACGGTTCGAGAGCCCCTCCGCGGCCAGCTCGGCGGTGCGCCGCTCGCTCGGCGTGAGCGCCTCGGCGCCGCTCAACAGCTCGCGTCGCGGGCGGCCGCCGGCCGCCTCCAGCTCAGCTCGCACGAGCCGGCTCAGCAGCGTCGACTCGGCGCGCGTGGCGAGGTCGAGCGCCGGTCTCAGCGCCGCGCGCGCGTCGCTGCGCTTCCCGCTCCGGCGCAGGAGCGCGCCGAGGTCGTGCAGCGCCCACGCGCGCTCCATCCGCAGCGGGCTGCCGGCCAGCGTCTCGACCGCCTCCTGCAGCTGCTCGATCGCGTCGCCGCCGAGCGCCCGCGCCCGCACCCGCAGCGCCGCGCCGAGCGCGCCGGGGGTCCCCGCCGCGCGTGCGACGGCGACGTCGTGGTCGGCCAGCTCCAGCGCCTCGTCGCGTTCGCCGCGCATCGCCAGCAGCTCCGCCAGCCGCAGCCGGCCGCGCGTGGCGAACGGCGCGCGCCAGCCGCGCGCGTCGCCCGCGGCGATCACGTGGCGGAAGTCCTCCTCGGCGTCCACGCCGCGCCGCAGGTGGGCGCGCACGAGGCCGCGAGCGGAGCGCACGAACGGCTCGACGAACGTCCCCTCCGCGGCACCGAGCGGGCCGTCGACGATCTCCGCGGCTTCCTGCGCGCGGTCGAGCAGCAGCAGGTTCTCGGCGGTGATCGCGGCCAGCGCCGGGGTCGTCACGTCGAGGTCGAGCGCACGCACCGCGTCGAGCCCGAGCCGCGAGCGCGCGGCGCCGGTCGCGACCGAGCCGAAGTCGCGGTGCCAGTAGCCCCACGACTGGTTGACGAACAGGCTGGCGATCTGCAGGCCGCGCCGGCGGATCTCGTTCTCGCCGTCGGTCAGCAGGCGGCCGCACGCCTCGGCGTCCTCGGCGAAGCGCAGCGCGTGCGTCAGCAGGTTCCAGGTCGAGCCGCCCTGGCCGACGTCGTCGACGAGCGCGCCGCCTGCAGTCGCGCGGCGCGCCAGCTCCAGCGTCTGCCGCGGCGGGGCGCCCGCCATCGACGCCTGCACCGCCACGTGCGCGAGCATCACCGGCGAGGGGTCGACAGCGGCTGCGGCGGCCTCCAGCCACGCGTCGCGCTGGCCCGCGAACGCGTCGACGAAGATCAGCGCCTCCGCCACGAACGCCTCCAACCGCAGCCGCAGCGCGGGGTCGGCGGTCTGCGCCCGCGCCTGCTCGGCGAGCGTGAAGGCGGCCTGCGGGTCGTTGTGGACGAGCACGAACGCGAGCGCCGCGCGCGCCCGCACCGCGTCCTCGCCGTCGAGTCCCGCCGCGAGCGCCTCGTGCAGCCGCTCCGCGCCGTGTGGCCGCTGCGCGCGCAGCTCCAACTCGCCGAGCTCGGCCAGGACGCGCGGACGGTCGGCGGCCGGCGGCGGCTCCTCCAGCGCCCGTGCGAGCAGCTCGACGGCGGTCTCGGTCGCGCCCTCCGCCGCGGCGATGCGGGCGGCGGCGTAGAGGTCGGCGACTGCGTCGGCGCTGCCGGACGGCTGTGCCGCGAGCCAGTGCGAGGCGACCTCGGTCTGGCGCGCGCCGCGCTCGCGCAGCCGCGTCGCGCAGTCGCGATGCAGCCGCATCAGCTCGCCGCGCGGGGTGGAGGCGACGACAGCGGAGCGCACGAGCGGGTGGACGAACGCGCGCCCGCCTGGCGCGAGCATCGCCGCCGCGACGAGCGCGTCGACCGCGCGGTGGGCGGCGTCCGGGGCGAGCCCGGACAGCGCCACGACGTCGTCGACCGGCGCGCGCTCGCCAGCGACCGCAGTCGCGCGGGCGACCGTGACCGCGTCAGGTCCGAGCGTCCGCAGCCGCCGCTCGACGATCCGCGCGACGCCGCGGCTGCCGATCTCCGTCAGCTGCTGCGCCTCGGCCTCCAGGCCGCGCAGGCCGCTCGCGGCCGACTCGCGCCCGAGCACGGTGACGAGCAGCGGGTTGCCGCCGGTCGCGACGCGCGCCGCGGTGACGAACGCGGGCGCGGGCTCGCCGCCGAGCTCGCGTCCGAGGATCGCGCCGATCGCGTGCTCGCCGAGCGCTCCGGGCAGCAGCGTCTGCGCCGCCGGCCCGGCCGCCAGCTCCGTCAGCACGGCGGCCGGCGCGTCCGGCTCGTTCGGCCGCATGCTGCCGACGACCAGAACCGGCAGCTCGTCGACGCGGCGGCCGAGGAACTCGAGGAAGCGGACCGAGGCGACGTCGGCCCAGTGCAGGTCGTCGACGCGCAGCACCAGCGGGCGCTCCTCGGCGAGATTCGCGACGAGCCATGCGAGGCCGCTGAGGACGCCGTACTCCGGATCCGCGTCGCCGCTCGCCGCGTGCTCGAAGACGGCGATCGCGCGGCCGGCGGCGCCCGCGAACAGCTGCTCGCGCGCGTCGGCGCTAAGGCTGTCGAGCGTCTGCTCCAGCAGCTGCAGCACGACGCCGAACGCGAAGCCGCGGTCGAGCTCCGACGCGCGCGCGCCGAGCACGAGCGCGTCGTGCTCGCGCGCGAGCGGCCCGACCGCGTCGATCAGCGCGGTCTTGCCGATCCCCGCCGGCCCCTCCAGCAGCACGACGCCTCCGCGCCCGGCGACGGCCGCCTCGAGCGCGCGGTGCAGCGTCGCCGTCTCGCGGTCGCGGTCGAGCAGGGAGGTCTCTGACACGGCACGGCAGTCTAGAGCCGCGCGTCGCGCCAGCAGGTGCCGAAATCCGGCGGGGATCCGGGCGACACGGCCCCGGATCCCCGCCGCCTCGCTCACCGCTTCAACGTGACGCTGCCGTGCGCCTTGCCGGCGCTCAGCCGGAGCTTGACCGAGCGGCGGTCGCGCAGCTGCCGGCGCGCCTTCGCGGTGAAGACGAGCTTGACGCTCGCGCGGCCGGATCTGCCGACCTTCGCGCGCCCCGACGCGACGACCTTCGCGCCCGTGATCGCCGACGCTCTGACGACGCCGGGCTTCAGGCCCGACAGCTGCACCGTCAGCCCGTTCTTCAGTGCCGCACCGAGCGTGACGCGCTTGCGCAGCGTGATCGCGGCGCCGCGCGGCGGGCCGGCGGTGTCCGGCGCCGGGGTCACCGGTCTTCCGGGAGCGACCGGGCCGGTCGGCGTTCTCGGCGGGCTCGGTCTTCTCGGCGGGTTCGGTCTCTGCGGTGGGTTCGGTCTGTCCGGCGTGGCCGGCCGCGCGGGCGGCACGTCAGCCGGCCCCCAGTCGGGGTTGCTCGCGCCCGGGATCAGCAGCCGCTTGGTGTGTTCGGCCGTCGGCGTACCGCAGTCGTTCGCGAAGTCCGGCAGCGGCAGCACGTTGACGCCGCCCGCGTCGGCGAACGCCAGCGTCTTCCCGTCGGGTGACCACGACGGCGAGCTGACGCGGCCGTTGCCGTCTTCGAGCCGATAGCAGTTCTGTGGCACCTGCGGATAGCCGCCCATCGCGCGGTAGAGGAACAGCGTCTCGCGTTGCTCGCCGGTGACGAAGACGAGCTTCGTCTTGTCGCGCGTCATCTCGCCGTCGTTGAGCCCGCCGGGCGCCGACGGGTCGAAGAACCAGCGTGACAGCGCACCGGGGAGCCCGCCGGCGGCGTCGCCCGGCGTGTGGACGACGGCGTCCGGGTTGCCGACCTGGATCGGATCCGACAGCAGCGTCTCGCCGTCGCCGTTCCACGACGGGCCGACCCAGCCGGTCTGCTCGTTGTAGCCGGGCTTGTCGAACGGGCTTCTGCCGTCGGGCGAGATGTAGTTGGTGCCCTGGCGGCCGTAGACCGTCTGGCAGCCGGTCGACGGATTGCAGTTCGGCGTCTCGCCGAACTGGGTGTAGTACCAGGTGTACGCGATCTTCATGCCGTCTGGGGAGATCGCAGGGTCGAACGGGCCGCGGAACTGCGTGCCCGGCATCGTGTACGAGTGCGGTGTGAGGACGTCGTATCTCGTCGTGCCGTCGGCGTTGACGATCTTGCCGTCAGGCTCGAACGTGCGGATCCTGTCGCCGTGCAGCGCCGCGATGCGACCGCTGTCGGCCTGCGAGACGGTCGAGTACCCGCCGTCGAACGTGACCTGGTACTGGCGAGCGCCGTCCGGGGTCGAGAGCCAGACGTCGCCGCCCTTGACGTAGGCGATCGAATCGGCGGAGGCCCCTCCGGCGGCCAGCAGCAGCGTGCTGCCGGCGACGGCGAGGGCGGCGCCGAAGCGCCGTGGGAGTGGTGTGTTGAGCATGGCGCCGATGCTCGTCCCGCCCTATCGATCTCGCGACGGGAGCCCACCCCAGGGTCTGCCCTGAACTTGGGGTCGGGGTGCCCACTCCAGGGCCATTCCCAGGGAGGCTCCCCGATGTGGAGGGCTGCTGCCCGCGGCAGGCTCGTCGCATGACTTCGAACAGCAGACGGATCAGCGAGCGGCTCGCCCTCGCGGCGAGCGCGATCGCGCTCGCGGCGCTGACCGCGCCGAGCGCCCATGCGGCGAGCACGCCGACCTACACCGTCGACGTGACGGGCATCCACGTCGTCGACTGGCGGTACCAGACCGACAACTACCCAGACGAGTGCAAGGCCTGGGTGAAGGGGTCGGGGACCGCGACGCTCGGCATCCGCACGACCAAGCCGGCGCGCTACATGCTGCTGGCGTTTCCCGGGATGGCGCCGCAGCTGCTGATGTCCAAGCTCGGCAGATACGCCGGCGTCGCGCAGCGCACCGCCAGCGACTGGGAGGACCACGCGATACCCCAGACGTCGGCGTGCACGCCGTGCGGCCCGCTGAGCGAGTACGGCGAGTGCAGCGAACCGGGCCCGCCGCTCGCGCCGCTGCACGACTGCAGGAGACGCAACGGCATCGCAAGCGCGGCGGTGTCCCTGATCGAGGCGGGCAAGAGCCGCGAGCGCAACGGGCCGGCGGCGCTCGTCGACGCCCTGCGCGTCGACACGAGCGTCGTGGCGAGATTCCCCTCCTGTCCTCCGACCCAGCTGACCGAAGGGCCCGGCATGCGCAGCGAGAACGCGCGCGAGGTCAGCATCGTCGGCCCCAAGGTGCGCCGGATCCGCAGGCTCGCCCGCGGCCAGAAGATCACGCTCCACGGCTCCGTCGAGCGCAGCTTCGCGGGCGGACGAGAGACCCAGCGGTGCTCCAAGCCCGCGGGCGGTGCCGGCTACAGCGAGTGCGCGGTCACCGATGTCACCGTCGAGATCAAGCGGGTCGCCTGACGCGCGGGCAGACGCGCGTCCTCAGGGGTTGTAGTTGCCGCCGCACTGCAGCTTGCGGACGGTCCAGCGGCCGCTGCCGAGGAACCGCTCCGGATCCATCCCGAGGCTGACCGGGTCCGACGGGAGGTCGGTCGCCGTCACCTGCTGGAACAGCGGGTTGATCGTCGCCGCGGGCGGCGGCGCGCCGTCGCGGGCCATGTTGACCGTGGAGCCGTAGCCGCTGCCCTCGTAGGTCTTCTGCAGCTTCGTGTCGTCCTGCTGCGCGCGCAGGACGAGGCCGATCCACGGCGACGTCAGCCGCACCGCCGGGTCGGGATCGCCGCCGACGCGGAAACCGACCGTCTGCAGGTTGCCGGCCGGATCGCTCACGTAGGGGTTCTCGAAGCCGTCGTAGTTGGTGTCGTTCGCGTGGTAGCACTGGTACGTCCGCGGCGGCGACGGCACGCCCTGCTGGTTGATGCTCGTGTAGCGCGGCGAGATCGCCCACTGGTTGTAGGCGAGCGGCATCAGCGCCGTGTAGAAGGCGCGCTTCGCGGTCACCGAGAACGCCTGCTGGATCGCGTTCTGCGTCGCGCTGCTCATCGCCCAGCTGCCGTTGGCGGCCTGCGCCGCCTGCTGCAGCTTGCCCCAGTCGCCGACGAACAGGTCGCCGAGGTGGTCGAGCGTGCTCGCCATCGCCTCGTGGCGGTCGACGAGGTCCTGGCCGAGTCTGTACGCCTCGTCCCAGATCTGCTGCGTGTTCGGCTGCGAGCTGCCGTCGTCGTGCTTGGTGAGCGCGTCGGCGAGTCCGAGCGAGCCGGCGATCGCGCCCATCGGCGCGGCCGCGAACTCGGCCGCGGGGCCGCCACTGAAGTCGACCATCGCCTGCCCGACGTAGAGCGCGGTGGAGATGATCGAGAGCGAGTCGAGCGAGGTCTGCGTGCCGCGCTGGCTGTTGGCCTGCAGCACCTGGTCGACGATCCCGTCGGCGATCGACTGCAGGTCGACGTAGCCGGTGAACGCGCTGTTCATGAACACCTGCTTCCAGTTCGCGACCGCCGTGCGCACGTTCGCGACGTCGAGCAGCTCCGTCTCCAGCTGACCCTGCAGCGCGGTGAAGTCCTGCTGCGAGAAGCCGTAGCCCGCGCCGGGGAAGCTGAGCCGCGCGAGCTGATCGGCGGTGCTCGCCCAGTCGACGTCGCCCTGGCTGACGTACGCCGTGCGGACGTCGCCGAGCTGCGCGCCCGGGAACAGCGCGCCGGCGATCCAGGCGTTCGCCGCGCGCTGGCCCGGCGTGCTCGCCAGCGGCCAGGCCGTCGGCTGCTGGAACGCGAGCTGCCACATCGAGCTGGAGTCGAGGTCGGGGTCGGCGGTCGGCGAGCGCAGCGTCCACTGCGACTGCGCGTTGCGCGTCAGCGTCCCGATCACGCGCGCCTGCGACGGGATCGGATCGGTCTGCCCCTGAACGACCGCGGCGCCGGGGTCGTACGCGTGCGTCGGCGCGACGAGCGAGATCCCGCCCATGTGCCCGTAGTCGCGGCCGTAGTTCGCGACGAGGTCGTGCCCGGCGCGGCCGGCGAGCAGCCCGACCTGGCCCGCGACCGTCGGCCCGGTGCCGTTCCAGATGCCGGCGAGCGACGCGCGGTCCTGCGGGATCGTCCCGCCGAACCAGTCGAGGTTGCCGCTGTAGTCCGGCAGCATGTCCTTCAGCCACGCGGTCGAGCTCGGCGACGTGCCCCAGTATCTCGGCGTGCCGAACGACTGCAGGATCAGCAGCTGCGACTGCGGGTCGCCGTTCCAGTTGCGCAGGTATGCGGCCAGTGTGCGCACGCCGTCCTCGTTCGTCGAGCCGTCCGCGTTGTTGACGACGAGCGTGTTCTCGGCGTAGCCCTGCAGCCCGCCCGGTCTCAGCACCAGCAGGTGGAAGCCGAGTGCGCCCTGCGCGATCGGGTCCGAGCGGTAGGAGGTCGAGCCGACCTGGATCACGTTCTGCGTGTCCGACGAGCCGTCCGCGGCGGTGTCGAGCCGGACCTGCTCGGGCGAGACGAACTGGTACGCGTCGTTCACGACCGTCTGCAGGTAGCCGGTCAGCGTCCCCGGCAGCCCGGGGGAGCCGTCGAGGAATGCCGGCATGCCGGGCGGCGTGACGCCGTAGTTCTGCTGCGCGTGGCCGGCGGCGAGGCCGACGTGGCCGATCAGCGTCCACTGGCCGTTCCACAGGTCGCCGACGCCGTTCGGCGTCGCGCCGCTTCTGCTGAGCGTGCCGCCGAGCAGCGCGAACGCCTGCGTCGCGGCGTTGCCGTCGAGGCCGTTCCCGACCTGGTTGCCCTGGCCGGAGAGGATCACCAGCTCGCTCGCCGTCGTCTGCTGGAGCGCGGCGACGAGCGCGCCGCCCTGGTCGGCGGCGAACGACTGGACGCCGGCGCCCCACGGCCCCGACCACGGCTGCGCCGTCGCGGGGTCGAGCACGAGCATCTGCACCCAGTTGCCGCTCTTGCCGTAGTGCGCGCCGCCGATCTGGATCCCGCCGTCGCTCGTCATCGTCTGGATCGGGATCCCCATCGGCGAGACGGTCGGCGTCGCGACGACCTCGACCTCGTCGCTCGCCGTCGCAGCGGCGGCAGCAGCCGTGTCCGCGGCACGCGCCCGTCCGCTGCCGGCCGCGCGCGCCACCAGCTCGACGCGGTAGCGACCCGGCCGGTCGGTCCGCAGCCGCGGACGGCGCGCGCCCGGATCGCGCAGCCGCGCGCGCGAGCCGCGCGGCTTGGCGGTGATCCGCCAGCGGAAAGCGACGCGCTCGCCCGCTCTCCGCGGGCGCGTGCGCGAGCCGTCGAGCACGACGCTGCGGCCGGCGCTCGTGCGGCGGCCCGCGCCGGCGGCGACGAGCGGCGCGCGCCGCGAGACGGCGAAGACGCGCGTGCGCTGCGCCAGCGTCCCGTCGTGCCGCTCGACCTCCGCGACGACGCGGTTGCGGCCGTAGCGGAGGCCGTCATCGCCGCCGAGCGGGCCTTCGAGCCCGCGCCGGTCCCCGGTCAGTCCCAGGCGCGTCTCGACGCGGCGGCCGTTGAGCCAGACGCGCGTCGCGTGCGGCGCGCGGCGGCGGCCGTCGACGACGCGGACGTGCAGCGCCGCGCGGTCGGCGATCCGGCCCGAGCGTCCGATCGCGAGGCCGCGGTCGTCGCGGCGCAGCGCGCGGAACGCGGTCGACGCGGTGCGCCGCGCCCGTCTTCCGCGTCTGCCGACGGCGACGAGCAGGTGCTGCTCACCGGCGCGGAAGTCACGGCCGCGGACGAAGCGGGCGCTGCGCACCCCGCCGGCCGTGCGGCCGAAACGGCGGCTGACGTCGCGTCCGTTCAGCAGCGCGGTGAAGCCGCTCGCACTGCCGACGCGCACGCGCACGACGAACGCCGAACTCGTCACGCGCGCACCCTCCCGGGGCGACAGGATCGCCGGGCGGCCGCCGCGCTGGGGCGTCGCGGAGGCGGCGGGGGCGAGGACGGAGAGGAGCGAGAGGAGGGCGAGCAGCGCGGCGCTCAGCGGCAGCGCGCAACGGCGGGCGGTCGAGGTCACGGCAGCATCGTGCACGGCCCTCGCGCGACGCGCGCCCGTGATCGCTCCCTGAGCATTCCGGCGCCGCTCCCTGATCTTTGGCGGCGTCGCTGGGCACCTCCGCAGGCGGTTGCTAGCGTCGCCGCCATGACCGAGATCCGCCGCGTCGTCGACCTCCCCGACGCCCCCGACTCGCGCGAATGGGGCTACGCGCAGGTGGTCGTCGCCGGCGCGACCGTCTACGTCTCCGGCCAGGGCGGCTGGGACGCGACCGGCAGAATCGTCTCGCCAGAGCTGGCGCCGCAGGTGCGGCAGACGTACGCGAACATCGAACGCGCGCTGGCGACCGTCGGTGCCGGCCTCCAGCACCTCGTCGCGACGACGACGTTCATCACCGACTGGCGCTACGGCCGCGAGCTGACCGCGCTGCGGGCCGAGCTGCTCGCCGGGCAGCTGCCGACGAGCGCGCTGATCGGCGTCGCGTCGCTCGCCGACCCCGGCATGCTCGTCGAGATCCAGAGCGTCGCCGTGCTGCCCGGCGCCTGAGCGTCAGGGCGCGGCGGGCGCCGCGTCCGGCCGCGCGTCGGCGTCTCCCCGCGCGTCCACGTCCGCCGCGGCCTGCTCGCCGGCCGTGAGCGCCGCCGGCAGCTCGGTGCGGGAGCGCACGTCGAGCTTTCCGAAGATGTGCGAGAGGTGCGTCTCGACGGTCTTCTTCGTGATCGTCAGATGGTGCGCGATCTGCGGGGTGCTGAGGCCGTCGGCGGCCAGCTCGGCGATCCGGCGCTCGGCCGGCGTCAGCGACGCGGCGCCGCTGCGCGCGGCGCGCCGCGGGCGCAGGCCGAGAGCGCGCAGCTCGTCGCGGACGCGCGCGACGAGCGGCTCGGCGCCGGCGTCGTCGGCCAGCTCCAGCGCGCGCTGGAGCGGCTCGCGCGCGGCGCGCCGCTGGCCTGCGCGGCGCAGCGCGGCACCGTGCTCGGCGAGCGCGTGGGCGCGCGAGAGCAGCGCCGGTGAGCGCTCCAGCAGCGTGACGGCCTCGGCCAGCAGCGCCAGTCCCTCCTCGCCGCCGGTCACGACCCCCGCGGCGCGCAGGACGTCGCCGCGGATCCGCGCGGCGTCGTCGTCGCGCGTCAGCGCGAGCGCCTCGTCGACCAGCTCGCGTGCGGCGCGCGTGTCGCCGAGCGCGTGCGCGGCGCGCGCCCCGATCGGCCGCCACTCGTGCGCGCGAGCGCTCGGGGCCGCGCCGTACCTCTCCGTGTGGCGGCCGGCGGCGAGCGCGTCGGCGAGCGCGCCCGCGTGGTCGCCGGCGGCGAGCCGCACGCGCGCCCGCGCTTCGAGCAGCAGCACGTGCTCGGGCCGCCGTTCGTCGCCCGTCTCGGCGACGGCGATCGCCTCCCGCGCGGCGTCGAGGTCGCCACGCTCCAGCTGCGCCCGCGCGAGCACGGTCGCCGCGGCCGAGGAGCTGGCCCAGCCGTAGCGGTGGATCTCCAGCGCGTGCTCGGCGTCGGCGACGGCCTCCGCCAGCCGTCCGCGCTGCAGGTGGACGCACGCGCGGAAGTAGCAGGCGACGAACTGCGGCAGGACCGCCGCGTGGCGGCGCGCAGCGGCGACCGCCTGCGCGAGCCACCGCTCCGCCAGCTCCAGCTCGTCGCTCCACAGCAGCGCCGCGGCGAGGAACCCGAGCGAGGTCCCGTGCGAGTCGTGGTCGAGCAGCGGGCCGCCGGCGAGCGCCGCGTCCGCCAGCGTGCGCACGGTCGCGACCGGCTCGCCCGCCTCCGCCATCCGCATCGCGAGCAGCGCGAGCAGGCCGGGGTCGTGCGGCAGGTCGCCGCGGCGAGCGGCGGCGAGCAGCGGCTCCATCATCGCCTTCGACTGCACGTGCAGGCCGGGGTCGAGGAACGCGGAGGCGACGTGCGCCGCCAGCAGCCGCGGCTGGAGCGGGTCCCCGGGCGGGAGCGCGGCGCGCGCGTCGCCCGCCAGCGCGGCCGCGCGCGCGAACTCGCCGACGTGGTGGAGCTGGCGCGAGAGCGCGAGCTGCGCCGCACCGCGCGCGTGCGGCTCGTCGATCAGCTCCAGCGCCTCCTCGATCCGCTCCGGGGCGTCGGCCGCGCCGCTGCGGATGCCGGCGTCGGCGAGCTCCAGCAGCAGCGCCGGGCGCTGCTCGGCGGGCGGCGGCTCGGCGAGCGCGCGTTCGAGCAGGCGGACGCTCTCGGCAGGAGCGCCGCGCTCGCGCGCCAGCGCGGCCGCGCGGCGCAGCGGCGTCACGACGGCCGGGTCGCGCTGCGGCCGCGCGTGCAGCAGGTGCATCGCGACGCGCTCGGGGCCCGCGTCGGCGACGAGCTCGGCCGCGCGGCGATGCGCGCGGGCGCGGGCGAACGAGCCCATGTCCGCGAGCAGCGCCGAGGCGATCAGCGGATGGCTGAAGCGCAGCGGCTCGCCGGCGTCGAGCACGCCCGCGTCGGCGAGCACGTCGGCGGCCTGCTCCGCCGCCAGCGGCTCCAGCTCGGCGAGCGTCGCGGCGGCGTCGAGCGTCGCGCCGTCGCCGAGCACGGCGGCGGCGGAGGCGAGCCGCGACGCGGCCTGACCGAGGCGGGCGAGCCGGACGAGCACCGAGCGCAGGACCGAGTCGGGCACGAGCTGTTCGAGCTGATCCGCCGTCGGCGTCCGCGGGGCCTCGCTGCCGACGGCGGCGAGCAGCTCGCGGAGGTAGAAGGGGTTGCCGCCACTCGCGTTCGCGCAGGCGCGCACCAGCTCGGGGCTCGCGTGCTCGCCGAGCGTCCGCGTGACGAGCTGTGCGATCGCGGCGTCGCCGAGTGGCGCGGGGCGCAGCGTGCGCGCCGCGCCGGCGCCGCGCAGCGCCTCCAGCAGCTCGGACGGCGCGTCCGGCTCGCCCGTGCGCACGCCGGCGACGAGCGCGACCGGGAGGTCGTCCAGCCGTGCCGCGAGGTGCACGAGCACCCGCAGCGACGGCGCGTCCGCCCATTGCGCGTCGTCGACGACGACCAGCAGCGGCCGCGCTGCGGCGGAGGCGGGCGCCGGCCAGGCGAGGTCGACGATCGCCTCGGCGAACGTGCGGATCAGCCCGAGCCCGTCGTCGTCGGGGACGGCCAGCGGTTCGCGCGGGGCGCGCTCGCCGCTCCGCTCCAGCAGCCGCCCAGCGACGCCGAACGGCAGCGCGCGCTCCAGCGGCGTCCCGCGCGCGACCAGCTGCGCGATCCCGCGGTCGCGCGCGAGCCGCCGCGCGGCACGCAGCAGCGCCGACTTGCCGATGCCCGCCGGCGCCTCGACGAGCAGCAGCGACCCGGCGCCGGTGAGCGCCGCGTCGAGCGCTCCCGCCAGCGTCTCCAGCTCGTGTTCGCGCTCCAGCAGCGATTCAGCGTCCATCGGTGCGATCGAACGATAAGCGGCGCAGCGGCATTCTCAGGGAGCAGGCCGCGAATGTTCAGGGTCGGCTCCAGGACGCGCGGCGAACGCGCAGCGGAGACGATCGCGAGGTGAACGACGATCCACCACCCGCGGCGGCCCGTCTGCGCCTCGCGCTCGAGCTCGACCCGAACGCCGACCCGCTGCGCGGCCGGCTCGTGTCGGACGACGGCTCGGTCCGCGAGTTCACCGGCTGGCTCGAGTTCGCCCGTGCGATCGAGGAGGCGGCCGCGCCGCGCAGCGGCGGGTGAGCGACGGGCGGGTGGCCGAGGCCGGCGCCCGGCGGGCCTATCCTTGGCCGGTGCCCGACGGCGAAGAGCGATGACGCTGCTCGACGTGCTCGCGCGTGGCGGGACGGGCGAGGTCGTCGCGATGCCCGACGGCGTCGTCAGCTGGAACGCGCTGCGCGGCGCGACCGCCGCGACGGCCGCGCTGCTCGCCGCTGCCGGCGAGCGGCCGGCGGCGCTGTGGGCGACGCCGTCGCTGGCGACGGTGGCGGGCCTGCTCGGCGGCCTTGCGGCCGGCGTCCCCGTCATCCCGCTCAACCCCAGATCTGGTCCGCTCGACCTCGGGCACGTGCTCGGCGACGCGCGTCCGGGGACGATCCTCTGCGCCGCGGGGGCCGCGCTGCCGCCCGCGCTCGCGGGGCTGCGCCGGATCGACGTGCCGCGCGACGGCGACGCGGCGCTCCCGCCCGTTCCGGACGGCACGCGCCCGGCGCTGGTGATGTACACGTCCGGCACGACTGGACCGCCGAAGGGCGTCGTGCTGAGCCGCGAGGCGCTGGAGGCGAACCTCGACGCGCTCGCCGGGGCGTGGCGCTGGCGTGCCGCCGACGTGCTCGTCCAGGCGCTGCCGCTGTACCACGTGCACGGCCTCGTGCTCGGGACGCTCGGGCCCGTGCGCGTCGGCGGGCGACTGCGGCACGTCGGCTCGTTCGACGTCGCCGCGATCGCGGCGGCGCTGGCGGACGGCGGCACGATGTTGTTCGGCGTCCCGACGATGTACCGCCGTCTCGCCGACGCCGCCGAGCACGACGCGCGGGTTCGCGACGCGCTCGCCGGCGTGCGGCTGCTCGTCTCCGGCTCGGCGGCGCTGCTGCCGAGCGACCACGAGCGGATCGAGCGGCTGTGCGGCCAGCGAGTCGCCGAGCGCTACGGGATGAGCGAGACGCTGATCACGACCGCGGTCCGCGTCGGCGGGACCGTGCGGGCGGGTTACGTCGGCCCACCGTTGCCCGGCGTCGAGCTGCGCGTCGTCGACGACGCGGGCGCCGACGTGCCGGCCGACGACGCGACGATCGGCAGCGTGCTCGTCCGCACGCCGAGCCGCCTGCTCGAGTACCTCGGCCAGCCGGAGGCGACCGCGGCGCTGTTCCGCGACGGCTGGTGCGTCACCGGCGACCTCGGCGTGCTCGCGCCCGACGGCGCGCTGCGGCTCGTCGGACGGCGCTCGACCGACCTGATCAAGACCGGCGGCTACCGCGTCGGCGCGCCCGAGATCGAGGCCGTGCTCGCCGCTCACCCGGCTGTAGCGGAGGCGGCGGTGCGCGGCCTGCCGGACGCCGACCTCGGCGAGCGGGTCATCGCCTGGGTCGTGCCGCGGGCCGCGGCGGAGGGCCGTGCGGGCTCCGATCGCGACGCCGCCGCCCGCGAGCTGATCGACCACGTCGCCGCCGCGCTGACGCCGCACAAGCGCCCGCGCGAGATCCGCTTCCTCGATGCGCTGCCGCGCAACGGCATGGGCAAGGTGCAGAAGCACCTGCTCGGCGACGGCGAGCAGGCCTGAGCAGGCGGCGCCGAAACTCAGGGGGGCGGGATCGGGTGCTCGCGCAATGGAAGGGGTATGGCGAGCACACCTGGAGCGGCTTGAGATGGTGCGAGGGCAGCGCCGCAGACCGTCCCGCACCCGGCCGTCGGGGCTGGCACGGCCGGCGTGGCGGCCGCGCGCGAGCTGGCCGGCGCGGCCGGCCGGCGCGGTGCGCGGCCCGGCGGCGGCCGGCGCCGTGCGCGGCCCCGCGGCGCCGGTCGCTGTCGCGCTCGCGGCGACCGCCGCGGTGGCGCTCGCCGACAGCTGGCGGACGGCGCTGCTGGTGCTGTTGGCGGCCGGGGCGGTCGCGGCGACGCGGATCCGCTTCGCACGGGAGGCGGCGGCGCTCGTCTGCCTCCTGACCGCGGCGTTGGCGCTCGCCGGCCACGCGACCGGCGACGACGACCGGCCGCACGCCGGACGGGACGGCGAGCGCCGCGCGCACCCGCGCGAGGACGCCGACCAGAGACGGCGTGAGCAGCGACGGCGCGAACAGCGACGCTCCGAGCGGAGGCAGCGCGACAGGTGAGCGCGGTGCGCGACAGATCCGCGGGAGCGCAGCGCGGCGGCGTCGTCGCCGTCGCGGCGGTGCTCGTCGCCGCCCTCGTCGTCATCGCGCTGAGCTGGCTGGTGCCCGCGCTGGCGGCATGGGTGCACGCTGGCCGCTTCGCGCGGATCGGGCTGCTCGACGGCCTGCGCGCGCTGACCGACAGCCGTCTGCTCGGGGACGATCCGGCGCGCGCGTACCCGGCTGAGGCAGCCCGCGCGATGCCGGGCGCAAGCGGCTTCCGCACGACCGCGGCGCTCGTCCTGCTCGGCACCTCGGCGGCGCTGGTGGCGCTCGTCCGTGCAGCCGAGATCCGCATGAGCCGGCCGTCCGCCGACCGGCGCTGGTGGCAGCTGCGCGGCCGCCGCCCGCACGAGTTCGCGCGCTACCGGACCGTCCGCGAGCTGATCGTCCCCGGCCCGTCGCCCGATCACGTGATCGTCGGCCACGTCGGCCGGCCGCGCGCGCGGGTCGCCGTCAGCGCGACGATGCAGATCGCCGTCGTCGCGGCGCCGCGCACGGGCAAGAGCTCCGGCCTCGTGATCCCGGCGGTGCTCGAGCACGAGGGCCCGGTGCTGACCACGTCGGTCCGCACCGACGTCGCGCAGCACACGATCGCGCGCCGCCGCGAGCTCGGCCGCGTCTGGGTGTGGGACCCGTTCGGCCCCACGAGCGACAGCTGGGACCTGCTGCAGGGCTGTGAGAGCTGGGAGCACGCGCTGCTCGTCGCGCGCTGGCTCGGCCAGGCCCGCCGGCTCGGCGGCGGCGCCAACCAGGACTACTTCGACCAGGAGGCGGAGGGCCTCGTCGCGCCGTACCTGCACGCGGCGGCGCTGACGCCGGACCAGACGGCCGCGGACGTCCACCGCTGGATCCTCGCGCGCGACCTCGACACGCCCGTCGGGATCCTCGCCGACGCCGGAGCCGCCGACGCCGAGCAGCGGCTCAGAGCCGTCTACGCCTACACCGAGCGGCAGCGCGACGGCGTGATCGGCACCGCGGCCGTGCAGCTGAAGGCGTACGGCCACCCGGCCGCGGCGCGCACCGCGAAGCGGGGCGGCGGGCTCTCCCCGCAGGCGCTGTTCGAGGGCCCGAACACGCTCTACGTCGTCGCGGGCCGTGAGCACCAGCAGCTGCTGGCCCCGCTCGTCGTGACGATGGTCGCGTCGATGCTCCACTGGCTCAGCGAGCGCGAGAACCGCACCGGCGGAGGCCTGAGACCACCTGCGCTGTTCGCGCTCGACGAGACCGCGTCGATCGCGCCGATCCAGGAGCTGCCGCAGATCCTCGCGACGTCGCTCGGGTCGGGCGTCCGCTTCCTGACGGTGTGGCATTCGGTCGCGCAGATCCGCCGGCACTTCGGCAGCGACGCGGCCGACGAGATCCTCGCGCTGTCGCAGGCGAAGATCTTCATGGGCTCGATCACCGACCACCAGACGCGGCGCGAGATCGTCGAGCTGCTCGGCATGCGCCAGCAGCTCGACCCCGACGAGAGACGCGCGCGCCCCGAGGTGATGTCGGCGCAGGCGCTGCAGCGCACGAGCGCGGGCGAGGGGCTGCTCGTCGCCGGCGATCTGCCGCCGGTGATCTTCCGCCAGCGGCGCCACTACGCCGACGCCGAGCTGCGGCGGCTGAAGGGAACCGCGCAGACCGGGGAGTTGGCGTGACGGCGGGCTACATTCATGATGAGCAGAAGGTCGGCGAGCACCAAGAGGGGGATCCCTTGCAGGCACGGCGCACGATGACGGCGGTCTCCGCGACGCCGTACGAGCAGCACCGCGGGTACGTGCTCGCCGTGCTTGCGCGGCGTTGTGGCTGGCTCGACGCGTCCGAGCGCGAGGAGATCCTGCACGACGCCTACGCCGTCTTCCTCGAGAAGCAGCGCGACGGCCAGCTCGACCGCGACGCGATGCGCCCGCAGCAGGTGCGCGCCTATCTGACCCAGACCGCGCTCAACAAGGCGCTCGACGAGGGCAAGCGCGCGCGACGCAGAACGTCGGTCGAGCTGGACGAAGGGCTCGAGGTCGCGGCCGGCGAGCCGACCGCTGACGAACTGCTGAGCGAGAGCTGGGACGGCGCGCGGCTGCGCGAGATCGTCGCCGAGCTGCCCGAGCGCCAGCAGGCGATCGTCAAGTTGCGCTTCTTCTTCGACCGCACGCCGGAGGAGATCCAGCGCTACCTCGGCGTCACCGAGCGGGTCTACCGCCGCGAGCTGGAGCGCGCGATGCGGCTCGTCGCGACGCGCTTCGAGCTCGTTCGCGAAGGGACGTTCTGCGAGAGCCGGCGCAGCCTGATCCTCGCGTTCGTCGCTGGGATCGCAGGGCCCAACCGGACCGCCGACGCGCGCCGGCACCTCGCGAGCTGCTCCGGCTGCGCGCGCTGGGCCGTCGAGCTGCACGAGAACGCGCGCCAGGTCGGCGCCGCGGTCCCGATCCCGGTCCTCGCCGTGCACCTGTCCGGTCGCGGCGAGTGGCTGGCGACGGCGGGACGGACGCTCGACGGGATGCGCGAGCGCGTCGCCGAGCTGCTGGGCGGCGCGCGCGACGCGGCCACGAGCGCGATGGTGCGGGCCGATCCGGCGTCGGGCTCGCTGCTGGCGGGCGCCCGGCCGGGCGCCGTCGTCGCGGTCGCCGCAGGCTGCCTGACGCTCGGGTCGACGGCGACGTACTGCGCCGTCGAAGGGATTCCGCGACCGCTGCGCGCGCTCGTCGGCGCGGCGCCGGAGAGCACCCGGGCGGCCGAGCGGCCGGCGCCGAGACGCGCTGCCGCGTCGTCGTCGGCGGCGAGAACCGCGCCGGCGGCGCTGGCGCCCGCGCCGGGGTGGGCGAGACCGGCGGCGAAACCGGCGCGCACGACGCCGCAGGCGCTCGCGCCGTCGGGCCGCCCGCAGCCGACGACCAGACGCCCCGCGCAGCCGCGTGCCACGCAGGCCGAGCGCAGACAGGCCGCGGCGAAGCGGCAGGAACGCGCGACATCGTCGGAGTTCGGCGTCGAGGGCGGCGGGACGGCGGGCGGCGGCGGCACGAGCGGCGGCACGGGTGGAGGCAGCACGCCGCCCGCCGCGAGCAGCGGCTCCTCCGGCGCCCCGCCCGCTTCGTCGGGCGGATCCGGCGGAACCGGCTCGACCGGCGGGGGCTCCGGCAGCGGCACGCCGTCCGGCGAGGGCGGCAGATGGGGCTCGGAGTTCGGTCCGTGAACCGGCTCCGAACACGAACACGACTTGCGAACGGCAGGACGAGAAGGAGGGGTTCCACGGTGAAGTTCCCGATCAAGGTGCATGGTCGACTGCGTGCCGCGTTCGCCGCGGCGCTGGTCGCCGCGGCGGTGACGCCGGCGGCCGCCGACGCCGGGGCGTACACGGTCCACAGCTGTCAAGACGGCGCCGGCGGATTGGCTTCGGCGGAGCCGTGGGGGTTCGAGTTCGCGCAGCCGACCCTCAGTCTCAGCGACGACAGCTGCCCGCGCGGCGGCCGGCACGTCGGCTTGAGAGTGAACGTCGCGCATCCGGGCGACGCGTCGGCGAGAATGAGCTTCCTCGCGCCGGCCGACACGAGCATCGTCCACTACCGCCTCTGGCGCAGTGCCAAGGTCAACCCGGAGACCGGCTACTTCTTCAGCGCGCTGGAGCGCTTCGGCGCCGACTGGCGCTGGGCCGGCACCGGCTGCAACGGCGCCAGCGGCTGCAGAGGCGTCGGCGATCCGGCGAAGCCGCTGTCGAACGCGAACCACTGGGAACGCAGACCGGTGACGCCCGCGTCGGGCGTCTCGCTGTACGTCTCGTGCGGCTACTCCAACAGCAACGCGAGAAGCTGCGAGGTCGCTAGAGGGGTCGCCGCGGAGACGTGGCTGCACCGCGCCGACATCACGCTCGCGGACGACGTCGCGCCGACGTTCGATACCGCCCCGACGGGTGCGCTCGTCAGCTCGGCGACGCCGGTGACGGGAGTCGTGCCCGTGTCGCTGCAGGCGAGCGACAGAGGCGGCGGCCTGACGCAGGCGCAGGTCGAGGTCGACGGCACCGTCGTCGCCAGCCAGCCGCTCGGCGGCGACGCCGCCTGCCACGAGCCGTACAAGACGCCGGCGCCGTGCCCGCACGAGGCGAGCGCGACGGTCTCGTTCGACACCTCCGCGGTCGCGGACGGCACGCACAGCGTGCGCGTGCTGCTGCGTGACGCGGGCGGCAACGTGACGCCCTGGGGGCCGGTGAGCCTGCGGACGGCGAACGCGCCGCCCGACCTCTCGTGCGTCCCCGAGCCGGTGGTCGACGCGGGCCTGAAGCTGACCGCCGGACTCGTCTCGCCGACGGCGAAGAGAGAGCGCGCGAAGCGTCCGCGTGCACGCGTGACGCTGCGGCACAGCTCGCGCAAGCAGGCGACGTTCCGCGGCCGGCTCGTCGGCGCCGACGGCAGACCGGCCGCGCAGGCGCCGGTCTGCATCGTCTGGCGCACGGAGGGCGAGACGGGCGACTACCAGACGCTCGGGCGGCTCTCGACGGACAGCGACGGGAACTTCTCGACGACGGTCCCGCACGGCAGCTCGAGGGACCTGTGGGCGATCTACCGGGTCGCGAACGGGGCGGTGACGGCGAAGGCGACGGTGCGCGTGGTTCCGAGACTGATCGTCAGACCGTCGCGGCGCTCGCTGCGCAACGGCCAGACGCTCGTGCTGAGAGGACGGCTCGCGAGCGGCCCGATTCCGTCGCGTGGCGTGCTCGTGCTGGCGGAGGCGTGGCGCGGGACGCACTGGCAGCCGTTCGGCGAGGTCCGCGCGCGCGGTCGCGCGGGACGCTTCCGGATCCCGTACCGCTTCACGGGCACGACCGGCGTGCAGACCTACTCGCTGCGCGTGCGCGTGGTCGAGCAGGCCGCGTATCCGTACACGGGGGTCGCGTCGCGGGCGATCAGAGTGCGCGTCAGCGGCTGACCCGCGCCGTCCGCGAGCAGTGCCGAGGGCCCGCCTTGTGCGGGTCCTCTTTCGTGCGCGGGGCGGGTGGCGGAAATTGAGGGGGGCGGCTTTGGCGGCTGGCGCAATGGAGGAGGTGAAGAGACCACCGAGAGGAGTCCTCCGTGCTTCGCGCACGCCGCCGAGACCGCTTCGAGATCGCCGACGAGAGAATGTTCTGGGAAGACCTCCCGGACGATCCCGTCGCCGCGCTCGACACCGCGGCGCCCGCTGCCGCCGAGCGTGCCGCCGTCGCCGCCCCGTCGCGCCCGGCGCAGCCGCCGGCGCTGGAACCTGAGCAGGAGCCGCGAGAGGCGGATGACCCGTGGGACCGTCCCGCGGGCGAATGGACGAGCGACCGCCCGCGCACCTCGGCGCGGCGGAAGCCCGTGGTGAGCGAGCCGGCGTCGGAGGCCGAGCCCGCGACGAGCGAGCCGGCGTCGGAGGCCGAGCCGGCTGCGGGCGAGCCGGCGTGGGCGCCGGAGCCGGCGGCGGGCGAGCCGGCGTGGGCGCCGGAGCCGGCGGCGCCGGCCGGCGGGTGGGCGGCGGAGTCGTGGGCCGCAGAGCCGGCGTGGGCGTCAGCGCCCGCGCCCGAGCGGACCGGGCGGCGCTGGGGCGTGACGGTCGCGGCAGCGGGTGCGAGCGTCGTCGCCGCGGTGGCGGTGGTGCTGCTGATCGCATCGCGTCAGCCGGCGACGCGCGAGCCGGCGAGCAGAGCGGTCGCGGCGGCGAGAACGCCGGCACGGCAGCAGCGCGCCGTGATCGCCGCCGAGCCGCCGGCCGGCGCTGACGGCGCTGACGGCGCCACGGCCGAGCGGAAGCGGCGGGCGGCTGACGCGAAGCGCGCGGCCGCCGACCGCGCCGTCCGCAGACTCCGCGCGCTCCGCGCCGCCGCCGACCGGCGCCGCGACGCCGCCGCCAGACGGCGCGCCGCCGCGCGCAGACGTCGCGCTGCCGACGGCAGAGGCGACACGCGCGACGGCGAGCGTCGCGCGTCACGTGGCCGGGCGAGAGCGCCCGCGGCGGGCGCGCCGGCGGCGTCCAGCCCGGTTGTCGACGAGACCTCCCCGCCGCCACCGCCACCGCCGCCGCCGTCCAGCTCGGCTCCCGCCGAGACCGCGCCGCCGGCGCAGAGCAGCCCACCGGCGCAGAGCAGCCCGCCGGCGCAGAGCAGCCCGCCCGCCCAGAGCGACCAGGCGGACAGTGCGCCACGCCGCTCTCAGAGCGCCGCGTCCGGCGAGTTCGGGTTCGAGCGATGAGCGTCCCGCAGGCGCGTTCCCGACCGGCGACCCGCTCGTTGCGCGCTACGCGGCTGCACGCGCGCATCCCGCGGATCGTCGCGGCGCTGCTCGCGGCGGTCCTCAGCCTCGCCGGGCTGCGCGCGATCGTCGCCGGTCCGCCCGCGCCGCCGCCCGCGCGGACGATCGTGGCGCCAGCCGGCGACCAGGGCGCGACCTCGTTCGCGGAGGCGTTCGCGCGTGCGTACCTGAGCTTCGACGCCGACGACCCGGAGGCGCGCGTGAGAGCGCTCGCCCCGTTCGTCTCGGCCGGTCTCGACGAGGACGCCGGCGTGCGCCCGGGCGACGGCGTCCGCCAGCGCGTCGATTGGACCGCGGTGCTCGGCGAGCGCCGCGACGGCGACCGCCGGCTCGTCACCGTGATGGCGCAGACGGACGGCGGCACGGTCTACCTCTCCGTTCCCGTCGTGCGCGACGGGCGCGGATTTCTCGCGATCGCCGCACCGCCGGCGCTCGTCGGCCCGCCGGCGATCGACCGCGAGCGGACCGCGCCGGCCGAGGAGCGCGTCGAGGACGCCGCGCTCGCGGAAGTCGCCGGGCGAGCGCTGGAGAACTACCTCGCCGCGAACCAGAGCAACTTGCTGGCGGATCTGTCGCCAGACGCCGTCGTCTCGCTCCCCGGCAGGCCGTTGACGCTCGACCGCGTCGATGACCTGACCTGGGTGACCCCCGGCCGGCGGATCGCGGTCCAGGTCGACGCGAGCGACGACCGCAGCACGTCCTGGACGTTGCGCTACGAGCTCGACGTCCTTCACCGCGACCGCTGGTACGTGCGGTCGCTGCAGGTCGACCCGACCTTCAGAGGAGGTTCCTGATGTCCCGCAAGTTCATCGTGCTCGCGATCGCCGCAACGGCGGTCGGCCTGGCACTCAGCGTCGCCGGCCCGGCATGGGCCGAGCCGAGCGACATCGGCAAGAACGTCGGCGACGAGCTGCAGTCGTGGGCGAAGGGCCTGCTGCTCGCCGTCGCCGCGCTCGTCGCGCTGCCCGCACTCGCCAAGCGAGACGTCAGCCAGGGGCTCGTGATCGTCCTGCTCGTCGTGATCGTCGGCGGCTTCGTCTACGCGACGACGCCGGTCCAGAACACGATCTCGACGATGTGGAACACGGTCGCGGGCAGCGCCGAGAAGGGGGGCAAGTGAGCGATGGCGGTCCAGCCCGTGCAGATCCGCTCCTTCCGCGTCTGCTTCAGACTCGAGCGGCGGATCCACAAGATCGACCGCTGGCGGATCCCGCTGCCGTTCGGCGTGCCGCTGCGGGGCCTCGGCTACGCCGCGGTCGCGCTGTTCGCGATCCTGTTCGCCGCGCGCCTGCCGCTCGTCGGCGACGTGCTCGGCCTGCTGCCGGCGCCGTTTCGCTACGCGATCCTGCCGGCCGGCATCGCGTACGCGCTGACGCGCTGGGAGATCGACGGTCGCGCCGCGCACGCGGCCGGCCTCGCGCTGCTGCGGATGCGGCTGGAGCCGGCGCGCCTTTCGGCCTTCCGGCCTGTGGCGCCGCTCGGCCAGGTCTCGTTCGACGACGTCAGCGTCGCGTCCGACGCGCGCGGCGCTCGGCTGCGGCGCGCGGAGGTCGTCGGCCCCGCGCGGATGATCGTCCGCTACCCGGTGCGCGCACGTGAGCGGCGTGGCCGGCTCGTGCTCGAACGCGGCGCCGGCGACGCGCTGTGGCGCGGGACCGAGATCACGCTGCAGCCCGGACAGCGGGCGGTGCTGCGATGAGACGGCCGATCTCGTTCATCCACGGCAACCTCGTCTTCGGCGAGGCGGCGAGCGAGGTGTGGGCCGTCTACCGCCTGCCGACGCGCTCGTACGCGGGGCTGCCGGCGGCCGCCAAGCACGACCTGCTCGGCGCGCTCGCGACGCTCGCCTACAACCTCGAGGCCGACTTCTCGCTGCTGCGCGTCGCGCGGCCGTGGGACGTCCAGCAGTACCTGATGGGCGTCGAGGCGACGACCGACGTGCGGCAGGTCCGCCGCGACCTGCTCGGCGACTACCTCAGTCGCCAGACGGCGGCGCTCGAGGGCAGTGAGTCGCACGTGCCCGAGGTCTACCTGTCGGTGCGCATCGCGGCCGGCGAGGAGGGCGGAGAGTGGTCGCTGGCGAAGCAGCTCCCCGTGCTCGGGCGGCTGCGCGACGCGGTCGGCCTGAGCGACGGCCGCGCGATCGGCGAGCGGCGGCTCGACGCGCTCCACGGTGCGGCGACGAAGGTCCACCAGCGCGTGCTCGACTACGTCGACGCCGATCCGGCCGCGAGCCACGAGCTGCAGTGGCTGATCCGCCGCGGCTTCTGCCGCGGCGTCGGCGACCCGGTCGTCGACGAGCGCTTCCGGCCGCAGGCGCTGATCGTCGACGCGCCCGAGGAGGACGGCGGCCGCGCCTATCGTCCGCTGGAGGTCGACGTGCTGCGGCTGATGGACGCGCCGATCAACGTCGAGGCGCGGTCGCTGCGGATCGAGTCCGAGCACGGCGACAGCCACCAGGCGCTGCTGACGGTCGGCGCGCTGCCGGAGGTCGTCTCGTTCCCGGGTCGCAGCGCCGAGCTGCTGTTCGCGCCGATGGAGTCGGTCGAGTTCCCGGTCGACGTCGCCTTCAGCGCGCGCTTCGTGCCCAACACCGACGCGGTCCGCCTCGTGCGCCGCAAGATCATCGACGCCGACCACGCCTACGACGAGGAGAGCCATGGCGACCACGGTCCCTCGTGGCACGCGGCGGCGCGGCCGCAGATGGTGCGCGAGCTGGAGGAGTACCTGACCGGCGGCGACCATCCGCCGCTGCTGCGGGCGACGATCTCGCTCGCCGTCGGCGCGCCGACGAGCGACCTGCTGGAGGAGCGCGTCGAGCGGTTGCGGCGCGAGTTCGGTGCGGTCAAGCTGCACCGCCCGCTCGGCGATCAGCTGTCGCTGTTCGTCGCGCACATGCCCGGTCAGCCGGGCCGTCTGCGCGACTACGACGACTATCTGACGGTCGAGCAGTTCGGCGCGATGGTGCCGATCGCGACACATGCGGTCGGCACCGACGTCGGACCGTACGTCGGCCACACGCTCAGCGGCGCGCGCCAGCCCGTACTGTTCGACAGCTCCGAGGCGTCGCGCACGAGCCGCGCGCCGGCCGTGCTGCTCGCCGGCACGCTCGGCTCCGGCAAGACGCTCTGCATGGAGCTGGTGATGTACCAGGCGTTCCTCAGCGGCTCGACGATCTGCGACATCGACCCGAAGGGCGACCACGCGCTCGAGCGGCTGCCGGGCGTCGCCGAGCAGATGGAGATCATCGAGCTGTCCGGCGACGAGCGCTACCGCGGGATGCTCGACCCGCTGCGGATCGCGCCCGAGGACACGCGCGAGGACCTGACGTGCAACTTCCTGCTCGGGATCCTGCCCGAGCCGGTGCCGCCGGGCTGGCAGACCGAGGTGCGGCTCGCGGTGCAGCAGGTCGTCGTGGCCGGCGGCCGCAGCTGCGGGCAGGTGATCGCGGAGCTGGAGCGCGGCTCCGGCGACGCGCGCGACGCGGCGCGCGCGCTCGGCGTGCACGCCAACTCGGGGCTCGCGCGGCTCGGCTTCGCCGACGGCAGCGCGACGCTCGACGTCGCCGGCTCGCGCGCGATCACGAGCCTGCGGATCCGCAACCTGACGCTGCCGCTGCCGGGCACGGCGCGGACCGAGCTGCTCGAGGACGAGCGGATCTCGCGCGCCGTGCTGCACCTGCTGGCGGTCTACGCGCTGCGGCTCACGAGCCACGACGCGCGCCGCCACTCGGTGCTCGGCTTCGACGAGGCGTGGGTGCTGCTGTCCGACAACGCGGGACGCGCGCTCGTCGACCGCATCTCGCGGATGGGCCGCGCACGCAACGTCACGCCGCTGCTGGCGACGCAGATCCTCGGCGACGTCGACGCGCTCGAGGACCTGATCGGCGCCGCCTTCTGCTTCGGCGTCGAGTCCGAGCGCGAGGCGAGCGCGGCGTTGAGACTGCTGCGGCTCGACGACGACGAGGCGCTGCGCCAGCGGCTCGTCGGCTTCCGCCGCGGACGCTGCTTCATGCGCGACTACGACGGCCGCGTCAGCCCCGTGCAGATCGACCTGCTCGACCGCGAGCTGCTCGACGCGCTCGACACGACGCCCGACCGCGGCGGGAGCGATCCCGCCGAGGCCGACACCGACGCCGAGCAGGCCGAGGTCTGAGATGCGCCGGGCGCTCGTCGTGCTCGCGATCGCGATGGCGCTGGCGATCGCCGGAGCCGTCGCAGCTTCGCTCGCGCACGCGCAGGACACGCCCGGCCCGCCGTCGCCGACCGAGCAGCCGGGCCCGTCTCCGACCCCGGACACCGAGCCCGACGACGACGAGCCGCGCGAGCCGACGCCGGGCCTCACGCCTCCGGCGGACAGCCCAGGGCCGCCGTCGCCGACGGAGGAGCCGCAGCCCGAGCCGTCGCCGTCGCCCGGACCCGACCCTGACCCCGATCGGCCGGAGACGTCGCCGGCGCCTGAAAGACCGCGCGACACGGCCGACCTCGAAGGCTTCGCGGGCGACTCGCCGATGTGCGACGAGGAGCGCAATGCGATGAAGCTCGAGGCCGGCGGCATCGCGCAGCGCAACTGCAGTCGCTCCGGTTCGATCGCGCAGCCGCACCCGACCGCGCACTACGGCCTCGACCAGAACGTCGACATCAAGGTCACCGAGCCCGAGACGATGATCGCCGGCGCGCTCCACTCCGGCAGCCAGACGGTCTGGCTCGGGCTCGTCTACATGATGCGCGGCGCGCTCGCGATCGTCGAGCTGGGCTTCTCGCACAGCCTCGTGCTCAGCTCGATGGCCGAGATCAGAAGCGGGATCGCCCGCCTCAAGTCGATCTTCCTCGCCGACAGCTGGCAGGTCGCGGCGCTCACCGTGCTCGGCCTCTGGGGGATCTGGATGGGCCTCGTGCGGCGCAAGACGATCAACACGATCGGCGGCATCGCGACGGCCGTCGGGCTGATGATCGGCGCGCAGGTGATCATGATCAACCCGGAGGGGACCGTCGGCAAGGTCGCGACGCTCTCCAACGAGGGCGCGCTCGTCGCGCTCGGTGCCGCGTCGACCGGCGACGTCGACAAGCCGGCGGACACCTTCGCGGTCGCCCACCAGCGGCTCTTCACCTCGCTCGTCGTGCGCCCGTGGTGCGCGCTGCAGTTCACCGACGTCGAGGGCTGCATGAAGGTGCAGAACATCAAGGACGGCCCCAACGTCTCGATCGCTGATGTCTGGCTGTCGTTCCCGTCCAACAGCCCCGAGCGGGAGAAGCTCTACGACAACCGCAAGGGCGAGCCGTTCAAGCTCGAGTTCACGCCCGAGAAGTGCAAGCGCAAGGGCTGGAAGAAGTTGGTCTTCGACGACATCGCGTCGGACTACTCCGGGCTCGGCATGCTCGGCAACTTCTCGACGTGGGCGTGCGAGAAATGGAACGGGCCGGACGGCAGCGGCCAGAGAATCTCGCTGAGATACAACGACGAGAAGGCCGGGATCCGCACGGACGCCACGATCCAGAGCGGGAAGGGCGCGTTCACGCGGCTCGGGATGCTGGCGCTGATCGCGGCCGGGATGGTGGGCGCGATCGCGGTGCTGCTGTGGATCGGCGTCCGGCTGCTGCTGACCGGGGTCTTCTCGCTCGTCCTGATCCTGCTGACGCCGATCGTCTTCCTGCTCGCCGCGTTCGGAGAGGGCGGGCGGCGCAGCGTCGTCGCGTGGGGCCAACGCCTGCTCGGGCTGCTGATCGCCAAGTTCGTCTTCGCGCTGATGCTCGCGGTCGTCGTCCTGATCGCGAACATCATCCAAGGGCTCGACGTCGGCTGGACGTCGATCTGGATGTTCAACATCGCCTACTGGTGGGGCCTGCTGCTCAAGCGCAGAGAGCTGCTCGGGTTCCTGACGCTCGAGAGACCCGCCTCCGAGGGCGGCCTCGGCCTTGCCGGCAGCGGTCGTGGCGGGTCGGGCGGCCTCAGCAGCCTGTACTACGGCTGGCGGATGGCGAACGATGCGTTCAGACAGGTGCGCAAGCCGTTCGACATGGCGGCCGACGCCGGGCGCAACCGCGCGGCGCGAACGGCCGACAAGCGCGCCGACCGCGACGCGGACGCCGCCGATCGCGCCGACGCGACGCACGAGCGCGGCCAGGACGACCGCGGCGCGCAGACGGCCGCGATCCGCGAGCACGACCGCGAGGAGCTGGGCGCCGAAGCGAGCCGCGGCCGCGACGTCGCCACGCATCGCGACGACCTCCGCAAGCACCGCGACAAGCAGCGCGAGCGGCGAAAGGCCGAGCAGGAGCTGAAGGCGAACCGCGCGCGGCAGGCCGCGCTCGCCGCCAAGCACCCGCCGAAGGTCCCGACGACCGCGGCCGAGCGCAAGGCCGCTGACGAGCAGCGGGCGCTCAAGCAGCGCGAAGGCCAGCTGCGCGGCAAGCTCGACGCCTGGCGCAACGACCCGTCGCGCACGAAGCGGCCGGTGCTCACCAACAGCGACCCGGTCAAGGGCCGCGAGCTGGACGACTACATCTCGGCCCGTCGCGAGGAGATCTCGACGCTGCCGCCCGAGCACGAGCGCAACCTGCTCGCGGCCGGGATCGACCCCGACCGCTACCGTCGCGCCGGCAGCGCCGAGAAGGACGCGCTGCGCGAGCGTTCGGCCGACGCGATGGACCGTTCGCGGACGCTGCTGGAGACCGCGACCGCGGAGCGTCCGATGACAGAGCGGAAGCTGAGAAAGGCCTGGGAGCGGATCGACGCCGGACCGCGCGGGACCCGAACACGCCAGTGGGCGCAGGAGAACCGCGAGCAGGCCAGCCGCGCGACGCGCGACCGCAACGCCGAGCGCACGCGCGAGGAGGCGCGGCGCACACGCCAGCACGAGCGCGAGCGGCGCGCGCGCCGCCGCGAGGACGAGGCCCGTTCGCGGGCGCGGCGGGGGGTGCGATGAGCGGCTGGGGCTCGCGGCCGCTGGACGCGCGCGGCCGCCGCTGGGCGTTCGCGCTGGCGGCCGCCGCGATCGCGCTCAGCGGCGTGCTGCTGATGCGGTTCGGCGGCGAGCCGGCGCGCGACGACGACGCTGGCCCGGCCCCGACGGTGCTCAGCGTCGCGCGCACGACGCCGGTCGCCGTCGCGCCGACGCCGCGCACGACGACGACGCCCGCTGCGCCGGCGCCGCCGCTCGGCGTGTCCGAGCAGCGCGCGGCGGTCGCGGCGGCGCGGCGGTTCCTCGGCGCCTACCTGCACTGGGAGGTCGGCGACGCGAGGGGCGGCGTGCGGGTCGCGCTGCGCGCGAACGCGACGCGCGCGTTCGGCGACGAGCTGCTCTCCTCGCCGCCGCGCGTCTCCGGCGCGCCCGCTCGTCCGGGCAGGATCGACGGCCTCGAGCTTGGTGACACCCTGCGCGCCGAGACGCCGGCGGTCGCCGCGACGGTCGACCGCGGCGGGACGGTGACGCCGCTGATCATGCGACTGGCGCGGGAGGAGGGGAGATGGCGGATCAGCGGCCTGGGGTGAACGCCGCCTCGGCGGCGGCGCGCGCCGCGGTGAGCATGACGAGACGGCTCGCGAGAGCCGCCGCGACGAGAGGCGCGTCGCTCGTGCTCGAGCTGAAGCTGCTCGCGATCGGCGCCTGCGTCGTCGCCTGCGTCCTGATCGCGCTGGTCGTCCTGATCATGATCCTCGGCGCCAAGGCCGAGGCGCTGACGGAGGGCGGCGTGACGCCGACGTGCTCGTCGAGCGCGGGCAGTCCGCCGTCCACTCTGATGCCGATCTACGACGCGGCGGCGGCCAGATACAGACTCGGCGCGGACGGCTGGTCGTACCTCGCCGCGATCAACAAGGTCGAGACCGACTTCGGCACCAACCTCAACGTCTCCAGCGCCGGCGCGCAGGGGTGGATGCAGTTCATGCCTCCGACATGGTCCGCGTACGGCGTCGACGGCGACGACGACGGCGACCGGGACCCGATGGACCCGGAGGACGCGATCCACGGCGCTGCCCGCTACCTCAGAGCGA
Source organism: Conexibacter woesei DSM 14684 (assembly GCF_000025265.1). Taxonomy (GTDB): domain Bacteria; phylum Actinomycetota; class Thermoleophilia; order Solirubrobacterales; family Solirubrobacteraceae; genus Conexibacter; species Conexibacter woesei. The sequence continues at coordinate 1,527,098 of NC_013739.1, forward strand.
GCGGCGCGCCCGGCGACTGGTACAGCGCGCTGTTCGCCTACAACCGCGCCGACTGGTACGTGCGCAAGGTCCAAGGCCACGCCGCCGCCTACCGCGACGAGTGCTCGACGCAGACGTACGCGCCGGGCGGGACGACGCCGGGCACGACCGCGAAGCTGCGCTCCGACGGCACGGTGCTCGCACCGGAGGAGGCGCCGGAGAAGGTCAAGCAGATCATCGCCGCCGCCAACCGGATCGCGAACCTGCCGTACAAGTGGGGCGGCGGGCACGCCGGCTGGCTCGACAGCGGCTACGACTGCTCAGGCCTCGTCTCCTACGCGCTCTGGGGCGCCAGCCTGCTCAGCGGCGCGATGGTCTCGGGCGGCTTCACGTCGTGGGGCGATCCCGGCCCGGGGCAGTGGGTCTCGATCTACGCCAACTCGGGCCACGTCTTCATGGTCGTCGCCGGGCTGCGCCTCGACACCGGCGGCGGGGATCGCATCGGCTCGGCGTGGCGCGGTCCCGACCGCACCAGAGCACGTTCCTACGCCGGCTTCACCGTCGTTCACCCGCCGGGCCTGTGACGCCCCGGTCCACATCACCACAGGAGGTTGCCACGATGCCCGCTGCCCGGAGGATCGCCGACGCGCTGATCGGCCTGCTCACCGTCGCCTGCCTGCTCGCGCCGCCCGCCGCGGCGGCCGAGCGCCCCGCTTCAACGCGGACCACCACCACGACGACGTCGGCCGCACCGCCGGCGCGCGTCGACCCGGGAGCGATCGCCGACCGCGCCGCGCGCGGCGCGCCCGCGCGGATCGGCGATGCGGCCGGCGCCGTGTGGGGCGCGGCGGGGCTGCCGCTCGTCGCGCTTGCGCTGGCGGCGGGAGCGCTCGGCGCGGTGCGCTGGCGCGCGCGGCGGCAGCGCAGCTACGTGCGGCTGTGGCTGCTGCCGTTCCGCGCCGACCAGGCCGAGCCGGAGGACGTGCGGCGGCTGCTGGAGTCGTGGCACCAGCAGCTGCTGGAACGGTGGTGGCGGCGGATCGTCGCCGGCCAGCGCGGGATGGCGATCGAGCTGGTCGTCGCCCCCGACGCCGAGGGCGACCGCTCCGCGCGGCTGACGCTCGTCTGCCCCGAGGAGCTGGTCGACGGGATCGAGGGCAGCCTGCTCGCGTGCTACCCGGACAGCCGGCTGCGGCGCGGCGGTCAGGCGCTGCCACCGGTCTCCCGCGTCGTGCGGCTGAAGAAGCGCCAGACGTTCGTGCGCGCGCTGCGCGGCGCGGAGGACGACGAGCGCCAGGCGGTCGACGCGGTCCTGAGCCAGATGGGCAGCGTCGCGCAGACCAGCATCGTGCAGTACGCGCTGACGCCGGCGCCGGCGCTGTTCGACGTCTACTCGCGCTGGCGCTACGGGCGCCTGGAGCACGTCGCGGCGGACGCGCACGTGCGCAACCCGTCGAAGGCGGGGCTGCGCTCGGAGGTGCTCGGGCGCGAGCTGGAGGGCGGGCTGCGGATCCAGCATCGCGCGCTGTTCTTCTGCGACCTGCGCGTGGCGGCGGAGGACGACGCCGGCTGCGCGGCGGTCGCCGGTGCGCTGCGCGGCGCATCGTCGGCGGAGAACCGGCTGGTCGAGCGGCGGATGCGGATCCGCCGCGAGCTGTACCTCGACCGGCTGCGGACCGCGGTCGGCAACCCGCTGCCGAGCTGGCGGCGCGGCGTGCTCTCGTCCGGCGAGCTGGCTGGACTCTGCGCGCTGCCGAGTCCGGGGCTGAAGACGGTGCGCGTCGTGCGCTCGCCGTTGCCGCGGCTGATGGCGCCGCCGGACGTCAGCCGCGCGCCGGAGCACACGCTCGCGCGCGACGAGCGCGGCAGCGTCGGCATCCGCCCGCAGGACAAGAGCGACGGCCTCGGGCTGATCGGCGGCCAGAAGACCGGCAAGACCGCGGTCCTCTGCCGGACGGTGGAGGCCGACGCGCTCGACCCGGGCTGCGCGCTCGTCGTGCTGATGCCGAAGCCGGGCGACGCGCAGAAGGCGCTGTCGATGGTGCCGCCCGGACGGACCGTCCACTACCTCGACCTGGAACGGCCGGAGCTGGGGATCAACCCGCTGATGGGCGACGGCGACCCGGCGATGATCGCCGACAAGGTCGTCGACGCGTTCCGCGACGTGAACGCCGAGGGCGACATCAAGGGCTCGTCGGACCGCTACCTGCGCCAGGCGGCGCAGGCGGCGATCGGCGCCAGCCGGCGCGGGGTCGTCGAGGGGCCGCCGACGCTGTGGCACATGTACCGGATGCTGCTGCCGCCGGAGGTCAGCTTCCGCGAGCGGGTGGTCGAGGCGCTGTTCGCCGACCCCTGGTTCACCGACACCGCGACGTTCTTCGGGCGCGAGCTGCCGAGCGACCTCGCGAACGCCGCCGCGCAGACGAACGCGAAGCTCGACGCGCCGCGCAACAAGCTGCTGCGGCTGATGGTCGAGTCGCTCGACAAGGTCCTGCGGCACCCGATCCAGCTGTCGCTCGACGACGTGATCGCCAGACGCGAGGTGCTGATCGTCGACGGCAAGATGGGCACGTTCGGCGCGGACAACTGCCGCGTGATGATGCAGTTCGTGCTGACCGCGCTCTACGGCGCGCTGCAGCGCGCGCAGCAGCTGCCCGAGGAGCAGCGGCCGCGCGTCGCGCTGAAGGTCGACGAGGCGCACCTGATCATCAACGACAGCTTCGCGGACGCGCTCGCGACGCTGCGGTCGGCGGGGCTGGAGGTGACCGCGGCGTGGCAGTACGGCGAGCAGATCCAGGACCCGAAGCTGCGCGGCGGCCTGATGAGCCTGCTGCGCCAGCGCTGCATGTTCTCGATGGGCGAGTCGCAGGACGCGCTCGAGATGAGCCGCATCGCGATGGCGGCGTACACGGATCTGATCCGCGACGACACGGCCTCGCGGGCGCGCCTGCGGGTGACGCCGGACACGATCTTCAACCTGCCCAACCACCACACGGTCTGCTCGTGGATCAGCCGCGGCGCGCGGCAGCCGGCGTTCATCGCGCAGACGCTGCCGCTGGAGACGCGCGCGGACGTGATCGAGCAGCACCGCGCCGCGCAGACTGCGCGCGGCGGCTTCGTGCCCGAGCGGCTGCCGGACCCGCTCCCGGACCTCGACTGGAGAAACGGTCTGCTGGAGCTGCCGACGGCGGACGTCATGCCGGTGGCGGCAGAGCCGGCGGCCGCCGTGGCCGCGGAGCCGGTGGCGGCGAAGCCGGAGCGGGTCGCCGCGGCGCCCGCCCGGCCCACACCGGTCGCCGCAGCGCCGCGCCCGGTCACGCTGCCGGAGCGGCCGCGCGCGACGGCCGGCCCGCCGTCGCCGAAGCTGCCGGCGGCGCGGCCGCCCGCGCGCAAGGCGGAGCGGCCGGCGCCGCCCGCGCCTGCCCCCGAGCCGCCTGCGCCCGCTCCCGAGCCCGTCCCCGCTCCGGCCAGAGCGGCGCCGAGAGCGGCGGTGCCCGACAGCTTCGCCGAGCTCGACCTCGATGACGTCCGCGGGATCATCTGGGACAACCCGAGAGGGAGACCGAGAGCGCACGAGCCGAGCGAGCGCGAGCTGGAGATCCTCGGCGCGCTGTGGTCGTACCGCTTCCTTTTCGCGACGCAGATCTGGCGGCGCTGGTGGAGCGGCAGCTCGCTGCGCGCCAGCCAGCAGGGGCTGCAGAAGATGGCGGCCGCGGGTTGGGTCAGACGGTTCAAGTTCCAGGTCGCCGAGCGCGGCACGCAGCAGCGCGTCTACTGCCTCTCGCGCGCGGGCTTCGAGCTGCTGAGAGGACGCGGCGGCCGCAACGGGCGGCTGTTCGTCGCCGACGACGCGACCTGGCGCGAGCCGCAGATCGCGGACCCGCGCCGCGTGCTGCGCGACCTCCACGTCAACGGCTGGGTGCTCGCGCTCGAGTCCGGTCTCGGCCGCTCGATGACCTCGTGGCGCGGACCGCGCGCGGGGCGGCTCGAGCCGCCGCGCCGCAAGCACCAGGGCCAGTGGGTCGACCTGCGGCCGAGCGAGGTGGTGCTCGGCACCAACCACAAGCTGCAGGGGTTCGAGGGGACCCGCTTCGAGCCGGTCTCGCCGGACGCGACGCTCGGGCTGCGGCTGACCGGCGACGGCCCGCGGCGGGTCGAGCTGATGGTCGACCTCGATCGTTCCCGCGGCGGCGGCGCGAGCGAGGAGCGGCTGCGCCGCTACGACGGATTCGTCTCCGGCTGGTGGCAGCTGCTGGACCGCTACAAGGGCTTCGGCCTCGCGCCGCTGGTCGTCTTCGTCAGCGAGGACGAGCGCGCCGCGCTGCGGCTGCTGAAGCTCGCCGACCGCGTCGTCGCGACGCGCGTCGCGAAGGCGGGGACGCCGGAGCTGGAGTGGCCGTACCCGGGCCGCCGCGGCCTCTTCTTCGCGGTCGAGCGCGACCTCCACGAAGGCTCGCTGGAGGCGTTCGCGCTGCCCGAGCACCCGCCGCACGTGCGCGAGCAGATCGACGGGCAGGGCGCCCGCGTCTGCAGACCGCGGCGGGTCTACCTGATCGACCCCAAGCGCCTCGGCGCCTGACCCTCCCGCCGCACGAGCGCCGACGCGCGGTTGGCGCGTCGGCGCTCGTGCGTTAGACGTGCGTCAGACGGGGTTCGAGCTTCGTCACGGGTGCGTCAGACCCGCTCGTGGCTTCGTCGCGGGACGGGGGCGGCGTGCTGCGTCAGATGACGGGATCGCCGCTGTGGTGGGGAATCGGCAGGTCTGGCGCACGGCGAGGTCGCCGTTTGACGGCCGGCTCCGGTGCGCCGCCGTTGACGGGACGCGCATGCCGCCGTAACGTCCCTGTCTCTCTTTCTCTTCACTCGCCTCCGCCCTCGCAACGGGCCCTCACCCCGCACCACCCGCACCACCTCTTCACCGCCCTCGCAGCACCACCCCGCACGTCATGGACGACGTGTCCCGAGGGCGCTCGACTCATCTCTCAGGGATCCATGGAAGGAACCCAAGATGTCATCTGTCCGTTCTTCGCGAGACCACATCGGTCTCGTCTCACTGCTCGTGCTGATCGGCTGGTTCTACGTCAGCATCCAGAACGCGCCGGCCGGTGTCTCGTCCGAACTGCTGGCTGTCTACCTCCTGCCCGCCGCCGTCTTCGTGGCTGGCTTCCAGCTCGCCGCTCACTGCCCCGCTCGTCTCACTCGTCAGCTCGACCTGATCGCGTGCGTCGCCGCGGGCGCGACGCTGTTCGGTGCGACGCAGCTGCCGCGCGTGGGGGTCGTGATCGACGACTGGCAGGACGGGTCGCTGCTCGCGCTCTGCGTCACGCTGGCCCTCTGGGCGGGGATCCTCGCCCAGCAGATGTCGGACAACCTTCTCGCCGCGTCCAGCCGGGCTGCCAGCCGTTCCGCCGCGCAGGCGGGCGCGATGACGGCCGCGCTCGCGTCCGGCGTCGGCCTGCTCGGCGCGATGGGGATGTGGATCGGCTGGCTGCCCGGCTCGGAGGGGCTGGTCCGGCACGGGCTTGTGTGCCTGGCGGCTGCGGTCGCGATCGTGCTCTCGCGTCTCGGCGGGGAGTGGGTCCAGACGGCGATGGTCCTCGCGCTCGCGTTCGCCGTCTACGCGGCGCTGCGCGAGGTGCAGCCCGACCCCGGGCTGTGGCGGCCGGGCGCGCTCGCGGGTGGGCTGCTGCTCGCCGGAGCGTTCGGGCGTGACCGGCTGGTGCGCGCCACGCGGCTGATCGTCTGCGGGGCGGCCGTCGTCGGCGGCGTCTACGCGCTCGTCCTCGCGCCGGGGGCGTCGGTGCAGGAGCTGATGGAACCCCGGATCTGGCTCGCGGCGGTCTGCGGCGTGCTGCTCGCGGTCGCGGCGGCCAACCACGCCGACGCACGCTCCCGCGCCCGCCGCGGCGCCGGGCGCGAGGCGGCCGAGCAGCGGGCGCTCGTGGCGCTGCTCGGCTTCGTGATGCTCGCCACGCCGTGGATGGCCGGACTCAACCTGCCGCTGCTGGCCGTCGGCGCCGTGCTCCTGCTCGCCGCCGGAGCGCTCACAACCCGCCGCTGACCCGCAGCGGCGTTCGCGTTCAAACGGCGCCGGCCACTCCCGGCCGGCGCCGCCTCTCGTTCTGAAGGAGACAATCTGATGTCCGCTACGCGTGTGATCGCGCTTGCGATGGCCGGGCTCATCGCGCTCGCGCTCGTGCCCTGGCCGCTGTTCGTGATCGCCGGGCTGATCGGTTTCGCGGTCGCGTATGTGCGCGGCCGGATCGCGCTCCCGGTCCGTCGTCGGAGTGGCGCGCCGCTGAACCGGCTGGTGCTCGACAGGATCGACGAGCATCAGCTCGCCCCGCTCTTCGGCGACCAGCTGCCCGCCCAGCCCAACCGCCAGCTCACCGCGGTCCTCGACGTGCTCGAAGCGCACGCCCGCTACGAGCAGCCCCGCGAGCTCCCGGTGCTGCTCGTGCGCTGGACCTGCATGGCAGGCCCTGCGCCTGAGCAGGCCTGGACCAGCAGCCGCGTCCTCGCTCGCTACCGCACCGTCGAGCTGATCAGCGACCTCGCAACGGGCGGCACCCGGCTGCTGACCGCTCGCGTCACCGACCGCCACAACGCCTGGGTCGAACTGACCTGGAGGATCGAGACCACCCGCACCACGGTCGACCGCATCCTCGTCGACATCAACCACGGCTGACCCAACGACAAGAAGGAGAAACTGATGGACAACCACGACATCCCAGCGGTCGTCGACGAGACGCTGGCCGAGGTCGGCTGGCCGGTGACCGCCTCGTGGTCGCCGGCGGAGAACGGCGCGCAGGGGACGACGTACAGCGTCGCGCAACTGATCGGCCCGAAGGCGACCGTCATCGTCTGGTGCGACCCGGTCGCGCGCGGGAGCGCGCTGCCGGCGCTGACGGAGATCGTCCGCGCCGTCTCGTTCCGTCGTGCGGCACAGGGCGGGTCTCCGCCGATCGACATGCTGTTCACCGAGGAGGGCGGGAAGGCACTCGCGGCGCTGCTCGACCGCAGGCTGCGCGTCGCACGGTTCGCCTCCAACGGGTGGAGCGTCCACCGGGACGGCACGGCCGTCGCGTGGGCCGAGGACCGGCGCTGGTGGAGCATGCGGGTCGCCGGCGACGAGCTGGCGTACGACGTTTGGGAGCCGGCGCAGGAGCGGTGGCGCGAGGTCGTGCGCCTCCCGCTTCCGGCCCGCGAGGCGCGTGTGCTGGACGAGCTGCTGCACCTGCTCGCATGGCTGCGGGCGGTCGACGCCCAGGAGCAACAGCGCGCGCTGCTCGTCGACCTCGTACTGGGGGCGATCCGGCGGGTCGCGTGCGGCGAGCTCGGCCTCAGGCCGAGCGTGGCGGACCTGCGCAGCCGTATCGCCGCGACCGTTCGTGACGCGCCGCGGCGGCCGACGCTGCTGCCCGACGTGCTGACGGCCTGGTACGGCGCCTACGCGCTGACGCCGGAGCTGGAGCCCGGGACCGTGGCCCGTTGGCTCGTGCCCAGCCGCGCGCCGGCCGACGTCGAGATCGGCGAGACCGCGAGCTGGGGTGCACTGCGTCGGCTTCCGCACGGCCGACGGAGGAGCCTGCGGCTCTGGTTCGCGGCGCGCGGGCTGCGTCGCGCCGGTCGCGCGGCTGTGCTCGTCTGCGACGGGCACGACTGGCAGGTCGCGCCGCGTGACGAGCTGGTTCGCCGGATGCCGCCGCTGCCGTCGCTGGAGTGGCTGACGGTCGGCTGACGCATCACCCCCGCGGGCGCCGCGACGACACGGTCGCGGCGCCCGCCCCGAGCAGGACCCCCGCCCGACGGCCGGGCGGGGCGCAGGAGCGCGAAGGAGCGCTTGATGACGGATCAGATGGGTTTGTGGGACGAGCAGAGCCCGCAGCCGCTGCAGGAGACGCGGCCGCTGTTGAAGATGGTGCGCGAGATGGTGCGCGAGAAGGCGCTCGAGATGGGGCTCGAGCTCGACGACCCCGCGGCGCTGAACGAGGTCGCCGATCGCCTGATCGTGCGGCTGGCCGAGGAGCTGTTCGACGAGGAGGTGGAGCAGGTCACGGCCGAGCCGGGCGTGCGGCGGCATTCGCGCATGCGGGGCTCGATCGGCTTCGGCGCGCGTCGGCTGGAGGTGCGCGTGCCGCGGATCGCGCGGGCGGACGGCACGACGACGCTGCCCGACCGCTACCGGCGCTTCTCCGCCCGCGAGCAGCAGAACGAGACGGTCGCGCGGATGGCCGGCGCCGGCGTCACGTCGAGAAGGTACCGCGAGGCGCTCGTCGCGGCCGGTGAGGAGGTGCCGCGAGGGCTGGGCAAGACCGCGTTCCAGGGCCGCAACAGGAAACAGGCCGACGCCGATCTGACGAAGCTGCGGACGCGCGACCCGCAGGCGGATGGGACGATCGTGACGATCGACGCCGACGGGCTCGCGATGGGCTCGAAAGGAAAGAAGCGCACGGTCGTGGTCTTGATCGGGACGACGACGACGGGCGCGCGCGTGGCGATCGACATAGCGACCGGCCAGTACGAGACGGCGGAGCTGGTCACGGGCCTGCTGCGAAGGACCGCCGAGCGCGGAGTCGACCTGAGGCGGGTCGCCTGGCGGATCGACGGCGGCAAGGGCTTGGCCGGCGGGATCCGCGCCGTCGCCGGCGCGAGCGCGCCGGTGCAGCGGGACGTCGAGCACAAGCGCCGCAACCTGAAGGACGCGCTCGTCGACGAGGCGAACTTCGAGCAGGTCAACGGCCAGCTCTCACATGCATGGGCGATGACCGATCCAGGGCGCGCGCTGGAGGCGCTGGAGGCGTGCGCGACGACGCTCGACGCGCTCGGTGAGGAGAAGGCCGCGCGCTCGTTGCGTGGGGACGTGGAGCAGACCGTCACGTTCGCGCGGCTCGGCGTCAGCGGGGAGCTGCTGCGCGCGATGCGCCACACGCAGGGGATCGAGTCGGTGATGGGCGGGGTCCGTCGCCGGACACGGCGGATCACGACCTGGACCGACGACGCGATGCGCGAGGCGTGGGTCGCGTGGGCGCTGATGCGCGAGGAGGCGGGCTGGGCCCCGATCCCGTGCGCGGACGAGCTCGCTGCGCTGCCCGATGCCGTCACGGCCGAGCGCGCGCGTGTCGAGCGCGAGACGGCGGCTGCCGAGCAGGGCGCGGAGGAGGCCGCCGAGCAGGGCGCGGAGGAGGCGGCGCCCGGCACGGGCGCCTGACCGTTTCACGTGCTTCGTCAGCCCGTTCGCCCGGCCGCCTCGCGCGGCCGGGCGGGCGGGCGGCTCCGCATCTGGCGGAGCCGCCGCGCCGATGTGACGAAGGGGGTTCGGAACCCTTCTGGCGTCAGCTCGTCTGCATTCCTGGCTGGCCAGCCAGCCAGGATAAAAGGACAACCGGTCGACCAATATGGGTATGCTGGCGGCGTGACCTCTACGACCTCCCCCACCGGGACGTCCGTGCCACCGTTCGACGCTGCGCGCCTCGACGCGCTGATGGACGAGGCCGGCGTCGACGTGCTGCTCGCGACGTCCCCGCACAACACGCGCTACCTGCTCGGCGGCCACCGCTTCTTCCTCTACGAGCTGCTCGACGGGATCGGCGCCGATCGCTACCTGCCCGTCGTCGGCTACGTGCGCGGCGCGCCGGAGCAGGCGTTCTTCGTCGGCGCCGGCAACGAGGACTGGGCGACCGATGCGGAGCCGCTGTGGGTCGGTCACGTCGAGAACGCGAGCTGGACCGCCGCGCACGCGGCGCGGATCGCGAGCGACCGGCTCGCCGCGCTCGGGCTCGGCGGCGCCGTCGTCGGCGTCGAGCCCCCGTACGTTCCGATGGACGCTCACCTCGTGCTCCGCGAACGCCTGCCTGGCGCGAAGCTGAGCGACGCCGGGATGCTGCTGGAGGAGCTGCGCGCGGTGAAGCGGCCGTACGAGCTGGAGCTGCTGCGCGCCGGCGCCGGCGCGGTCGTCGACGCGATGCTCGCGACGATCGCCGACGCGCGCGCCGGCGAGTCGACGCGCGAGCTCGCCGAGCGGCTGCGACTGGAGCAGACGCGCCGCGGGCTGACGTTCGGCTACTGCCTCGTGACGGCGGGCGGCAGCGCGAACCGCGCGCCGTCCGAGCAGCGCCTGCCGGCCGGCGGGATCGTCTCGCTCGACTCCGGCGCGCACATGCGCGGCTACGTCGCCGACCTCACGCGGATGGGTCTCGACGGACCCGCCAGCGCCCGCCACGAGGAGCTGCTGGCGCAGGTCGCGACCGTGCAGGCGGCCGCGCGCGCGGTCGTGCGGGCGGGCGTGCGCGGCGGCGACCTGTTCGACGCCGCCGACGAGGCGGCCGGAGGCTGTCGCGACGCCGCCGCGATCACCTTCCTCGCGCACGGCACGGGGCTGCTGTCGCACGAGGCGCCGCGCCTGACCGACACCGGCTCGCCGCCGTACCCGGCGACGCACCGCGAGCTTCCGCTGCGCTCCGGGATGGTCCTGTCGATCGAGACGCATCTGATCGACGCCGAGATCGGCTTCGTCAAGCTCGAGGACACCGTCGTCGTGACCGACGCCGGCTGCGATCCGTGCGGCGACTGGGGCCGTGGCTGGAACCCGGTCGGTGGGTGAGGCGGGCGCGATGCTGCTCGTCCTCGACGACGATCCGACCGGCAGCCAGACCGTCGCGGGCGTTCCGCTGCTGCTGCGCTTCGACGACGCGGACGTCGCGTGGGCGCTCGACGACGGCGGCGACGTCGTGTTCGCACTGACGAACTCGCGTGCGCTCCCGGAGCGCGACGCCGTCGCGCTGACGCGCAGCGTGACGCGCTCCGTCGCGAGCGCTGCGCTTGCGCGCGGCCGCGACGTGCGGGTGCTCAGCCGCGGCGACTCGACGCTGCGCGGGCACTTCCCGGCGGAGGTCGACGCGCTCGTCGCGGGGCTCGGCGACGTCGGGCACGATCCGCCCGACGCGATCCTGCTGTGCCCGGCGTACCCCGAGGCCGGTCGCGTCACGATCGACGGCGTCCACCTGCTGCGCGACGGCGACGGCCGGCTCGTGCCGGTCGCCGAGACCGAGTTCGCGCGCGACCCCGTCTTCGCGTACGGCGAGTCGGACCTCCGCGAGTGGGCGGCCCGGCGCTGCGGCATCTCGCCGTCCGAGGTCGGCCATGTCGCGCTCGGCGAGATCCGGGCGGGCGGAGCGGCGCGCGTGGCGGAGCTGCTGCGCGACGCGCGCGGCGGCCGCGTCGTCGCGCTCGACGCGGAGACGCGCGCGGACCTCGACGTGCTTGCCGCCGGCATCGTCGCCGCTGAGCGGGCGGGGCGGCGGTTCGTGTACCGCACGGCGCCGTCGTTCGTCGCGGCGCGCGCGGGCCGTGCGCCTGCGCCGCCGCTGCACACGCTGCCGGCGGCCGACGTCGCGGTACGGCCCGGGGGCGGCGGGCTGGTCGTCGTCGGCTCGCACACCGACCTGACGACGCGGCAGCTCGATGCGGCGGTCGCCGCGCACGGCTTGACCGTCGTCGAGCTGTCTGTCGCGGCGCTCGTCGATCCCGGGCTGCGGGCCGCGGAGCTGATCCGCGTCGCGGAGGCGGCGCAGCGCGCGCTCGAACGCGGGGACGTCGCGCTCGCGACGAGTCGCGAGGTGGTCGTCGGCGGGAGCGCCGCTGAGAGTGCGGCGGTCAAGGGGCGGATCGCCGCGGCGCTCGTCGACGCCGTCGTCTCGATCGTCTCGGCATGCGTGCCGCGATGGGTCGTCGCGAAGGGCGGGATCACCTCGCACGACGTCGCCGCCGCGGCGCTCGAAGCCGGGCGCGCCACGGTGCTCGGGCAGCTGTTTCCTGGGCAGGTGTCGGTGTGGCGATTGGAGGACGGCCCGTACGAGGGGCTTCCGTACGTCGTCTTCCCGGGCAACGTCGGTGGCGTCGAGACGCTCGCGGCGGCGCTCGCGCGACTTGGTGCAGGAGCACTCGAATCACACTCGGAAGTAATTGGTGAACCGGTTGACCTTTAAGGTAGGGTGTCCACATGGCAGACGATCTCGGCCTCGCGGAGCGCGCATGACGCACGTCTGCGACACGCGCGCGCTGCGCACCGCACAGCAGGACGGCCGGGCGCTCGCGGCGTTCTCCGTCTACAACCTCGAACAGACCCAGGCGGTCTGCGCGGCAGCCGAGGAGCTGCACGCGCCGATCCTCGTGCAGGCCGGCAGCAGCGCATTTCGCCATGCAGGCCGTGGACCGCTCGCTGCGCTTGCGATCGCGTGCGCGGAGTCAGCCCGTGCCGACGTCGGCGTCCACCTCGACCACGCGACCGACGTCGACGAGATCCGCGCGTGTCTCGCGGCCGGCTACGGGTCGGTCATGTACGACGGCTCGGCGCTCGCGCTCGACCGCAACATCGAGCGGACGCGCGAGGTCGTCGAGCTGGCGCACGCGCACGGCGCGTGGGTCGAGGGCGAGCTGGCCGGGATCGCGGGCGACGAGGACGCCAGCGGCGCAGGCCCGTCGGGTGCGCTGACCGACCCGGACGCGGCCGCGCGCTTCGTGCACGGGACCGGCGTGGACGCGCTCGCGGTCGCGATCGGCAACGTCCACGGCATGCACGCAGGTCCGCCGGCGCTCGACTTCGACCGCCTCGCGGAGATCCGTGCGCGCGTCGACGTGCCGCTCGTGCTGCACGGCGCCTCGGGCCTGCCGGAGGACGCGCTGCGGACCGCGGTCTCGCTCGGCGTCGCGAAGGTGAACGTGAACACCGAGCTGCGGCGTGCGTTCCGCGCGGGCCTCGAGCAGGCGCTTGCGGACGAGGACGATCTGACGAAGCACGGCGATGTGACGAAGAGCGACGATCTGACGAAGCTGCTCGCGCCTGCGCGAGACGCGGTCCGCGAGGTCGCGCTCAGATGGATCGCGCTGCTGTCGGGAACACGGGTGACGGCATGAGCGCTGAGAACGGCGGGGCTGAGACGACGGTCGCGCGGCGCGCGTTCGCCGTGCGCCTGCGGTCGCGCGAGCAGCTCGCCGGGCTGATCGTGAAGATGCCGTGCGCTTCGCTGCTGGAGACCGCCGGCTACAGCGGCTTCGACTTCGCCGTGATCGACACCGAGCACGGCCCGGGCGACGGAGAGATGCTCGAGCACCACGTGCGCGCGGCCGACAGCGCCGGCCTGCCGGTGCTGGTGCGCGTCACCGGGTCGGCGGCCGGCGAGATCCTGCACGCCCTCGACGCCGGCGCTGCCGGCATCGTCGCGCCGCACGTCCGCGACGCGGCGGCGTGCGAGGCGGTCGTGCGCGCGGCGCACTACCCGCCGCGCGGGTCGCGCGGGCTCGCGACCAGCACGCGCGCCGGCTTCCACGGCACGACGAGCGTCGCCGCGCATCTGCGGGACGCGTCCGAGCGCACGGTCGTGATCGCGCAGCTCGAGCACGGCGACGCGGTCGAGCACGCCGCGAGCATCGCGGCGGTGCCCCAGCTCGACGCCGTCTTCATCGGCCCGTCGGACCTGTCGATCTCGCTCGGGCACCCCGGCGAGCGCGACCACCCGGCCGTGCGCGACGCGATCGAGCGCGCGAGCGCTGCGGTGCTCGGCGGCGGCGAGGCCGCGCTCTGCATGCTCGCCGACGACGAGCCGGCGGCGCGCGCGGCGCGTGCCGCCGGCGCGACGCTCGTCGTGTTCGCCGCGCCGCAGCTGATCGCGGCGCGGCTCAGAACCCTCGTCGCCGCCCTGAGAGCCTCCAGCCCGGAGGTCACCGAATCGACGCTGGAGGTGCGCGGATGAGTCAGCAGGACGCAGTCGTGACTGGAGCGGGCGGCCGCTCGATCCTCGAGCGGATGCGGCTGGACGGCCGCCGCGCGATCGTCACCGGCGCCGGTCAGGGGATCGGCCGCGCGTTCGCGCACGCGCTCGGTGAGGCGGGCGCACGCGTCGCCGTCGTCGACCGTGACGGAGCGCGCGTCGAGGCGGTCGCCGCCGAGCTGGCGGCGAAGGGCGTCGAGGCCGTCGGGCTGACGTGCGACGTGACGGCCGGCGACGCTGCCGAGCGCTACGTCGCCGACGTCGTCGGCCGCTGGGGAGGATTGGAGATCGCCGTCCACAACGTCGGCGTGAACCGCAACTCGGCGGCGGAGGAGACGACTGCCGCCGAGTGGGAGGAAGTCTTCGCGCTCAACGCGCGCAGCGTCTTCGACGGGTGCCAGGCGGCCGGGCGCGTGATGCTCGGGAAGGGCTACGGGAAGATCGTCAACACGGCGTCGATGGCGTCGCTGATCGTTCCGCATCCGCAGAAGCAGGCGGCGTACAACGCGTCGAAGGCGGCTGTCGTCGGGCTCACGCGCACGCTCGCGGCCGAATGGGCCGATCGCGGCGTGCGGGTCAACTGCATCTCGCCGGGAATCATCCGCACGGCGCTGATCGAGCAGTCCGACGAGCTGCGGCCGTTGATGGAGGAGTGGCTGACGCAGATCCCACAGGGGCGCCTCGGAGAGGTGACGGATCTGCAGGCGGCGATCGTCTACCTCGCGGGCGAGGGGTCGGACTACATGACGGGGCACAACCTGGTGATCGAAGGTGGGCAGACGCTGTGGTAGGACAAGTCAAGAGCCGAGCGCTCGCGATCCACGGAGGCGAGCCGGCGCACACCCTGCGTGCGCCGGCGTACCCGCGGTTCGACGACGAGGTGTTCGCGCGCATCCGCACGACCCTGCAGCACGGGCCGACGCAGGGCCTGAGCAAGGGCCACCCCGTCGTGCGCGAGCTGGAGGAGCGGGTCGCCGAGCTGCACGGCGTCCCGCACGGGCTCTGTACGAGCTCCGGGCATGGCGCGCTGCAGTCAGCGCTGATCGGCCTGGAGATCACCGGCGGCGACGAGGTGATCACGTCGCCCTACTCGTGGGGCGCGTCGGTCTCGTGCATCCTGCACAACGGCGCGGTGCCGGCGTTCGCCGACGTCGACCCCGCCACCGGCCTGCTTGCGCCGGAGGCGCTCGAGGCGGCCCTGACCGAGCGCACGCGCGCGCTCCTCGTCACCCACCTCTACGGTCAGCCGGCCGACATGACGGCGATCATGGCGTTCGCCGAGCGCCACGACCTGCTCGTGGTCGAGGACGGCAGCCAGGCGCACGGCGCGCGCCACCGCGGACGGCGGGTCGGCTCGTTCGGCCACGCGTCCGGCTTCTCGACCAACGGCGTCAAGCCGCTCGCGACGACCGAGGGCGGCTACATGGTCACGCGCGTCGCCGACTGCTATTGGAAGGCGACGATCAGCGGTCAGCACGCCGGTCGCGGCGAGCTGATCGGCCGCGCGAGCGAGCCGGGCTTCCCGGACGAGCTGCGGCGCGGGATCGACTCGCTCGTCTACACCTATCGGCCGAACCTCGTGACCGCGTTGCTGACGCTCGCGCGGCTCCCGCAGCTCGACGCCGAGAACGCCGAGCGGCGGCGCAACGCCGAGCGGCTGCGCGAGCTGCTGGCCGGGATCGACTACCTCTCGATGCCGGAGTACGGCGCCGACGACGAGCCCGTCTTCCACATGGTCACGCTCAACTTCGACGCGGCGGCCGCCGGGGTGACGCGCGACGCGTACCTTGCGGCGTTGAACGCCGAGGGCGTGCCGGCCGTCGGCTACGTCGAGCGTGGGCTCCACCGCTCGCCGCGGCTGAGCCCCGACTGGGACGGCCCGCGCGTGATGTGGACCGAGGCGATCCGGCGGTCCGGGGTCGACCCGACGCGGCTGGAGCTGCCGGGCTGCGAGGCGAAGGTCGCCGCCTCGATCGAGCTGCCGTGGAACTACCTCGGCGTCGACGACGAGTTCGTCGCGAGCGTCGCGGGAGCGTTCGGCAAGCTCGACGCCAACCTCGCCGAGCTGCGCGCCGGCGCCGGCGCGTGAGGAGGGACCGTCGCATGCCTGAACCAGCGACTGAAGCGCCGTCGGCCCAGGCGCCCCGGCTGGGTGCCAGAGAGCCGCGCTCGGCGCTGAGCCTCGCGCTCGGCGCCGTGCGCGCCGGCCCGCTCTTCATCCTGCTCGTCGTCGCGGTCGCGATGGCGATCCTCGCGCCGTACTTCCTGACGGAGCGCAACCTCCAGAACCTCGGCGCGCAGACGTCGATCATCGCGGCGCTCGCGGTCGGTCAGCTGCTCGTGATCGTCGTGCGCGGCATCGACATCTCGGTCGGCGCGACGGTCGCGCTGACCGGCGTGCTCGGCGCCGAGATCGCTACGACGAGCTGGGGCTCGTCGAGCTTCGTCGTGGTCGTCGCGATGCTGCTCGTCGGCCTCGCGGTCGGCACCGCGAACGCGTTCCTGATCGTCAAGGGGCGGCTGCTGCAACCGCTGATCGTGACCGTCGCGACGCTCGGCATCGTGCGCGGGATCGCGCTCGTCGTCTCCGACGGCGTGACCGTCAACGGCATGCCCGGCGCCGTCGTCTCGCTCGGGAACGGCTTCGTCGGGCCGCTGCCCGCCTCGGTCGTGCTCGTCGGCGCGGTCGCGCTCGTCGTCTACGTGCTGATGTCGCGGACGCAGTGGGGCCGCTGGTTCTACGCGGTCGGCGGCAACCCGGAAGGGGCCGACCGGCTCGGCGTCCCGTCGAAGCGCGTCGTGATGTCGGCGTACATGGTCTGCGGCGTCACCGCCGCGATCGCCGGGCTGATCGTCGCCGGCCGCACGAACGCGGGCAGCCCGAGCGCCGGCACGCTGATGGAGCTCGACGCGATCACCGCCGTCGTGATCGGCGGGGCGAGCCTCGCGGGCGGCCGCGGGACGGTCGGCAACGTGCTGGCCGGCGCGTTGATCCTCGGGATCATCCGCAACGGGCTCGACCTGCAGGACGTCAACCCGTTCTGGCAGAACGTCGCGATCGGCTGCATCGTGCTGATCGCGCTCGAGCTCGACGTCGTGCGGCGCGCGCTGGAGGACCGGCTGCGTGTGCGCAGCAGTGCGAGCGCACGCGGGCGCGAGCGCAGGCAGAGACCCGAGCGGGAGGACGCCCCGAGGGTCGGCGACGCGATGGGAGTGGGACGATGAGCGCACCTGCGCTGGAGATCCGGGAGGCGTACAAGAGCTTCGGCGCCGTGCAGGCGCTGAACGGCGCGAGCCTGTCGGTCGAGGCCGGCGAGGTCGTCGCGCTGCTCGGCGACAACGGCGCCGGAAAGTCGACGCTGATCAAGGCGATGACCGGCGTGCACCGGCTCGACGAGGGCGAGGTGCTGGTCGGCGGCGAGCCGGTGACGCTGCGCTCGCCCGCCGACAGCCGGCGGCTCGGGATCGAGACCGTGTACCAGGATCTCGCCGTCTTCGACAACCTCGACGCGCGGGCGAACTTCTTCGTCGGCCGCGAGCGGACCGCACCCGGCTGGCTGGGTCGGCTCGGCTTCCTGCGCGAGCGTGCGATGACGCGCGAGTGGCAGGAGCACGTCGACGACCTGCAGGTCGTGATCCCCGACCCGGAGCAGCCGCTCGGGGTGATGTCGGGCGGTCAGCGGCAGGCGATCGCGGTCGCGCGGTCGGCGGCGTTCGCGAACCGCGTGCTGATCCTCGACGAGCCGACCGCGGCGCTCGGCGTGCGCGAGTCGCGTCAAGTGCTCGACCTCGTCAAGCGGCTGCCGAGACGCGGGATCGCGGTGGTGCTGATCTCGCACAACCTGGAGCACGTGATGGAGGTCGCGCACCGAGCGATCGTGCTGCGGCGCGGTCGCAACGTCGGCGAGGAGCGACCGACCGCGGAGAACCACGAGCGGATCGTCTCGCTGATCGTCGGAGCGCAGTACGGGTAGGCGCCGGGCGCCTCTGGCGCCCGGCTTCGTCAGATCGGATGGAGGAGAGTGCAGATGAGGGCTACGGCTTTGCTCGCGACGGTCGTCGCGGCGGCGGTGACGCTGCTCGCCGGCTGTGGAAGCGACAGCGACGGAGGATCCGGCAGCACCAGCGGCGGAGGCGGAGGCGACGACGTGCGTGTCTACGTCCTGCTGCCTTCGCTGGAGTCGGATTCGTATGTGCAGGAGAGCAGAGGCGCCGAGGAGGCGGCGAAGCAGATCGACGGCGCCGAGGTGAAGGTCGACGCGGGCGCCTCACGCGGCGAGGCGACGAACCTGATCGCGAAGATCGACTCGGCGGTGACGAAGGGCTACGACGTGATCGCGGTCAATCCCGGCGCGGTCGGCGCGGAGCTGGCGCCGGCGCTCTCTCGCGCGATTGCCGCGGACGTGGACGTCGTCGCGTTCGACCAGAACGTGCCGGATCTCGACGACCTCTCGGCGTACGTCGGCTACGACGGGTACCAGGCCGGGCTGTTGCGCGGTAGATATCTGACGAAGGCACTGCCGGACGGCGGCGCGGTCGGCATGATCGACTGCTTCAAGGAGAACCCGCTGACCGCCGCGATCAACAGAGGCCAGCTCGCCGGGATGGAGGGATCGAGACTGAGAGTGGTCTCCGAGTTGGAGGCGCAGTGCGATCCGGCGAAGGCGCGCACGGCGGCCGAGAACATGCTGACCGCGCACCCGGAGATGAGAGGCCTGCTGGCGGGCACCGACATCGCCGCGATGGCGGCGCTGCCGGTCGTCGAGTCGTTCGGCAAGCCGCTCGTCGTCGTCGGCGGCGACGGCCAGCAGGACGCGCTGAGAGTGATCGCCGAGGGCGGCGGGATCCAGGCGACGACGCTGTTCCCGTTCGCGGAGCTGGGCGCCGAGGCGGTGCGGACGGCGGTCGCCGTCGGCCGCGGCGAGCAGGTCGACGCCGAGGTGATGGTCGAGCCGACGCTGATCGACAGAGCGAACGTGGAGAAGTTCCTCGGCTGAGCGATGGACGAGCTGACGGCTGACGTGCGCCACCCGGTCTACGACGGACCTGTGATCGACGCGCACACGCATTTCGACGCGGCCGCGCGCGACTGCGCGCTGGCCGTCCTGGGCGACCCCGCGCTGCCGCGCGGGGTCGTCAACTACTGGGACCTGAGGCTGCCGCCGCCGAGCTTCGAGCGATGGGCTGGCATCTGGCCCGACGCCGCTGCGCTCGGGATGGCGCTGCTGCACGCGCCCGACCTCTCCGGCGTCGGCGCTCCCGGCTTCGCGGCAGCGCTGGTCGACGGCGTCGAGCGGGCGCATGCGCTCGGCGCGGCCGGGATCAAGGTCTGGAAGAACCTCGGCCTGACGCTGCGCGATGCGCGGGGCGAGCTGGTCGCGGTCGACGACGCGCGCCTGGGCCCACTGTGGGACGCGGCTGCGCGGCTGGGGCTGCCGGTCGCGATCCACGTCGGCGACCCGCCCGACTTCTTCGCGCCGGTCGAGCCGTCGAACGAGCGCTATCTGGAGCTGCGCGAGCACCCCGAGTACTGGTTCGGCGACCGCACGCGCTTCCCGGCGCTGGAGCAGATCCACGAGCAGTTCGAGCGGCTCGTCGCCGGCCGTCCGGCGACGACCTTCGTCGGCCTGCACTTCGGCTGCTTCATGCCGCTCGACGACGTCGCGCGGATGCTCGCGGAGCGGCCGAACTACATGGTCGACACCGCGACGCGCACGTTCGACCTCGGGCGCGAGCCGATGCGCGGCGCGGCGCTGGAGATCTTCGCCAGATGGCCGGAGCGGATCGTCTTCGGCACCGACCTGATCCGCACCGGCGTCTACGACCTGCCGGCGGACGGGGGGCCGCGGACCGACGCGCGCGCCTTCTACGCGCACCACTGGCGTCTGTTCGAGAGCGGCGACCGCGACATCCCGCGGCCATTCGCGTTCCTGCCGGACGAGCCGCTGCACGGGCTCGCGCTGCCGCCGCGGACGCTGCGGCTGCTCTACCACGACAACGCCGCGCGGATCTTCCCCCGCGTCGTCGGCTGAGTCAGCGCGCGGCGGGGTCGGCGCCGGCGCCGTGGGCGGCGAGCGCCTCGCGCAGGCGCCGCTGCGCGCGGTCCATGTGCGCCGCCATCGCGGCGCGCGCCGCATCGACGTCGTGGGCGGCGATCGCGTCGGCGATCGGCTCGTGCATCGCCAGCGACGTGCCGGTCTCGCCGGCGTGCTGGAGCACGCGGTGGGCCCACGCGCCGAGCAGCGAGCGCAGGCTCGTGACGAGGTCGGCGAAGACCTCGTTGCGGCTGAGCGCGGCGATCTGGAGGTGGAAGGCGACGTCGGCGCGCACATACGCCTCGACGTCGTCGCCCGCGGCGCGCATCGCCTCGAGCTGCTCGCGCAGCAGCGCGACGCCCTCGTCGTCGGCGCGCTCGGCGGCGAGGCCGGCGACGTCGATCTCGATGTAGCGGCGCGTCTCGGTCAGGTCGAGGACGCGCGGCTCGCCGAGCAGCATCGCCCACTCGATCGCCTGCGGGAGCAGGTTCGAGCCCGATCTCGCGAGGTACGTGCCGTCGCCTTGGCGGATCTGCAGCAGCCCGAGGAAGCTGAGCGACTTGATCGCCTCGCGGACGGCCGAGCGGCCGACGCCGAGCGCCTCCGCGAGCTGGCGCTCGGACGGGATCTTCGACCCCGGCGCGACTCTCCCGGAGAGCAGGAAGTCGAGCAGCCGGCGCGTGATCTCGAAGACCTGCGCCTCGCGCGGTTCGATCCGGAGGTTGTCGAGCAGTGATGGTCTCGTCATGGGCTGGTGCGACGCGTCGACCGGTCGGCCAATGCGCCGGCGGATCATATCCCGTACGCCGGTGCGGCGGCGGCCGCGCGGTGGGGGCAGACTAGATGGACGCTGCGCGTCTATCGCGGGGGCTTGGGTCGGTGCAACAACGAACCGGGCAGTTCCACTAAGTGGGAGTGCCCGGTTCGTTGTTGTGCCGCGTGCCGTGCGCGGGGGGTTGACACGACCGCCCGTGCCGGGGTTGTCTGGACCCCGCCGCCCGAACACGCAAGGGCGGCACCGACGAGTTTGGGAAGGACGCGGCATGGGGGTCACGTTCGAGAAAGGCAAGCAGGAAGGGCACATGCGTTGGCGCGTACGTCCGACCGAGGGTTTCGCGCCGTTCGACGTGGTGCTGAGCCCCGGGGCGCTGACGGACGGCGCGGAGGCACCCGCCGGGCTGTTCGACGAGCGCGACGCGCGAGGCGAGCGGCGGCGGCTCATCGTCATCGACAAGCGGGTTGCGAAGCGCCACCGCGCTGGAGTGGAGCGGCTGTACCGGCAGGGCGGCGCTTTCGAGCTGTTCGAGATCGAGGTATCCGAGCGGATCAAGAACGTCGAGACGGTGTTGAGCATCATCGCGGAGGTGCGCAGGCTGCGACTGGGGCGAGATGACGTGCTGGTCGCGATCGGCGGTGGCGTCATGGCCGACGTCGTCGGCGCGGCGGCGTCGATGCTCCACAAGGGGATGCGGTACGAGGTCGGCGCGACGACGCTGACAGCGATCGGCGACGCCGGTTACGCGGGGAAGCGACGCGTCAACCTGGAGGGCGAGAAGAACGTCGTCGGCGGCATCTGGACGCCGCGTTACGTGCTTGGCGACGTGACGACGATGAAGACGCTGGACCCCCGTCACGTGCGGTCCGGGCTTGCGGAGGCGCACAAGGTGGCGGTCATGCGTGACGGGCGTCTGCTGCGTCTGCTGGAGGAGGACGGACCCGACCTGATCAAGGAGCGGTTCTGCGGGGAGACGCCGAGTGCTGAGCTTCTGCAACGCATGATCGACGCCCCGCTACGGCGGATCGCGGCCGACCCGCGCGACTCCGAGCGGGAGCGATGGCTGGACAGCCATCACTTGCTCGCTCATCCGATCGAGCGGGAGACCGCAGGCGAGGTCAGCCATGGCGAAGCCGTCGCGATCTGCGGCGCGGTGATGGCGCACGTCGCGCTGAAGCGCGACTGCATCAGAGAGCCGATGTTCAAGCGCATCGTCGGCGTGCTGCGTGAGCTGGGGCTCCCGGTGACTCATGAGCTGGCGACCGAGCCGCGTTTCGTGATCGGCGCGCTTCAGTCGGCCGTCCAGCAGCGTGGGGCACAGAATATTCCCGTGCCCAGCGAGGTAGGCGGGAACGCCTTTCTGCATGACGTGGACGCGACCGAGATCATGCTCGCCGCTCGCGTCCTTGCCGATCCGGACGCGGCGTGATGGCGGCGCTGACGGAGGAGGAGGCGGCGACCGCGCAGGCCGCGAGTGTCCATGCCACCATCGCCCTGCTCGCGAATTCGTCACGAGACGCGCTGGCGGCCGGGGCTTACGGGCTGGCAGCGTCGATCGTCCCAGGTGCCCCCGACGAGCGCATCGCGAACATGGTCTACGGCCGGGCCGGGGCGCTTGCGCTGGGGTACCACGATGTCCACGACGCATATCTCAGGGCCAGCGTGCGCGAATGGACGGTGTGGATCGACGCGGGGAACGAGGCTGAGCGGGCGTATCTGGCCGCTCGCAGCTACAAGCAGTCGGAGACGCTGACCGCGATGACGCGAGATCTCTCACAGACTCCGAAGACGGACGCTCGCCGGGGCTCGGTGGAGATCCGCTCGGACGAGGCGATCGGCGTGGTCGGGCGGATCAACGGGGCGGCGCACGACAGTCCCGAGCTGATCGAAGCGCTCAGCCGGAAGCCGCGCAGTGAGCACGTGCGTGCATACAGCGCGAGGCTGACAGGTCGGCCGGTCTCGGCGCTCATGACGATCGACGTGCCCACGGAGGACGGCCGGTGCGATTGCACGATCGCGTTCGTGGCCACACATCCGGAGTGGCAGGGGCAGGGGTTCGCCCGGAGGGTGCTGACGACCGCCCTGAACGACGCGGCGCGGCGCGGCTGCCGGGCCGCCGTGCTCCAGGCAACCGAGGAGGGCGCGTGGGTGTACCGGTCGGTGGGCTTCGTTCCGAGCGGCGGTTTCGAGCTGTACAGGAGGCGGACATGATCGACCTTCCCGATCTGTCGGCGCGTGAGTGGACCGAACGCGCCGAGCGCGTGATCCCGGGCGGGGTCAACTCGGGTCGCCGCCGAATCGACCCGCCGCTTGTCGCCCAGCGCGGCGAGGGCGCGTACCTGGTGGAGGTGGACGGGACGCGCGTGATCGACTTCTATGGCGGAGCCGGGACCGCGATCCTCGGACACAACCCGCTCGCGGTGAGCCGGGCGGTCACGCGAGCGCTCACCGAGGGGCCGATCCTGTCCGGCGCGGGCGTGACGCCGCGCGAAGTCCAGCTCGCTGAGACGATCACGCGCTTCGTGCCGTCTGTCGAACAGGTTCTCTTCTGCAACAGCGGCAGCGAGGCCACCGCGATGGCGCTCCGCCTCGCGCGAGCGGTGACGGGACGCCAGTGCATCGTCAAGGTGTCGGGGCACTACCACGGCAACCATGACGCGGTTCTGTTCAACACCGGAGCGCCACGGAACCCGGATGGGACGCCGACGCCGGAGTCGTGCGGCCTGCTCGACGCGCACGCGAGCACGACCCTCGTCTCCGACTTCAACGACCTTGGCCACCTCGAAACCTTGCTCGCGACGCGCGGAGACGAAATCGCGGCCGTGATCATGGAGCCCATCGCGCACAACGGCGGCCCGACGCTGCTCCCCGACTCGGGTTACCTCGCGGCGGTGCGGAGTCTCTGCACACGGTACGGCGCGCTGTTGATCTTCGACGAGGTGGTCACTCTCTTCCGTCACGCGATGGGTGGCGTGCAAGGGATCTTCGGTGTCGCGCCGGACCTGACCACCGCTGGGAAGGCGTTGGCAAACGGTCTTCCGATCGGCATGGTCGGCGGGCGCTCCGAACTGATGGCGCGATGGACGACGAGCAGCGGCGGGGACACGATGTACGGAGGCACGTACAACGGCAACTCCGCGAGCGTCGCGGCAGCACTCGCCACGCTGGGGGTGTTGGCCAGCGGGGAGGAGCACGCGCGCATCACCGGCCTCGGAGAGGCGATGCGCGACGGCCTGACGGAGATCGCCGCCGAGGAAGGCGTAGCGGCGACGGCGACGGGCTTCCGGTCGGTGTTCACGCTGTGGTTCGGCGGCGGGCCGTTCCGCAGTCGCACGGACGCGTTGCGAGGCGACGAGCACCTGTTCCGCGCCTACCGTCAGGAGCTGCGGGCGCGGGGCGTCTTCGAGAAGCCCGACCGCGACGGGGCGCGCAGCGTGATCAGCGCGGCGCACACGCGCCATGACATCGACTTCGCGCTTGAGATGGCACGCGAGGCGCTGCGGGCGGCGAAGGAATCACGTGTGTGACCTGGCAGGAAGCCGTGTTCGCGGGGGCCGGATGGGCGACGGTCGTCGCGCTGTGCCCGACGATCAAGCGCCGCCAGTTCCCCGCGCTGGCCACGAGCGTGCCGGGGGCGGTGATCGCGCTGTGCGTGATGGTCGCGCTGGGGTCGCTCGGGATGTGGTCGGGGGTGTTGGCGAACGGCCTTGCCGCGTTGCTGTGGGGCACGATCGTCGTCATGACCGTGCGATCCCCGACGCCGGTCACCGCCACTGACATGCCGTGCAGGTGCGGCACCGTGCGTGCGCCAGGGTAGAACCCCCGCGCCCGGCGCACGGCCCCGCCCGCCAGTCATCCCCCATTGACGGCGGGCGGGGTTCCCCCGAAGACAGCCCGGACCACCGTCACGTCACGGTGCGGTGGTCCGGGTGCAGACCGGCCCGCTTCGTACCGCCCTCGAAGGCGGGCCGTCCGATCCCGTGCGCGTGTGCCCGTCACCGCGCGCCAGGATCGGCCTCGCACGGCTCGGATGGTCACGGGGACGGGGCCGAGCCGTGCGAGTGGACTCCCGCCCCGCCCTGTCGCTCCATGTGCGGACGACAGGGCGGGTGCGGGTTCAAACCGGGTGCGCTCCGCGCGGGGCGCTCACTCCCAGAGGGGCCGGGGGCATGTGGGGATGCGCGGCTGGGTGGGGGTTGCGGTGGGGGTGGGGTGTGGTCCCTCCGGCCGCCCGTCCCTCCGCACCATGCCATGGCCGCGCCGCCCCCTCCGCAGGCTCCGGGGACGACACGCCCACGGCCCACCGTGAGCGCCGACCGACCGGAGGGACCACACCCCGGAGGAGCCGTGCGCGCAGAGCGCGCACGGCTCCCAGTGCCACCCGGCGCGCGGATCGCGCCGGGCGCGAGCCGGGAACCGGCGCTCTGGCCTGGCTCGCAAACGTCCCCGACGATTCACCCCGCTACGCGGCGCGAATCGTCGGGGACAGACTATACGGACAGGCATCAAATGCAGTACGCTAGAGCCCACGTGCTGACGATCCGGAAGATCACGGTCGGGCTTGGCGAAGGAGACGCCGCGCGGGCCGCCGAGTACCCGCTCGCGATGGTGAACTCGCCGCAGGCGTATGCACGCGGCGACTACTACACGGTCGACGAGGGCGCTCACCCGAGCGACGCGCCGAAGGCGAGCGCGATGTGGGTCGGGTCCCCCAACGCGCTCGCGGCGATCGGCCTGGAGGCCGGTGCCGAGGTGCTCAGCGCGCAGCTCGAGTCCGCGTTGCAGGGGCGGCACGTCGACAGCGGCGAGGAGGTCCGCAAGCCGGGGACGATCACGCGCGACGCCGTCGACGCGAAGGGGCGTCCGCGCTACGACGCGAAGGGCAAGCGGGTCCGCGAGAAGGTCAAGGGCGTGACGAGCCTCGACATGACCTTCTCGGTGCCGAAGTCCGTCTCGGTGCTGTGGAGCCAGGCGAGCCCGGAGCAGCGGGCGGAGATCGAGCGGGCGCTGCTGAGAGCGGCGAACGCCGCACTCGAGCACATGGTGCAGACGAAGGGCGTCGTCTTCCGTCGCGGGCCGGACGGGGTCCGCGTGCGCGAGCCCGCGGTCGGGATGGTGGCGACGCTCGCGCTGCATGTGACGGCGCGCCGTGCGCACGGCGAGGCGGTCCCGTCTCCGCAGCTGCACGTCCACGGGATCGTGGTCGGGGTGGAGCGGGCTGATGGGAAGCTCGTCACGCCCGACTCGTTCCGCCTCTTCAAGGACGACGCCCCGCTGGAGGGCGCCGCGGTCGGGCGCGCGACGCTCGCGCACGACCTGGTCGGGCTCGGCTACCGCGTCGAGTCGGGCACGGGCCGCAACGAGCGCTTCTTCGAGATCCGCGGCGTCCCGCACGAGCTGATGGGGGCGATGTCGGGTCGCACGCGCGACGTCGAGCGCGAGCGTGCGCGGGTGGAGCTGGCGACCGGTGAGCGGTTGAGGGGCGCCGCGCTGGGGGTGCTCGCATCGCAGACGCGCGCGGCGAAGGACAAGGCGGTCACGCCGCAGGAGATCGCGGAGGTCTGGTCGGCGCTCGGCGCCGAGCACGGCTTCGGTCCGATCGAGGCGGGGGCGATCCGCGGCATGCCCGGCTATCGCCTCGCGTTCGAGGATCGCCGCGACCAGGCGCGCACGGAGATCCTGCGGCGGATGCGCATCGAGGGGCCGACCGTCTCCTCCGGGGAAGCACGCGCGATCGTCTACGAGGTCGCGCCGGGCCGGCTCAGCCCCGCCGAGGCGTGGGAGCTGCTCGACGAGATGGAGCGCACCGGCGAGCTGATCGCGCTGGAGCGCAACCGCGTCACCACGTACGAGATCCGCGCACTGGAGACGTACGTGATGGAGGTCGCGACGGCCGCTGCGCTGCGCGAGGGCGGCGGGCTCTCGGAGGAGGCGCGCGCGGCGGGGATCGTGGCGGCCTCGGCGGCGCTCGGCGAGGGCAAGCAGCTCGACAGAGAACAGCTCGACGCGGTCCGCGCACTGACTGACGGTGCCGGCTGGACGACCCTGACGGGGCGCGCCGGCACCGGCAAGGGGCCGACGCTCAACGCGGTCGCGACCGCGTACCGGGCCGACGGCTGGCAGGTGATCGCCTGCGCGAACGACGGCACGACGGCGCAGCGGCTGGGGAAGCAGATCGGTGCGCCGGCGCTCACGATCGGGCAGCTGAAGGCGCGCACGGGCAGCGGGACGCTGGTCGTCGACGCGCGGACGCTGCTGCTGATCGAGGAGGCGAGCAAGGTCGGCGCGGGCGAGTGGGCGGAGATCGCAGCGCTGGTGCAGCGCTCCGACGCGCGTGTGCTCGGGGTCGGGCACGACGGCCAGCTCGGCGCGATCGAGCTGCCGGGCCTCTACTCGGTGATGCTGCGGGAGGAGGCGATCCCGACCGCCGAGCTGGACGTGATCCGCCGCCACAACCACGAGTGGATGCGCGAGTACCAGGTCGCGATCGACGAGGGCCGGGCGCGCGAAGCGATCGAGATCCTCGACAGCCACGGCGGGCTCCACTTCCTCGATACGCGCGAGGAGGCGATGGCCGCGATGGTCGCCGAGTGGAACGAGCTGCGCGAGCCGGCGAGACCGGAGACGTCGGTGATGATCGTGCACGGCTCCAACCTCGACGTCGACCGCGTCAACGTGCTCGCCCAGGAGCAGCGGATCGAGGCGGGCGAGCTGGGCGCGATGGGGGTGCCGGCCGTCGACCGCCTGTACGCGATCCACGCCGATGACCTCGTGATCGTGCGCGAGAGCGCGTACACGTTCGAGCCCAGAGCGGACGGGGGACGGACACGACGGGTCGAGAACGGGCAGATCGGGATCGTCGACAGCGTCGACCCGCGTGCCGACACCGTTCGTGTCTGGCTGGAGGAGCCCGGCCACGAGCGGCGGCTGGTCGAGTTCGACCAGGGGAAGCTGCGGGCGCAGCTCGCGGCCGGCGGCTGCGACGTGCCTGCGCTGCGGCTCGCGTACGCCAGCCACACCTACCCGATCCAGGGCGCGACGGTGACGCGCTCGGCCGACCTCGCGGGCCACTGGAGCCAGGGCAAGGAAGGGACGTACGTCGCCAACACCCGCGCGACCGAAGGCCACAGCACCTTTGCCGCTCGCGAGGATCTCGGCACCGATGGCACTGACGAAGATCGCAAGGAGCGTCTGGCGAAGGTCGCCGAGGCTTCGTCGGCGCGCAAGGCGAGCCTTCGTTACGAGTGGGAGCGGGGCGCGCGGATCAACGTCCCGCGTCCGGTCTCGCGCCCGGTGCCTGAGCTGCCCGGATCGCACGCGGGAGCGCACGCGGTCTCTCGCGCGCCCGCGCGCGAGGCCGAGCCGCGCGAGGCCGAGCCCGAGCGCGCGCCCGCGCGCGAGGAGATCACCGTCGCCGATCCGCTCGAAGCGCATCGCGACGTGCTCGGCGACGAGCGGACCGAGGAGCTGCAACAGCGGGCGCACGAGCTGGGCGAGTCGCTGCCCGGACGCGACGAGGCATGGCTGCACGAGCGCCAGAAGGAGTTGGGCGACCCGTTCGAGCAGCTCGACCGCGGCGCCGCGCGTGCCGCGCGCCGCTTCGAGCGGGACGCGTCGATCGTGCACGTGCGAATGGAGATGACGCGCCGCGAGGCGTACGAGCTGGCGGACAAGGCCGAGGCGCTCGGCTCCGTCGGCTCACGCCGCGAGCGCCGCAGACTGGAGGCGCAGGCCGTCGCGCGGCGAACGCTGGTGGAGCGGGACCGGGTCGAGCTGGAGCGGCTGGAAGCGGCGAACCAGCAGCTGCACGACGAGGGCCGCCACCCCGACCAGTGGAAGGACGAGCACGGCGAGCGGGCGGCGCGCTGGGCGGCGGTCGAGCGCGAGCTGGCGATCCGCCGGGAGCTGGAGGCGGCGGAGCGCGCGGCGGCGGAGCGCGAGCCCGAGTCGGCGGAGCGCGCGGCGGCGGAGCGCGAGCCCGAGTCGGCGGAGCTGGAGCCCGAGTTGGAGCTGGAAGCGGAGCTGGAGCCCGAGCTGGAGCTGCCGGACCTGCCCGAGCCGCCCGGGATGGAGATGTAGCGGCGGCGCGGGATGCTCCGACTCGCACCGCTCCTCAAGCTGCGCCCGCTCCGGCCGACCTACAAGGGTGGAGCACACCCCACGGCGAGGAGCAGTCGGATGGCATCGAAGTGGACGCGTGGGATCGCACGCTGGAGCGTGCTGGGGGCGACGTCGCTCGCAGTCGCGCTGCTGGCGCCGGCGTTCGCGCAGGCGGCGGCGGGCTGGAGCACCGGCGCGCCGATGTCGGTCGACCGCATCGCCCACACGCAGACGCTGCTGCGCGACGGCGACGTGCTGGTGACCGGCGGCCAGGCGCTCGCGCCGTGGTCGTCGCTGAGCTCCGCTGAGCGCTACCACCCCGCCACGAACTCGTGGACGGCGGTCGCGGCGATGCACGCCGATCGCCTCAGCCACAGCGCGACGCTGCTCGCCGACGGGCGCGTGCTGGTCGCCGGTGGGATGGACACGAACAGCGCCGCGCTCGCGAGCGCTGAGCTGTACGACCCGGCGCTCGGCACATGGACCCTCGCCGCGCCGATGGCGAACGCCCGTCGCGGCCACAGCGCGACGCTGATGGAGGACGGCCGCGTGCTCGTCGCCGGCGGATCGGGTCAGAGCTCGACGGTGGCGCTGACGTCGGCCGAGCTCTACGACCCGGTCGCGAACAGCTGGACCGCCGCAGGGCCGCTCACGCAGAGACGCCGCCTCCACGCCGCGGTGCAGCTGCCGGACGGCGACGTGCTCGTCGCCGGCGGGTACGCGACCGCCTTCAACGCGACGGCAGCGGTCGAGCGCTATGACCTGACGGCGAACACATGGACGACCGTCGCGCCGATGGCCTTCAGACGCGCGGACTCCCCGCTCGTCGTGTTGCGCGACGGCCGGCTGCTCGCGATCGGCGGCGACGACGCCGGCCCCGAGGAGACGGCGACGACCGAGGCGTACGACCCGACGGCCGACGCCTGGCAGCCCGGCCCGACGATGTCCGTGCCCCGCTGGGCGAGCAGTGCGACCGTCCTGACGAGCGGCGACGTGCTCGCAACGGGCCTGGAAGAGACGACCGAGCTGTTGACGCCGGGCGCGGACGCGTGGCGGGCCGCGGGATCGGTGCCCGCTGGGATCGAGACGATGAGCTACGCGCAGCGGCTGCTCGACGACGGCCGCGTGCTGCTGACCGGCGGCGAAGCTCCCGCCAACGTCGCGATCTACACCCCCGAGACGACCGCCGACGCGGCGTCGGCGGACTTCGGCGATGTCTACGCCGGGCAGCGCAGCCCGCTGCTGTGGGTGACGGTCGAGAACACCGGCCGCGAGCCGCTGTTCGTCGAGCGCGCCGAGGTGACCGGGCCGAACGCCGCCGCGTTCGCCGCTGAGCGCGAGACGTGCACGACTGCGCCGATCGCTCCCGGCGCGCGCTGCCGCGTCGCCGTCCGCTTCACGCCGTCGGCGACGGGCGCCGCCGAGGCGAGCCTCGTGCTCGCCGACAACGAGGCGGACGGCCAGCTCGTCGTCGAGCTGGACGGGATCGGCGTCGCGGCGCCGGTCGGCACGCCCGGCAGCGATGGCGCACGGGGCCCCGCCGGCCCGACCGGCCCCGCCGGCGTCCCCGGCACGGCCGGTCCGCGCGGCTCCAGCAAGCTGCCGCGCGTGACGTGCAGATCGAAGCTGCTGAGAGCGCGCGGAAGACGCGCGCAGCGGGTCAAGACGACGTGCAAGGTGACGCTCGCGAGAGCTCCCGGCCGCACCGCCACGGTCCGCGTCCGCAACCGCGGTCGCACGCTCGCGAGCGGCCGCGTGCGGCCTGGCCGCCGCACGCTGACGCTCCGCGCCGTCACCGCCACGGCCCCGCGCGGGCCGGTCAGCGTGGAGGTGCGCTGAGCCCGCCGCTCAGCGCGCCCGAGCCCAGCTCGGGCCGCTGAGCACGAAGTTCGCGGCGACGCGGCGGGCTCTTCCGCCGCGCGTCGCGACGACGTACAGGTCGCGCCCGCGGTTGAACGCGAGCTGCCGCCCATCGGGGCTGAACGAGGGCACGTCGTCGGTCGCGCTCTCGGTCAGCACCCGCACCCGCGCGCCGGTGTCCGGGTCGAACAGCTCGACGCGGCCCTTGAAGGTCGGGTCGGCGTCGCCCGTCGGCAGCGGCTCGGAGATCGCCGCCAGCAGCGAGCCGTCGGGCGACAGCGCCGGGCTCGTGTACGAGCGCGCCGGGTCGTTCGTGAGCGAGCGGACCGGTCTCCCGTCGCCGTCGAGCAGCGAGATCTCGTCGGCCTCGGCGCCTCTGCGCGTGTTCTGCGAGACGAGTCTCGTGCCCCACCACGCGCTGCTGTAGGAGTACGCCTCGACGACGGTCGGTCTCGCCTCGCCGTTCGCGCGCCGGAAGAGCGCGAACGTCTGTACCTGCGCGCAGCCGCCGAACGGGTCGCACTGCTGCACCTGGATCTCTCCTCGCCAGGTGACCGCGCGGCCGTCGGGGCTGACGAGCGGCGTCATCCCACCGCCGACCTGTCTGGCGTCAGCCCCGCGCGGGCCGGCGCGGAAGATTCTCGTGCCGCGCGCGAACGCGATCGTGCGGCCGTTCGGCGTCGCGCTGACGCCGCGGTACGGCGCTCCCGCGGATCCGCGCGCGACGCGCGTCACTCTGCGCGTCGCGGGATCGACGACGCAGAGGTCGCGTCCGTTGCAGACGCCGTAGATCTCGCTGCGGGCCGCGGCGGCAGCGGACGAGGAAGCGGCGAGGCCGGGCACGGACGCGATCCCCGCGGCGAGCGCCAGGGCCGCGAGCCCGCGCGCCGCGCCGCGCGCCGGGGAGAGAGAGCAGGAGGGCATCGTCAGGACGATACGCGCGGCGACGGCTGGTCGCGGACCGTGTACACCCCGGTCGAGACGGCGTGGTAGCCCTTCGCGCCGACCGACCGTGCGAGCGCGCTGCGCGGCTCCTCGCCGGCGCGCAGCAGGTCGAGCGCGTGACCGAAGTCGTAGCGGGGCGACCAGCCCAGCTCTGTCCGTGCGCGCTCGTTGACGTAGACGCGCTCGATGCTCGGCAGCATCGTCCAGCCGCGCGCGGCGTAGATCTCCTCGTAGCCGGGGAACAGCCGCCGCACGACCGCGGGGGCGTCGGCGCGCAGCTCGGCGAGGTCCGCGCGTGTGAACGGCGTCGTCGCGGTCACGACCCAGCGGCCGAAGCCGAGCGCCGGCACGCGCTCCAGCGCGGCGAGGTGAGCGGACGCGACGTCCTCGACGTCACAGCGGCGGTACAGCAGCTCGTTGACCTTGAGGTTGTCGTCGGTGTACACCGCGCGCACGTCGTCGCGGTCGTCGGGCTCGGGGAAGAAGCGCGACGTGCGCAGGATCGCGACCGGCAGCCCGTGGTCGCGGTGGACCAGCTCGCAGAGGTCCTCCGCCGCCGTCTTCGTCGCCCCGTAGACGTTGCGCACGACATGCGGCACGTCCTCGTCGATCCACGCCGCGGGAGCGCCCGGCGGCGGTGTCAGCGCACGCCCGAACGCGCTCGTCGTGCTCGTGTGGAGGAAGCGGCCGACGCCGGCCGCGACCGCCGCTTCGAGCAGGTTGAGCGTTCCCGTCACGTTCGTGTCGACGAACGCCTGCCGCGTGTGCGAGCCGACGTGCGGCTTGTGCAGCGTCGCGGCGTGGACGACGGCGTCGGCGCCGTCGACCCAGCGCTGCACGAACGGGCGCTCGGCGATCGATCCGACCGCCTCGGTGTGGGGAGAGGGGAGCAGGTCGAGCCCGACGACCTCGTGGCCCGCGCCGCGCAGCACGCGCACGAGCGCCTCCCCGAGATGGCCGGCGCTGCCGGTGACGACGATCCGCATACCCGAACACCTAGCAGAGCGACCCGCCGCGGGGCGGTCCGGGACGGCTCAGATCAGCGGGTCGATCGTCCCGCGGTGGTCGTCGACGCGGTCGAGCAGCGCGCCGTGGGGGAGGCCGCCGCCGCCGAAGTCGCCAGGGAAGCCGGGCTCGATCCGGCTGGTCACGTCGAGCTGTTCCAGCTCGGCCGGCGTCAGCTCCAGCTCGACCGCCGCGAGCGCGTCGGCGAGCTGCGCCTCCGTGCGCGCGCCGACGATCGGGATCGTCACCGCGCGGTGCTGCTGCGCGCGCAGCCACGCGAGCGCGACCTGGCTGGCGCCGGCGCCGCGCGCCTCGGCGACTGCGTTGAGCGCGTCCGCGACCGCGAGGTCGTGCGCGGACAGCTCGCGGCCCGCCCAGCGGCCGTCGGCGGGACGCGGGCGGTCGGTGCCGTAGCGCCCGGTCAGTCGTCCGCCGCCGAGCGGCGCCCAGCCGGTGACGGCGAGGTCGAGCGCGCGCGCCATCGGCAGCAGCTCTCGCTCAACGCTGCGCTCGACGAGGCTGTACGGCACCTGGACCGCGCAGAATGGTGTCAGCCCGCGCTCCTCCGCGAGCGTCACGGCGCGGGCGACGAGCCAGCTGGGCGTGTCGGAGATCCCGATCGCGAGGACCTTGCCCGCGCGCACGAGGTCGTCGAGCGCACGGACGACCTCCTCGACGGGGGTGAACGCGTCCCACACGTGCATCCAGTAGAGGTCGACGTAGTCGGTGCCGAGCCGTCTGAGGCTCGCGTCGAGCGCGCGGCGCATGCTCTTGCGGTGCGCGCCGCCCGCGTTGGGGTCGGCGTGGTCGGTGCTGAGCACGTACTTGGTCGCCAGCACCCAGCGGTCGCGGTCGGGGCGGATCAGGTCACCGACGATGCGCTCGCTCTCGCCGCCCGCGTAGCGGTTGGCGGTGTCGATGAAGTTGCCGCCCGCCTCGGCGTAGCGCGCGACGATCGCCGCCGCCTGCTCGCGCGTCGCGGCGCTGCCGAACAGCATCGCCCCGAGGCTCAGCTCCGAGACCCGCAGGCCGCTGCGGCCCAACAGCCGGTAGCGCAGTTCAGGCACTCCTGGAACCTACCTCCTCCCGCTCGCGGCCGGCGCGGCGCACGACCTGCGCCAGCAGGCGCTTGGTGACGACGCGATGGCCGCGGGTGCCGATCACCGCGAGGCGGTAGAGGCGCCCGTGCAGACCGGGGAAGACCGCGTGCGTCTGCGCGCTGAGGCGGTCGCCGTCGAGCACGAACGTGAGGCCGTAGCGCGAGAAGCGGTGCTGGCCGCGCAGCGCCAGCCGCCGCTGCGGCTCGGACTCGGCGACGCGGAAGCCGGGCACCGTCTGGCCGAGGCTCCCGTCGAACTCGGGCGTTCCTGCCGCCGGATCACAGCCGAGCGCGCGGGCGATCCCGGCGGCGCCGCCGAACTCCTTGCGCAGCACCTCGGCGAGCGCGACCCACACGCGGTCGGGCGGCGCGCCGGTGGATGTGGAATATTCATCGATATAGGGCAACTGTTCCATATAGAAGGATCGTTCCACACGTGGCTCCACCGCGCAAGCACAGCACCGACGACATCCTCGACGCCGCCCGTGCGCTCGTGCTCGCGGAAGGCCCGCGCGCGGCGTCGGTGGCCGCGATCTCGCAGGCGAGCGGCGCTCCCGTCGGCACGCTCTACCACCGCTTCGGCAACCGCGACGGAGTCCTCGCCGCGGCCTGGCTGCGCGCTCTGGAGCGCTTCCAGGCGGGCGCGCTCGCGGCCGCCGCCGCGCATCCGGCGGACCCCGTCGAGGCCGGCGTCGCGATGGCCGTCGCGTCGCTGTCGTTCGCGCGCGATCACCCCGGCGACGCGCGCCTGCTGCTCGTCGTGCGCCGCGACGACCTGCTCGACGGCGCGGGCCCGGGCGCCGGCGCGGGACGGGGCGACGGCGCGGGGTCCGGCGGCGGCGCCGATGCCGGACGGGGCGGCGGCGCGGGCCCCCTGCGCGAGCAGCTCGACGCGATGAACGCCCCGCTGCACGAGGCGATCGTGCGGATCGCCCGCGCGCTCCACGGACGCGCCGACGCCCGCGCCCTCGACGGCGTCACCCGCGCCGTCGTCGACCTCCCGACGGCCGTCGTCCGCCGCCACCTGCGCGACGACGCCGCCGACGCGGCCGGCGCCGCCGCAGCGGGTGCGGCCGGCCCCGCGCCGCTCCCGCGCTGGCTCGCCGCCGACGTCGCCGCCGACGTCCGCGCGCTGCTCGCGCGCGGGAGGTGAGTCAATCTGCACCCCTATGAGGGGTCCAAACTGCCTCACCTCCCGCACGCGCGGGTTCATGCCTCGACCGCGACGGCGTCCCGCTCGGGCGCGCGGCGGCGGCCGGGGAGGCCGAGGCCGGCGAGGGCGCCGGCCGCGGCGAGCAGGGCCGAGGCCGTGATCGCGGGGCCGAAGCCGTCCGTGAACGCCTGCGGGGACGCGTAGCCGGCACCGGGCCCGGCGGCGCCGGCGAAGACCGCCACGGCGATCGCGACGCCGAACACGCCGCCCAGCTCGCGCATCGTGCTGTTGACGCCGGCCGCCTTGCCGATCGCTTCCGGCGGCACCGCGCTGACGACCGAGTTCTGCGCGGCCGGGAACGTCATCGAGACGCCGCAGCCGGCGATCACGAGCGGCGGGACGAGCGCGACGTAGGCGACCCCGGGTTCCGCGACCTGCGCGATCCACGCCATCCCGACCGCCTGCAGCGTCAGGCCGGCGACCATGAACGGCCGCTCGCCGAAGCGGTCGACGAGCGCTCCCGCGATCGGCGCGACGACGAACAGCGTGCCGGTCCAGGGCAGCAGTCGCAGACCGGCGTCGAAGGGGCTGTGGCCGAGCCCGACCTGGAGGAACTGCGCGAAGAAGAAGACGGCGCCGAACAGCGAGGCGATCGCGAAGAAGATCGACGCGTTGCCGGCCGAGAACGCGCGCGAGCGGAAGAACGCGAGCGGCACCATCGGCTCGCGGGCGCGGTGCTCCCAGACGACGAACGCGGCGAGCAGCAGCGCGCCGCCGAGCAGCGCCGCGAGCACCTCGGTGCTCGCCCAGCCGGCCGCGTTGCCGCGCACCAGGCCCCACACGAGCCCGAATGCGCCGCCCGTCACGAGCGCGAGGCCGGGCACGTCGAGGCCGGTGTCGGGCCCGAAGCTCTCGTCGATCCTGCGCAGCGCCAGTGGGATCGTCAGCAGTCCGATCGGGACGTTGAGCCAGAAGATCCACTGCCACGCGATCCCCTCCGCAAGCGCGCCGCCGACGAGCGGGCCGCTGGCGACGGCGAGCCCGGTCGCGCCGAAGAAGACGCCGAGCGCGGCGCCGCGGCGCTCGGGCGGGAAGGCGCGCGTCACGAGCGCGAGCGCGAGCGTCGTGACGAGCGCGGCGCCGGCGCCCTGGACGGCGCGCGCGGCGATCAGCCAGCCGATCCCGGGCGCGAGCGCGCAGGCGGCCGACGCGGCCGTGAAGAGGCCGAGCCCCACGGCGAACATCCGCCTGCGGCCGAGCCGGTCGCCGAGCGCCGCGGCCGTCATCAGCAGGACCGCGAAGCTGAGGTTGTACGCGTTGACCGTCCATTCCAGCGACGCGATCGAGGCGTCGAGGTCGCGTTGGATCGTCGTCAGCGCGGTCGTCACGACGAGGGTGTCGAGCGCGACCATGCAGGATGCGAGCGCGGCGAGCGCGAGCACCCAGCGCCGCGCCCGGGTCGTGTCGGTGTCCATCTCGGTCCTCCTCTGCCGCCGGTTTTCGGGTTCACGAGATCAGGACCCCGGCACAGGCGAGAAATGACCGATGAGTTCCGAGCGGCCCGCTGCCTCAACGCGCTGCGCGACGGCGCGCGTTTCGGGCTGCCGGCCGAGATATCGTCCTTGCCTAATATAAGCAGAGACTGATACGTTGTCGGAGTGCACGCGTTCGACGTCCTCGGCGATCCGGTGCGGCGCCGGATCCTGGAGCTGCTCGTCGACGGCGAGCTGACCTCCGGGGCGGTCTGCGCCGTCATCCAGGGGGAGTTCGGGATCTCGCAGCCGGCGGTCTCGCAGCACCTGCGGGTGCTGCGAGAGCACGGCTTCGCGACCGTGCGGCCGGACGGCGCGCGGCGGCTCTACGCCGTCAGCGCCGAGCCGCTGCGGGACGTCGACGCGTGGCTGGACCGCTTCCGCGCGTTCTGGACGCCGCATCTCGACGCGCTCGCGACCGAGCTGGCGCGCGGCAGGCGCGAGCGCCGCCTGGACGGCGAGCGCCGCCTGGCCGAAGCGCGCGCGGAGGACCAATCGAGACCCGACGAGAGGAGCGCGACGTGATCGACGTCGTCGAGCAGATCAACGCCACCCGGCGCGAGGTCGGCAGCCGCACGCTGGAGGCCGGCGAGGCGCGTGCCTCGATCATCACCCGCACCTACGACGCGGCGCCGGACGACGTCTGGGACGCGTGCACGAACCCCGAGCGGATTCCGCGCTGGTTCCTGCCGGTCAGCGGAGAGCTGCGCGAGGGCGGCAGCTATGCGCTGGAGGGCAACGCGAGCGGGACGATCGAGCGCTGCGACCCGCCGCGCAGCTTCGCGGCGACGTGGGAGTACGGCGGCGAGGTCAGCTGGATCGAGCTGCGACTGGCCCCGGCGGACGAGGGGGGAACGCGCTTCGAGCTGGAGCACGTCGCGCACGTCGACGACGACCGCTGGGATCAGTTCGGCCCCGGTGCGGTCGGCGTCGGCTGGGACCTCGGCCTGATGGGCCTCGCGGAGCACCTGGCGTCGGGCGAAGCGGTCGATCCGGCCGCGGCGGCGGCGTGGGCGGCGACCGAGGAGGGGAGACGGTTCATGACGCTGAGCAGCGAGCGGTGGCGCGACGCAAGCGTCGCGGCCGGCACCGACGCGGAGGCCGCGCGGGCGGCGGCGGAGCGCACGACGGCGTTCTACACGGGTGCCGAGCCGGCCGGGTGACCCGCGTTACCAGCCGAAGTAGCCGCGGCAGGACCGACGCGCGACCTCGCAGCGCTCGTTGCGGGCGGCGCCGGGCGTGTCGCTGAAGACCAGGTAGCTCGACATCTTCAGCCACGTGATCCGGCCCGTCCGCGTCATCCCGATGTTGCCGTCGGTGTAGACGTCGTACCACTGGCGGCTCGCGTTGAAGTAGCTCGGCCGGATGATCAGGTTGGCGCCTGTCCAGCCGCCGCTGCCTCCGGAGGAGCGCAGGTAGGCGAGGCCGACGCGGTGCGATCCGTCCTTGCGCCGTATCGCGGCGTCGTAGACGGACATCGTCCCGCGGATGCCGCCGTGCTCGCAGCGGTCGTACACCGTCACGCTGAGGTACTGGCGCGTACCAGGCGCCCGTTGAGGGAAGATGCACCCCATGCCGACCGAACATCTCGACGTGCTGATCGTCGGCGCCGGCCTGTCCGGCATCGGCGCCGGGTGCCACCTGCGGGCCGAGTCGCCCGGGAAGTCGTTCGCGATCCTCGAAGGGCGCGAACGCAGCGGAGGGACGTGGGACCTGTTCCGCTACCCGGGGATCCGCTCGGACTCGGACATGTTCACGCTGGGCTACGCGTTCAAGCCGTGGGAGGAGGCGAAGGCGATCGCCGACGGGCCGTCGATCCTGCGCTACATCCGCGACACCGCGCGCGATCACGGCGTCGAGGAGCGGATCCGCTACGGCCACCGCGTGGTGCGCGCGGAGTGGTCCTCGCCGGAGTCGCGCTGGACGGTCGAGGCGGTCCGCGCCGACAGCGGCGAGACGGTGCGCCTGACGTGCAGCTTCCTCTTCGGCTGCACCGGCTACTACCGCTATGACGAGGGCTACACGCCCGCGTTCGCGGGGACCGAGCGGTTCGGCGGCGAGATCGTCCACCCGCAGCACTGGCCCGAGCAGCTCGACTACGCCGGCAAGCGCGTCGTCGTGATCGGCAGCGGCGCGACCGCCGTGACATTGCTGCCGGCGATGGCGGAGCACGCCGCGCACGTGACGATGCTGCAACGCTCGCCGAGCTACGTCCTGTCGCTGCCCGCCCGCGACCCGATCGCCGACGTCGTCCGGCGCGTGCTGCCGGCGAAGGCGGCGTACCCGCTCGTGCGCTGGAAGAACGTCCTGCTCAGCACGCTCGTCTTCCAGCTCAGCCGGCGCACGCCGAACTTCGTCAAGAAGGTGATCCGCAAGGGCGTGCAGAAGCAGCTGCCGCCGGGCTACGACGTCGACACGCACTTCGCGCCGCGCTACGACCCGTGGGACCAGCGCCTCTGCCTCGTGCCCGACGGCGACCTCTTCAAGGCGATCCGCCGCGGCGACGCCTCGATCGTCACCGACGGGATCGAGACGTTCACCGAGAGAGGGATCAGACTCGCCTCCGGCGCCGAGCTGGAGGCCGACGTGATCGTTACCGCGACCGGCCTGAACCTGCTGCTGCTGGGCGGCATGTCGATCGCCGTCGACGGCCGCGACGTCGACCTCTCCACGACGGTCGGGTACAAGGGCATGATGTTCAGCGGAGTGCCGAACCTGGCCGTCACGATCGGCTACACGAACGCCTCCTGGACGCTGAAGGGCGACCTCGTGGCGGAGTACGTCTGCCGGCTCGTGAACCACATGGACGAGCACGCCTACACGCAGGTGACGCCGC
This sequence comes from Conexibacter woesei DSM 14684, assembly GCF_000025265.1. Classification (GTDB taxonomy): domain Bacteria; phylum Actinomycetota; class Thermoleophilia; order Solirubrobacterales; family Solirubrobacteraceae; genus Conexibacter; species Conexibacter woesei. Next base: position 1,566,186 of record NC_013739.1, read on the forward strand.
TCGCGCCGGACCCCTCGCTGCCGACCGAGCCGTTCATCGACCTGAAGTCGGGCTACGTGCTGCGCTCGATCGAACAGCTGCCGAAGCAGGGGCCGCGCGCGCCGTGGCGCCTGCACCAGAACTACGCGCGCGACGTGGCGATGATGAAGTACGGCTCGCTGGAGGACGACGCGATCGCGTTCTCGCAGGCGCCGGCGGTGGCCGCGCCGGCCGCGCCGCTGGCGGCCTGAGCGCGGCCCGCCTAGAGCCAGCCGTCGCGCTTGAAGCGGCGGTACAGCAGCGTGCAGGCGGTCGCGATGACACAGAGCACGAGCGGGTAGCCGAACGTCCAGCGCAGCTCCGGCATGTGCTCGAAGTTCATCCCGTAGATGCCGGCGATCATCGTCGGGACGGCGAGGATCGCCACCCACGCGGAGATCTTGCGCATGTCCTCGTTCTGGCGCACGGCGACCTGCGTGAGGTTCGCCTGCAGCGCGCTCGTCAGCAGTTCGCGGAAGCCGCCGATGCGCCCGCCGACGCGGCGCAGGTGGTCGTGCACGTCGCGGTAGTAGTCGCGCAGCTGGTCCGGCACGACGTCGAAGTGGCCGCGCGCGAGCTGGTCGACCTCGGCCGCGAACGGCACGACCGCGCGGTGGAACTCCAGCACCTCGCGCTCGAGCATGTAGATCCGCTCCGCCGGGTTCGTCCGCTCGGGCGAGAAGAGGTCGGACTCGACCTCCTGGATCGCCGTGTCGACGCGCTGCGCGGCCGTCTCGTAGTCGTCGACGACGCGGTCGAGGATGCCGTAGAGGACGGCGCTCGGACCGTGCGTGAGCAGGTCGGGCCGGCGTTCGAGCCGCTCGCGCACGGCGGTCAGCGGGCCGCGGCCGTGGCGGACGGTGAGGACGAACTCGGGGTTGACGAAGATCAGCAGCTCGCCGACCTCGATCACCTCCTCGTCGTCGACGTAATGCACCGTCTTGACGACGGCGAGCAGCGTCTCGCCGTAGCGTTCGAGCTTCGGCCGCTGGTGCGCGTTGACGGCGTCCTCGACGGCCAGCTCGTGCAGGTCGAACTCCCTCGCGATCGCGTCGAACTGCTCCGCCGAGGGCTCGGCGACGCCGAGCCAGACGAACGCGCCGTCGCCGCGGCTCGCCTCGCACGCCATCCCGAGCGGCAGGTCGCCCTCGCGCCGCCGGCCGTCCTCGTAGACCGCGCAGTCGACGATCACGCCGCACACCGCGCCTGCTCGGGGGCGAGGTTGCCGGCCGCGAGCCGCAGCGCCGCCCGGTACGGGCGCCCGGCCGTCGCGACGGGGAAGCGGTCGCGGCTGAGCGCGTCGGGCTCGGCGGTCATCGCCTCCAGCATGACGTGCGGCTCGGCCTTCAGCGTGCGGACCTGCGCGAGCGGGAAGCCGGCGAGCGATTCGAGCGTCAGCTGCCGCGCGTCGGCGACGACCGTCAGGCGCCGCTCGGGACCGAGCTCGAAGACCTCCTGCAGCTCGTCGCCGGCGTCGAGGCGGCAGGTCTGGGCCGCGCGCGGCTCGGTCGCGCCGGTCGGTATCAGCCGCCGGTCGGTCACGACCCGCCGTCGCGCCGGCAGCGCGATCTCGGCGTGCGCGCGTGGAAGCTCGCGGCGCACGTAGACGCGGTAGCCGAAGCAGACCGGGACGGGCACGTCGCCGGTGGCCTCGATCTCGGTCGCGATCGACAGCGTCCGCCCGGAGACCTCGGCGCGCAGGTGGAGCCGATGGGGGAACGGGAACAGCGCCAGCTGACGGCGGTCGCGGTCGAACGGAAGCGTCGCCTCCAGCCACGCCGAGCGCGCGCCGGCGCCGCTGTCCTCCACCCTCCAGGCGTGGCCGCTGGACTGGACGCCGTTGAGCGGCAGCCCCCAGCGGTCGGTGTGCAGCAGCGGCGAGACCGGCAGGCGGACGGTCGTGCCGGACGCCGTGTAGCGCCACGCTGAGAGCCGGTTCGTCCACGGGTGCATCAGCGACAGGCCCATCGTGATCCCGCAGCTGGCGTAGGCGGCCAGCCCATGCCGCGCGCCGAGCAGCTCGGTCCCGCCGAGCCGCAGCGAGCAGCAGGCCATGCCGACGCGCGGCGCGAAGCTCGCTTCGAGTCCGTCGGCGGAGCGCAGCGTCACGACTTCGTAGTCGTCGTGCATCGCGAGCGTGCGGCTGCATGCGGGAGCCGGCGCCGGCTGCGGCGGCGCGATGGACGGGCGTTCGAGGACGGCGGGAGGGGTCATGCTCGAACACTGTGGGTCACGCCGCGCGACGAGAACGTCAAGACTTCCGGCGAGAGCGTCAAGATTTCGTGGAGATGTCTGCGATGAAGGCCGTCCACGCGCGGCGCCTCGTCCGTCACGGGCTCGCCGAGCCGGTCGCCGCCGCGCGGCTGGCCGAGCAGGTCGGGACGATCTGCGGCGCGCACGCACAGGTGCTGTCCGCCGCCGAGTTGTCGGTCGGCCTGCGCGTCGACGGCGCGACGCAGGCGACGGTGCGCGCGGCGCTGTGGGAGGAGCGCAGCCTCGTCAAGACGTTCGGTCCGCGCGGGACCGTGCATCTGCTGCCGACGCGCGAGCTGCCGCTGTGGACGGCGGCGCTCGCGGCGGTGCCGCCGCTGGGCGCCGGCCACGCGCCCGGCGTGCGGATGACCGCGGAGCAGACTGACGCGGTCGTCGCGGCGATCGCGGACGCGCTCGCCGACGCCGAGCTGACGGTCGACGAGCTGACCGACGCCGTCGTGCAGCGCGCCGGCGCGTGGGCCGGCGACCTCGTCATGCCCGCGTTCCAGGGGATGTGGCCGCGCTGGCGGCAGGCGATCCCGACCGCGGCCCACCGCGGCGCGCTGTGCTTCGGCCACGGCCGAGGGCGCAAGGTCACCTACACGAACCCCCACCGTTGGCTGCCCGGCTTCGAGCCCGAGCCGGCTGACGCGGCGCTCGCCGAGCTGCTGCGCCGCTACCTGCACGCGTACGGGCCGGCGACGCCGCAGCAGTTCGCGAGATGGCTGAGCGCTCCGCCGCGCTGGGCCGCGGAGCTGTTCGCCGCGCGCGCCGGCGCGCTGGAGGAGGTCGCGCTCGACGGCGTGCCGTCGTGGGTCAACGCCGGCGACACGGCGTTCCCGCAGGAGCCCTCGCGCGGCGTGCGGCTGCTGCCGTACTTCGACGCCTACGCCGTCGGCTGCCACCCGCGCGCCGCGCTGTTCCCGGGACGAGCGGCGGAGCGCGCGCTCGCAGGCAGCCAGGCGGGCAACTTCCCCGTCCTGCTCGTGGACGGGGTCGTGGCGGGCGTCTGGCACCTGCGCCGCTCCGGCCGCCGCGTCGCGATCACGGTTGAGCCGCTGCGCGCGCTCGGCGCTGCGCGGCGCCGCCTGCTGGAGGAGCAGGTCGAGCGGGTTGGCGCGTTCTTCGGCGGCGGCGCGGAGCTGAAGGTCGGGACGGTGAACGTCGGCGCCCACGCCTGAGCGGCGTCCGGCCGTGCCTCGTGGGTGGCCTGGATCAGGCCGTCGCTAGGCGGCGTCGTCGGCGAGCGCGCGGGCGAGCAGGAGGGTCAGCTCGGACCGCTGCTCGGCGTCGAGCGCGCCGAGCACGTCGTCCTCGACGCTCTCCATCCCGCGCTCGCCTCTGCGCAGCGCGCGGCGGCCCGCGGCCGTGATCTCGACGACGTGGCGGCGGCGGTCGGCGGGATCGCGGCGGCGCTCGACGTAGCCGAGCCCCTCGACCTCGTTGAGCAGCAGCACGAGGTTGTTGGCGTCCATGCAGAGCGCGTCGGTCAGCGCCTTCTGCGTGACCGGGTGGTCGCGCACGTGGTTGAGCAGGACGAAGTGCTTCATGCGCATGCCGAGCCGCGCCTCGGTGGTGAGTCTGTACACCTGGCGCGAGAGGCGGGTCAACAGGACCATCGGTCCCTGCGTCGGCTCAGCGTCCATTCCATGTCGATCGTAGCGACGTTCAGGATCTTGCTTGCTTAATGATCATCATGGGTACAGTGATGATCCTTATGGAGAGTCCTACTTTGCCGCTGCCGCCCAGCGCCGCCGAGCGGCGCGAGCGCCGCCGTTGGATGGCGCTCGTCGTCCTCTGCTTCGCGCAGCTGATGAACGCGCTCGACGCGACGATCGTCAACGTCGCGCTGCCGACGATCCAGGCCGACCTCGGCTTCTCGCAGGCCGGCCTCACGTGGGTCGTCAACGGCTACCTGATCACGTTCGGCAGCTTCCTGCTGATGGCCGGCCGGCTCGGCGACCTCGTCGGCCGCAAACGCGTCTTCCTCGCGGGTCTGCTGCTCTTCACGGCCGCCTCCGTGCTGTGCGCGCTGGCACAGGACCCGGCGCTGCTGATCGCGGCCCGCTTCCTCCAGGGGCTCGGTGCAGCGGTGTCGGCGTCGGTCACGATCGCGCTGATCGTGATCGAGTTCCCCGGCCCGGACGACCGCGCGAAGGCGATGAGCGTCTACATGTTCGTCGCGGTCGGCGGCGGCTCGATCGGGCTGCTGCTCGGCGGCGCGTTGACGGAGGCGATCAGCTGGCACTGGATCTTCCTGATCAACGTCCCGATCGGCCTGCTGACGCTCGTCGCGGGCAGGGCGCTGATCGACGACGACGAGGGGATCGGGCTGCGCGGCGGGGTGGACGTGCTCGGCTCGCTGCTGGTGACGCTCGCGCTGATGGTCGGCATCTACGCGATCGTCACGTCCGGCGAGCACGGCTGGGGCTCGGCGCGGACGCTCGGCCTCGGAGCCGCGGCGATCGCGCTGCTGGCGGCCTTTCTCGCCTACGAGGCGCGCGTCGCCAACCCGATCATGCCGCTGCGGATCCTGCGGCTCGGCGGGCTGATGGCGTCGAGCGCGGTGCGCGTGCTGCTCGTCTGCGGCATGTACGCCGCCTTCTTCGTCGGCGCGCTCTACCTCCAGAACGTGCTCGGCTACGACGCGCTCGGCACCGGGCTCGCGTTCCTGCCGATGACCGTCGTCGTCGGCGCGCTGTCGCTCGGCGTCACGGCACGGTTGATGGGGCGCTTCGGGCCGCAGCGGATGACGGTCGCCGGCCTGCTGGCGGCCGGCGCCGGGCTCGCCCTGTTCGCCACCGTCGGGGAGCAGACGAGCTACTTCCCGCACGTCTTCGCCGCCTTCGCGCTCGTCGGCCTCGGCGCTGGGACCGCCTTCCTGCCGCTGCTGACGATCGCGGTCGCGCAGGCGCCGAGAGCCGACGCCGGCCTCGTCTCCGGCATCGTCAACGTCTCGACGCAGATCTCCGGCGCGGTCGGGGTCGCGCTGCTCGGCGCGGTCTCGGCTGCGCGCACGGACGGGCTCGCGGCCGACGGCCGCGCTCCGCTCGACGCGCTGCTCGGCGGCTACCGCCTCGCCTTCGTCGTCGCGGCCGGCTGCGTCGCCGCCGGCGTCGTCGTCGCGCTGCTGGTGCTGCGGCCGCCGCAGCACTGAGCGGCCGCACGTACGGCTAGGCTCTCCGCCGGCATGGCGAGCGCGAACGGAGCGGGCGGCAGACTGAGCGCGGCGGCGGCGCGGCGGATCGCGTTGGCGGCGCAGGGGTTCGCGGATCCGCGGCCGCGCGGCCGCGTCGACGCGCGCCACCTGCGGCGGGTGCTGGAGCGGGTCGGGATCCTCCAGCTCGACTCCGTCAACGTCTTCTCGCGCACCCACTACATGCCGCTGTTCTCGCGCATTGGGCCGTACCCGCGCGAGACGCTCGACCGCCTCACCGCGCACACCGCCGGCCCGATCAGGCGGGAGCTGTTCGAGTACTGGGCGCACGAGGCGTCGCTCGTGCCGGTCGAGCTGCAGCCGTTCCTGCGCTGGCGGATGGCGCGCGCCGACGCCGACGCGTGGGGCGGGATGCGGCGGATCGCGCAGGAGCACCCGCACCTCGTCGAGGAGGTGCTGGAGCTGGTGCGCGAGCAGGGGCCGATCCGCGCGAACGACACGAGCGCCGCGGAGCGCGCGAGACGGCGGCCGGGCGAGATGTGGAACTGGCACGAGGGCAAGGTCGCGCTGGAGTACCTCTTCTGGTCCGGTCAGGTGACCGCCGCGCGGCGGGTCAACTTCGAGCGCCGCTACGACCTGCCCGAGCGGGTGCTGCCGGCGGAGGTCGTCGGGACGCCGACGCCGACCGTCGAGGAGGCGCAGCGGGAGCTGCTGCGCGTCTCCGCGCGTGCCCACGGCGTCGCGACCGAGCCCGACCTCGGCGACTACTTCCGCCTCCCGCGCGCGGAGTCGAAGGCGCGAGTGGCGGAGCTGGTGCAGGCCGGCGAGCTGCTGCCCGTGACCGTCGAGGGCTGGGACGCGCCGGCGTACCTGTGGCCGGCGGCGAAGCGGCCGCGCCGCGTTGCCGCTCGCGCGCTGCTGAGCCCGTTCGACTCGCTCATATGGTTCCGCCCGCGGACCGAGCGGATCTTCGGCTTCCGCTACCGGATCGAGATCTACACGCCGGCCGAGAAGCGCGTCCACGGCTACTACGTGCTGCCGTTTCTGCTCGGCGAGGAGCTGGTCGCGCGCGTCGACCTGAAGTCCGACCGCCAGGCCGGAGTGCTGCGCGTGCAGGGCGCCTACGCGGAGCCGGACGTCGCCGCCGAGCCCGCGCGCGTCGCCGCGGAGCTGGCCGCGGAGCTGCGCTCGGTCGCCGGCTGGCTCGGGCTCGAGCGCGGGGTGGAGGTCGCCGGCAGAGGCGACCTCGCGCCGGCGCTCAGCGCCGCGCTGCGGGAGTAGCGGCGCCGCTGCGCGAGGCCGGTTCCGGCGGTCGAGGCGGCGCTCAGGCGCGCGCCGCCGGCGGCGGCGCCGAGCGCGGCGGCGCGGATGTCGGAGCGGCCTGCTCGGCGCGGCCGCTCAGCAGCGCCGCGCCGCGCGCGACCGTCCCGACCGCGACGACCGCCCAGACCGCGACGGCGACCCAGATCCAGACGTCGGCGAAGTCGGTCATCCAGGCGTGCCCGCCGACGGCGCCGACCGTGAAGCTGGAGGCGGCGTACATCCCGACGGGGAAGACGGTCGCCCAGCGCAGCGCGCTGAAGTGCAGGCGCGGACGCGCGATCTCGCCTGCGATCAGCAGCGGCAGCCAGATCAGCTCGGCGACGATCAGCACGACGGCGACCGCGTCGAGGACCGCGCGCAGGTCGCGCAGCGCGCCGGTGCTGTCGATCGCCTGCACGACTCTGCCGGCGGCGAGCGCGCTGATCGCGACCGCGCCGCCCGCGATCCAGTGGTCGCCCTTGCCGACGAGCAGCTGTCTGAGGTCGAAGTCGCGCAGCACCCACAGGTAGAAGGCGATCCCCACGACGAGCAGCACGGCCGCCAGCACGACGAGCCCGCGGCGGTCCTCGGCGACGGCGAGCGTCGCGCTCAGCACGGCGACCGACTGGATCGACACGGTCAGCAGGAAGCTCGCGCCGACGGTCGGGCGTCTCCAGTGCTGCAACACCGGGCCGAACAGCGCGAGCAGGAACAGCCCGCCGATCGCGAGCAGCGCGATCCCTGCCCACTCCCAGCCGTAGACGGTCAGCCGCGCGCCGAGCACGCAGGTGCCGGCGACGCCCGTCAGCGACGCTGGTATCGCCGCCTCGGCGAGGAAGCGCGCGCGGTGGAAGAGGAAGCGCGCGGCGAGCAGCAGCGCGAGCGCGACCCACATCCCGAGCGCGATCCACATCAGCGCCTCGGACAGCTCGGTGCGTCTGTCGAGCGCGAGCGCGACGGAGACGATCCCGGTCCCCATCACCGCGCCGCCGGAAGCCGGCGGGAGCGCGTCGAGGACGCGCCGCACAGGCCCCGGCCCGCCCGCGCCCACCGCGCCGCCCGCAGCGGCGCCGCCCGCGAACACCGGCAGCGCGCCGCCGTAGCGGCTGCGGTAGAGGATCGCGGGGCGGCCGAGGTACTGGATCGGCACGCTCCACGCGTGCACGAGCCGGCTGAACGGCCACAGCATGTAGAGCCCCCACGCGAGCACGGCGTGCACCTGGTAGCTCGCGTCGACGCCGCGCATCAAGTCCGGGTCGGGGTTGAGCCGCAGCACGCCGCGGAACCACGGCGCGACGTCCTCGCGGTAGTTGTAGCCGCTGCCGATCAGGTTGATCCCGATCGTCTGGAAGCTGCCGAGCACGATCAGCGCGGTCAGCAGGCCGTACGTCAGCATGTCGACCCGCGTCGTCGTCCGCCGCACGCGCTTGACCGTCGTGCGGCGGTAGAGCAGCAGGCCGAAGCCGATCAGCGTCGCGAGCGCGGCGAGCGTGCCGGCGCCGGTCGAGAAGTCCTTGTAGGCGCTCTCGGAGATGCCGAGCGACTCGGTGAACGACTCGGGGATCAGGATCCCGATCACGTGGCCGCCGATCGCGGCGAGCGCGCCGTAGTGGAACAGCGGCGCGCCGATCCCGAGCAGTCTGCGCTCGAACAGCTGGGTCGAGCGCGAGGTCCAGCCGAACTGGTCGGTCCGGTAGCGCCAGACGTGCCCGACGACGAAGACGGTGATCGCGACGTACGGCAGGATCACCCACCAGAAGACGCCCGCCCCGTCGCTCACCGCGGCGCCTCCGCGCGCGGCATCACCTCGGGCGGTGCGAACGGCTCGACGCCGACCTGCTCGCTCGGCGGGCCGTCGCGCAGCAGCTTCTCCAGGTGCGCGCGGTCGCCCTCGCCGGGCGCGCCGAGCGCGACGGCGACCGCGTCGACGACGTCGGCGTACGGGCTGCGCTGCTCGCGCAGCGCGATCCGCAGCAGCTCGATCCCCGGCCGGTGCTCGCGCAGCAGCGCCTCGCCCCAGCCGTCGGGCGCGCTGCCGGCGAACTCCAGCATCGCCGGCAGGAAGTCGGGCAGCTCGCTGTGCTCCATCGGCATGCCGCCGGCGCGGTAGAGCTTGCGCAGCCGCAGCAGCGCCATCCCGCGGCCGCGCGTGTCGCCGTGCGTGTAGTAGGTCAGGTAGAGGCTCGTGCGTCTGCGCGTCTCGAACGTCGCGATCCAGCGCTCGGCGAGCGCGCGCCCGCTCGGCTCGGCGGCGAACGCCGCCGCGAAGCGCGCCAGCGGCTCGCGCACGCGGCGGTCGCGCAGCGCGGCGGCCTCGCGCGCCAGCTCGGGCCGGCCGGCGAGCAGCCGCTCGCCCGGGTAGCGCAGCAGCCACGAGGCGACCGCGAACGCGCGCGGGTCGGCGGCGGGGCGGCCGGCGAAGCGCCTCACGGCGTCGCTCCTCTGGCGCCGTCGACCTTCGTCACGGACAGCATGAAGCGATCCATCGGCGTCTCCTCGGGATCCGCCGCCGCAGTCGTCGCCCCGCAGTTGCCCGGCCCGCCGGCGAAGTCGAGCCCGCAGGTGCCCTGCTGCTCGGTCAGCGCGGCGGCGATCTCGGTGTGCGCGAGCGGGATCACGTAGCGGTCGTGGTACTTCGCGATCGCCAGCAGCCGGTACAGCTCCTCCAGGTCCGCGCCCGTCATCCCGACCGCCTCGGCGATCGACTCCTCGGCCGATCCGAGCACGTCGCGCTTGCGCATGTAGGCGCGCATCGCGGCGAGCCGGTGGAGCACGTCGCGGACGACCTCGGTGTCGCCGGCCGCGAGCAGGTTCGCCAGGTACGCGGTCGGGATCCGCATGTGGTCGATCGCGGGGAAGACGTCGTCGGGGTCGGCCTCGAAGCCGTCGGTCTCCAGCGTGTTGACGATCGGGGAGAGCGGCGGCACGTACCAGACCATCGGCAGCGTGCGGTACTCGGGGTGCAACGGCAGCGCGACGCCGTGGCGGATCGCGAGCGTGTAGACCGGCGAGCGCGAGGCGGCGTCCAGCCAGTCCTCGGGGATCCCGTCGCGGCGCGCCTGCGCGCGCACCTCCGGGTCGTCGGGGTCGAGCATGATCGCGCGCTGCGCGTGCAGCAGCTCGCGCTCGTCGGCGACCGAGGCGGCCTCCTCGACGCGGTCGGCGTCGTAGAGCACGAGCCCGAGGTAGCGGATCCGCCCGACGCACGTCTCCGAGCAGATCGTCGGCTGACCCTGCTCGATCCGCGGGTAGCAGAGCGTGCACTTCTCGGCCTTGCCGGTGCCGTGGTTGAAGTAGACCTTCTTGTACGGGCAGCCGGAGACGCAGTAGCGCCAGCCGCGGCAGCGCTCCTGGTCGACGAGCACGATCCCGTCCTCCTCGCGCTTGTACATCGCGCCCGAGGGGCAGGAGGCGACGCACGACGGATTCATGCAGTGCTCGCAGATGCGCGGCAGGAAGAAGTAGAACGCCTGCTCGTACTCCATCTTCACCTGCTCCTGGAGCCCCTGCAGGTGCGGGTCGCTCTCGGCGTGGCCGGGGCCGCCGGCGAGCCCGTCGTCCCAGTTCGGCCCCCATCTCGGCGCGAGTCTGTCGCCGGTCAGCTGCGACATCGGCGTCGCGACCGGGTCGACGTCGGACAGCGGCGCGTCGATCAGCGAGCCGAAGTCGTAGGTCCACGGCTCGTAGTAGTCGTCGATCTCCGGCATGTCGGGGTTGGCGAAGATCCGCAGCAGCTTCTTCGCCTGCCCGCCCGCCTTCAGCTTCAGCCGGCCCTTGCGGTCGAGCGTCCAGCCGCCGTTCCAGCGCTCCTGGTCGGCCCACCGCTGCGGGTAGCCGACGCCGGGCTTCGTCTCGACGTTGTTGAACCAGACGTACTCGGTGCCGGGCCGGTTCGTCCACACCTGCTTGCACGTGACCGAGCAGGTGTGGCAGCCGATGCACTTGTCGAGGTTCATCACCATGCCCATCTGGGCCTTGACGTGCATCAGAACACCACCTCGCTGCGCCGCTTGCGCACGACGGTCGTCTCGTCGCGGTTGGAGCCGGTCGGCCCGTAGTAGTTGAAGCCCCACGACAGGTGCGCGTAGCCGCCGATCATGTGCGTCGGCTTCATCGTGATCCGCGTCAGCGAGTTCTCGGTCCCGCCGCGGTTGCCGCGCAGCTCCGTGCGCGGCGTGTTCAGGTGCCGGTCCTTCGCGTGGTAGAGCATGCAGGTGCCCGCCGGCAGCCGGTGCGAGACGACCGCGCGGCAGGAGACGATCCCGTTGCGGTTGTACGCCTCGACCCAGTCGTCGTCGCCGATCTCCAACGCCGCGGCGTCCTCGCGGCTGAGCCACAGCACCGGCCCCGCGCGGAACAGGGTGAGCATGTGGAGGTTGTCCTGGTACTCGGAGTGGATCGACCACTTCGAGTGCGGCGTCAGGTAGCGCAGCGTCAGCTCGCGCTCGCCGTTGGAGAGCAGATCCTCGCCGTCGCCGAGCCCGTGCGCGCGCAGCGGCGGCCGGTAGGCGGGCAGCGCCTCGCCCAGCTCCAGCATCCACTCGTGGTCCTGGTAGAGGTGCAGCCGGCCGCTGAGCGTGTGCCACGGCTTGTCGCGCTCGGTGTTGATCGTGAACGCGGCGTAGCGACGGTCGTGCGCGTCGATCCCCGACCACTCGGGCGAGGTCGCGACGTGCCGCGGCTGCGTCTGCGTGTCGGCGAAGTCGATCCGGTGTTCGACGTTGCCCTCCGCCAGCTCTGCGAGTGACAGGCCGGTGCGCTCCTCCAGCGAGCGGAAGCCCTCCAGCGCGAGCCGGCCGTTGGAGACGCCGGAGATCGCCAGCATCGCCTCGGCGACCTCGATCGCCGTGTCCAGGCGCGGGCGGCCGGCGGCGACGCCGTCGCGTCTGGGGCGGCCGTTCTGCCCCCGCAGCCACTCGACCTCCGCGACCGGTCTCCACGACGCGCCCTTGACCGCGCAGCCGGCTCGCTCGACCAGCGGCCCGAGGGCCGCCCACTGCTCGGCGACCGCGCCGTAGTCGCGCTCGACGATTCTGAAGCCGGGCATCGTGACGCCCGGCAGCGGCTCGCACTCGCCCCGCGCCCAGTCGCGCACGCGGCCGTGCGGCTGTGCGATCTCGCCGGGCGTGTCGTGCAGGATCGGGCTCGCGACGAGGTCGTGGCGGACGCCGAGGCGGTCGCTCGCGAGCGCGGCGAACGTTCTCGCGATCAGGCCGAAGGCGTCCCAGTCGGTCCGCGCCTCCCACGGCGGCGGGACCGCGGGGTTGAACGAGTGGACGAACGGGTGCATGTCCGTCATCGACAGGTCGTGCTTCTCGTACCACGTCGCCGCGGGCAGCAGCACGTCGGAGTGCAGCGCCGTCGAGGTCATGCGGAAGTCGACGTTGACGAACAGGTCGAGCTTGCCGCGCGGCGCCCGCTCGCGCCAGGCGACCTCCTGCGGGCGCTTGTCCGGCGGCGACTCGGCGGCGGTGACGGTGTCGTCGGTGACGCCGAGCAGGTGGCGCAGGAAGTACTCGTGGCCCTTCGCGGAGGAGCCGAGGATGTTCGAGCGCCAGACGGTCATCACGCGCGGCCAGTTCTCCGGCGCGTCGGGGTCCTCGGCGGCGAAGCGCAGCCGTCTGGCGCGCAGCTCCTGGACGACGTGTCTGCCGACGGCGCCCGCGCTCGCCGCGTCGCCGCTCCCGCCGCTCCCGCCACTCCCGCCGCTCGCGGCGAGCGCCTCGTCGGCGAGGTCGAGCGGGTTGCGGTCGAACGTCGGGGCGGACGGCATCCAGCCCATCCGCACGGCCTGCGCGAACGCGTCGATCGTGTGGCGGCCTCTGAAGCGGCCGCTGCCGACGGGCGAGGCGAGCTGCTCGGGCGAGGTCCGCTCGTAGCGCCATTGGTCGACCGCGCCGTAGAAGAACGACGTGCCCTGCGCCAGCCGTGCTGGCCGCTGCCAGTCGAGCCCCATCGCGAGCTGCTGCCAGCCGACGAACGTGCGGATCTTCTCCTGCCCGACGTAGTGCGCCCAGCCGCCGCCGTTGCGCCCGACGCAGCCGCAGACGAGCAGCAGCGTGAGGAACGAGCGGTACGTCTGGTCGGAGTGGAACCAGTGGTTGGTGCCGGCGCCCATCGCGATCATCGAGCGGCCGTCGCTCGTCTCGGCGTTGCGCGCGAACTCGCGCGCGACCTTCGTCGCGGCGTGGCGGTCGACGGACGTGATCGCCTCCTGCCACGCGGGCGTGTACGGCGTCTCGGCGTCGTCGTAGTCGCGCGGCCAGTCACCGGGGAGGCCGTCGCGCGCGACGCCGTACGTCGCGAGCAGCAGGTCGAGGACCGTCGTGACGCGCTGCCCGGCGACCGTCCGCACCGGCACGCCGCGCACCATCGTGGAGCCGCCGTCGGTCTCGCCGACGTCGAAGCGCGCGAGCGTCACGGTCGCCGTGCTCTCGCGGGCCTCGTGCAGCGACAGCAGCGGGTCGATCCCGTCGAGCCTGAGGTTCCATCTGCCTCTGCCGGCCTCGCCGTAGCGGTCGCCGACGGAGCCGTTCGGGACCGCCGGGGCGCCGGTCGCGGCGTCGATCAGCGCCGGCTTCCAGGCGGCGTTCTCGACGTCGGAGCCGAGGTCGTCGGCGCACAGGAAGCGGTCCGGCACGACGCTGCCGTCGGGCCGCTCGGCGAGCGTGACGAGCAGCGGCAGGTCGGTGAAGCGCTTGGCGTAGTCGAGGAAGCGCGGGACCTGCCGGTCGACGTAGAACTCTCTCAGCACGACGTGGCCCATCGCCATCGCCAGCGCGCCGTCGGTGCCCGGCTGCGCGGGGAGCCAGTCGTCCGCGAACGTCGTGTGGTCGGAGTAGTCGGGTGAGACGACGACGACCTTCTGGCCCTTGTAGCGCGCCTCGGTCATGAAGTGCGCGTCGGGCGTGCGCGTGATCGGGATGTTGGTGCCCCAGACGATCAGGTAGCTGGAGTTCCACCAGTCGGCAGACTCGGGCACGTCGGTCTGGTCGCCGAACGTCTGCGGCGAGGCCGGCGGGAGGTCGGCGTACCAGTCGTAGAAGCTGATCATCGAGCCGCCGATCAGGCTGATGAAGCGGCTGCCGGAGGCGAACGAGACGGGCGACATCGCCGGCAGCGGCGTGAAGCCGACGACGCGGTCGGGCCCGTGCGCTGCGATCGTGTGGACGTGCGCGGCGGCGATCAGCTCGGCCGCCTCCTCCCAGCTCGCGCGCACGAAGCCGCCCTTGCCGCGCTGGCGCTGGTAGAGGGCGCGCGCGTCGGGGTCGTCCTGGATGCTCGCCCAGGCGGCGACGGGATCGCCGTCGTGCTCCTCCTTCGCCGCGCGGTACAGCTCCAGCAGCGAGCCGCGGATCAGCGGGTGCTTGAGCCGCAGCGGCGAGTACGTGTACCAGGAGAAGGAGGCGCCGCGGGGGCAGCCGCGCGGCTCGTGGTCCGGCATCTCCGGACCCATCGAGGGGTAGTCGGTCGCCTGGGTCTCCCAGGTGATGATCCCCTCCTTGACGTAGACGTTCCACGAGCACGAGCCGGTGCAGTTGACGCCGTGGGTGGAGCGGACGACCTTGTCGTGCGCCCAGCGGTCGCGGTAGGAGCGCTCCCAATGGCGGTCGCGCCCGATCAGCATCGACCAGCCCTCCGCGTTGACGGGGCCGCGGCGGAAGAACTCGTGCGCGTCGAGCAGCAGGGAGGAGCGGTGCGGATGCTGCGCCGGCTCCTCCCCGTTCGCCATGCGAGGCGTCTTCCCGGATTGCGGGCCCGTGGAACCGCGGCGGCGGGCGAGAGCTCTGCGCTTTCATTAACCGAGCAGTCGGTCTATCATCGGCGCATGTCCTCTCCCAACCCGCCCGCGCGCTGGACGCTCGCCTACGACGGGCAGCGAATCGAGCTGGAGTCCACGACCGCCGGGCTCGGCACGGTGTCACGCCTGTTCGTCGACGGCGAGCAGGTCGACGAGCAGAGAGCGAAGGGCGACAGAGCGACGCTGACGGGCGGCGGCGTCACGGTGCGGGTCAGATTCACGTGGCTCGGCGGCGTCAGGGAGTGCATCGCCGTGCTCGACGCGGCGGAAGGGGAGCAGGCGGTCGAGCTGGCGTTCTCGCCGCCCGCCGGCAGCCGCGCCGAGAAGCTGGAGGCGCTGGCGAGAGAGCGCCCGGCGCTGTACGCCTCGCGCCACGTCGCGATCGCCGCCGGCAAGCTGCTGTTCGGCGTGCTCGGGATCGGCGCGCTGCTGGGACTGCTGCTGCCGCGGATCCCGTTCCCGTCGATCCCGTCGCCCGACGTGGACGTCGACCTGCCGAGCATCCCGCTGCCGTCGATCGACCTGCCGGACGTGACGCTGCCCGGGTGGGTCGAGGCGATCCTCAGCACCGCGAAGTGGTGGGCGCCGATCGTGGTGGCGATCGTCATCGCGGCCGGCGAGGTCGAGAAGCGCAGAAGACGGCAGGAGAACGCGCGCCGCCGCCACGACGGGCAGGATCCCGTCGATGCGGACGGTTGATCCGGTCAGACACGCAGCTCGGCGCGAGGCGATCCTCGACGCGGCGGCTGGCTGCTTCGCCGAGAAGGGCTTCCACGCGACGCGCACGGCGGAGATCTGCGCACGCGCCGGGATGAGCGCCGGCAACCTCTTCCACTACTTCGACAGCAAGCAGGCGATCGTGCTCGCCTTGGTCGAGCGCGACGGCGAGCAGACGCGCGCGCACATGGCGCTGCTCGACGCGGCCGAGGACCCGCTCGCGGCGCTGCTCGGGCTGCTCGACACGGTCGTCGAGCTGGCCGCCGACCCGGCCTACGCCGGCCTCGCGCTGGAGATAGCGGCCGAGGCCCACCGCGACGCCGCGATCGCCGCGCTCGTCACGCGCCACGACCGCGAGTGGCGCGACGGCCTGGAGCGCCTGCTGCGGCGCGCCGCGGCCGCCGGCAGGATCGACAGAGCGCTGCACCCGCCGACCGCCGCGACCTGGCTCGCTGCGCTGGTCGACGGCCTCTTCTCGCGCGTCGCGGTCGATCCCGCCTTCGTCGCCGCCGAGCAGGGCGTGACGCTGCGCTTCATCGTCACGCGGTATCTGAGAGCACGCTAGGGAGTCGGGGCCGCGGCCTGCTCGCGCTCGTGCGCGGCCGCCTGGCGCAGCTGCTCGAACTGGATCACGGTGCCGGCGGCACCCCAGTTGCCCTCGGGCACGTCGCGGATCAGCACCATCACGCGCAGCGCGTGCTCCTGCGTCAGGCCGGCGGCGTCGAGCACCCGTCTCGTCGCCTCGCCGACCAGCTCCTGCTTGCGCCGGTCCGACAGCGCGCCCGCCGGCACCGTCACGTCGACGCGGAACGTCGGCGCGGTGACCGGGCGGCCGGCAGACAGCACCGCCTCGCCCGGCAGCTCGTGCAGGTAGACCCACGTGACGTTGCGGAAGAACTCCGTGTCCGGCGCGCGCTCGGCGCGCAGCAGCACCGTCGTCAGCTCCTCGACGAGCGTCGCGCGCGCCGCGTCCGTCAGCGCGCCGACGGGATAGGTGACGTCCATCACGGGCATGTCCAGCTCCGATCGTCCGGTTTCCCGGGAGGCTACTAAGACGATCGTCCTATTGGCAAGCTGCAACCGCTCCCGCGCGGCGGCGGCGCGGAGCGGTCGGTCCCTCGGCCTGCCCGGATCAGCTGCCCAGCAGCCGC
Source organism: Conexibacter woesei DSM 14684 (assembly GCF_000025265.1). Classification (GTDB taxonomy): domain Bacteria; phylum Actinomycetota; class Thermoleophilia; order Solirubrobacterales; family Solirubrobacteraceae; genus Conexibacter; species Conexibacter woesei. The sequence continues at coordinate 1,582,585 of NC_013739.1, forward strand.
GCCTTCTGCTGCGCGAACTCCTCCTCGGTCAGCACGCCCTGGTCGCGCAGCTGCCCGAGCTGCTGAAGCTGCGTGATCAGGTCCGCGGAGCCAGCGGCGGGAGCTGCCGCGGCCGGGGCGGGCGCGGCGGCGGGCGGCGGCGCGGCCGCGGGCGCAGGCGCGGCAGCGGCCTGCTGCTGCTCGAGGCCCGACAGACGCTCCTCCTGCTCCTCCTCGCGCTGCCGCGAGGCGGCGTTGCGCTTGCCCGCGACGTAGGCGCCGCCGCCGACGGCGGCGGCGCGCAGCAGGGGACGGCGGCGGCCGAGCGGCATGGTCAGGCCACCTCCTCAGGCAGCGCGAGGCCGAGCGCGAGCATGATCTCGGGCGCGGCGGCGACGACCCGCGGGCCGCCGACCTGCGGCGCGACCGCCCGCAGCACGCCGAGCACGTCGTCGCCCGTCGCGCCGTCCTCCAGCGCGTTGGCGACCTGCCAGGCGTAGGAGGCCGGCGGCGCGTCGAGCGCGATCAGCGCCGCGATCTTGACGAGCGCGAACGTGCGCGGATCGAGCCCGGTCGCCTCCATCTGCGTCTCGCGCAGTCCGAGCGCCGTATCGAGCACGGCCAGCTCGCCGACGGCGACGCGTCTCAGCAGGTCGGCGGAATCGGGGGTGACGGCGGACATGGTCGCTCCTCCTAGACGGCGTCGTCGGCGTGACCGCCGTGGACGGCGAGTCCGTAGATCACGAGCAGGTTGATCGAGAACAGCGCCAGCGACAGGAACGGATAGGCCGGCAGCATCAGCAGCTGGACGATCGCGTTGATGCACGCGAAGGCGATGCCCGCCCACGTCGCGATGCTGTTGCGGGCCCACACGCCGAACGCCGCCAGCATCTGAAGACAACCGGTCACGAGGACGATCCAGCCCCAGGTGTTGAGGTCGCTGAAGACGTACTTCGCGTCGTTGACGAAGAACGTCGAATCGTCGATCGCGCCGATGCCGTAGATGATGTTCAGCGTCGCGACCATCAACAGCATCGTCCCCGCGAACATGACCCACCCGCTGAGGTGGGACTCGGCGCTCGCCGAGACGTCGGATCGCGGAGTCGGCGCAGGCACGCCGCCGGAAGCATGGACACCCATGGAGCTCCTCCATTCATCGTGGAGGTCCACCGTCCCACCGCGCGCGGGACGTCGCCAAGGGTGCGCCCACCACACCGCAGACACCGGCATGCACCACTGCGCGCCCGGCGCGGGCGGGAGGAACATGGCCGCATGGTGCGAGAGATCGTCACGACAGGACTGGGGCCGCCGCGTGCGGTGCTCGCGCGCGGGCTCGACGCCCCGCGCTGGGCGCTGCGCACCGCCGCCGGACCGGTCACCCGCGGCGCGCTGGCTGGACTCGACATGCTGCTCGCGTCCGAGCTGGCGGAGGAGGCCGCCCGCCGCATCTACGAGCGCGTGCTCGCCGGCCCCGAGCTGGAGGCCGCTGTCGCGGAGGCGGTGGAGAGCCCGGCGATGGAGCGGCTCGTCGCGCGCGTCGTCGACAGCCGCCTGATGGAGGCGACGGCCGCACGGCTGCTGGAGAGCGAGGAGCTGTGGCTGATGGTGCAGGAGGTCGCGCAGAGCCCGGCCGTCACGAGCGCGATCACGCAGCAGGGCGCGAGCTTCGCCGACGATGTCGCGAGCGAGGTTCGCGAGCAGTCCCAGCACGCCGACGCCTGGATCGAACGCGCGGCGCGGCGCGTGCTGCGGCGTGAGCCGCGTGCCGGCCCGCGACCTGGGATGCCGGACCCGGGACCGGCATGAGCACCGCGGCCACGGCGCGCGCACAGGCTGCCGCGGCTGCTCGCAGCAACGGCAGACCGCCGGCGGCGCCGCGAATCGAGCCGCCGCCGTACGCCGGCCTCGTCACGCGCACGATCGCGTTCGCGCTCGACGCCGCCGTCGTCAACGGGGTGGCGCTCGCGGTCGCCGGCGTGCTGACGCTGTGCATGTCGCTGCTGCACCTGCCGCACGACGTCGCGGTCGTCGCGGCGGTGTTCGGCGGCATCGTCTGGTTCGCGTGGGCGGTCGGCTACTTCGCCGTCTTCTGGTCGACGACCGGCCAGACGCCCGGCGACCGCGTGATGGGGATCCGCGTGCGCGATGCGCGCGACGCCGCCGCCCAGATCCCGCTGCGGCGGGCGCTGCTGCGCTGCATCGGCCTCGTGCTCGGCGCGATTCCGCTGTTCGCCGGTTACGTGCCCGTGCTGCTCGACGAGCGCCGGCGCGCCTTCCACGACTGGCTGGCGCGAACCGTCGTGGTGCACGGCGGCGGCCATGTCTGACGCCGCGCGGCCGGGCGCTCCCGGGCACGAGGTCGGCGTGCTGACCGTCGACGACCAGGCGTCGTTCCGCAGCGCCGCGCGCGCCGTCGTCGGCGCGACGCCGGGCTTCCGCACGCTCGGCGAGGCGGCGTCGGCGGCAGAGGCGCTCGCGGCGGCGGAGGCGGTCGCGCCCGAGCTCGTGCTGATGGACGTGCGGATGCCCGGCACGGACGGGATCGACACGACCCGCCGGCTGCTCGCGCGGTGGCCGAAGACGGTCGTCGTGCTCGTCTCGGCCGGCGCGCTCGACCGCCTGCCGCCGGCGTGCACCACCTGCGGTGCCGTCGCGGTGCTGGCGAAGCAGGACCTGCGCCCGCGTGCCCTGATCGAGCTGTGGCGGCGGCACGGGCCGGCGCGCTGAGGTCAGTCGCGTCTGCCCGCCGCGGCGAGGTAGATCAGCGTCGCCTTGACGCGTCGGCTGACGTCCTCGGCGTAGCTGAGGCCGAGCTTCAGGAAGATCGAGTTGATGTGCTTCTCGACGGCCCGCTTCGTCAGCACCAGCTCGCGCGCGATCCGCGGGTTGCTCTTGCCCTGCGCGATCTCGCCGAGGATCTCCAGCTCCCGCGGCGACAGCTCCGCCAGCGGCGAGTCGCCCGGCGCGGTGTGGCGCGCGATCATCGACTCGACGATCTTGGCGTCGACGAACGCGCCGCCGCGCGCGACCGCGTCGATCGCGCCGACGAGCTGGCCGCGGTCGCTGACGCGCTCCTTCAGCAGGTAGGCGCGCCCGTCGCTGCCCGCCTCCAGCAGCGCGAGCCCGAAGCGCGGCTCGGCGTACTGGCTCAGCACGACGACGCCGATCTCGGGATAGCGCTCGCGCAGCTCGTTGGCGACCTGGATGCCCTCGTCCTCGAGGTCGGGCGGCATGCGGATGTCGGTCACGACGACCGTCGGCCGCTCACGCTCGACGGCAGCCAGCAGCGAGGCGCGGTCGTGGCAGCGCGCGACGACCTCGAGGTGCGCCTCGTGCTCGAGGATGCGTGCGACCGCTTCTCGCACCAGAAAACTGTCGTCTGCGAGGACGACGCGGATCGGCAGGTCCCGGGTAATGATTCAGTGTCTACCCGCCGCGTGCACTTGGCGAAGCGCCCGCGACCTGAGAGGCTGGACCGGCGAGCGACGTGTCTGTCTGCCAGGGCGATGACTCCGGCCTCACTCCAACCTCCCGACGCGACGCTGCTCGGCCTGCAGTTGCCGAGGCGTCGCCGTGCGCTCGCCCCGACGCCGTCGCTGCTCGCCGGCATCGCCGCCGTCGGCGTCGTGGCGGCCACCGTGGCCGCGACGCTCGGCGCGCAGAGCGACGTCTTCGCGCAGCCCGCGCTCAACGGCGCCTACCGCGCCGTCGCGATCGTGTCGTGGGTCGGCGTCGGCCTGCAGACGTGGCGGCTGCGCCCGGACAGCCGGCTCGGCCCGCTGCTGATAGCGGCCGGCGCCGCCTTCGTCGCGACGACGCCGATGGCGCTGTCGGATCCGGGGGCGTACACGCTCGGGCGGCTCGCGTGGGTCGGGCTTGCGGCGATCCTCTCCTACGTGATGCTGGCGTTCCCGTCCGGCGAGCTGGAGGGACCGCGGACGCGGCTCGTCTACCGCTCGACGGTCGCTGCCGTCGCCGCGGCGTGGACGGTGATGCTGCTCGGCGCGCGCGAGCTGCCGGTCGGCGGGATCCTGACCCGCTGCGACGGCGCCTGCCCGCAGAACCCCTACCGCGTCGTCGACCTCGGTGGCGGGCTGACGGCGACGCTGTCCGACGCGACGACGTTCCTCACGAGCGCGATGCTGGTCGTCGTCGCGCTGCTCGTGCTGCAACGGATGCGCGCGGTGCAAGGGCTCGCGCGCGCGACGCTGGCGGTTCCGTTCGCCTGCCTGTTCGTCTTCGCGCTCGCGGTCGCGGTCGGCAACGTGCTGCGCACGACCTCCGGCGACGGCGACGTCGCGATCGCGATCGGTTGGCTCGGCGTGCTGGCCGGACTGGCGGTGCCGTGGGCGCTGCTCGCCGGCCAGGCGCGCGGGCAGCTGCTCGAACGGGCGCTGCTGGTGCGCCGCAACGCGGCGCTGGAGGCGCGGCTGCACGCGAGCGCCGACGAGCTGCGCGCATCGCGCGCGCGGATCTACTCGGCCGGCTCCGAGGAGCGGCGGCGGATCGAGCGGGACCTCCACGACAGCGGCCAGAACCGCCTCGTCGCGCTGCGGATCAAGCTCGACCTGGCGGCGGAGGAGGCCGAGCAGGAGGGTGCGTCGGAGCTGCTGCACGCCCGCCTCGTCGCGCTCGGCGAGGAGGCGCAGGACGCCCTCGACGCGGTCCGCGCGATCGCGCGCGGCGTCTACCCGCCGCTGCTGGCGACCGGCGGCCTGCTGACCGCGCTGGAGGCGGAGGCGCAGGAGGCGGCGCGACCGGTCGCGGTGCGCGCGGCCGGCGACGTGCCGCGCAGCACACCGGAGGCCGAGGCGGCGGTCTACTACTGCTGCCTGGAGGCGCTCCAGAACTCGTGCAAGCACGCCGGCCCCGGCGCGCATGTGACGCTGCGACTCGCGTGCGTCGACGGCACGCTCGACTTCGCCGTCGCCGACGACGGCCCGGGTTTCGCCGACGGCGTGCTCCACACGAGCACGGGGCTGACCCACATGCGCGACCGGATCCTCGCCGTCGGCGGCACGGTCGAGCTGACCAACGACGACGGTGGCGGCGCGCTCGTGCACGGGCGCACGCCATGGCCGCCGCGACCCCGCGCCGAGGAGGACACACGATGAGCACAGCCGAGCGCGTCACCAGCCGTGACGAGCGGATCGCGCGCGGTCGCGCCGCGCGCGCCGAGATACGCCGTCGCGACCACGGCGAGTGGGAGCCGGCCGCCGACCGCGCGGACCCGATCGAGCTGCTGGAGCGCCAGGGGAGAGACCGCATCGCGGAGCTGCTGCCGCTCCGCTACGAGCGCATGAGCGCGTCGCCGTTCACGTTCTTCCGCGGCTCGGCGGCGGTGATGGCCGCCGACCTCGCGCGCACACCGGTCAGCGGTGAGCGCGTGCAGCTGTGCGGCGACGCGCACCTGGCGAACTTCGGCGGCTTCGGCGCCCCCGACCGCACGATCGTGTTCGACCTCAACGACTTCGACGAGACGCTGCCCGGCCCGTGGGAGTGGGACGTCAAGCGGCTCGCCGCGAGCATCGTGCTCGCCGCGCGCGACCGCGGCTTCGACTCGGACGAGCAGGCGGCGGCCGTGCACGCGGCCGTCGGCGCGTACCGCCGCGCGATCCGCGACTTCGCCGGCCAGTCGCATCTCGACGTCTGGTACGCGCGCCTGAACGCCGACAGCGTCATCGAGGAGTGGCGCAGCAGAGTGCCGCGAGCGCAGATGCGCACGTTCGAGCGCAACGTCGAGAAGGCGCGCTCGAAGACGAGCATGAAGGCGGTTGCGCGCCTGACCGAGCGCGTCGACGGCGAGCTGCGGATCGCCGCGGACCCGCCGCTGATCGTCCCGATCGAGGACGAGCTGCCCGAAGGCGCCGGCACCGGCCCCGAGATCGAGCAGCTGGTGCGCGGGATCCTCAGCGGCTACGCGGCCAGCCTGACCGGCGCGACGCGGCGGCTGCTGGAGCGCTACCACTACGTCCACGCCGCGCGCAAGGTCGTCGGCGTCGGCAGCGTTGGCACGCGCGCCTGGATCGCGCTGCTGATCGGCGACGACGAGCGCGACCCGCTGTTCCTGCAGTTGAAGGAGGCGAACGCGTCGGTCGTCGAGCCGTTCGCGGGCGCGAGCAGGTTCAACCGGCACGGCCGCCGCGTCGTCGAGGGTCAGTGGCTGATGCAGGCGGCGAGCGACATCTGCCTCGGCTGGGTCTCGGTCGACGACCCCGACGGCAACCGGCGCGACTTCTACGTGCGCCAGCTGTGGGACTGGAAGCGCTCCGCCGACCTCGAGCGGATAGTCCCGGCCGGCCTGAGCGCGTACGGGCAGATGTGCGGCTGGACGCTCGCGCGGGCGCACGCGCGCTCGGGCGACGCGCTCGCGATCGGCGCCTACCTCGGCGGCGGCGACGCGTTCGAGCGCGCGATCGCGCGCTTCGCGGCGACCTACTCCGACCAGACCGAGCGCGATCACGCAGCGCTCGTCGCGCATCTCGCCGCGCCCGTCCGGCAGTAGTTGCGACACGGACCGCACCCGGCGTGGCACGATATTGGTTGACTGGCCAATCAGCGCCTCACGCGAGCTCAACCGAGGTAGGAGAAATGCCAAGCACCGACGCACTCGTCTTCGACGCCCTGCGCACACCGCGCGGCAAGGGCAAGAGCAACGGCTCTCTGCACACCACCAAGCCTGTCGACCTCGTCGTCGGCCTGATGCACGAGATGCTCTCACGCAACGCGTCGCTCGATCCAAAGCGGGTCGACGACGTCGTGCTCGGCTGCGTCACGCCCGTCGGCGACCAGGGCATGGACATCGCCAAGACGGCGGCGCTCAAGGCCGGTCTGCCGGACACGGTCGCCGGCGTCCAGCTCAACCGCTTCTGCGCCTCGGGCCTGGAGGCGGTCAACGTCGCCGCGCAGAAGGTCGCCTCCGGCTGGGAGGACCTCGTCTTCGCCGGCGGTGTCGAGTCGATGTCGCGCGTGCCGATGGGCACCGATGGTGGCGCCTGGGCGCTCGACCCGGAGACGAACCTCGAGACGGCGTTCGTCCCGCAGGGCATCTCCGCCGACCTGATCGCGACGGTCGAGGAGTTCAGCCGCGACGACGTCGACGCCTATGCCGTCCGCTCGCAGGAGCGTGCCGCCGCCGCGCAGGCCGCGGGCAAGTTCAAGGACTCGGTCGTTCCGGTGCTCGACATCAACGACCACGTCGTGCTCGACAACGACGAGTTCATCCGCGCCGGCACGACCGCCGAGACGCTCGGCAGACTGAAGCCGTCGTTCGCCGCGATGGGCGAGATGGGCGGCTTCGACGCCGTCGCGCTGCAGAAGTACCACTGGATCGAGAGAATCGACCACGTCCACACGCCGGGCAACTCCTCCGGCATCGTCGACGGCGCCTCGCTGCTGGCGATCGGGAACGCGCAGACGGGCGAGGAGCTGGGCCTCGAGCCGCGCGCCCGCATCCTCGCGACGGCCGTCTCCGGCGCCGACCCGACGATCATGCTGACCGGTCCCGCGCCGGCGTCGAAGAAGGCGCTCGGGAAGGCCGGCATCACTGCTGACCAGCTCGACCTCGTCGAGATCAACGAGGCGTTCGCCGCGGTCGTGCTGCGGTTCGTGCGCGACATGGACCTCGACATGGAGAAGGTCAACGTCAACGGCGGCGCGATCGCGATGGGCCACCCGCTCGGCGCGACCGGCGGGATGATCCTCGGCACGCTGATCGACGAGCTGCACCGCACCGGCGGCAGATACGGCCTCGCGACGCTCTGCGTCGGCGGCGGCATGGGCATCGCGACCGTCGTGGAGGCGATCTAGGTCATGGCTGAGAGCACCACGATCCGCTGGGACAAGGACGCCGACGGCGTCGTCGTCCTGACGCTGGACGACCCGAACCAGGGCGCCAACACGATGAACGAGGCCTACGCCCGTTCGATGGCGGCCACGATCGACAGACTCGAGGCCGAGAAGGACTCGATCACTGGCGTGATCATCACCTCCGCGAAGAGCACGTTCTTCGCGGGCGGCGACCTCAACAACCTCAGAGCGGTGACGCCGGAGCAGGCGGAGGAGTTCGCCACCTACCTGCGCGAGGCGAAGGGCCAGCTGCGCCGCCTGGAGACGCTCGGCAAGCCGGTCGTCGCGGCGGTCAACGGCACCGCGCTCGGCGGCGGCCTGGAGATCGCGCTGGCGACGCACCACCGAGTCGTCGTCGACAGCTCGAAGATCCAGCTCGGCTTCCCCGAGGTCTCGCTCGGCCTGCTTCCGGGCGCCGGCGGCGTCGTGCGCACGGTCCGGATGCTCGGCATCGTCAACGCGCTGATGCAGCTGCTGCTCCAGGGCAAGAGAGTCCGCCCGGCGAAGGCGCTGGAGATCGGCATCGTCGACGAGCTGGTCGCGAGCAGAGACGACCTGATCCCCGCCGCGAAGAAGTGGATCGCCGCCAAGGGTGGGGGGGATCCGGTCCAGCAGCCGTGGGACGCGGACAAGAAGTACAAGATCCCCGGCGGCACGCCGTCGACGCCGGCGCTTGCGATGAACCTGCCGGCGTTCCCGGCGAACCTGAAGAAGCAGCTGAAGGGCGCGAACTACCCGGCGCCCGCGGCGATCATGGCGGCGGCGATCGAGGGCGCGCAGGTCGACTTCGACAGCGCGATCGAGATCGAGGGCCGCTACTTCGTCAGCCTCGCCACCGGCCAGGTCGCGAAGAACATGATCCAGGCGTTCTTCTTCGACCTCCAGCAGGTCAACGGCGACCGCGGCCGGCCGGCCGAGATCGAGCCGTACCGGGCGAGAAAGGCCGTCGTGCTCGGCGCCGGCATGATGGGCGCCGCGATCGCGTACGTCTGCGCGAAGGCCGGCATCGAGGTCGTGCTGAAGGACGTCTCGCAGGAGGCGGCCGACCGTGGCAAGGGCTACTCGGCGAGACTCGTCGAGAAGGCCGTCTCGCGCGGGCGCTCGACGCAGGAGAAGGGCGACGCGCTGCTGGCGCTGATCACCCCGACCGACGACGCGACGGCCGCGGCCGGCGCCGACCTCGTGATCGAGGCGGTCTTCGAGGACCCGGCCGTGAAGGCGAAGGTCTTCGCCGAGATCGAGCCGCATCTGGCGACGAACGCGCTGCTGGGCTCGAACACCTCGACGCTCCCGATCACGGAGCTGGCCGAGGGCGTCTCGCGGCCGGCGGACTTCATCGGCCTGCACTTCTTCAGCCCCGTCGACAAGATGCCGCTGCTGGAGATCATCAAGGGCGAGCAGACCTCCGACGACGCGCTCTACAGAGCGCTCGACGTCGCCAAGCAGATCAAGAAGACGCCGATCGTCGTCAACGACTCGCGCGGCTTCTTCACCTCGCGCGTGATCGGGACGTTCATCAACGAGGGCATCTCGATGTTGACGGAGGGGATCCCGGCGCCGACGATCGAGCAGGCCTCCTCGCAGGCCGGCTACCCGGCTCCGGTGCTGCAGCTGTCCGACGAGCTGAACCTCAAGCTGATGCGCAAGATCCGCGTGGCGGCGAAGGAGGCCGGCGCGATCGGCAGCGGCTGGGACGACCATCCCTCCGAGCAGGTGATCGACCGCATGCTCGACGAGTTCGACCGCCCCGGCAAGCTGGAGGGGAAGGGCTTCTACTCCTACGCTGACGGCAGACGGACGGGCATCTGGGACGGCCTCAGAGCGGCCTTCCCGCCGGTCGCCGACCCCTCTTCGATCTCGCTCAGAGACCTCGAGGAGCGGATGATGTTCATCGAGTCGATCGAGACCGTGAAGTGCGTCGACGAGGGCGTGATCCCGTCGATCGCCGACGCCAACATCGGCTCGATCTTCGGGATCGGCTTCCCGGCCTGGAGCGGCGGCGTGCTCCAGTACATCAACGGGTACGAAGGCGGCCTGCCCGGCTTCGTCGCCCGCGCCCGCGAGCTGGCCGCCGCCTACGGCGACCGCTTCGAGCCCCCGGCGTCGCTGGTCGAGCGCGCCGAGCGCGGCGAGCCCTACCTCGACGGCGCCGGAGTCCCCGCCACCGCCTGAGCTCTCCACAGTCCCGTCACGAACGCGCGTAGCGCCGTGCGTGGCGGGGCTGGCATCGTCGCGGGCCATGCCCGCGCTTCAGTCCGAGCCCCGGTCGATTGCTGGTCTCATGGACCAGCAATCGACCGCGCCTCCCGAGATGCGGCTCCAGGAGCTGGCTGAGGCACAGTTTGGTGTGGTGGGCCGCAGGCAACTCGGTGCGCTGGGGTTGTCGCCGACGATGGTGCGGGACCGCCTGGACCGCGGCTCGCTCGTCAGACTCCATCGCGGTGTCTACGCGGTCGGTCACCGCCGGCTGCGCCGGGAGGGCATCCGCCTCGCGGCGGTCTTTGCAGCGGGACCCGGCGCCGTGCTGAGTCACCGCGACGCCGCCGGTCTCCATGGCATCCGGCCAGCCAACCACCGCAACATCGACGTGACGGTCGATGGCAAGCGAGCAAGAGCGCCAGGCATCGCTCTCCACCGAGCGACACTCACCCCCGACGACGTCACCCAGATCGACGGCATCCCCGTCACCACCCTCGCGCGCACGCTGGTCGACCTCGCGTCGGTCGTCCCGCGCGACCACCTGACGAACGCGCTGAACGCGGCGGAGCGGAACCACCGTGTGGACGTCGGCGCGATCGAGCTCGTGCTGGAGCGGGCGCGCGGGCGCAACGGCCGCGGGCACCGGGCGATGCGGGCGGCGCTCGCGGAGGTGCGCGCGAACGGGCCCGAGCACACGCGCTCTGAGCTGGAGCTGCTGTTCCTCGGGCTCGTCGAGCGGAACGGGCTGCCGCGACCGCGGACGAACGTGCACGTCCACGGGCAGGAGGTCGACGCGTGGTGGCCGCAGGCGCGGCTCGCCGTCGAGATCGACAGCTGGGCGTGGCACCGCACGCGGCGCTCGTTCCAGCGCGACCGTGCGAAGACGAACCTGCTCGTCGCGCACGGGATCATCGTCCTGCGCTTCACCGACGCCGACGTCGCCGACCGTCCGCGGGAGGTTGCGGCACAGCTCACCGGGCAGCTGCAACGCTCTGGCGACTGACGGACATCACCTCCGCAATGGACTCGATCGACACAGACAACGACGCGTGCAGGCGGCGGTTCGAGCTGCTGTTCGACCGCCATCGGCGGTCGGTGCTCGGCTACCTCCTGCGTCGCACCGACGATCCCGCCGACGCCGCGGACGCGCTCGCGGAGACGTTCCTCGTCGCCTGGCGACGGGTCGACGACGTGCCCGACGGCGACGACGCGCGCCCGTGGCTGTTCGGCGTCGCGCGGCGGGTGCTCGCCAACCAGCGGCGCGGAGAGCGGCGGCGGACCGTCCTCTCCGAGCGGCTCGGGCAGGAGCTGGCGGTGCAGCTGCCGGCTGTCGAGCCGCGGACCGACGGTGACAGCGCCCGCATCCGCGCGGCGCTCAGACGGCTCTCGCGGGAGGACCGCGAAGTGCTCCTGCTGGCTGGGTGGGAGGAGCTGACGCCGGCGCAGATCGCCGTCGTGCTCGGCGTCCGCGGCGTCGCCGTGCGCAGCCGCCTGCACCGCGCCCGCCGCCGCCTGCGCGCCGAGCTGGAGCGCGAGGACGCGGCCGCCGAGCCGGCGAGCGCCGGCGCCTCGGCCCCGCCCGACCGCGCCGTGTTCGCCGCGCCGGCCGCCCCCGGCCGCCCGGCGCCACAGCGCCACATGGACCTTGCGAAGGAGAACGTGCGATGAGCAGAAGAATCGATCGCCGCGTGCGGGACGCCGCGCCGATCCGTGACGAGGACGTGCGCAGCCTGCCGCTCGACAGCGAGGGCGAGCTGCTGAACGCGATCGTCGAGGAGTCGCGCGACGCGCCGGACGGCTTCGAGGCCGAGGCGGCGCCCGCGCGCCGCCGCTCGACCCGCACCCGCCGGATCGGGATGACGCTCGCCGCGACGGCCGCCGTCGGCGTCTTCGCGCTCGTCGGCGTCCAGCTGACGAGCGACGGCGACCTGCAGACAGGACCGGACCGCGTCTGGGCGTCGTCGGTGCTGAAGGTCGCCGACGCGGTGCCGCGGCTGACGATCGACGCGAACGGCTGGACCGTCACGCGCGCCGACGAGTTCCACGTCGACGACGGCGAGATGACGTTCGAGAGCGGCGACCTGCGCGCCGACCTCACCTGGCGGGCCGCGGCCACCCACGCCGACTACGTCGCCGACCGCGCCCACAGCGCCGACCGCCTGCCCACCGTCGAGGTCGCAGGCGCCCAGGCGGACGTCTTCAAGTACAAGGGCACCGGCGCCTACAACGACTTCACCGCGCTGTGGAAGTCCGGCAGATACTCGCTCGAGCTGCGGATGGGCGGCGAGCAGGTCACGCAGGAGCAGTTCGTCGCGGCGCTGCGCGCGTTGAGACCGGTCAGCGTCGACCAGTGGCTGTCGGCGATGCCGTCGAGCGTCGTCAAGCCGGCCGACCGCGCGAACGAGGTCAAGCAGATGCTCGCCGGCCTCCCGCTGCCGGACGGCTTCGACGCCGGGAAGCTGACCGAGGGCGACGGCGTCAACGACCGCTACCAGCTCGGCGCGCAGGTCTCCGGCGCTGTCGCGTGCGCGTGGATCGACCAGTGGGCGACGGCGCGTGACGACGGTGACGCGGCCGCTGAGAGAGCGGCCGCCGAGGCGCTCGCCAGCTCGCGCAGATGGCCGATCCTCAACGAGATGAACGCCGAGGGCGACTACCCGGAGGTCCTGTGGGACCACGCCGACGCGGTCAACGGCAACGGCAAGGTCATGGGCGGCAAGGGCGCGCCGGTCGAGGTCGCGGCGGCCGAGGGGCTCGGCTGCGACCAGCTGTGAGGCGATGACCCCGCGCCGCCCGTCGTCTCAGACGGCGGGCGGCGGCCCCGCTACGCCGATGCCGCACCCGAGCAGCCGCGCAGGCTGCTCGGCGTCGTTGTGGATGCGGTATCGGCGGCCGGCGCGCATGTAGATCGTGTCGCCCGGCCCGAGTCGTTCGGTGCCGTCGTCGGTCTCGACCGCGACGGCGCCGTCGATCACGTAGCTGAACTGGTCGGTCAGCGGGACGATCGGCTCCTCCATGCCGGCGCCGGGCGCGTAGACCCAGATCATCGGCACGAGCGGGCGGTCGGTGTCGGCGACGAGCAGGTAGGCGTCGATGTGCTCGCCGGGCGAGAGGATGTGCAGCTCCTCGCCGTGGCGGACGATGTCGGAGGGCGGTCTGGGCTCCGCGCCGATCAGCTCCGTCAGCGTCGCACCGTAGAGCTGCAGCAGCCGCATCAGGCGGCTCATCGCGAGGTCGCTCTGCTCGCGCTCGACGAGCGACAGGAACGAGGCCGAGATGCCCGCCCGGTCGGCGGCGGCCTTGATCGAGAGGCCCCGTCGTCTGCGCAGCTCCCGCAGGCGCGGGCCGAGTGGTGGGTCGGGCAGGTCGGTCGGCATCGCGGCGGGGCCGTCGGCGACCCCGCGACGCGACAATCTATCCGGCGCGGACCGGGTCAGGAGCCGGCGGTCGCCGCGACGTACGCCGCGACGGCGTCGATCTGACTCGGCTCCAGCTGCCCGCCGAACGACGGCATCCCGCCGCCGCCCGCTCTGACCTTCTCCGCCACGGCCGCCTGGTCGGGCTTCGCCTCGTCGAGGTTGGGACCGACGGAGCCGTTCGCGCCGGCGCCGGAGAGCGTGTGGCAGCCGGCGCAGCTCTGCGTGAAGATCGCCTTGCCCTCGGCGTTCGCGGCGGTGCCGCCGCCGCCCGCGCCGGCCTCGGCCTCGTCGTCGCCGTCCGCCGCCCCGCCGCCGGCGGGCGCCTCGCTGCCGGCCCCGCCGCCGGCGCCCGACTCGGCGAGTCTGCCGTCCGCCGGACGGCCGGGGCCGCTGCCGTTCTCGGGGTTGCCGGGCAGCTCGGTCAACGCGATCGAGCCCTGCTTGTCGTCCTCGCCGTCGCCGCCGCAGGCGGCGAAGCCGACCGCCAGGCCGAGGCAGGCGCAGAGGACGGCGAACAGACGGGCTGGGCGAGACGACATGGCAGCTCTCCAATCGGCACGTTCAAAATATGCGATAGTCAGCGAACAGATCGTAGACAATATTGCGTAGCTGGGAGAAAGAGATGGCCGACGACGTGACCGCGCAGCAGGGCTCCAAGGTCTCTCGACGCTCGTTGCTCGCCGCCGCCGGAGCGGTGACCGGCGGGACCGTCCTGGCGCGCATGCCGCGCGCCGCACGCGCCGCCGGCCGCTCGTTCGACGCGGAGGCGGACGTGATCGTCGTCGGCGGCGGTGGCGCGGCGTTCGCCGCGGCGATCGGCGCCGCGCAGTCGGGCACGAGAGTGCTCGTGCTGGAGAAGGCGCCGGCGATCGGCGGCACGACCGCCCGCTCGGGCGGCGCCTACTGGATCCCCGACAACCACCTGATGCGCGCGAAGGGGGTCAAGGACCCCAAGGACGACGCCGTCAAGCTGATGGCGCGGCTCGCGTTCCCGAGCGTCTACGACCCGGAGGCGCCGTACGCCGGGCTCGACAGATTCAGCCACGGCGCGCTCAGCGCCTACTTCGACCTCGCGCCGCAGGTCGTCGAGCGGATCGAGAGAGCGGGCGTGCTGAGATCACAGATCGCCGCGCTGCGGCCCGGACAGATCGCGACCGGCGGCGTCGACTGGACCCACCCCGAGTACCACGCCGAGCTGCCGGAGAACAAGGCGCCGTACGGCCGCACGCTGCACCCGGTCGACGCCGAGGGCGGTGGCGGCGGCAGCCTCATGAGCGGCCTCGCGACCTTCGCGCGCAAGCAGGGCGTCAGAGTCCTCACCGGCCAGCACGTCGTCCAGATCGCGACCAACGAGAAGGGCGAGGTCGTCGGCGTGCAGGCGCAGACGCCGCAGGGCGAGCGCCTCTACCGCGCGCGCAAGGCCGTCGTCTTCGGCAGCGGCGGCTTCACGCAGGACCGCAGCAAGGTGATGAACTACCTGCGGGGACCGATCTTCGGCGGTTGCGCCGTGCCGACGAACACCGGCGACTTCATCGACATGGCGAGCCAGCTCGGCGCGCGGCTGGGGAACATGCGCAACGCGTTCCTCGTCCAGCACGTGCTGGAGCAGGCGCTGGCGAACTCCAGCGTCGTCGACGACCTGTGGATCCCGCCGGGCGACAGCATGATCATGGTCAACCGCTTCGGCGACCGCGTCGCGAGCGAGAAGACGCCGTACCACGAGCACACGCAGAGCCACTTCGTGTGGGACACGACACGCTCGGAGTACCCCAACCTCGTCCAGTTCATGGTCTACGACAGCGGCGTCGCGAACGACCCGTACCAGGCATACGGGATGCCGTACCCGAGACCGGGGACGAGAGCCCCGTACGTGATCGAGGGCGCGACGATCCCCGAGCTGGCGCGCAACGTCGAGCGCCGGCTCGACAAGCTGCGCGGCAGAGTCTCGATCAACGGCGCGATCGGCCCCGACGTGCGGCTCTCCGACGGCTTCGCCGACAACGTCCAGCGCACAATCGACCGCTTCAACGGCTTCGCGCGGGAGGGGCACGACGCCGACTTCGGCCGCGGCTCGACGCCGATCCAGGTGTCGTGGGGCGGCCCGCGCCGCAGAGGCAACGACAAGAACCCGTCGATGTACCCGATCAGCGGCTCGGGGCCGTACTACTGCATCCTGATCGGCGGCGGCACGCTCGACACCAACGGCGGCCCCGTCGTCGACGCGTCCGGCCGCGTCCTGCACGTCAGCGGGCGGCCGATCCCCGGCCTCTACGGCGCCGGCAACTGCGTCGCGTCGCTCGCGGGCCAGGCGTACTGGTCGGCCGGCGGGACGCTCGGTCCGGCGATCACGAACGGCTTCACGGCCGGCGAGAACGCGATCGGCGAGCCGGTCAAGGAGGTCTGAGCCCGCCGTGGAGCAGACGCTCGATCGAGCCGGGCTCGTCTACTACGTCGACGACGAGCCGCCGGGGCAGGCGCAGGCCGGCTGCGCCGGCTCGACGATCGTGCTGCGCGGCGTCGAGACGAACGCGGGGCGGTTGAGCGCGCTGGCGCGGGCGACCGCACCGGCGCACCGCCTCGTCGTGCCGGAGCCGCTGCGCTTCCTCTACCTCGGTCGCGCGCACGTCGGTCAGCGCTGGTTCGTGTCCGGCATCGACGGTGACGTCGAGCCGGCGACGTTCGGCGACGCGCTCTACGCGGTCGAGCAGCTGACGGCCGGCGCGCACGACCGCTGGCCGGCGCCGCAGCTGCTCGTCGGCCACGGCCAGGGCGGCGTGCTCGCGCTCGCGCTGGCGCTGCTCGTGCCGGAGCTGCTCGCCGGCGTCGTCGCGCTCGACGCCGCGCTGCCGGACGTGCCCGGGTGGGAGCGGCCGCCGGTCGCGCTCGACGGCCTGCCCGTGCTGCTGCTGCCCGGCGAGCACGCCCGGTCTGAGGCGGAGCGCACGCGTGCGCAGCTGACGGCGGCCGGCGCGCGGCTGACGACCGTCGCCGACGCGGCGGCATGCGCCGAGGCGGCCGCGCTCGGCCCGGCGCTCGACGACGTGCTGGCCGACTGGTGGCGGGGGCGCTAGCGCCGCCGGCTCTCCTCCAGCTCACGTGCGAGCGTCTCGGCGTCGTAGGGGCCGACGTGGCGCTGCCCGCCGACGAAGAAGGTCGGCGTGCCGCGCGCGCCGCTCGCCTCCGCGCTCGCGACGTCCTTGCGCACCCGCGCGAGGTGGCGGCCGTCCTGGAGCGCGCGCGCCAGCTCCTCGACGTCGATGCCGATCTTGCCGGCGTAGCCGAGCAGGTCCTCGAACTCCAGCTCGTCCTGGTGGTCGAACAGCTTGTCGTGGAGCTCCCAGAATCTGCCCTGGACGGCCGCCTCCTCCATCGCCTGTGCGGCCAGCTCGGCGTGCGGGTGGACGTCGATCAGCGGCAGGTGGCGCAGCACGTAGCGGAGGTCGTCGCCGAAGCGTCTGCGCAGCTCCCTCACCATCCCGGTCGCGCGGCCGCAGAAGGGGCACTCGAAGTCGGCGTACTCGACCAGCGTCAGCGGCGCGTCGAGCGGGCCGCGGACGTGGTCGCGCGCGGCGTCGACCGGCGGGGACAGCTCTCGCGGCAGACCGGCGCTGACCTCGCCGCGCAGCAGCGCCGCGAGCTTGAACGCCAGCCAGCCGGCGCCGACCGCCAGCACCGCGGCGAGCAGCACGCCGATGCGCGCCTCCTCCTGCTGCTGGGCGTCGGAGAACGCGAGCCCGACGATCAGCAGCGAGACGGTGAAGCCGATCCCCGACAGCGCCGCGCCGCCGACGACCTGGCCCTCGCCGACGCCCTGCGGCAGCGTCCCGAGCCGCATGCGGACCGCGCCGAGGGCGCCGGTCGCGATCCCGAGCGTCTTGCCGAGCACGAGGCCGGCGACGACGCCCCACGTGATCGGGGAGGAGAGCGCGTCGCCGAGCGCGCCGGCGCGCATGTCGACGCCGGCGTTGGCGAGCGCGAACAGCGGCACGATCGCGTAGCTCGTCCACGGGTGCAGCAGCGTCTGCAGCCGCTCGTTGGGGGAGACGGAGCGCTCGATGCTGAGCTTCGTGTCGCGCGCGAGCTGCGGCAGCGGCGACTGGCGGAAGGCGCGCGCCTGCGAGGCGGCCTGCTCGACCTGCTCTCTGCGCGGCGTGTAGGCGGTGATCAGCAGACCCGCGGCCATGCCCGCGAGCGTCGGGTGCAGGCCGGAGACGACGGTCGCGATCCACAGCCCGGCGCCGAGCGCGCAGTAGGCCGACCCGCGCCAGATGCGGGTCGAGCCGAGCAGGCCGATGCCGGCGAGGCAGGCGAGCGCGACGAGCAGCGCGACGACGTCGAGCGATTCCGAGTAGACGATCCCGATCACCGAGATCGCGGCGATGTCGTCGACGATCGACAGCGTCAGCAGGAAGACGCGCAGCTGGGTCGGGCAGGCGGGACCGACGATCGCGAGCGCGCCGAGCATGAAGGCGGTGTCGGTCGCGATCACGATCCCCCAGCCGTGCGCCGACCCGCTGACGGCGCCGGAGAAGTGGATCAGCGCGAGGTAGATCAGCGCCGGCAGCACCATCCCGCCGATCCCGGCGATCACCGGCACCGTCACGCGCGTGCGGTCCTTCAGCTCGCCGATCGACCACTCGCGCCGCACTTCCATGCCGATCACGAAGAAGAACAGCGCCATCAGCCCCTCGTCGAGCCAGTGGCGCAGGTCCATGTCGATCGTCCAGTCGCCGAGCGAGATCGACAGCCGCGTGTGCCACAGCGACTCGTAGGAGTCCGACAGCGGCGAGTTGGCCCACACGAGCGCGACGACCGTCGCGGCCAGCAGCAGCCCCGCGCTGCCGGCCTCGGTCGAGATGAAGTGCCGCAGCGGCGCGCCGAGCTGTGCGAGCAGCTGCCGCCGCTTCGGCGTCGTCTGGTCGCCCGGGGCGGTCGCCGTCACGCGGCAGTCCTACCCGCTGGAGAGCTGGGCGCGCATGCTCGGCGCGACCTGCGCCAGCAGCTCGGGGTGCCGGCGCACGTACGCCGCCGCGAACGGGCACAGCGGGATGACCGTCTTGCCGAGCGCGGCGATCTGCGCGAACGTGCCGCGCACCAGCTCGCCGCCGAGCCCTTCGCCCTCGTGCCCTTCCAGCACCTCGGTGTGGGCGAGGATCACGCTGTCGCCGGCCGGCAGGTACTCGGTCCAGCCGAGCAGGTCAGCGCCGGCGCGCAGCTCGTAGCGCCGCGCGCCGGGGTCGTCGGTGAGCGTGTGCGCCGCTGTCATCGCGCTCAGTCTGACGGAGCGACTGCCTCCGCGCGCAGCGCGGCGCCCTCGCGCGCCGCCCACTGCGCGACCGTGGTCGCCGGCCGCCCGAGCGCCTGCTGGACGCCGTCGGAGAGGCGCGTGTCGCGGCCGTCGCGGATCGCGGCGAACAGCTGCGCGAGGAAGGCCGCGCGCTCGGCGTCGAGCGCGCCGGTCAGGATGCGCTCGTAGTCGGCCGGGTCGGCGGCGACGTAGCGCAGCTCGCGACCGGCCTCTGCGGCCAGCAGCGCGACCAGCTCGCCGAACGTCAGCGCCTCCGGCCCGGACAGCTCGTAGGTGCGGCCGGCGTGGCGCGGGTCGGTCAGCGCGGCGGCGGCGACGGCGGCGACGTCGTCGAGGTCGACGAACGGCTCGCGTCCGTCGCCCGCGGGCGCGACGACCGCTCCGTCCTCACCGGGCGCGAAGTACGCCTCGGTGAAGTTCTGGTCGAACCACGTCGGGCGCAGGATCGTCCAGTCGAGGCCGGATCCGCGGACGACGTCCTCGGCCGCGAAGACCGGGTTGCCGGGCACGAACTCGGCGCCGCGCGCCGACAGCATCACGGCGCGGCGTACGCCGGCGGCCTCCGCGCGCTTCAGCAGCGCGGCGAACGGCGCCGCGTACTCGAACCCCTGCTGCGGGACGACGAGGTAGACGCCCTCGGTCCCCGCCAGCGCGGCGTCCCAGGTCGTCTCGTCGTGCCAGTCGAAGTGGACGGCGCCGCCGCGGCTCGCGGCGCGGGCCGTGTGGCCGGCGGCGGTCAGGTGCTCCACGATGCGGCGGCCGGTCTTGCCGCTGCCGCCGATGATCAGGTAGTCGCTCATGGGATCGATCATCCACTCGCAGGGCGAGACGATCCATGCTCGAAACGAGCGGATCTTTGATCGATCGTCTACCGTTATCTGCGATGGACGTGCTTGCCGACCTGCTCGCCCGCGCCCATGCGCGCGGCGCGGTCTTCTCCAACCGCCGCTTCGCCGCGCCGTGGGGCGTCGAGTTCCAGGACGTCTTCCCGCTCACCTTCCACGCGGTGCTTGGCGGCGCGATGTGGGTCGAGCTGGAGGGGGAGGAGCCGCTGCAGCTGTTCGGCGGCGACCTGCTGCTGGTCCGCACCGGCGCGCCGTACCGCTTCGTGCACGCGCCGGGCGCGCCGGCTGTCTCGATGCGGCGCCTGCTCGATGGCGAACCGGAGCAGCAGCCGCAACCGCAGCCGCCGCAGCACGACGGTCCCGCGACGCAGCTGCTGTGCGGCGCGTACACGCTGGAGGGCTCCGTCTGCGACAGCCTGCTCGCCTCGCTCCCGTCGCTCGCGCCGATCCGCGGCGGCTCGGTCGGCGGCCCGCTGCGGACCGCGCTCGGTCTGCTCGGCGACGAGGTCGCGACCGAGGAGCCGGGCCAGCAGACGGTGCTCGACCGCCTGCTCGACCTGCTGCTCGTCTACAGCCTGCGCGCCTGGTTCACGCGGCCGGAGGCCGACGTGCCGGGCTGGTACGCCGCGCTGGAGGACCCGGCGGCCGGCCCCGCGCTGCGAGCGATCCACTCCGATCCGGCGCATCAATGGACCGTCGCGGAGCTGGCCGCGCTGGCCGGCCTCTCGCGTGCGGCGTTCGCGCGGCGCTTCTCCGAGCGGGTTGGCGAGGCGCCGCTCGCCTACCTCACGCGCTGGCGGATGTCGCTCGCGGCCGGCGCGCTGCTGCGACCCGGCGCGACGCTCGCGGCGGTCGCGCAGGAGGTCGGCTACGGCAGCGAGTTCGCGCTCTCCAACGCGTTCCGCCGCACGTACGGCGAGGCGCCCGGCCGCTGGCGGCGGGCGCAGCTGGCGGAGGCCGCCGCGGCCGCCTCAGCGGCGGCTCACCAGGGCGACGGCGCGTAGTCCTTCAGGAAGCAGCCGAACAGGTCCTCGCCCAGCTCGCCGCGGACGATCGGGTCATAGACGCGCGCGGCGCCGTCGACGAGGTCGAGCGGCGCGTGGAAGCCGGCGTCGGCGAGCCGCATCTTCTGCGGGTGCGGCCGCTCGTCGGTGATCCAGCCGGTGTCGACGGCGGTCATCAGGATCCCGTCCTGCTCCAGCATCTCCTGCGCGCTCGTGCGCGTGAGCATGTTGAGCGCCGCCTTCGCCATGTTCGTGTGGGGATGGCCGGGGCCCTTGTAGCCGCGGCCGAACTGCCCCTCCATCGCCGAGACGTTGACGACGTACTTGCGCCGTGCGGGCGCCGCCGCGAGCGCGCGGCGCAGGCGGCTGACGAGGATGAACGGCGCGGTCATGTTGCAGAGCTGGACTTCGAGCAGCTCGATCGGGTCGACCTCGTCGACGTGCTGGACCCAGCTGTTGGAGTGGTGCAGGTCGGGCAGCAGGCCGCCGGCGTCGATCGCGTCGCCGGCGCGGATCCGCTCCGGCGAGGCGGAGCGGGCGTCGAGCGCGAGCGCGGTCACGGCCTGCGGCGTCGGCGCCCAGTACGCCAGCGACTCGCCGCCGGCCGGCAACGAGGTCGGCCGAGTCGCCGACGCGCCGCCGCCGATCTGCCCGAACGTGACGACCTCCGGCAGCTCGCCGCCGGGCAGCGGCGCGGCCTCGGCCTCGACGAGCGGCCGGTACGCCTCCGGCGAGCGCCGCACGGTCTGCGCGGCGTTGTTGATGAGGATGTCGAGCGGACCCTGCTCGGCGACGGAGTCGGCGAGCGCGATCACCTGGGCGGGGTCACGCAGGTCGATCCCGACGATCCGCAGGCGGTCGATCCAGTCGCCGCTGTCGTCCATCGCCTTGAAGCGGCGGATCGCGTCGTTGGGAAAGCGGGTCGTGATCGTCGTGTGGGCGCCGTCGCGCAGCAGCCGCAGCGCGATGTACATGCCGATCTTCGCGCGGCCGCCCGTCAGCAGCGCGCGGCGCCCGGTCAGGTCGGCGCGCGCGTCACGCCGCTGGTGGTTCAGCGCGGCGCAGTCGGGACAGAGCTGGTGGTACCAGGCGTCGACCTGGGTGTAGCGGTCCTTGCAGACGTAGCAGGCGCGCGGCTCGATCAGGTGGCCGGCGATCGCCCCTCTGGCGGTCGATCTCAGCTGCAGTCCCTGCGTCTCGTCGTCGATCCGCCCGGGCGCGCCGGTCGCCGTCGCGGCGGTGACGGCCGCGTCGTGCTCGACGACCGTGCGCCGCTTCTCCTGTCTGCGGCGGAGCTTGACGGCCTTGTAGATCCTCGCCGTCGCGCGCTGGATCGCGAGCGCGTCGGGGTGGTCGAGCGGCAGCTCGTCCGCCTCCGCGAGGACGGCGAGCGCCGCCTCCAGCCGCTCGGGATCGATGCCCGCGACCGGGCGCTGCTGCTCGTCTGACTGCTTCATCGCTCTGTGGAGGGTAGGGGACCGCCGCGCATGCGACCCTGCACGGCCGGGCAGGAACTGCTCGACCTCCACGCACGAAAGGACCTCCTCCCATGACTTCGATCGCTCGACGGCGGCTGCCGCTGCTGCTGACGGCGCTGCTGACGCTCCTGCTCGTGGCGCCGGTCGCGGCGCGCGCCGACGACCAGTCGTTCGCGCGCACGGCGCTCACGCACGCCGACGCGCTCAAGAGAGCGGAGACGGCGGCGACGAGAGCACTGCGGCGCGTCGACGCGCGCGGCCGCTCGGCGATCCCGGGCGCGCGCCAGGCGGTCAAGACGGTGCGCGGGCAGGCGCGGCTGATGCGGGACGCCGT
The DNA here is from genome assembly GCF_000025265.1 of Conexibacter woesei DSM 14684. GTDB lineage: Bacteria > Actinomycetota > Thermoleophilia > Solirubrobacterales > Solirubrobacteraceae > Conexibacter > Conexibacter woesei. The sequence goes on from NC_013739.1 coordinate 1,604,999, forward strand.
CGACCGTGAGCAGACCTCGACGCCGGACGGCGAGACGACGAAGCGCCAGCTGCTCGAGCTGCTGGCGGTCGAGCTGCGGGCGTACGGCACGCTCGACCGCGCCCTGGCGGCGTACAAGCGCGGCGACGTCAGAACGGCGAACACGCTGCTGCGGCGGGCGAAGGGACAGTTGAGAGGCGTCGGCGAGGCGGCCGCGAGAGTCGGCCAGAAGCTCAGCGAGCTGGCCGCGTAGCGGCGCGGTGCGAGCGCGGGCGAGGCGGGGCGGACCGCGCCGTTTCGCCGCGCGCGCTACGCTGCCCGCCGTCCCAAAGAGAAACGGCCCGCCTGCTGGCGAGCCGTTTCCCGGGAGGAGAGATGTGTCTATGTGGTGGTGCTGCGATCGGTGAGGAAGCTCTTGGCCGGGTTGCGGGGCCCGGCGGGTACTGCTTGATCGCTGACAAGCATGATGGGCGCTCCCCGGCGTCCGTTGTGTGACGTTGGTCATAGAGCGCGGCGAGCATCGGAGGACGACACGGATGTCGGCGAGGGGACGGACCAGCCGCTGGCTGGCGACAGGCGTCGCGGCGCTGCTGCTGGGCGGCTGTGGGACGGTCGAGGAGGAGCGGCGCTCTGACAGAGACGTCGCCGAGCGGGCGTTGCTGCGCGCCTCCGATCTGCCGTCCGGCTGGACGCGCTCGCCCGCCTCCGGCGAGGACCTGCCGAGCGACGCCGAGCTGGCCGAGCTGTGCCCCGACTATCCGGCCGACCACGTCAGCGCGGACGCTGACGGCCAGGTGACGTTCGAGGATGCGGGCGGGCTGGCGGTCGTCCAGTCGGTCTCGCTGCTCGACGACGACGCCGGCGCGAAGGAGGCGGTCGAGGACCTTCCGAGCGAGCGCGCCCAGCGCTGCACCGAGGCGATCATGCTCGACACGATGCGCAGCGAGCCCGCCGCCGAGCAGATCGAGTTCGGGGACCTCCGGATGGTGCCGATCGACACTGCCGGGCTCGGCGCGAACACCCGCGGGGTGCGGATGCGGCTGCAGATGACGATGCAGGGCGTCACCGTCGTCATGCGCGCCGACATGCTCGCGAGCCACACGGGGAACGCCGTGACGTGCGTGACGACGATGGCGGTCGAAGGCCGCTTCGATCCGCGCCTGCGCGACGAGCTGAACGCGCGGGCGGCGGAGCGCCTGCGTGCCGCGCTCGTCGACCGCTAGAGCGGTCAGACGCTCGCCTGCAGCAGCGGCGCGGAGGTCGGTCTGTCGCTCCCGCCGCGCGGCTCGCGCGTGACGAGCACCTGGTCGCCGGCGCCGAGCGACTGCGGGATCGCGACGGTGCCGCTGCCGTTGCGCGCGAGCACGAAGACGGTCGACGGCTCGACGTCCCTGCCTCTGCGCATCACCCACGCCTGGTAGACGCGGCCGGGCGGCAGCGCCGGCATCCGTCCGACGTCGAGCTGCCAGCTGCCGCCGGAGGAGACGAGCTGGGCGCGCACGTCGGCGCCGGGCGCGAGCGAGGCGACGGGCACGGTCGTGCGCTGCGGCTGCGAGCCGCCGTCCCCGCCGCCGCGGACGGCGAAGCCGATCGCGAACGCGGCGGCGAGCGCGGCGGCCGTCGCGGCCGCCGGCAGTGCGGGGACGTGCCAGCCGCGGATCCGCTCGCGCCACGAGCGGCGGGGCGGGGGCGGGGGCTGACGGTCGGTTCTGCGGCGGTGGGGCGGGGGCGATGCGGCGTCCACGCTGCGCGCAGCGTGCGGCTCGGCGGCGATCGCCGCCATGATGCGGCCGCGAAGGGCGGGCGGCGGGTCGACCTGCTCGACCGACGCGGGCAGCAGCTCGACCGCCGGCGCGAGCCGGTGCAGCTCGCCGCGGCAGCGGTCGCACTCGGCGAGGTGCGCGGCGAACGCGACCGTGTCGCGCGGGTCGAGCGCGCCGATCGCGTACGCGGCGAGATCCTCTTCCCAGCGGCTGTGGCCGTCGGCCGGCTTCATCAGATCGCCTCGTCCATGCTCGTCCGCATCTTCTCCAGCCCGAGCCGCATGCGTCCCTTGATCGTGCCGAGCGGGACCTCCAGCATGTCGGAGATCTCGCGGTGGGTGAAGCCGCCGAAGTACGCCAGCCCGAGCACCTGCGACTGGTCGTGCGGCAGCTCTCTCATCGCCCCGCGCACGACGCGGGCGCGCTCGCGTCGCAGCGCCTCGCCGTCGGTCCGCTCGGGGCTCGGCTGCGCTTCGAGCACGCCGTCGTCGTCGTGGTCCAGGCGCGGCGCGCGTGAGGCGGAGCGCCGCAGCGCGTCGATCGCGCGGTTGCGCAGGATCGCCAGCACCCACGAGCGCACGCTGCCGCGACCCGGGTCATAGCGCGAGCCGGAGCGCCAGATCGAGACGAACGCCTCCTGCGTGACGTCCTCGGCCGCCTGGCGCTCACCCATGATGCGGTGCGCGAGCGAGTACGCCGCGCCACCGTGGCGGTCGTAGAGCGCCTCCAGCGCACGGGCGTCGCCGTCCTGCACGAGCGTCATCAGCTCCTCGTCGGCGAGGCGCTCGACGCCGCCGGCGCTCATCGGAGAGGGGGCTCGGTCGCGGGGGCCATCGACAGCTATTCGCACGGCGGGCGGTTTCGGATCATCGGCGGGATCGACGCGAACGCAGTGATCCGATCCCGCTCCCCCTGCGCAAGAAGGGGCGCTCGTATCCACTGGAAGGGAGATTCACCGTGAAGCCCCAACTCACCGATCTCATCTCGCTCGAGACGCTTGACCGGGATGGTGCCCTGCGTGAGCAGGAGGACGCGGTCGCGGGCGACACGCGCGCCGACCTCTTCCGCAAGGCCGGCATCGCCGGCGGTTCGCTGATCGCGAGCGGCGTGCTGTTCGGCGGGCTGCCGGCGCTGGCCGGCGCGGCCAAGCCGTCGAGAAGACAGGACGTCGCGATCCTCAACTACGCGCTGACGCTCGAGTACCTCGAGGCGGCGTTCTACAAGGAGGCGCTGGCGGCGAACTTCCCTGGCGACCTCGGCGCGTTCGCCACGCTCGTCGCCGCAGACGAGGCCGCGCACGTGAAGTTCCTCAAGAGAGCGCTCGGCGGCGCGGCCGTCAAGTCGCCGAGATTCGACTTCGCCGACACGACCTCCGACGAGGCGAAGTTCCGCGCGACCGCGTTCGCGCTGGAGACGACGGGCGTCGCCGCCTACTCCGGCCAGGCGACCAACATCAAGCAGGTGCCGGTCGTGAAGGCCGCCGTCTCGATCCTGACCGTCGAGGCGCGCCACGCCGGCGCGATCGCCGCGCTCAACGGCGACATCGCCGGCAGAAGCGGCGTCACGCCGAACGGCCCGTTCGACGTCGCCTACAGCATGAGAAAGGTGCTGGGCATCGTCGGCGGGACGAGATTCATCGTCAGCTGAGTCCCCGGCAGGGGTCTGGTCGCAGCGACTGCGGGAGGGCGCACGGACGCGCTCTCCCCGCAGCGTCACCGGGGCGTCGTGGGCTTGCGCGGCGTCGCCGGACACGGGTCAGCGGGCGAGCAGGCCCAGCTCCCGCGCGCGGGCGACGGCCTGGGCGCGCGAGCGCACGTCGAGCTTGCGGTAGATCGAGCTGACGTGGGTCTTGACGGTGTTGGCCGAGACGCCCAGCTCGCCCGCGATCTCGCGCTTGGAGAGACCGGACGGCAGATAGCGCAGGATCGCCCGCTCGCGCTGGCTCAGCGCCGAGTCGCCCGGCGCCTCCGCCGCCGTCCCCGCCGGCCGCTCGTCGAGCAGCTCCGCGACGAAGCCGACCGGCGGCCACGGGCCGCGCCGCGCGAGCACCCGCAGCAGCGCGCCGATCGGCGCGCCCGCCTCCGCGAACGGCCGTCGGCAGCGCTCCTCGGCGGCGGCGGCGATCGCGCGCTCCAGCCACGAGAGTGCGTCCCAGACGGTCCCCAGCTCGTATGTCGTCGACGCCTGCAGCAGCATCCCCTCCAGCACGTGGGCCGGCCGCGTGTCGGTCGTCGCCCGCGCGAGGAAGCGGTCGGCGAGCCAGCGCGCCTCCGCCGGGTCCTCGCGCGCCAGCGCGACGTGCGCGCCGAGCAGCAGTCGCTCGGGGCGAGACGGGCCGCGCGGCGCCGAGGCGGCGTTCGCCGCCGCGCCGGTGCGGCCGAGCGCCAGCAGCAGCTTCACGCGCGCCTCGTCGAGCGCGAGCAGCAGCCAGTCGGGCAGTCTCGGCGCCGCCAGCAGCGCGCGCGCCGCCGCCTCTTCCAGCCGCGCCAGCTCGGTCTCGGCACCGGCCGCGCCTGCTGTGCCCGCGCGCCCCGCCGCGCCTGCCGTGCCCGCGCGCCCCGCCGCGCCTGCCGTGCCCGCTCCGCCCGCCGGACCTGCCGCGCGGGCGTCCGCGGCGGCGAGCCAGGCCGCCGGCAGCCGCACGGTCAGCGCGGCGAGCGGGTCGGCGGCGGGACCTGCCTCGGCCAGGCACGCCTCGGCGCGCGCCAGCTCGGCTTCCGCGGCGAAGCGCTCGTCGCGCAGCCAGGCGACGACGGCGAGGCCGACGTGCGCGGGCACCAGCACGGCGGGACGGCGGTCGTCGATCCGCTCCGCCAGCTCGATCGCCGCGGCGCCCCACGCCGCGGCGGAGCGCAGCCGGCCGCGCTGCGCGTCGAGCCCGCAGAGCGGACCGAGGCAGGCGGCGGCCAGGTGGTCGAAGCCCTCCGCGCGCGCCGTCCCGAGCGCCTGCTCCAGGTGCGCGGCGGCGCCGGCGGCGCTACCCGCGACCAGCTCGGCGACGCCGAGCTGCTGGAGCGCGAGCGTGCGCCGGCGCCGTTGCGCCGCGAGCCCGCCGGGAACCTCGGCGCCGGTCTCGGCCCACGCCTCGCCGCCGTCCGGGCCGGCGTCACTCAGTGCCGCCGCGGCATCGGCGGCGGCCGGCACGTCGCCCTCCAGCCGCGCGAGCCGCAGCCGCGCTGCCGCGAGCGTCGCGCCCATGCTGTCGCGGGTTGCGCCGGCTGCGGCCTCGCCGTCGAAGCGGCGGTCGAGCGCCTGGGCGACGGCGTCGCGCGCCGTCGCCAGCGCGCCGGCGCAGACGCGCAGCTCCGGGTCGCCGGCGAGCGTCGCCGCCGGCATCGCCGCGAGCAGCTCCGCCATCTCGACGTCGCGGCCGCGCGCGAGCAGGTCCAGCCACGCGCCTGCGAGCGTGTCGGCGGCCAGCTCCGGCGCACCGGCTGCCAGCGCGTGCCGGGCGGCGGCGAGCGCGTCGCCGGCGCGCCCGTGCCACTCCGCCGCACGACGGTGCAGCTCCGACGCCTCGCCGGGCAACGCGGCCGGCAGCGCCGCGCGCAGCGCCTCGCGCAGCGGCCGCGCGAGCCGGTAGCCGCCGCCGTGGCGGTCGAGCGGCACGACGAGCGCGTGGGCGCGTGCGAGCCGGTCGAGTGTCCCGCCAGCGTCGGCGGCGCCGGTCAGCACGGCGGCCAGCTCCGGCGTCAGCTCGTCCGCCACGCTCACGCGCAGGAGGAAGTCGCGCAGCTCGTCGCCGAGCCCGCCGAGCAGCTCGCGCTCGACGTACGCGGGCAGCTCGCTGGGCTCGCGCGTGAGCCCAGCGGCCCAACCCTCGACCTGCTCCCAGCGCGCATGCGCCTGCGCGGCCGGCAGCCGCGCGGCGAGCAGCGAGCGCGCCTCCTCCCACGTGAACGCCAGCTCCGCCGGACCCAGCTCGACGACGGTCGCGTCGAGCCGCACGCGGCCGAGCGGCAACGGCGGCTCGCCGCGCGTCGCGAGCACGACGTGGAGCGCGTCGGTGCGCTCGCGCAGCAGCGCCGCGACCCGCTCCGCCAGCGCCGGGTCGTGGGCGCGCTCTGCCGCGTGCGCGCCGAGCCCGTCGACGATCGCGACGAGCGGCGACGCGCCGGGAAGTGGGGCGGCGCGCGTCAGCTGCGCCAGCAGGTCGCCGGCCTGCGCGGTCGTCTCGACGGTGCGCCAGAGAACGGTGCGATGGTCGTCCGCGGTCGCGCGCGCATGCGCCCAGTCGGCCAGCAGCGTCGTCTTGCCCGCGCCGGCCGGCCCGCTCACGAGCGTCAACGGCCCGCGCACGCCCGCGTCCACGCGCTCCAGCAGCCGTGGGCGATGGACGAGCGTGCGCGGCAGCGGAGGTGGGTGCTCGCGGGTCATCGGCGGTCGAGCCCATTGTCGGCCGCCACGGGTGACGGGTCATCACCCCGGACGGGTGACAGCTGGGCGTGAACGATCGGTTGACGAAGTTTGAGCAGCTTGTCGACGGCGGGGTATGCTCGCGACGGAGAGCCCGGCAGGGACACCACGAGGCAGCGAGTGAGATGGGGCAGACCACCCGCAGCGTCAGGCCCAACGACACGATCGCCACGAAGCTCGCGCCGCCCTGCCCGCCGGTCGCGCCGGTCCGTCGCGAGCGTCTCTTCCGCGCGCTCGCGCACGGCTCCGCGAACGGCGTCACGCTCGTCTCCGCACCTGCCGGCGCCGGCAAGACCGCGCTCGTCGCCTCGTGGCTGGCGAGCGGCGCCGTCGCGTGGCCGGTCGCCTGGCTGGCGCTCGACGGCCACGACGACGAGCGCCGCCGCTTCTGGACCGGCGTGCTCGCCGCGCTCGCCCGCGCCGACCCTTCAGATGCCGGTCTCGCGCAGCTGGCAGTGCCGCCGCGCGGCCGGATCGACCGCGTCTTCACCGAGCTGGTCGAGCGGCTCGCGGCGCGCACGCGCCCGCTGGTACTGGTGCTCGACGACGTCCACGAGTTGACCGACGGCGCGATCCACGACGACCTCGCCGCGCTGCTGCGGCATGCGCCCGCGGCGCTGCGGCTCGTGCTGATCGCGCGCGCCGACCCGCCGCTCGGGCTGGAGCGGCTGCGCGTCAGCGGCCGCCTCAGCGAGATCCGCGCGGCCGACCTCGCGTTCGACGCGGCCGAGGCGCGCGAGCTGCTGGCCGCGTGGGGCGCGCCGTTGGACGCGGTCGACGCGCGCGAGCTGTGGCGGCGCTCGGGCGGCTGGGCGGCGGGCCTCGTGCTGCCCGCGCTGGCGCTGCGCGACCACGCCGACCCGTCCGCCTTCGTCGCCGGCTTCGGCGGCGACGACCGTGCGGTGGCGGACTTCGTGCTGACCGAGATGCTGGCCGGCCATCCGGGCGACGTGCGCCGCTTCCTGCTGCGCACGGCGGTCGCGGAGGAGCTGACGGTCGAGCTGGCGGTCGAGCTGGGCGGTCGGCCCGACGCGGCCGAGCTGCTGGAGCGGCTCGTGCACGGCAACGCGCTCGTCGAGCGGCTCGACGGGGGACGCGACGGCTACCGCTACGGCCCGCTGTTCGCCGGCCTGCTGCGCAGCGAGCTGGCGCGCACCGCGCCGGAGGAGCTGGCGGAGCTGCACCTGCTGCTGGCGCGCTGGCACGAACGCGACGGCGTGCCGGGCGCGGCGGTCCGCCATGCGCTCGCGGCGAGCGCGTGGGAGCTGGCCGCCGAGGCGGTCGCCGACGGCTGGCTGCGACTGCTGCTCGACGGCGAGCTGGAGCTGCTGCGCGAGGTCGCCGAGCGGATGCCGCCGGCGTTGCACCGGCGCTGGCCGGAGGTCGCGCTGGCATGCGCGGCGGCCGCGACCGCGGCCGGCGACGCGGCCGGCGCCGCGACGCTGCTGGCGCGCGCCGAGGACGCCGCCGAGGACGCCTCCGGCGAGGCCGCCGGCGCGCTGCCGCCGGCGCGCGCGCTCGGCTTCGCGCGCGGGCAGGCGGTCGTCGAGCTGCTGCTCGGCAGGGTCTGTGGCGACGTCGAACGGACGACGCGCGCCGCGGCCGTGCTGACCGCCGGCCGGCGCGCGGTGCCGTCCGGCGACGGCGACGCCGCGCTCGCCGACGAGCTGCGCGTCGCGGCGCTCGCGCACCTCGGTGCGACCGAGGCGTGGTGCGGCGAGCTGGAGGCGGCGGCGCAGCGGCTGGACGCGGCGCTTGCCGGCGCGCGCGAGCGCGAGCTCGACGCGATCGTTCTGCTCGCACGCGCGCACCTGGCGCTCGGCGAGGCGCTGCGCGGCCGGCTCGTGCGCGCCGCCGACGGCGCCGCGGCGGCGCTGGAGCTGGCGGAGCGGCACGGCTGGGACGCGACGCCGGCCGCGGCGACGGCGCAGGCGGTGCTCGCGAGCGCGCTGCTGCATTGGGACCGCACCGAGGAGGCCGACCGCGTCCTCGCGCGCGCCGAGCGGACGGTCCGCAGCAGCGGCGAGCCGCCGCTGCGCGCGCTCGTCGCGCTCGTGCGGATCGGCCTGCTCGCCGCCGACGGCGCGTGGGACGCGGCGATCGCGCGGCTGCGCGCGGCGGAGGCCGAGCTGCGCTCGTGGCCGCTGCACGCGCCGCTGCGGGCGCGCTTCGCAGCGCACGAGGCGCTGCTGCGGGCGGCCCGCGGCGAGCGCGCGGAGGCGGGCGCGCTGCTGGAGTCGGCGCGCGCGGCCGGGCCGCGGCCCGAGCACGCCGCGGCGCTCGGGCGGCTGCGGCTGGCGGCGGGCGAGCCGGCGTCGGCGAGCGCGGCGGTCGAGCCGTGGCTGGAGCAGACGGTCCCGCGCGCGGTCGCGGTCGAGCTGTGGACGACGGAGGCGGTCGCGCGCGACGCGCTCGACGACGACGCGGGCGCGTGCTGCGCGCTCGAGCGCGCGCTGGCGCTGGCCGAGCCGGACGGCTTCCGCCACGAGCTGCTGGCGCTCGGTCCGTCGCTGCGCGACCTGCTCGCGCGGACGATCCGCGCCGGCACCGCGCACCGCTCGTTCGCGGGCGAGCTGCTCGACGCGCTCGAGCACGACGGCGCCCGCCCGCTGGCGCTGCCCGAGCCGCTCAGCGGGCGCGAGGAGGCGGTCCTGCGCTGCCTGCCGACGATGATGTCCAACCGCGAGATCGCGACCGAGCTGTACGTCTCGGTCAACACGGTCAAGACGCACCTCAAGCACATCTACCGCAAGCTCGACGCCGCCGACCGCCGCGAGGCGGTGCGCCGCGCGCGGGAGCTGCAGCTGCTCGCCCCGTCGCGCGACCAGACGTACGCCCAGGTCGGCTGAGCGCCATGCAGGACGATCCGCTCCCCTCCTGGCAGGACACCGCGACGCGTGCAGCGATCGTCGCGTTCGTCGAGGCGGCGGCGGGCGACGGCGCCGGCCATGTCGCGCCGCAGGAGCGGGTCGCGGTGTTCGACAACGACGGGACGCTGTGGTGCGAGAAGCCGATCCCGATCCAGCTCGACTTCGTGCTGCGGCGCTTCGCGGCGATGGCGCAGGACAACCCGGCGCTGCGCGGGCGGCAGCCGTGGAAGGCGGCGCGCGAGCACGACGGCGCGTGGCTCTCCGGCGCGCTCGTGAAGCACTACGACGGCGACGACGCCGACCTCAGACTGCTGCTCGGCGGGGTCCTGGAGGCGTTCGGCGAGATGACGGTCGACGCGTACGCCGAGGAGGTCGCCGCGTTCCTCGCGACGGCGTCGCACCCGTCGCTGAAGCGGCCCTACCGCGCATGCGCGTTCCGGCCGATGGTCGAGCTGCTGCGGTACCTGGAGGGGCACGGCTTCGCGACCTACATCGCCTCGGGCGGCGACCGCGACTTCATGCGCCCTGCCGCGGAGGCGCTGTACGCGATCCCGCGCGAACGCGTGATCGGCAGCAGCTTCGCGCTGCGCTACGACGCGCCCACCGGCAGCGGCGGTGCGGGCGGCGCGGTCGTCTACAAGCGCGGGCTCGACTTCCTCGACGACGGGCCGGAGAAGCCGGTGCGGATCTGGAGCCGCGTCGGCCGTCGGCCGCTCGTCGCGGTCGGCAACTCCAACGGCGACGTGCCGATGCTGGAGTTCGCCGGCGGCGCCGAGCTGCCCGCGCTGCGGCTGGTGCTGCGCCACGACGACGCAGAGCGCGAGTTCGCCTACGACGACGGCGCCGAGCAGGTGCTCGCGCGCGTCGCGCGCGGCGCGCAGGACGGTTGGCACGCGATCTCGATGCGCGACGACTGGGCGGACGTGTTCGGGGACGCGCCCGGCCCGTCGTGAGCGCCCGGCTCGCGCCCGCCTGGCTGCGCGGGTACCGGCGCGCCTGGCTGCGGCCGGACGTCGTCGCGGGCGCGATCGTCTGGTCGGTCGTCGTGCCGCAGGCGGTCGCGTACGCGCAGATCGCCGGGCTGCCGCCGCAGGCGGGCCTGATGGCGGCGCCGGGCGCGCTGCTCGCGTACGCGCTGCTCGGCACCTCCCGTTCGCTCGTCGTCAGCGCGACGACGGCGACGGCGGCCGTCTCGGCGGCGGCGGTTGGGCCGCTCGCACACGGCGACACGAGCCGCTTCGCGGCGCTGTCGGCGGCGCTCGCGCTCGTCTGCGCAGCCGTCTTCGCGGTCTCCGGTGCGCTGCGCCTCGGAGCGGTCGCCGACCTCGTCTCCAAGCCGGTGATGACCGGCTTCCTGTTCGGGCTCGGCCTGACGATCGCGATCGGGCAGCTGCCGAGCCTGCTCGGCATCCCGGCCGGCGACGGCGACTTCTTCGAACGGCTGGGCGACCTGCTCGGCGACCTCGGCGCGGTCGACGGCGGGACGCTCGCGGTCGGCGCCGCGTCGGTCGCGCTGCTGCTCGTCGTGCAGCGCGTCGCGCCCGCGGTCCCCGTCACGCTGCTGCTGCTCGCGCTCGCGATCGGGATCTCGGCGCTGTTCGACCTCCGCGGCTACGGCGTCGACGTCGTCGGCGAGATCCCGCGCGCGCTGCCCGACCCGGCGCTCCCCGACGTCGGCGCCGGCGACCTCGTCGACCTCGTCGGCGCCGCGTTCGGCGTGATGCTCGTCAGCGCCGAGGGGATCGGCGTCGCGCGGACGCTCGCGAACCGCGACGGCTCGCGCTTCGACGCGAACCGCGACCTCGTCGCGCTCGGCGGCTCGAACCTGCTCGCCGGCCTCTCGCAGGGCTTCGTCCAGTCCGGCGGCGCGAGCCAGACGGCCGCCGCGCAGCGGTCGGGCGGCAGATCGCAGCTGACGTCGATCGTCGCCGCGGCGCTCGTGCTGCTGACCGGCGCGTTCCTCGCGCCGCTGTTCGAGCAGCTGCCGCAGGCGACGCTCGCCGCGATCGTGATCGTCGCGGTCAGCGGCTTCCTGAACGTCGCCGAGCTGCGCCGCTTCGCCCGCATCCGCCGCTCGGCGGTCGCGTTCGCGGGCGTCGCGCTGCTCGGCGTGCTCGCGCTCGGGGTGCTGCAGGGCCTCGTCGTCGCCGCGGGCCTGTCGCTCGTCGTCGTCGTGCAGCGGCTCAGCCGGCCGGCGGTCGGCTTCTACGTGCGCGACCCCGAGCACGGCGGATGGGGCCGGGCGGACCGTCACCCGACGTGGCGCAGACCGGTTGGCGCGCTCGTCGTCGGCAGCGACGGAGCGCTGCTCTACGCCAACGTCGTCTCCGTCAAGGAGCGGATCCTCGCGCTCGTCGCGGCGGCGGACCCGCAGCCGCGCGTCGTCGTGCTGGAGCTGGCGCAGACGCCCGACGCCGACGTCGAGACGCTCGACACGCTCGGCGAGCTGGCCGACGCGCTCGCCGCGGAGGGGATCGAGCTGCGGCTGGCGGCGGTGCACGCGCAGGTCGCCGAGCTGCTGCGGCGGACGCCGCTCGGCGCACGCGTCTCGATCGACGAGCGGATCGCGGAGGCGCTCGCCTCACCCCCGAGGGGTGACGAGCGGTCACCCGCGTCGAGCGGAGGATCGGACGACGACCCGCGACCCGAAGGAGCACGCTGACCGATGGCGACCCTGACCGTCTGGAGATTTCAAGACCCGTTCGGCGCCGAGAGCGCCGTCGAGAAGATCGAGCAGCTGCAGAAGCAGGAGCTGATCCAGCTCCACGACGCCGCGATCGTGTCGTGGCAGGAAGGCAAGAAGAAGCCCAAGACGCGCCACCTCGACAACCTCGCCGGCGCCGGCGCGCTCGGCGGCGCGTTCTGGGGCCTGCTGTTCGGGCTGATCTTCTTCATCCCGTTGCTTGGCATGGCCGTCGGCGCTGCCGCCGGGGCGCTCGGCGGCTCGATGACGAACGTCGGCATCGACAAGGACTTCATCGAGAGCGCCCGCGACAGAATCAGACCGGGCAGCTCGGCGCTCTTCCTGCTGACCTCCGGTGCCGTCGTCGACCGCGTCGTGGACGCGTTCCAGAGCACGCACGCGGAGCTGATCCAGACCAACCTGTCCGACGAGCAGGAGCAGCAGCTGCGCCAGGCGTTCGCCGAGGAGGCGTAGGCGCGCGCGGCGACCTGGGGCGACACGGCCAGCTAACCTCGCTGGCCGTGTCGATCGCCGACGATCCGATCCCCGTCCGCCCGGCTCCGCTGCTGGCGGCGATGCCGAACCTGCGTGACGCGGGCGGGCTGCCGGCGGCCGGCGGCGCACACGTGCGGACGGGCGTGCTCTACCGCTCCGGCCAGCTCGGCCAGCTGAGCGGCGACACGCTGACGGCGTTCGGAGGACTCGGCGTCGGCACCGTCGTCGACCTGCGCACCGACGCGGAGCGCGCGTTCCTGCCCGATCGCCTGCCGGACGGCGTCGAGCTGATCGTCGCCGACGTGCTCGGCGACAGAGCGGCGGCGGCCCCAGCTCAGCTCAACGAGCTGGTGAAGGACCCACAGCGGGTCGCGGAGGCGGTTCGCGGCGGTCACGTGGAGGAGCTGTTCGCGCGCACCTACCGCGACTTCGTCACGCTGCCGAGCGCCCACGCGGGCTTTCGCACGCTCTACACCGCGATCGCGGACCGTGCCGACACCCACCCGCTGCTGTTCCACTGCACGGCGGGCAAGGACCGCACCGGCTGGGCGGCGGCTGCGCTCCTACTGCTGCTCGGCGTGCCGGACGGCGCCGTGCTGGAGGACTTCATGCTGAGCGACAGGCTCGCGTTCGCCGGCTTCGCGCCGCTGGTCGACGCGTTCGTGCGCAACGGCGGCGACGCGGACGTGCTGCACCCGATCCTCGGCGTCGAGCCCGGCTACCTCGCCGCGGGCCTGCAGCAGCTCGAGGCCTCCTACGGGTCGGTCGAGGCGTGGTTCGCCGATGCGCTCGGCCTCGACGCCGTCGTTCAGGAGCAGCTGCGCGCGCGCCTGCTCGTCGCCGCGTGACGACGCCGGGCGTCGGCCCGCCCCGGTAGGTTTGGGGGCGATGGCGAAGACTGCGGCAGCGAAGGAGTGGGCGTACGTCGCTCATCCTGCTGCCGGCTTGCGCTACAGCGGCAAGCGCGAGCCGCACAGCCCGCTGCCGAGCAAGCTCGGGATGCGCTGGCTGCGTCTCAGCCGGGAAGAGCAGGCACGCCGCCGCCGCGCGTTCTTCTCGACGCTGCTGGAGCCGTGGACGGCGCCCGGTCGCGCGCGCTTCGCGGCGAGCGGCCTCAGCCCCGAGGCGCGCGCCGCGCTCGACGAGCTGCCGGAGGCGCAGCTGGAGGGGGACGGCCTCGCCGAAGGCGAGCTGACGCCGGAGGCGGCCGAGCTGCTGCTGCGCGCCGCGCCCGCGAAGGTCGTCGTGACGACGGGCGAGCGGACGCTGCTCGACGCGCGCGGCGGCTGGCGCCGCGTGCTGGTGCTGCTGGAGGACGAGGAGGCGCGCGAGGTCGAGGAGCGCACGCGTGCGCTCGACCGCGAGCTGAGCGCCCGCGCCGCCCGCGGCCCCGACCGGCGCCGCCGCGCGATCGCGCTGCTGGCGATGCACTACGTGCTGCTCGTCGCCGCGCTCGGCGTCGCCGTCGGCGCGCTGACGCTGCTCGACTCCGTCCTGAAGCCGTACGTGACGATCCCGGCCGCGATAGCGGCGGGCTTCGTCTTCTTCTCGTCGCTGGAGCCGGTGATGGAGCGCGCGCTGCGCTGGTACGGCGAGGGCTGAGCGCGCCGGGCGCGGCTCAGAGCCCGCTGATCCCGTCGCCGATCAGCTTCGCGCCGATGATCAGCGCGATCACGGTCATGATCACCCCGTTGTTGCGCGACATCCAGGTCTTCAGCTCGTCGAGGATCGCGGTTGCGCGCTCGCCGAGCCCGAAGTAGATCGCGACCGGCAGGCCGGGCCCGAGCGTCGCGACGAGCGTGAAGACGGCGAGCGCGACTGCCTGGTCGCCGGTGCCGGCGCCGGTCTGCGCGATCGCCGCCGCGGCACCGACGACGAGCACGAGGTTCTTCGGGTTTATCGCCGACAGCGCGACGGCCATCGCGATCGCCCGCGGCGGCGTGAAGCCGTCGATCGTTCTCATCCAGCCGGGCAGTCTCGCCTGCTCGGTGCCGCGCGGCCGGCCCTTCCACTGCTTCCAGGCGAGGCCGAGCAGCAGCACCCCGAGCACGAGCTTGAGGATGCTGACCCACGTCGCGGGCTCCCCGCCCTCGCTGGCGTCGGCGCCGCCGGCGACGAGCAGCACGATCGTGCCGACGACGGCGATCCCGAGGACCCAGCCGAGGATGAAGGCCGGCCCGTTGACGCGCCCGCGGGGCGTCGCCAGCATCAGCACGACGGCGATGATCGGGATCGGGCTGAGCGCGACGCCGACGCCGAAGGAGAGGACCTGACCGATCGCGTCGCCCATGACGGGGCGATCCTCCCTGCGGCGGGGGTGAAGGAGGGTCACCCCAGCTGGGTGATCGCCCGCGGCTTTGAGCGGGCCAGCCGCGTGGGCCGTCAGCCCGATGCGGGCGTCGAGCCGCTGACGAGCAGCGTCGAGGCGAACAGCGCGGCGCCGATCAGCACGAACGTGATCGCCTTCAGCCGCTTCGGCGTCAGCCAGCCGAACGCGCGCGTCGCGAGCCAGGCGCGGATGCCGGCGGCGCCCGCGGTGGCGGTCATCGCGCCGGCCATGCACTGCATGCACATGGAGCCGATCCTACCGCTCGATCGTGCAGCCTCTGGCGCCGCCGGTGAAGCCCCTGACCATCGCGTCGGCGTTGTGCGCCTCCATCCCGACGTAGGTCCCGGCGGCGGAGTCGGCGGGACCGAGCGAGTCGCCGTAGAGCTGGTACTCGGCGGTCGCGCCGGTCTCCTGCGCGACGGCGTCGGGCAGCTTGCGGCTGGAGCCCGACTCGGGGAAGACCGCTCTCGCGCCTTCGCGTCTGATCACCTTCGCGAGGTCGGCGAGGTCGCCGGCGGACGGCTGCGCCTGGGTCGAGAGCGACGGGATCACCGCGCCGACGATCTCGACGTCGTAGCGGTCGGCGAAGTAGCCGAGCGCGTCGTGGTCGGTGACGAGCTTGCGCTGCGCGACGGGCACGCCGTCGAGGCAGCGTCTGATCGAGGCGTCGAGCGCTCTCACCTGCGCGACGAGTCTCGCCGCGTTGGCGGCGTAGGTCGCTCTGCCGCCGGGGTTCGCCTTCGTCAGCTCGTCGCGCACGACGGCGGCGGCGGTCTCGACGTTGGTCGGGTCGTGCCACCAGTGCGGGTCGGTCGCGCCGGGGTCGTCCTCCGCGTGGCCCTCTTCCGCGTGGCTTTCGTCCGCGGCGCCCTCCTCGGCGTGGTCGTGCGCGTCGTCGCCGCCGTCGCGCTGCACGGGCAGTCTCGCGGCGACGTCGACGAGCGCGGCGTCGCCGCCGGACTGCTTGACGACGTCGTCGATCCAACCGTCGAGCCCGTCGCCGCTGGCGAATACGACCTTCGCCTTGGCGGTCGCGAGCACGTCGTCGGGCCGCGGCTCGTAGTCGTGCGGGTCGCTGTTGGGCTGCAGCAGCTGGGTGACGTCGACCGCGTCGCCGCCGACCTCGCGCACGACGTCGCCGAGCACGGTCGTCGTCGCGACGACCTTCACCGCGCCGTCGCCGGAGCCGGCGCCTGCGTCGTCGCCGGAGTCACCGCAGCCCGCGAGCGCGGCGACGAGGACGACCGAGAGGGCGGCGGCGAGCAGGGCACGAGCACGGCGGCGGGGGAAGGGCATGTGCAGCAGGGTACAGAGAATGGGAACTGTTCTCAAATAAGACTGAATCTCATTTATTGCTAGGCTGGGCGCCATGACCGACCAGATCGACGGCCCCGCCCCGCAGGCCGCTTCCGCCCAGCCGGCCGCCGGTGACAGCCGTCTGCCCGTCACCGTCCTGTCCGGCTTCCTCGGCGCCGGCAAGACGACGGTGCTGAACCACCTGCTCTCCAACCGCGCGGGCCTGCGCGTCGCCGTGATCGTCAACGACATGAGCGAGATCAACGTCGACGCCCAGCTCGTGCGCGGCGGCGCGAGCGCGCTGACGCGTGTCGAGGAGCGGCTCGTCGAGCTGACGAACGGCTGCATCTGCTGCACGCTGCGGGAGGACCTGCTGGTCGAGGTCGGCCGCCTCGCGCGCGAAGGGGCGTTCGACTACCTGCTGATCGAGTCGACCGGGATCTCCGAGCCGCTGAACGTCGCCGAGACGTTCACCTTCGCCGACGAGCACGGCCGCAGCCTCGGCGACATGGCGCGGCTGGACACGATGGCGACGGTCGTCGACGCGCACGCCTTCGCGCGCGACCTCGGCTCCGTCGAAGGGCTCGGCGACCGCGGCGAGTCGCTCGGGGAGGACGACGAGCGCACCGTCGTCGACCTGCTGCTCGACCAGGTCGAGTTCGCCGACGTGCTGGTCCTCAACAAGACCGACCTCGTCGCCGGCGAGGAGCTGGCGCGATTGGAGGCGCTGCTGCGGCGGCTCAACCCAGCCGCCCGCCAGCTCCGCGCCGAGCGCGGCCGCGTCGCGCCGGGCGAGCTGCTCGGCACGGGCCGCTTCGACTTCGAGCGGGCGGCACAGGCGCCGGGCTGGCTCGCCGTGCTGCGGGGGGAAGAGCAGTCCGAGGCCGACGAGTACGGCTTCTCCTCGTTCGCCTACCGGCGCGACCGGCCGTTCCACCCCGAGCGGCTGTGGGCGCTCGTGAACGGCGCGTTCCCCGAGGTGGTGCGCTCGAAGGGCTTCTTCTGGCTCGCCTCGCGCCCAGCGGTCGCGGCCGAGTGGTCGACCGCGGGCGGGATCGTGCACGTCGGCCCGGCCGGCGCCTGGTGGGCGGTGGTCCCGCCCGCGGCGTGGCCGGAGGAGCCGGGCGAGCGCGCGCAGGTCGAGGCGCTGGTCGCCGCGGGCCGCTGGGGCGACCGGCGTCAGGAGCTGGTCTTCATCGGTGCCGGGCTCGACCGCGAGCGCCTGACCGAGCGTCTGGACGCCTGCCTGCTGACCGATCCGGAGCTTTCGATGGGCTTTGACGGCTGGCGGCGCCTGCCGGACCCGTGGCCGGAGTGGTATCGCGAGGATCAGGCGGCATGATGCCGGGATCGCCTGCTGCCCGGGCGATCCTGCTGTATAGCCGAACTGTCGACCTGAGGGTTAGACTCGTCGCCGGTTTGACATAACCGTCGCGATTGGGCTGCGCATGCGACCGGCGCGCTGCGGGTATCTGTCGGCGCATGCTCATCGCAGCCATCATCGCCATCTGCATCGTCCTGCTCGTCCTCGCGTTCCTGCTGCCGCGCCTCTCGCGGCACCCGCAGCGCGGCGTCGACACGGTCCTCGGCGCCGGTCAGAAGGGCGCGGGAGCGGCGCCCGGCAAGCTCGGCCACTGGCTCCAGAAGCCGTTCCGGTCCTCGCGCAAGGCGACCAACAGAAGCGCCGCTGCCGGCCGCCAGGGTCGCGGCAAGCTGCCGCTCTGACCCGCTAGCGCGTGCCGAGGCGGGCGAGGTCGCTGATCTCGTCGGCGGATCTGAGCTGGTCGACGCCCGCCGGCCGGCTGCCGTAGCCCCACGCGGCGTGCATGAAGCGCATGCCGGCGTGGCGCGCGGCGTCGCAGTCGACGTCCATGTCGCCTATGAAGACGGCGTCGTCGACGTCGGTGCGGGCTTCGCTGGCGGCGATCAGCAGCGGCCATGGCGAGGGCTTGCCGGGGTGACGGTCCTCCGGCGTCTGCACGGTCTCGAACGGCACGTCGAACTGGGCGAGCGTCCAGTAGGTCTGCGGCCGCGCCTTCGACGTCACGACGCCGAGCTTGACGCCAGCGATCGCGAGCCGCGCGAGCGCCGCCTCGACGCCAGGGAACGCGGGCACGCGCGGCGCGGTGCGCAGCGCCGTCGCGCGGTAGACGCGCTCGATCTCCTCGGCCTGGTCCTCGAGCCCGAGCCGCTCCATGATGTCGCCGAACGGTCGGCCGATCTCGCGGAAGTAGGCGGCGAACGGCACCGTCACGCCGAGATCGCGCTGGACCGCCTCCCACGCCTCTTCCATTGCGTCCCGCGAGTCGACCAGGACGCCGTCGAGATCGAATAGAGCGAGCGCGCAGCGGCCGTGCATCAGATCAGCGCCAGCTCGCGCATCGCCGACAGCACCTCGTCTCTGCGGATCGGGTCCAGCGGCGTCAGCGGCAGGCGCGTCGCGGGAGAGGCGATCACGCCCTTCGCGGCGAGGATCTCCTTGTAGCTGCGGATCCAGCCGTTCTTCGCCGTGATGCACGGCGAGACGGCCGGGACCACCTCGCGCAGCAGCACCGTGCGCGCCCCGTCGAGATCGCCCGCCTCGAACGCACGGTGCACGCGCGAGACGGCGCTGGGGTCGACGTTGCTCCAGCCGACGGTGCTGCCGATCGCCCCGTGGCGCAGCCCCATCAGCAGCATGTTCTCGTCGCCGACGAGCGTCTCGAGCGCCGGCGCCCCGTCGGCGTACGCCTGCACCTTGCCCGGGTCGACGATCGAGATCTTCACGTACCTGACGTTCGGCGCCTGTTCGTTGATGCGGCGCACGCGCTCGACGCTCAGCTCGATCCCCGCTCCGCCGTCATACGCCATCACGGGCAGCCCGACGGCGTTCGCGACGGCGACGAAATGCGCCTCGGTCGAGGCGGGCGTGTGGTCGAAGTAGTAGGGCGGCTGCAGCATCACGCCGTCGGCGCCGAGCGCCTCGGCGTGCCTGGCCAGCTCGATCGCGACGCTCGTCGCGCTGTTGCCGACGCCGAAGGTCAGCGGCACGCGCCCGCGCACCTCGGCCGCGAGCAGCGTCATCACGCGCGCCTGCTCCTCGACCGACATCGTGAAGAACTCGCCTGTCGTGCCGAGGCCGACGATCCCGTCTATCCCACCGTCGATCACGTAGTCGACGAGCGAGGCGAGCGAGCGCTCGTCGACCTCGCCGTCGTCGGTGAAGGGCGTCAGCAGCAACACCTGCGCCCCGGTTGGACGGCTGGGGCCGGAGCCGTTGCCGTGCGTGCTGGGAGTCATGCGAAGGAGACCATGGCCTTTCCTGCGGCGCGGACGGTGAAGAGGTCGCTCGGGTCGCCGAGCGCGTCGAAGCGGTGGACGTCGGTGATCGCCCTGCCGAGGTCGACGGCGGTGCCGCCGACGAGCGCGATCGCGGGCGGGAAGTCCTCGTAGAAGGTCTCGCCGCTGCCGACGATGCGCAGGTCGCGCAGGCAGATGTCGCTCGGCTTGATCGCGACCTCGCCGAGGTCGGCGAAGTTGCCCAGCTCGACGAGCGTGCCGCTCCACGCGAGCAGGTCGAGCGCACTCGCGAACGCCGCCGGCGTCCCAGCCGCGTCGACGACGAGCGGAAAGCCCCCGTCGCGGGCGCCGGCCGTGGCCGCCTCCTCGACGGAGGCGAGCGCTTCGAAGCCCAGCGACGCCGCCAGCTCGCGCCGCGCCGGGTCGTACTCGACGACCGTCGCAGTGCCGCCGGCGGCGGCGATCGCGGTCGCGGAGCAGAGCCCGATCACGCCGAAGCCGAGCACGAGCCCGTCGTGGCCCGGCGGCACGTACTGAGCTCCGAATGCCTTGCGCAGCGCGCTCAGCACGCACGCCATCGGCTCGGCGAAGACCCCGCGCTCGGCCGGCAGCTCCTCGGGCACTCCGAACACGCGGGTGCCGGGCAGCAGCGTCATGTACGGCGAGAAGCCGCCCGTGAGGCCGTCGCCCGTCATCGTCAGTCCGTAGCAGGGCCGGTCGAGGCAGCGGCCGCCGCCGTCGCAGCCGGCGCACGCGCCGCACGGGACGCCCGGCGCGATCAGCACGCGGTCGCCCTCTGACAGCGGTGCGTCCGCGACGAGGCCGTGGTCGTCGGGCAGGCGTTCGAGGCGGCCGATCACTTCGTGGCCGAGCAGCAGCGGGACGGGCACGTCGATCCGACCCGCCCAGATGTGGTGGTCGGTGCCGCAGACGCCGGTCGTCTCGACGCGCATGAGCGCGCCGTCAGGCGGCACGAGGCGATGGCCGACGCGCACGGACCCGGGGCCGTGCAGCTCGAACACGCGGATCGCGGCATGGGGCTGCGCGGCCCCCGGCGCAGCGGCAGAAGTAAACGATGACATGGTTAATTGCACCTCGGGCGAGCCGGATGACGCGTGCACCACGGATGTGTAGCCGCCTGAAGAACCCCCTCCGAGCAGCGGCTGAAGCCAGCCTACAGGCCCTCCCCAGGCGTTGCAAGACGCATGTGTTTCTGTCGTCTTCGCGCCGTGTCTGCATAGGAACCAGCCTCTAATTGACTTCGGTCTCCGCGCCTGCCTATACTCGCTCTCGAGCCGCCCCGGGGGACGGCGCGGCTCACGTTGTTGCGAGCGTCCGTAGCTCAACTGGTCAACGGCGAATCGAATAGGCACGTGCGCGAAGGCGAGCGCCAGCCCTCAAGCCGAAGGGATCGAGACCAAATCTTCCCCTTATCGGTGGCTGATGCCGCGCAAGCGGCCCTTGCTGGATCGCACACAGCCGAAAGTAAGCTCAAGAGCTCCAGGTTTAGGGCCTGGAAGATGCGGGTTCGAATCCCGTCGGGCGCATGTGGAGAGACAGTCGTGCTGGACGGGCAGTTCAGAAAGCTGCCCTTTCGTAGTTCGCGATACTGAAAATCACATCGTGAAGAAACTGAAGATCGGCGCGGATCGCAGTTGACAGTCGATCTTCGGATTAACGAACGTTCACCGGCCGGCGCGCACAGCATGCGAGTGCCGGGTTCGCGGTGGTGAATCTGCCAGTCAGGCCGAACTGGGGGGACGATGGCCTCACAAAGCGTCACGCCGGAGTACACGCCGGCAGCGATCGAAGCGCGGTGGCAGGAGGCGTGGCGCGAGGCGGGCGTCTTCGCGACCCCCGCGCCGAGCGAGGGCGAGCGCCCTGCCTACATCTTCGCGGCGTGCCCTTTCACCTCGGGCAGCGCTCACATGGGTCACATCCGCAGCTACTCGATAAGTGACGCCTACGCGCGCTTCCTGCGCACGCGCGGCCGTGCGGTGCTGTTCTCGATCGGCTTCGACGCGTTCGGCCTGCCGACCGAGATCGGTGCGATCAAGAACGAGCTGACCCCGAACGAATGGGTCCAGCAGTGCCGCGTGCGGATGCGCGAGCAGTTCGACCGGCTCGGCTACTCGTTCGACTGGGAGCGCGAGTGGGTCACGAGCGAGCCCGAGCTGTACAAGTGGACCCAGTGGCTGTTCCTGCTGCTGCTCAGAGAGGGCCTGGTCTACCACGCCGAAGGCCAGGTCGACTGGTGCGACAACTGCAAGACCGTGCTCGCGAGCCTGCAGGTCGAGGACGGCACCTGCTGGCGCTGCCACGAGCCGACGCGCCTGGTCGAGCGCTCGCAGTGGTACCTCGGGATCAGCCGCTACCTGGAGGAGAACGAGCGCGGGATGGAGCTGCTCGGCGGCTGGAACTCCGCCGCGGTCGGCGCGCAGCGGACGATGCTCGGCCGCGTCGACGGCGTCGAGCTCGACGGCGCGACGCTCGATGGGACGCAGCTGACGGTCTTCACGCCCCACGGCGACGCGGTCGAGCAGGCCGAGTTCGTGGCACTGTCGCCGAGCCATCCCGACATCGACGCATGGACTCTCGACGACGACGTGCGCGAACAGGTCGCACGGATCCGCAGCGGCGGGATCGCGCGCGACGAGCGCGGCGCCGACAACGTCCCGATCGTCGACAGCGGCCGCACGCTCGGCATCGCCGGCTACAAGGACCCGCTGCCCGTGATCGTCACGCCGGCGGTCGACGCACGCTTCGGCCGCACCGCCGTGCTCGGGATCCCGTCGGTCGACCGCACCGACGCCGCGATCTCGCAGCGGCTGCAGAGCGGCGGCAGATCGCTGTTCGCGTGGAAGCTGCCGCCCGGCCCGCCGCGCGTGCGCGAGGCGGCGCGCTACAAGGCGCGCGACTTCCCGATCTCGCGCCAGCGCGCGTGGGGCGCGCCGATCCCGCTCGTGCACTGCGACGCGTGCGGCACGGTCGCGGTGCCGGAGGACCAGCTGCCGGTGCGGCTGCCCGACGACCTGCGCCCGACCGGCGAGGGCAACGTGCTCGCCCAGCGCGACGACTTCGCCACGGCGAGCTGTCCGCAGTGCGGCGGCGAGGCCCGGCGCGAGACCGACACGCTCGACTGCCACGTCGACGGCCTCTGGCAGTGGCTGCCGTTCTCGGTCCCGGCGGAGGGCCGTGAGCAGACGATGTTCGACCACGACGAGCTGAGACGGTGGCTGCCCGTCCACCAGGTGATCTGGGGCGCGGACGGCGGCGGCTCGATGTTCGACCAGCGGATGACCGCGAAGGTCCTGCGTGACGTCGGCGTGCTGCCGCACATCGAGCAGGGCGAGCCGCACGAGCGCGTGCTGATGCACGAGATGGTCCACCTCGACGGCCGCAAGATGAGCAAGCACCTCGGCAACGTCGTCGACCCCGACGAGCTGCTCGCGCGCGTCGGCGCCGACACCGTGCGGCTCGCGGTCCTCTACGCGGCCGCGCCGACGAACATCCTCACCTGGACCGACCAGGCGCTGCAGTACTGCCGCCGCTGGCTCGTCAACTTCTGGGGCTACGCGCTGCCGCGGATCGAGGGCGTCGGCGAGGTCCCCGAGCCCGATCCGGAGGAGGGCGCGGTCAAGCTGCGCGGGCGGCTGGAGAACTGGCGCGGCGTCGCGGTCCGCCGCATCACCGAGAACATGGAGGGGTTGGAGACCCACCGCGCCGCCCGCAACGTGATGACGCTCGTCGAGCGGATCAGAGACTTCGAGCAGCGCGTGATCAGACAGCAGGGCGAGTTGACGCCGAGCGACACGGCGGCGCTCCAGAGCGCCCTGCTGACCGCGATCCAGTGCCTCGCGCCGCTGGCGCCGCACGTCGCGGAGGAGCTGTGGGCCGCGGCGGGTCAGGAAGGCCTCGTCGCGGCGACGCCATGGCCTGAGTCGTAGACCTCGAGCGCTTCCAGAGCCCCACAGGGGGAGAGGCGCGGCCCGTCCAATTCGGGGGAGTTGGACGGGCCGCCGCGCCTTCGGCGGCCCACGCCCCTCAGCGGCGCGCGTCCTCGATCAGGTCGCGCGCGTCGTCGAGCGAGCCGGCGAGCGACTCGCCGAGGCTGCCGAGCCGTTCCGCCATGCTCGCGACCTGCTGCGAGACGCCGGTCAGCTCGTCGGCCGAGCGCGAGACGTCGCCGACGCCGTCGACGATCTCGCCGAGCGAGCCGGCGGTCGAGCCGATCGCGTCGTTGATCGCGTTGAAGCTCTCGCGCGCCGCACCGGCGTGCGACTCGACCGCGGAGACCTGGTCGCCGGTCGCCGCGACGGCGCCGCTGACCGACTCGATCGCCGCGAGCGAGTTGGCGTTGAGCTGCGTGATGTCCTGCAACGCCTCGCGCGTGCGGTCGGCGAGCCGGCGCACCTCGTCGGCGACGACGGCGAAGCCGCGCCCATGCTCGCCGGCGCGCGCCGCCTCGATCGCGGCGTTGAGCGCGAGCAGATTGGTCTGGTCGGCGATCTCGCGGATGCCGGTGACGATCGTCGAGATCTCGCGCGTCTGCTCGGTCAGCGACGCGATCTGCTCGGAGATCTGCTCGACGCCGCTGCGCATGTCGCCGACGGCGCGATCGGTCCCCGTCGTGACGTCGGCGCCGCCGCGCGCCAGCTCGACCGACTGCGCCATCAGCTCGTTCGCGCCGGTCGCGCGCTCGGCGATGCCGGTCGAGGTGCGGCTCAGCTCCGTCGCGGAGGCGTACGACTGCTGCGCGGCGGCGGCGAGCGACTGCGAGACGGTCGTCACCTCGCGCTGCTCGTCGGCGACGCGGCGCGTCTGCTGCTCCAGCTGCTCGACCAGCTCGACGGTGCGGTCGCGCGCGTCGATGAACGTCTGCGTCACGATCGCGATGTCGGCGGTCATCACCTTGCGGTACGCCATCAGCGCCTGCGAGAGCCGCTCGGGGTCGTCGCCGTGGCGCTCGACGAGCCACGGGATCGCGACGCGGTCGAGCTGCAGTATCGCCCCGATGAAGGCGCCGATCGGCAGGTCGATGCGGTCGTGCACGCCGCCGATGCGGACGACGTCCTGGACGCGGCGGGCGTCGAAGGTGCCCTCGAAGACGCCGCGGAAGTAGCGCTTCAGCGTCTCCGCGAGCCGTTCGACGGTCGAGTGCCGCTCGACGATCGCGCGCAGCTCCGGCTTCGCCAGCACGTGCGCGTAGAACGCCTCGGGCAGCCCTTCGACCAGCTCCGCGGGCAGCGCGGACTCCGCCAGCAGGGTGGAGGCGAAGCGGACGCGCCTCCCCCCGGTGGTCGGCGGGGCGGCGCGCGGCTTGACGCGCCGCCAGATCTGCAATCCTCGGTCTGTGCACGGTCGCGTCCGCATCACGTCGCTGCTGACCGCGACCGCGCTCGTGGTCGCCCTCGCCGCCTGCGGCGACACGCCGGCCGAGCAGGCGCAGACCGGTCCCGTCAGCGGACCCGACGCCAGCCCTGCGCAGCGCAGCACGGCGATCGGCCTGACGCGCATAGGCCGCTTCGACCAGCCCATCTACGTCACGCAGGCGCCGGGCGACAGACGCCGCCTGTTCATCGTCGAGCAGGCGGGGCGGATCCGGGTCGTGCGCGACGGCAGAACGCTGCGGGCGCCGTTCCTCGACATCTCGGGTCGTGTCAAGAGCGGCGGTGAGCAGGGACTGCTGTCGGTCGCGTTCGCGCCCGACTACGCGCAGAGCGGCCGCTTCTACGTCGACTACACCAACCGCGACGGCAACAGCGAGATCGTCGAGTTCCGGCGCGGCTCCAGCCCGGACCGCGCCGACGGCGGCAGCGCACGGCTCGTGCTCTCCCAGACGCAGCCGGAGGCCAACCACAACGGCGGGCTGCTGCTGTTCGGCCCAGACGGACTGCTCTACATCGGCTTCGGCGACGGCGGCGGCGGGTTCGACCAGCACGGCCGCATCGGCAACGCGCAGAACCTCGGCACGCTGCTGGGCAAGCTGCTGCGGATCGACCCACGCCAGAGCGGCAGCAGACCGTACTCGGTGCCGGCGGACAATCCGTTCGTCGGCCGCGCCGGGGCGCGGCCGGAGATCTGGTCGTGGGGCCTGCGCAACCCGTGGCGCTTCTCGTTCGACCGCGACACCGGCGACCTCAGCATCGGCGACGTCGGCCAGAACGAGCGCGAGGAGATCGACTTCGTGAGCCGTGCGAAGGGCGCCGGCCGCGGCGCGAACTTCGGCTGGCGCGAGTGGGAGGGGACCAACCGCGTCGACAAGAGCCTGCGCGTCGCCAACGCCGTCCCGCCGGTGCTCGAGTACGGGCGGGACGGCGGCTGCTCGGTGACCGGCGGCTACGTCGTCCGCGACCCGCGGCTGCCGGCGCTGCAGGGCCGCTACGTCTACGCCGACTTCTGCGCCGGCAACCTGCTGAGCGCGCGCCTGCGGACGCCCAGAGCGACCGACCGCCGCGCGCTGCGGCTGCAGGTCCCGAACCCGACGTCGTTCGGCGAGGATCTGATGGGACGGATCTACATCACCTCGCAGCAGGGACCGGTCTACCGGCTCGACCCGCGCTGAGCGGTGGCGCGGTGGACCTGCTCGCGCGTCGCGACGTCGCCGAGGTCCGGGCCGGCAACCCCGGCCCGTTCACGCTGACCGGCACCAACAGTTGGATCGTCGGCCGCGACCCGGCGTGGGTGATCGACCCCGGGCCCGCACTCGCGTCGCATCTCGACGCGCTCGCGGCCGAGCTGGAGCGGCGCGGCGGGCTCGGCGGGATCGCGCTCACGCACGACCACCCCGACCACGCCGAGGCGGTCGGCCCGCTGCGCGAGCGCGCCGGTGCGGTGCCGATCGCGGCCGCTCGCGGCGACGTCGAGCTGCTGCTCGCCGACGGCGACCGCGCCGGGCCGCTGACGGCCGTCGCGACCCGCGGCCACGCGCCCGACCACCTCGCGTTCGCGCTCGGCGAGATCGTCTTCAGCGGCGACGCGGTGCTCGGCGAGGGCAGCTCGCTGCTGATCCCCGACCCGGGCGCGCTCGCCGACTACCTCGCCGGGCTGGAGCGCCTGCGGCGGTTGCGGCCGGCGCTGATCTGCCCCGCCCACGGCCCGCTCGTGACAGACCCGGAGGCGAAGCTGGCGGAGTACCGCGCGCATCGGGTCGAGCGCGAGCGGCTCGTGCTGGAGGCGCTCGGTGCCGGACTGCGCACGGTCGACGAGCTGCTCGCGGCGGCATGGGCGGACGCGCCCGCGGTCCTGCGGCCGGCGGCGGCGATCACGCTCGCCGCGCACCTCGACAAGCTCGACGACGAGGGACGGCTGCCGGAGGGCGTCGAGCGGCCGCCGTGGCCGGTCGCGCTCGGGCGCGTCGGGCGCCCGCGCGGCGGTTGAGCAGAACACACATCTCTGTCTGCAATTTTGTCGTGCATTGCAGAGACGCGGGCGGTCCCCACTCGGTACGGTCGCTCTGAGGGCAGGCCCGGGCAGGCCGACACCACAGGAGGAGGGGAAACACTCATGCGGAAGGTCCTGCGACCGCTCGCGCCGATGGTCTGTGCGCTGGCGCTCTTCGGCAGCGCCGGAACGGCGCTCGCCGCCGACGACTACGTCGCGCTCGGCGACTCGTACTCGTCGGGCACCGGCACGGGCTCGTACACGCTCAACTCGGGCTGCCAGCGCGGCATCTACGCCTACCCGTACCTGGCGTCGAGACAGCGCCCGAACACGAACCTCACGTTCGTCGCGTGCAGTGGCGCGACGACCGACGACGTGATGGCGAACCAGATCGCGTCCGTCACCGCCGGCACGGAGCTCGTCTCGATCACGATCGGCGGCAACGACGCCGGCTTCTCGAGCGTCGTCAGCGCGTGCGTCACCGGCAGCTGCGGACCGGCGATCGCCAGAGCGGAGGCGTACATCAGAACGACGCTGCCGGGCAAGCTCAGCACCGTCTACGCCGCGATCCAGAGACAGGCGCCGGCGGCGAGAGTCGCGGTGCTCGGCTA
Source organism: Conexibacter woesei DSM 14684 (assembly GCF_000025265.1). Taxonomy (GTDB): domain Bacteria; phylum Actinomycetota; class Thermoleophilia; order Solirubrobacterales; family Solirubrobacteraceae; genus Conexibacter; species Conexibacter woesei. Next base: position 1,632,103 of record NC_013739.1, read on the forward strand.
CCCGCGCCTCTTCAGCGCGTCCAGCTGCGGCGGCACCTTCGGCATCGACGCCGGCGAGCGCACCGCGCTCAACGGCACGGCCGACCTGCTCAGCAGCACGATCGCGACGGCGGCGGGCTCCTACGGGTTCAGCTACGTCAGCGCGATCCCGTCGTTCACCGGCCACGCGATCTGCTCCGGCAGCGCATGGCTCAACGGGTTCAACCTCTTCGCGATCGGCGAGAGCTTCCACCCGAACAGAGCGGGCAACAGCAGCGGGTACACGCCGCTCGTCCGCAGTGTGATCGGCTAGCGGTCAGCAGCACCGGTCGAAGCACGCAGGCGACGCGCACGGAGGGCCAGCTCCAGCTCGAGCCGGCCCTCCGCGTCGTCCAACCGCTCGCCGAGCAGGTCGCGCAGCTGCGCGACGCGGTAGCGGACCGTCTGCGCGTGGACGTGCAGCTCCTCGCCGGCGAGGTTCGCCGCGCCCTGGTGGCGCAGCCACGCGGCGAGCGTCTCCAGCAGCCGCTCACGAGTCGCCTCCGGCGCGTCGTCGAGCGGCGCCAGCAGCTCCTCCGCGAGCCCGCTCGCCAGCGCGGGCGCGCACAGCAGCAGCAGGTCGACGCGGTGCTCGGTGGCGACGACGAGCGCGGGCGCGGCACGCGTGCCGTCGGCGCCCGGCGCCCCGAGCGCGAGCGCGAGCCGCGCCCAGCGCGCCGACTCCGCCGCCGCGGTCAGCTCCACCGTCGGCCCGAGCGCGGCGCGCACGTCGCGCAGCCGCGCGCGCAGCCCGGCCGCGCGGCCGGGGCCGTCGGGGTCGGGCACGAGCGCGTAGCCGGTGCCGTCGACGCGCGCGAGCAGCGCATCGGCCGCCAGCCGCGCGGCGACCCGCTCGATCCGCTCGTGCCTGAACGCGAGCACGGCGACTGGGCGGTCGGCGCGCCAGTCGATCGTCCGTGCGAGCGCGTGCAGCTCCGCGGCGGACGCCGCCGGCACGCGGGCGATCGCTGCGACGAGCCGGCGGCGGCCGTCGTCGCGGTCGGCGCCCAGCGCCGCCTGCTCGAACGCGAACCCCTCGGCCGAGGCGGCTGAGATCTCGGCGAGGTAGGCGAGGATCGCGTCGGCCAACGCGCCGAGCGTCTCGTGCGTGAGGCCCGCGCCGCTGCTGCGCCGCGCGATCGCCTGCCAGGTCGCGCGGGCGCCGTGGTGGTACGCGGCCAGCAGACCGCCGAGCGAACGCCCGGCGCGCAGCTGACCGCGGCCGAAGCCGAAGTAGAGCTCGAGGCCGGGCAGCTGCTCGCGCGGTCCGGTCTCGATCAGCTCCAGCAGCCCGCGCAGGCCGTGCTCGACCCCGTTGCGCGCGTTCGGCACCCCGACGACCCACTCGCGCGGGACGTCGGCGCGCACGACCGACGCGAGCACGTCCTCGACGAGCGTGTCGACCGACGGCTGCAGCTTCGCCGCGACGTCGGGTCCGAGCACGTCCCAGGGCACGGCGACGGTGCCGGTCCGGCTCGGGCCGGCGCCCCCGTTCGCCTCGACGCCCCATGGTTCGTCCACGTCTGCTCTCCCCGCCCCCGACCGTACCCGATCGCGGCAGGGCGGCGAGGCGGCTGGTCAGGGCACGAGGCTAGAGCGGAACGCCGAGCAGGATGTCGTCGGGTCTGGCGTCCCACTCGGGGCGGTGCTCGTCCCGGAGGCTGCCGATCAGCGGCAGCGCGGCCTCGAACGCCGCCTGCGACTCCCAGACGGACAGCCCGAAGAGGCGGCCGCCGCCGGGGTCGCGCCAGCTGTCGAATCTGATCAGCCCGGGCGGGGCGCCGACGGCGGTGCGCACGCGACGCATGTACGCGGCGAAGTCCTCGACGTGCTCGGACGTCGGATAGTGGATCGCGACTGCGACGAACATCGGCGGTTCTCCTCTCGCTCCTCGATGGCGATGTGAGGCAGTCTGCACCCCTCAGAGGGGTGCAAACTGCCGCAGGTCGCTCAGACCGCGGCGAGTCGCTGCTCGCCGAGCGCGACGGCGGCGGCGAGCGGCGTCGTGCGCTGCGCCTCGGCGGCGGAGAAGATCTCGTCGAGCGTCGCGCCGATCGCGCGCACGCGGCGCCGCGCGACGGCGGCGTCGTAGCCGCCGGGCTCCAGCTCGACGGCGATGTTGACGATCCCGCCCGCGCTGACGACGAAGTCGGGCGCCCACAGGATCCCACGCATCGCGAGCAGGCCGGCGACGGCGTCGGTCGCGAGCTGGTTGTTGGCCGCGCCGGCGATCGCGCGGCAGCGCAGCCGCGGCACGATCGCCTCGTCGAGGAAGCCGCCGAGCGCGCACGGGGAGAGCAGGTCGACCTTCGCCGTCAGCGCGCGCGCCGGCGTCGTCCAGCGTGCGCCCAGCTCGTCGGCGAGCGCGCGCTTGGCCGGGTCGACGTCGGCGAGCAGCAGTCTCGCGCCGGCTCTGGCGCAGCGCGCCGCGACGCGCGAGCCGACGTGTCCGAGGCCGACGATCGCGATCGAACGGCCGGCCAGCGAGGCGTCGCCGAACACCCGCGCGCAGGTCGTCCTGATCGCCGTCTCGACGCCGAGCGCGGTGAACGGACTCGGGTCGCCCGAGCCGCCGCGGCTGCGCGCGAGGCCGGAGACGTGGCTGGTTGTCTGCGCGATCACGGGCATGTCGCGGCTGCCGATGCCGACGTCCTCGGCGGTCACGTAGCGGCCCGCGAGCTGTTCGACCGTCTCGCCGAAGTCGAGCAGCGCCGCACGGCGCCGTCTGCCCGTCAACCTCAGCCCGGGCGGGAGCGCGATCACGCCCTTGCCGCCGCCGAGCGGCTGGTCGGCGCAGGCGGCCTTGTACGTCATCGCTCGCGCCAGCCGCAGCGCGTCGCGCGCGGCGAGCGTCGGGTCGTCGTAGTTCCAGACGCGGCAGCCGCCGAGCGCCGGGCCGCGCGCCGTCGAGTGGACCGCGACGATCGTCGGCAGGCCCGAGCGGGGGCCCCGCCGGACGTACAGCTCCTCATGGTCGAGCGGGGGCAGCAGCGGATCCACGGCGCGCGACGTTATCGCAGTGCACGGCCGGGGGCGCGGCCGGCCGCCGCAGAAGGCGGCGTGCCGGTCTCGTGAGCGGGGGCTAGCCGCACCGTCGGCCCGAAATCCCGTTGGTACGTTGCCCGGCATGGAAGACGAGGCCCCCGTCTCACCCGCACACACTCGCTTCGCGATCGGATTCGATCGCCGCGACACCGACCGCCTGCACCAGCTGTGGGACGACGTGATCGCATCGGAGCAGTGGTCCGAGGGAGAGCTCACACGCCGCTTTGAAGCGGCCTGGTCGGAATGGAACGGCCTGCCGGCCGTCGCGACCGCAAGCTGGACCGGCGCGGCGCTCGCCGCGCTCGCGTACGCCGAGGTCGCGGGACAGCGCGTCCTGTGTCCGTCGAACACGTTCATGGCGACGCCGCTCGCGATCGCCGCGGCAGGCGCGGAGGTGGTCTTCGCCGACTGCAACCGCGACGACCTCTGCATGTCGTTCGAGGACTTCGAGCGCAAGGCGGAGGCGCACAGACCGCGTGCCGCGGTGCTCGTCCACATCGGCGGTCACATCGCGTTCGACAGCGAGCGGATCGCCGACTACTGCCGCGCGCACGGCATCTTCCTGATCGAGGACTGCGCGCACGCCCACGGCGCCGTCTGGAACGGCCGGCGGCCCGGCTCGTTCGGCGACGCGGGCGTCTGGTCGTTCTACGCGACCAAGACGGTCTCCACAGGCGAGGGCGGCATGCTCGTCTCGCGTCACGACGACCTGATCGCCTTCGCGCGCGGCTTCCGCAACTACGGCAAGCCCGACCACGTCCAGCACGGGCTGAACTTCCGCATGAGCGAGTTCACGGCCGCGCTCGGGCTGGTGCAGACCGAGCGGATGGAGGAGCTGGTCGCGTGGAAGCGGCAGGTGGCGCGCGAGACGCTCGACCCCGCCAACCCGGGCCGGCTGCGCCTGCCGGACGGGATGGAGTCCGGCTACTACAAGTACGTCACGTTCGACCCGCTCGAACGCTCGACCGGCAAGGTCTACGACCAGCCGTGCCACCGCGTGATGGGCCACGACGTCGAGCTGCCGAACAGCGACTGGGTCGCCGGCAACCACTGGTGCGCACCGCTCTACTACCGCCCGCAGGGCGACCATGCCGCCGTCGCGGCGACGACGGGAGGCACGCGATGAGAGTGCTCGTGACCGGGGGCTCGGGCTTCATCGGCTCGCACGTGGTCGACCAGCTGCACGCGGCGGGGCACACGCCGTGCTCGTTCGACCGCCGGCCGTCGCCGTTCCACGCACCGGACGAGGTCGAGACGGTGATCGGCGACATCCTCGACCCGGCCGCGCTGAGCGCGGCGATGGAGGGCTGCGACGCGGTCCTCCACCTCGCCGCCGCGGCCGACGTCGGCGAGGTCGCGAAGGACCCCGCCGGCGCGGAGGCGCTCAACTCGCGCGGCACGTTCAACGTGCTGGAGGCCGCCCGCGGCCAGGCGATCGAGCACGTCCTCTACGCGTCCACGATCTGGGTCTACTCCGACGGTGCGAGCCGGCGCGTGGACGAGGATGAGCAGCTCGCGCTGCCGAGCCACCTGTACACGGCGACGAAGCTCGCGGGCGAGGCGTACTGCCGTTCCTACGCCGCGCTCTACGGCGTGCGGACGACGATCCTGCGCTTCGGCATCCCCTACGGCCCGCGCGCGCGGCCGGCGGCGGTCGTGCCCGCGTTCGTCGAGCGGGCGCTCGCGGGCGAGCCGCTGACGATCGCCGGCGACGGCGCCCAGTCGCGCCGCTTCGTCTACGTCGAGGACCTGGCGGAGGGCGCCGTGCGCGCGCTGCAGCCGTGCCGCGAGGACAGCTGCCGCGTCTACAACCTCGTCAGCGACCGCGACGTCTCGATCCGCGAGATCGCCGAGGTCGTGCGCGACGTCGTCGGCGAGACGGAGATCGTCTTCACGCCCGCGCGCACGGCCGACTTCGGCGGCGTCGCGGTCTGCGGCGAGCGGGCTGCGAGCGAGCTGGGCTGGAGCGCGCGGACGCCGTTCGAGGAGGGCGTCCGCCGCTACGTCGCGTGGCGCCGGGGCGAGGAGCTGACCGCCGGCGACGCGCTCGTGACCGCCTAGCCCGGACCCGCGCCGGCGGTCGCGTCCGCGGCCAGCCCCGCGCCGGCGATCGCAGCGAGGATCGCCGGCAGCGCCGCGGCCGTCTGACGCCAGCAGCCGGGCTCGCTGAAGACGTCGGAGTCGTGCAGCAGGATCACGTCGCCGGCGGCGGGCGCGGCCGCCGCCAGCGCGGCGATCCGCGCCGCGCCGGTCGCGTTGCGCCAGTCGCGCCCCCAGTGCGACCACAGCAGCACGTCGAAGCCCGCGCGCCGAACGGCGCGCAGGCCGCCGGCGGAGAAGATCCCGTACGCGGGGCGGTAGAGGCCGCAGCGGACGCCGCTCGCCTGCTCGATCGCCTGCGCCCCGCGGACCGCGTCGCGCGCGACGGCGGCGGGCGAGAGCCGCAGCTGGCAGCGATGGCGGAAGCCGTGCACCGCGAGCGTGTGGCGCTCCCGCACGATCCGCCGCACGAGCGCCGGGTGGCGCTCCGCCTGCTCGCCGACGAGGAAGAACGTCGCGCGCGCGCCGGCGGCCGCGAGCGCGTCGAGCACGGCCGGCGTGCCGTCTGGATGGGGACCGTCGTCGAACGTCAGCGCGACGCCGGGAGCCGCGACGCGACGCGGGACGCGGAGGGCGCGCGCGACCGGGACGGCGACGGGGGCGAGCGCGGGCAGCGACCACGCCGCGGCGGCCGCTGCGGCGGCGGACGGCGGCAGCGCAGGCACCCCCGTATCGTCTCATGCGATGGACGGCGGCAACCTTGCGGGGATGGCGATCGCCGCCGCGGCGGCGGGCTGCTACGAGTGCGGCTACGCGCTGCAGGCGATCGAGGCGCGCACCGTCGACCAGCGCCACGCGCTGCGCCTGTCGTTGGCGCGGCGGCTGGCCGCCAGACGCCGCTGGCTCGCCGGAACCGCGCTGTCGCTCGTCGGCTATCCGCTCCAGGTCGCGGCGCTGACGCTCGCGCCGCTCGCGCTCGTGCAGCCGATGCTGGCGCTCGGGCTGTTGCTGCTGCTCGCGCTCGGGCACTTCTACCTGCGCGAGCCGATCGGCCGCCGCGAGCTGCTGGCGACGGCCGGGATCGTCGCTGGGGTGCTCGCGATCGCCGTCGCAGCACCGCAGCGCGCGGAGTCGGCGATGCACGGGACAGGGCTCGTCGTCGTGCTCGCGCTGCTCGTCGCCGCCGCGGCGCTGCCGTGGCTGCTGCGCGCGGTGCGCGGCGACACGCGGGGCGGGCCGCTCGTCGTCGCGGCTGGTGCGGGGGACGCGTTCGCGGCGCTGGCGGCGGCGCTCGTCGCGGCGGAGCTGGAGCGCGGGCGGATCGGGCTCGTGCTGCTGTGGACACTCGCGGCGGCGGCCGCGGCGGGGGTCGGGTTCCTGTGCGAGATGACGGCGCTCCAGCTGCTGCCCGCGACGCGCGTCGCACCGCCCGTGCTGGTGCTGCAGGTGGTCGTCCCGGTGCTCGGCGCGAGGGTGGCCGGCGGCGAGCAGTGGGGCTCCTCCGCGCCGCTGGTGTGGGGTGGCCTCGCGCTGGTCGCGGCAGGCGTCGCGCTGCTGGCGGCCTCGCCGGCCGTCAGCAGGCTGCGAGCGTAGCCCCGGACAGCGCCGCGACCTCGTCGGCGGCGGCGGGGAGCGCGGCGAAGGCGCCGGCGGGCAGCGGCGGGCCGTCGAGCGCGGCGCGCAGCGCGGTCCGCAGCGCGGCACGGTCGCGCGCGACGGCGGCGAGGCGGTGGCGCGCGTACGCGCGATCGTTGGCGCGGATGTGCGCGCGGCCCCAGCCGTAGGAGATCGGCGGGCAGCCGCACATGATCGCCTCGAGGACGGTCAGCCCGGCGGTGGTATGGACGAGCGCGTCCGCGGCCGCGAACAGCTCCGGCAGGCGCGTCGTGAAACCGAGCGTGCGCACGCTCGGGTCGTCCGCGAAGCGGGTGTCGATCGCCGCGCGGACGGCGTCGGCGTGGCCGCAGACGACGACGGCGACCGCGCCGGCGGCGCGCGCCTCCGCGGTCGCGCCGAGCAGGTCGCCGACGCCCCAGCCGCCCCCGGAGACGGCAACGACCGGCTCGTCGGGCGGGAGGTCGAGCGCGGTGCGCGCCGCGGCGCGCGGGGGCGGGGAGAGGAAGGCGGGGTCGGAGAAGCCGCGCACCGCCACGACGCGCGTCCCGGGCGCGATCCGCGCGATCTCCGGGATCGACTCGGGATGGATGCAGAGGTGCAGGTCGATGCCCGGGTGCGCCCACCAGCGCAGTGCGGCGAGGTCGGTGATCGCGGAGCAGACGGGCGTCGTGAGGGCGCCGTAGGCGCGCAGGCGGCCGAGCACCTCGCTGACGCCGGGATAGGTCGAGACGACGACGTCGGCGCCGCTGTCGGCGATCCGCCGCAGCAGCCCGCGGCGGCCGAGCCGCGTCGTCGCGGCCTGTGCGAAGGCGCGCGTCGGCGGCACCTGCGCGATCAGCGCGTACTCGAGGTCGAACAGCCGGTTGCCGAGCGCCGAGTGGAAGCGCGAGCCGCCGAGCGCGATGCGGTCGAGCGGGCTGCCCAGCGCCCGCAGGCCGTCTTCGACGGTCGCCTCGATCCCGCGCTCGGCGAGCCCTTCGCGCAGCCGCTCGGCGGGCAGGTCGTGGCCGCCGCCGATCGACGCCGTCAGGATCAGCGCCCGTCGCGCGGTCGCACCACCGAGCGCCGTCGCCTCGCCGCCGCCGCTCACCGCGCCGGCGCCGCCTGCCGGAAGCGGGTCGCTCAGCGGGCCGGCGGGTTCGTGTTGCTCGGCGTCGTGCCGGCGCCGCCGGTCGACGACGGCGTCGCGGGCGGCTGCGTCGTGGGCGTCGACCCGGTCGTCGGCGTCGTCGGCGCGGTCGTCGGCGGTGCGCCGGAGCCCGTCCCGGCCGTGCCGCCGGTCGGTGGCGCGGTCGTCGTGCCGCCGGTGGTGGTCCCGCCGGTGCCGGTCGTGCCACCGCTGCCGGTCGTCCCGCCGGTCCCCGTAGTGCCGCCGCTCCCGGTCGTCGGCTCCGCCGGCGGCGTCGTGACGGGGTCGACGACGACCGGCTCCTCGAGCGTCTCGTCGGCCGGCGCCTCAGCGCCGCCGTTGCCGTTGCCGGTCGTGATCGGAGCGGTCGTGGGCGGGGTCGCGACGACGCGCGCCGGCGCCGTGGCTCTCGGCCGCGCGTCCTTGACCTTCGCCGGTTCCGCCGTCCCACGCGCGTCTGTCGAGGCGGAGGCCGACGAGGCGGGCGTCGCCGCGACGGCCGGCGCCGTGTCCGCCGCGACCGCGGCCGCGAAGGTCGGCCGGTCACGCGGCTTCTCGACCTGCACGATCGCCGCGCCCTTGGCGGACTGCTGGGGCGGGTTCAGCGTGCGCTTGACCTCGACCGCGCCGCCGGCGCCGACGACCGCCGCCGCGACGACGGCCGCGACGTGGCCCGCGCTGACGGTGCCGCCGACGGCCGCGCCGTAGCCGACCGCCGCCGCACCGCCGGCGGCGGCCCCGCCGCCGGCTGCGGTGCCGCCCGCGGCCGCGCCGCCGCCGCCGATGCCGAGCAGCTTCGCGACCAGCGCGAACGGCCCGAGCGCCGGCGTCAGCGCGGCGAAGCGCTCGCGCATCGACTTCAGCTCTCTCTTGTACGCGCGGCAGCCGGCACAGTCGTGCATGTGGCGCCGCGCGAGGCCGCTGGCGCGGACCCCGCGGTCGTGCGCGCCGACCAGCTCCTCGCGGATCTCGACGCAGGCGGTGTCGCGCGCCTCCGCGGCCTGCGCGAGGCCCATGCGGGCGCGCACCAGCAGCGACTTGACGGCCGGGACGGTCACGTCGAGCGCCGCGGCGAGGTCGGCGTACGACATGCCGACGATCTCGCGCATCAGGAGGGCGGAGCGCTGCTGCTCCGGCAGCCGCCTGACGTCCTCGACCAGGCGCCGCAGCGACTCGCGCTGCTCGGTCTCGGCGATCGGGTCGTTCGCCGGCGGCCGGATCTGCTCGAACATCTCAGGCGGCGGCGGCGCGGGCCGTCGCAGCTCGTCGATGCAGCGGTTGTGCGCGACGCGGTAGAGCCAGGCGCGCAGCGAGACCTCGCGGTCGTTGGCGCGCAGCGCGCCGTACGCGCGCACGAAGACGTCCTGCAGCGCGTCCTCGGCGTCCTGCCTCGAGCCGGACAGCATCTGGCGCGTGTAGGCGAACAGGCGTGCGCGGTAGCGATCGTGGATCGCGCGGAACGCCTCTTCGTTGCCCTGGCGAAAGAGCTTGACGAGCTGCTCGTCGGAGCGCAGCCGCAGCAGGGGGCCGACGGAGGCCCGGCTCTTCTGCCGGGGAACACCTGCCGTGGCTGGGATCGAAGACGCTTCCACTGGAATCTCCTACCCGTTCAACGGGGCCTGCGGCGCAAAGTTGCTCGCAAGCCCCGTCGACCGGGTTGGTAGGGGGGACCGTACTTCATCTCGAAGACGCTCCCCAACTGCTCTCATCGATCTTTAACTAGCCGCACGCGGCATTTTGTGACAGCAGAACGGAGATTTCTTGTCTGTCGGGCGACCGTTCCGGGCCGCGACGGTCATTGGATGTTCGCCATCACGTGCTTGATCTGCGTGTAGTCCTCGAAGCCGTATTGGCTCAGATCCTTGCCGTAGCCGGACTGCTTGAAGCCGCCGTGCGGCATCTCCGACACGAGCGGGATGTGGTCGTTGATCCAGACGCAGCCGAACTTCAGCGCCTTCGACATCCGCAGCGCGCGGCCGACGTCCCGCGTCCAGACCGACGACGCGAGCCCGTACGGCGTGCCGTTGGCCCATCTGAGCGCCTCGTCCTCGTCGGAGAAGCGCTGGACGGTGATGACGGGCCCGAAGATCTCCTGCTGGATCATCTCGTCGTCCTGGCGCAGGCCGGCGACGACGGTCGGCTCGTAGAAGAAGCCGGCGCGGTCGGGGGCGCGGCCGCCGGTGACGACCTCGGCGTTGCCCGGCTTGCGCTCGACGAAGCCGGCGACGCGCTCGCGCTGGCGCGCGGAGTTGAGCGGCCCCAGCGTCGTGTCGGCCGACATCGTGTCGCCGATCACGAGCCCCTGCGCCTGCGATGCGAGCCCCGCGACGAGGTCGTCGTGGAGCCCGCCGCCGACGAGCACGCGCGTCGCGGCGGTGCAGTCCTGCCCGGCGTTGTAGTAGCCGGCGCCGGCGATCGCCTCGGCGACCGCGTCGAGGTCGGCGTCGTCGAACACCACGACCGGCGCCTTGCCGCCCAGCTCCAGGTGGACGCGCTTGAGCGAGTCGGCCGCCGCCTTCGCGATCCACTTGCCGGTGCCGACCGAGCCGGTCAGCGAGACCATGTCGACCTCTGGATGGGTGACGAGCGCCTGCCCGGCCGGGTCGCCGTGGCCGGTGATCACGTTCAGCACGCCCGGCGGCAGGAACTCGGCGGCGATCTCGGCCAGCCGCAGCGTCGTCACGGGCGTTGTCTCGGCCGGCTTCAGCACGACCGTGTTGCCGGCCGCCAGCGCCGGTCCGATCTTCCAGCCGGCCATCATCAGCGGGTAGTTCCACGGCGCGATCTGGCCGACCACGCCGATCGGCTCGCGCCGGATCATCGACGTGTAGCCGGCCATGTACTCGCCGGCGGACTTGCCTTCGAGGATGCGGGCGGCGCCGGCGAAGAAGCGCAGGTTGTCGACGAAGACGGGGATCTCGTCCGACTTGACCGCCTCCAGCGGCTTGCCGGCGTTCTCGGCCTCCAGCTGTGCCAGCTCGTCGCCGTGCGCCTCGACCGCGTCGGCGATCTTCAGCAGCGCGACCGAGCGCTCGCCCGGGGTCGCGCCGCCCCAGCCGTCGAAGGCGCGGCGGGCGGCGGCGACGGCACGGTCGACGTCGGCCCCGGTCGACAGCGGCGCCTCGGCGATCTGCGCGCCGGTCGCCGGGTTCAGGACCGGCTCCGTCCGGCCCTCCGCGGGGTCGGCGTGCTGCCCGTCGATGAAGTTGCGGAGCGTGCGAACGGCGGTTGCCATACGGGTCTCTCTCCTTGCGGTCGTTGTTCGCAAGATACCCTCCAGGGCACGATGGATCCCGCTTCTGGAGTCGGCATTCCGCTCGCCCTCGCGGCGGGCCTCGTCTCGTTCCTGTCGCCGTGCGTGCTGCCGCTCGTGCCGGGCTACATCTCGGCCGTCGCCGGGGTGACGCCCGACCAGGCGCGCGAGCGCGGCGGGACGCTGCGCGTGCTCGGCCCGAGCCTGATGTTCGTGCTGTCGTTCTCGACGATCTTCATCCTGCTCGGCCTCGGCGCGACCGCGGTCGGCTCGACGCTGCAGGACCACCGCGAGCTGCTGGAGAAGATCTCCGCCGCGGTGATCATCGCGATGGGCGTCTTCTTCGTCGCGGCACCGTTCGTGACGAGACTCAACCGCGAGTTCCACGTCGGCGGGCTGATGGCGCGCGCCGGCCGCGGGGGCCCCGTGATCGCCGGCGCCGCCTTCGCGATCGCCTGGACGCCGTGCATCGGCCCGACGCTCGGCGCGATCTTGTCCGCGGCGGCGCTGTCGGACTCGGCCGGGCGCGGCGCGCTGCTGCTCGCCTTCTACTCGGCCGGGCTGGCGATCCCGTTCCTGCTGACGTCGATCGCGTTCGGGCGCATGACGACGGCGTTCGCGTTCGTCAAGCGCCACTACGGCGCGGTGATCGGGACCGGCGGCGTCGTCCTGATCGCGATGGGGATCCTGATCTGGACGGGCGAGTTCTTCCGCCTCAACATCGAGGCGCAGAACCTGCTGAGCAACCTCGGCCTCGACTTCTGGAACAGTGTTTAGCTGCGCGCTGCGCGCTTGCTGCACACTGGAAGAACTCGCCTAGCGGCTCGCTCTTCCGCTCTCTCACACGAATCTCGGATACGTCGTCATCCCGCCGTCGACGAACAGCGTCGAGCCGGTGACGTAGGCGGCCTGCTCGGAGGCGACCCAGGCGACGGCGGCGGCGACGTCGCCGACCGTGCCCCAGCGGCCGAGCGGGATCTGGTCCTCGACGGCCTGGCGAGCCGCGGGGTCGGCGAGCACGCCGGCGTTGATCGGCGTCTCGATCGCGCCCGGCGCGACGCTGACGACGCGCACGCCGTGCGGCGCCAGCTCCTTCGCGATCGATTGCGCGAACAGCTTCACGCCGCCCTTCGTCGCGCTGTAGTGCGAGAAGCCCTCCCACGGGATCAGCTCGTGGACGGAGGAGAGATTGACGATCGCGCGAGGACCGGAGGCGCCGTCGGCGGTCATCAGCCGCGCCGCCGCGCGCGAGCAGAGGAAGACGCCGGTGAGGTTGACGGCGAGCACGCGCTGCCACTCGGCGAACGGCATCTCGACGAGCGGATACTGCTTCTCGACGCCGGCGTTGTTGACGAGCAGGTCGAGCCCGCCGAGCCGCTCGGCGGCGCGCGCGAAGCCGTCCTCGACGGATCGCTCGTCGCTGACGTCCATCGCCAGCGCGAACGCGTCACCGCCGCCGCGCCCGATCTGCTCCGCCATCGCCGTGGCGACGTCCGGCGTGCCGACGTGGTCGATCGCGACCGCGGCGCCGTGCGCGGCCAGCTCGTACGCGATCCCCTGGCCGATGCCGGAGTCGGCGCCGGTCACGAGCGCGCGCCGGCCGCGGAGCAGCTGCGCGGACTGCGGACGGGGCTCGAATGGCGGAACGTCCATCAGCGTGACAGCATGCTCTGACCGCCAGACGGATCCGAGCGAGAGGAGCAGGAGCGGATGAGCGAGAGGGCCGCCCCGAGAAGAGGCCGGCGCGCGACGCGTCCGTCCGCCCGCTCCAAGCCGCGCGCGAACGCGAGCAGCCGCCGCAGAGCGCCCGCCAGCTCGCCGTTCCCGCCGATCGGCGACTACGCGTTCCTGTCCGACTGCCACACCGGCGCGCTGATGGCGCCCGACGGCACGATCGAGTGGCTGTGCGCGCCGCGCTTCGACTCGCCGAGCATCTTCGGAGCGCTGCTGGACCGCGGCGCCGGCGGCTTCCGGCTCGGCCCGTACGGCACGACCGTCCCCGGTGCGCGTCGCTACGAGCCCGGCACGAACATCGTCGAGACGACGTGGATGACCCAGTCGGGCTGGGTGATCGTGCGCGACGCGCTCGCGATCGGCCCGTGGAGCGACGACAACAGCGCGGTCACGACGCGGACGCGGCCGCCGACCGACGACGACGCCGAGCACATGCTGGTGCGGACGATCGAGTGCATCCAGGGCAGCGTGCAGATCGAGATGGTCTGCGAGCCGATGTTCGACTACGCGCGTGAGCCGGCCGAGTGGACGGTCGTCGGCGACGGCTACGACGCCGTCGACGCCCACCACCACACCGCCTCGCTGCGGCTGACGAGCGACCTGCGGATCGGGATCGAGGGCAATCGCGCTCGTGCGCGCCACACGCTGCGGGAGGGCGAGACGCGCTTCGTCGCGCTGTCGTGGGGACAGGGCCTGCGCGCGCCGCAGGACGCGGCGGAGGCGACGGCGATGCTGGAGCGCACGTCGCACTTCTGGCGCGACTGGCTCGACGACGGCCACTTCCCCGACCATCCGTGGCGCGTCTACCTGCAGCGCTCGGCGCTGGTGCTGAAGGGGCTGACGTACGCGCCGACCGGGGCGATGGTCGCCGCGCTGACGACGTCGCTGCCGGAGACGCCCGGCGGCGAGCGCAACTGGGACTACCGCTACACGTGGATGCGCGACGCGACGTTCACGCTGTGGGGGCTGCACGCGCTCGGGCTCGACTGGGAGGCGGACGACTTCATGCAGTTCGTCGCCGACGTGCCGCGCAACCCGGACGGCTCGCTGCAGATCATGTACGGCATCGACGGCGAGAAGGAGCTGACCGAGCGGACGCTCGACCACCTCACCGGCTACGACGGCGCGCGGCCGGTGCGGATCGGCAACGGCGCCTTCGACCAGCGCCAGAACGACGTCTACGGCGCGGTGCTCGACTCGGTCTACCTGCACACGAAGGTCGGCGGCCGGCTGCCGCAGCGGCTGTGGCCGGTGCTCGAGGCGCAGGTTCGCTGCGCGATCGAGGTCTGGGACGAGCCCGACCAGGGGATCTGGGAGGCGCGCGGCGAGCCGAAGCACTATGTCTCCTCGAAGCTGATGTGCTGGGTCGCGCTCGACCGCGGCGCGCGGCTGGCGGAGATCCACGGCGAGCCGGAGCTGGCGGGCGAGTGGCAGGCGGTCGCCGACCAGATCAAGGCGGACATCCTCGAGCACGGCGTCCGCGACGGCGTCTTCCGCCAGCACTACGACACCGACGCGCTCGACGCCTCGACGCTGCTGGTCCCGCTCGTGCGCTTCCTCGGTCCCGAGGACGAGCGCGTCGAGAGAACCGTGCGCGCGATCGCGCGCGACCTGACCGACCACGGCTTCGTGCTGCGCTACCGCACCGAGGAGACCGACGACGGCCTCTCAGGCGAGGAGGGGACGTTCCTGATTTGCTCGTTCTGGCTCGTCGCGGCGCTGGAGGAGATAGGCGACCATCGCCGCGCGGTGACGCTGCTGGAGCGGCTGCTGGCGGGCGCCTCGAAGCTCTACCTGTTCGCGGAGGAGCTGGACCCGCACAGTGGGCGGCAGCTCGGCAACTACCCGCAGGCGTTCACGCACCTCGCGCTGATCAACGCCGTGATGCACGTGATCGAGGGGGAGACGACCTAGCGGCTGGCTGCTGCGGCTACGCGCTACGCGCGCTGCGCCAGATCCCTCGCCGGGTCGATCGCCCAGCGCGCGGCCAGCTCGCTCAGCGGCGCGTCGATCTTCCAGCGGTCGGGCTTCGCCTCGCCCTCGTGGTCGACGGCGGCGCCCTTCAGCGCCATCGTGCCCGTGTTGTCGCCGATCGCGCGCAGCTCGTCGACCTCGGCGGCGCTCAGCAGCAGCTCGGCCGGCAGCGCGGCCAGCTCGGCACGCTTGTCCTCGACCGGCTTCGCGTCCGGCCCGGCCTCCTGCACCAGCGTCGGGACGACGCAGCGGACCGGTGCGTGCGCGAGGTTCCACTGGCAGGCGAGCTGGAGCGGCGTGAGCCCGTGGCGGTCGGCGATCGCCTCCATCCGTGCGATCCGCTCCAGCCCGCGCTCGACCCAGCCGGCCGGGCGGAACTTGCGGTGGTCGCGCGCGCCGAGCGTGCCGGGGTCGCGCAGGTCGCCGCCGAACAGCCCGCCGTAGTCGACCACGCGCGTGATCAGCTGCACGTCGTGTCTGACCGCCGCCGGCAGCACCAGCTCGCCGGGCCACGGTTCGAGCGGATTGAGGATCACCATCGCCCAGTCGATCCGGTCGCCGAAACGCTCGAAGCAGTCGATCACGTCGAGCGTGAAGCCGTTCGCCGGGCCGGGGGCGACGCCGATCAGGTCGGTCAGACCGGCGTCGCGCAGCGCCGCCATCCCGTCCCACACGACCTCGCTCGTATAGCCGGTGCGGTCGGGGTTGTGCAGCAGCAGCAGGTCGAAGCGGTCGACGCCGCAGCGCTCCAGCGACGCCTCCGTCGCGCGGCGCAGGTACGACGCGTAGTCGTCGGGGCCGCGCAGGCGCGGGTCGGTGAAGCGCGGGAAGCCCTTCGCGCCCTCGCGCTCGCCGTCGTAGAAGTCGTGGCCGACGGCGCCGACGAGCACGTAGTCGTCGCGGTCGATCCCCTGAAGCGCCTGCGCGACCATGCGGTCGGCGTCGCCGCTGCCGTACGTGTCGGCCGTCAGGACCGTGTGGATCCCCGCGCCGGGTCTGCCGATCGGGTCCGGGCGCAGCAGCGCGATGAGGCGCTCGTCGTCGAGCGGCTCGCCGAAGTGCATGAAGCGGCCGCCGCTCCAGGTGCCGAGCGCGGTGCGAGTCGGATGGGCCATGGGGAGGACGCTAGCGCAGCAGCTGCGAGGCGCGCGCTTCGGCGATCGTCGCGCGCAGGGTCTCGCGGACGCCGTATCTCGGGCGCCATCTCAGCTCTCTCTGCGCCTTCGCGGTGTCCATCAGCATCGGCACGCGCAGCGCGTTGAGCCACTGCGCGTCCTCGGGGATGAACGGCAGCCGCGCCGCGACCTCGGCGGCGACGTCGACCGCCAGCTCCGGCACCGGGATCGCGTACCAGCCGAGGTCCTCGGCGAGGTCGCGCATCGTCAGCGTGCCGGGCGCGGCGAGGTTGTAGACGCCGGGTCTGCCTCTGCCGAGCGTCGCGGCGCGCAGGGCGGCGGCGACGTCGTCGTGGTGGACGAGCTGGAACGAGATCCCGTTGTCGGGGATCACCGGCTTGAGCACCGGCACCGCTTCGAGCAGCCGCCACAGCGCCGACGGCATCTTGTCGCCGAGCTGGACGTACGGGATCGAGCCGATGAACATCAGCGCGTCGGGGCCGGCGACGATGCACGGGCGGAACGTGTAGACGTCGGTGTGCGTCCCGATCGTCATCTCCGACAGCAGCCGTTCGACCGCTGCCTTCGCCTTCGAGTAGGAGTGCGCGTCGGTCCCGCGCGGGCGGACGTTCTCGGTCAGCAGCGGCGGGTTGTCGTCGTGAAAGCCGTAGGCGGCGACCGACGAGGTGTAGACGAGCCGTCTGGCGCCGGCGCGCACGGCGGCGCCGAAGACGTTGCGCGAGCCGTCGAGGTTGACCTCGTTGCCGTCCGCGCCGCTGGCGCCCATGATCGCGAAGGCGAGGTGGACGACGACGTCGGCGCCGGCGACCAGCTCGTCGACGGCGTCGCGGTCGAGCACGCTGCCGCGCAGGTACTCGGTCTTCTTCCAGCCCTCGCTCGCCGGGTCGATCTCGCGGCGGCCGAGCGCGCGGACCGCGGTCACGTCACGGCTGCGCTCCAGCGCGCGCATGAACGCGCGCCCGACGTCCCCCGTGGGGCCGGTGACGGCGACCGTGATGCCCGCGTCCGCCATCGCCCGGGTACTAGCCGGTCCTCTGCTGGCCGGCGGCCTCGTAGCCCGCGTCGCCCGGGAGCAGCACGCGCGGCTGGTCTCTGACCATCACGATGCGCGGCTCGATCGGGACGATCTCCTGCTCGTAGGCGTGCTCGATCAGCTGGTCGGCGCTGCTGTACGCCTGCAGCTGCTCGAGGTGCTTGATCGTCGGGAAGACGAGCGGCAGCTGGCCGGAGCGGTGCGCGGCGAGCGCGTTGGCGGGCGTCGCCCACTGCGCCGCGACGCACTCCTCGCCGTCGACCTGCGGCTCGGCGCTGTACGGCGCCGGCGTAACGAAGAACCAGGTGTCGAAGCGCGTCATCAGGTGGCGCGGGGTGATCCAGCGCGAGAAGGGGAGCAGCAGCTCGCCGCCGAGCTGGATGCCGGCCTCCTCGGCGACCTCGCGCAGCGCTGCGACGCGGAGCGCATGGTCGAGGCCTTCCGGTCCGGACTCGAGCCGGTCCTCGGGATCGACCGCGCCACCGGGGAAGACCCACACGCCGCCCATGAAGCGCGCGGCCGGGTTGCGCCGCACCAGCAGCACCTCCAGCCCGCTGTCGCCGCCGCGCACGACGATCACGCTCGCGGCGACGCGCGGGGCAGTGGCGGCGCCGGCGTTGACCTCTTCGCCGGGTCCGAGACCGGGGTGCGGCTCCATGCGTCGCACCCTACCGATTGCGCGGTACCGTGTCGCCATGAGCGCAACACAGACCTCTCAGAAGTGGATCTGCGAGTCCTGCGGGTTCATCTACGACCCCGAAGACGGCGATCCCGACGGCGGCATCCCGCCCGGAACCGCGTTCGAAGACATCCCGGAGACGTGGTTCTGCCCCGTCTGCGGCGCGCGCAAGCGCGACTTCGTCCCCTACGAGGACTGAGCCCGCCGCCCCGGCGAGGGCCGCCCCGCGAGGGGCGAACTCGGATGTGCGCGGCGCTCTGGGTCTCATGGACCCAGAACGCGACACACATCGAGACGTGGCCCGTCTCGCACACGACCAACATGGCGTCGTGTCCCGGCGGCAGCTCCGCCACACCGGCTGGAGCGACACGATGGTGCGGGACCGGACCGGCTCCGGCCACCTGCTGCGGCTGCACCGCGGCGTCTACGCCGTCGGGCATGTCCGCCTGCGGCGGGAAGGGCGGTGGATGGCGGCGGTGCTGGCTGTCCCCGGCGCCGTCCTGAGCCACCGCGACGCCGCGGCACTGCACGGCGTGCGACCACCGCACGACGGCGCGATCGACGTCACGACGACGGGTAGGGGGCGGGTCGCGCGCGGCGTCCGCGTCCATCGCACGCGGACGCTCGATCCCGCCGACACGACCACCCGCGCCGGCATCCCCGTCACCTCGGTCGCGCGCACGCTGGTCGATCTCGCGAGCGTCGTCCAGCCGCACCAGCTGTTGGCGGCGCTCAACGAGGCGGAGCGGCGGAGAGTCTTCGATCTGCGCGCGATCGAGCGGAACGCGGAGCGGCTGCGGACGCGCCGGGGTGGCGGGCACGCGGCGCTGCGCGCGGCGCTCGAACGGCTGGCCGAGAGCGGCGTCCAGCTCACGCGGCAGGAGCTGGAGGAGCGCTTCCGCGCGCTCGTCGCCGAGGGCGAGCTGCCGCCTGCGAGCCTGAACGCCGCCGTCGAGAGATTCGAGGTCGACGCCGTGTGGGCGCGGCAGCGGCTGGCGGTCGAGCTGGACGGTTGGGAGACGCACCGCACGCGCGACGCGTTCCAGCGCGACCGCGCGAAGTCCAACGCGCTCACGCAGGCGGGCTGGCGCGTGCTGCGCTTCACGTACGCCGACGTGGTCTGGCGGCCGGCGCGGGTGGCCGCGCAGATCGGCGCCGTGCTCGGTGAGGATCCAGCCTGAGACGCCGCTCATCTACGCTGTCTGCGCCCGTGCCCGTCCGCCGCATCTACGCCCTCACCTTCGTCGGTGGCGCCGCCTCGCTCGGAGGCGAGATCGCCGCCGCGCGCCTGATGGCGCCGTGGTTCGGCGACTCGACGCTGATCTGGGCGAACACGATCGGCATCGTGCTGGTTGCGCTGTCGGTCGGCTACTGGCTCGGCGGCAAGCTCGCCGACCGCGATCCGGACCTCAGACACCTCGCGTACATCATCCTCGCGGCCGCGTCGCTGTTCGCGCTGCTGCCGTTCGTCGCGCGGCCGTTCCTGCGCGTGTCGGTCGACGCGCTCAACTCGGTCTCGGCGGGCGCCTTCGTCGGCTCGCTCGTCGCCGTCCTGGTGCTGCTCGCGGTGCCGATGCTGCTGCTCGGCACGATCTCGCCGTACGTCGTGAAGCTGGCGATCCGCAGCGTCGACGAGGCCGGGCGCGTCACCGGCCGCCTCTACGCGATCTCGACGCTCGGGTCGCTGTTCGGCACGTTCATCAGCTCGCTCGTGCTGATCCCGTTCCTCGGCACGCGCCGCACGTTCCTGCTGTTCGCGCTCGCGCTGGCGATCGTTGCGACGATCGCGCTCGGGCGCCGCTTCGCGCCGGCGCCGATCCTGATCGCTGTCCTGCTCGCGCTGCCGGTCGGCACCGTCAAGGCGGTCGAGAACGGCAAGGTGATCTGGGAGAAGGAGACGCTCTACCAGTACGCCGTCGTGATCGAGGACGACGACGGCGAACGGCGGCTGGAGCTGAACGAGGGGCAGGCGGTGCACTCGGTCTTCGAGCCGGGCAGATGGATCACCGGCAACTACTGGGACGAGTTCCTGACGCTGCCGTTCGCCGCCCGGCCGGACGCCAGACCGCTGAGATCGGTCGCGATCCTCGGCAACGCCGCCGGAACCGTCGCGCGCCAGTACGGCCACTACTTCCCGGACACGAAGGTGGACGGCGTCGAGATCGACGGCGAGCTGAACGAGATCGCCCGCTCGCTGTTCGACCTCAACGAGCGCGACGCGCCGAACGTCAGACTCCACACCGCCGACGGCCGCCCCTGGCTGCGCGCGAGCGACAAGCGCTTCGACGCGATCTTCGTCGACGCATACCGCCAGCCATACGTGCCGTTCCATCTCGCCACGCGCGAGTTCTTCCAGCTCGTCAAGGAGCACCTCAACCCGGGCGGCGTGGTGCTCGTCAACATCGGCCATCCGGAGTCCTCGACCGCGCTGGAGGAGGTCCTGACCGCGACGATGGCCGACGTCTTCTCGACGGTCGTACGCGACCCGAGCCAGGACGTCAACACGATCGCGATGGCGACCGACGCCCAGGTCTCGCCGGCCGCGCTGCGCGCCGCCGTGCCCGATCTCCACCGTGACCTGCAGCCTATCGCGCGCGCGACCGCCGACCAGATCGGGCCGCGACTCGCGGGCGGCAAGGTCTACACCGACGACGTCGCGCCGGTCGAGTGGCTGATCGACGCCTCGATCGTCGAGGTCGCCGCGAGCGGCGAGCGCTGAGCGGCGGGCGGCCGCGGCTCAGCTCCCGTCGTCGTCGAACGCCGCCAGCTCGCGCCGAGCGAACGCCATCCACTTCTGCTGCGCCTCGCGCATGACGCGCCGCTCCTCCTCCAGCAGCCGCAGCACGAGCCGCTCCGCCGCGTCGCCGTTCGCCTCGCCGTCGCCGTCGCCGGCCGTCGCGGCGCCGCCGTTGCGCGCCGCGAGCTCGTAGCCGGCCAGCAGCAGGTCGATCGTCTCGGTCTGCCCGGCGCCGACCACGGCGAGCCGCGCCAGCATCTGCGACCGCTGCGTGTTCTCCCGCAGCTGCTCGGCGACCCACTCGCGGTAGGTGCGGGCGCCGTCGGCGGTGACGCGGTAGTGGACCCGCGGCTGCCGCGGACGGCGGCCGACCGGCTGCGGCCGCGGCAGCGGCTCGATCAGGCTGTCGCGCTGCAGGCTGTCGAGCGCAGCGTAGATGTGCGAGCGGCCGACAGCGAAGAGGTCGCCGAAGCGACGCCCGAAGCGTTGGCTGAGCTCATACCCATAGCTCGGACGCTCGATCACGAGTCCGAGCACTGCCAGATTGACCGTCGACCTCACTGCACGTCCCCTTGGGTGCGTTCCCCTGCACCTTTGGAAACGGGGGCGGTACCGGAAAGTAGCGAGGTTGGCGGCGCGGTCGCACACGACCGCGCTCAGCCCCGCCGCTCGGCCCTGCTCAGCGCTTCGCGGCGGCGGCGATGCTGAACGTCGTCGTCGCGCTCGCTCCGCCGCGCCGCGCCGGCGTGGCGGTGAGCCGGTAGCTGCCCGGCGCGAGCGAACGGCCGTTCCAGCGACGCGGCAGCTCGGTGCTGTTCGCACCGCTGCGGCCGTCGACGTCCACGCTGCCGCGGAGCGCCACGCCGCAGCCCTTGCGGCTCTTGCCGGCACGCGTCCCGGCGGTGCCGGCGCAGCGCTTGCGGGCTCTGCTCGCGCTCGCTCCGGTCGCGACGCGCTCCAGCGTCAGGCGCACCTTGCCGGCGCGGTCGAGTCTGAAGGCGACGCGCACGCGTGCTCTGCGGCCGGCTCCGGCGACGGTCGCGCGGAGCGCGGCGACGCGCGGTGCAGCGCCGTCCTGCTGCTCGGCGCAGTCGTCGTCGGTCGCGATCTCGGCGTCGTCGTCCCCCGCGCCGTCCTCGTCGTCGGACCAGTCGTCGTCGCAGAGCTCGGTGACGTCGCCGTCGTCGTCGCCCTCCGCCCAGTCGTCATCGCAGACCAGCTCGCCGTCGGCGTCCTCGGCGCAGCCGTCGTCGGCCCCACCGTCGTCGGGCGCGTCCGCCGTGAGGTCGCCGGCGTCATCTTCGGCGATGCGAGCCGATGGCCCGCCGCCCGCGGCGGGGGCGGCTGCGGCGAGCGCGGCGGGCGCGCCGGTGAGGACGAGCGCGAGCGCTGCGAGCAGGGGGAGGAGCAGGCGTCGGGACATGGCCCGGCAATCGGCGCGGGAACCGCCGGCCTTGAGCGGAGTGGACGAGCCTCCTAGACGCCGACGCGCCTACTCGAGGTCCGTTCCCAGCCGGCTCACAGCCGGCTCTTATGCCTCGTTCAGCTTCCCGGGGCATCGTGAGCCGATGCGGATCCTCGTCGTCGACGACGAGCCGGCGGTGCGGACGGCGCTCGAGCGGGCGCTGCGGCTCGACGGCTACGAGGTCGCCCTCGCGGCGGACGGGCAGGAGGCGCTCGACGCGCTCGCGGGCGTCGCGCCAGACGCTGTCGTGCTCGACCTGCTGATGCCGCAGGTCGGCGGGGTCGAGGTCTGCCGGCGGCTGCGCGCCGCGGGCGACCGCACGCCGGTCCTGATGCTGACCGCGCGCGACCGCATCGCGGACCGCGTGAGCGGCCTCGACGCCGGCGCCGACGACTACCTCGTCAAGCCGTTCGCGCTGGAGGAGCTGTCGGCGCGGCTGCGCGCGCTGCTGCGCCGCGCCGGCGCCGACGAGCACGATCGGCTGCGCTTCGGCGACCTCGTGCTCGACCAGGCCGCGCACGAGGTGCGTCGCGGCGAGCGGGAGATCGAGCTGACGCGGACGGAGTTCCTGCTGCTGGAGCTGCTGCTCCGCCATCCGCGCCAGGTGCTCCCCCGCAGCGTGATCTTCGAGCACGTGTGGGGCTACGACTTCGGCTCGACGTCGAACTCGCTGGAGGTCTACGTCGGCTACCTGCGCCGCAAGACCGAGGCCGGCGACGAGCCGCGGCTGATCCACACGGTCCGCGGCGTCGGCTACGTCCTGCGCGAGCGATGACGCTGCGCCGGCGGTTCGCGCTGGTCGCGGCCGCCGCGGTCGCCGTCGCGATCGTGCTCGCGTCGGGGATCGTCTACGTCGTCGTGCGCGGCGAGCTGCGCGGGCGCCTCGACGACGAGCTGCGCGCGGCCGGCGGCACGGAGTCGAACGTGCGGATCGCGCTCGGCGACAGCCCGCTCGGCGGCGGGGCCGCGCGCGGCGGGCCAGACGCGCCGGGCGCTCCGGGCGGCCCCGACCAGCCCCGTGTCGCGCGACCGGACGGCCCGGGAGCACCGGGCACGTTGCACCAGCGGGTGATCGTGCCGAAGGACGCGCTCGGGCTCGAGACCGCCTACGTCGCGGTGATCGGAGCCGACGGCGAACGCCTCTGGCCGCTGCCCGGCAGCGGCGCCGCCGACCTGCCCGTCACCGCCGCGACGCGCGCGGTCGCGTCGGGCGGCCGGGACGCGTTCTTCTCCGACGCGACGGTCGACGGCACGGCGGTGCGGCTCTACACGACCGCGACGGCGCGCTTCCCCGGCTTCGCGCTGCAGATCGCGCGGCCGCTGACCGAGATCGACCGCACGCTCGACCGCCTCGCGCTCGTGCTCGTCTTCGTCAGCGCCGGCGGGATCGCGCTCGCGGCCGCGCTGGGGCGCGTCGTCGCGCGGACCGCGCTGCGGCCCGTCGGGCGGCTGACGAGCGCCGTCGAGCACGTCGGGGAGACCGGCGACCTGTCGCGGCGGATCGACGTCGCCGCGCACCGTCCCGGGGCGGACGAGGACGAGATCGGCCGTCTCGCGCGCAGCTTCAACGTGATGCTGTCGGCGCTGGAGGCGTCGGTCGGCCGCCAGCGCCAGCTCGTCGCCGACGCATCGCACGAGCTGCGTACGCCGCTCACGAGCCTGCGCACGAACATCGAGGTGCTGGCGCTGCCGGCGACGCTGCCGGAGGAGGAGCGGCGCCGGCTGCTGGCCGACGTCGTCGAGCAGCTCGACGAGCTGGCGGGCCTCGTCGGCGACCTCGTCGAGCTGGCGCGCGAGGAGGAGCCGGAGGCGAGCGTCGAGGACGTGCGGCTCGACCAGCTCGTGGCGGCGGCGGTCGAGCGCGCGCGGCGGCGAGCCGGTGCGCCGCTGTTCGCCGCGGAGCTGGTCCCGTGCCTCGCGCGGGGCGTGCCGTCGCGGCTCGACCGCGCCGTCACGAACCTGCTCGACAACGCGGCGAAGTGGAGCCCGCCCGGTGCGGAGGTTGCGGTCGCGCTGGAGCTGGACGAGGCGGAGCGGCGTGCGTTCCTGAGCGTGCGCGACCACGGTCCCGGGATCGCGGCCGAGGACCTGCCGCACGTGTTCGAGCGCTTCTACCGCGCGCCCGGCGCGCGCGGGATGCCGGGCTCCGGTCTCGGCCTCGCGATCGTGCGGCAGGTGGCCGAGCTGCACGGCGGCGGCGCGAGCGCGGCGGTGGCGCCGGGCGGCGGCGCATTGCTGCGGCTGGAGCTGCCTGCCGAGGCGGCCTGCGCCGAGGACCTGCCGGCGGGCGCCGCTACGCCGCCACGCTCCGCACCGCCCGTCGCGTCACCGCCTGCGCCGCCCGCGCCGGCGGCCAGCGGTGCGCGAGACGCAGGTGGCGGTACGTCCACGCGAGCAGGTTGAACAGCACGGTCGCGACCTCCTCCACGGAGTCGCCGGGATCGAGCGCGAGCGTGCCGTCGGCGACGCCGTCGCGCAGGAGCGCCTGCAGCGGCTCGGTGAAGACCGCGTGCGTGAGCACCTGCTCGCCGTCGGCGTGGAAGATCTCGTCGCGCTCGGCGCTGTCGAGCGCGGCGAGCAGCGCGAGGTTCGCCTCGGTCACGCCGCACAGCCCGCGCAGTCCCGACTCCAGCCGCTCGCGCCCGCTGCCGGCGGCCGTCAGCGCCGGCCACAGCGCGCGCCGATAGTCGTCCTGGAGCAGCGCGCCGAGCGCGCGCAGGACGTGCTCGCGGCGGACGCCGCGGCGGTGCAGCGTCATCCGCGAGACGCCGAGCGCGGCTGCGAGCTGCTCCATCGTGACGGCCTCCCAGCCGTGCTCCTCGATCGCGTCGCGGGCGCGGCGCAGTGCCTCGCCGTCGGTCAGCTGTGCGCTCACCACGCCGCCTCCGCTCGCGCGAGCCAGCGGCCGCCGACGCGGTCGACGCGGACGGGCGTGCCGAAGCAGGCGGACAGCAGGTCGCCGCGGATCGTCTCGTGCGCCGGGCCGGCGGCGATCGCGACGCCGTCGCGCAGCAGCAGCGCGTGGGTCGTCGAGGAGGGCAGCTCCTCGACGTGGTGGGTGACGGTGACGGTCGCGGTCTCCGGCTCCTGCTCGGCGATCGTCGCGACCGCGGCCAGCAGCGCTTCGCGCCCGGGCAGGTCGAGGCCGGTCGCGGGCTCGTCGAGCAGCAGCAGCGACGGCCGCCGCATCAGTGCGCGGGCGAGCAGGACGCGCTGGCGCTCGCCCTGGGAGCAGGCGTCGTACGGGCGATCTGCAAGCGCCGCGCAGCCGAATCGCGCCAGCAGCGCGGCCGCGCGTGCGCAATCGTCGGAGTCGAGCCGGTGGCGCTGGAGCGCGATCGATCCGGTCGCACCGGTCAGGACGACGTCGGCGGCGGTCATGCGGCCCCTGAACGCGCGGCCGGTGCGCGCCTCGACGAGGCCGATCCGCTCGCGCAGCTCGCGCAGGTCGACGCGGCCGAGCCGCTGCCCGAGCACGTCGACCGTGCCGTCACTCGGGTGGGCGACGGCGCCGGCGATGTTCATCAGCGTCGTCTTGCCGGCGCCGTTGGCTCCGAGCAGCGCCCAGTGCTCGCCGGGGCGGACGGTCCAGTCGACGTCGCGCAGCAGGTGGCGCTCGCGTCCGCGTTCGGCGTCCCAGCGCCACAGCGAGACGGCGGTCAGGGAGAGCGTCGGAGACATCGCCAGCATGGTACATCGACGTAACAGGTCGTGACGGCCGCGTAACGAAGCTGGCGCACTTATGCGCTGCTTAGGAAGCGCTGAGGTACGCCTCAGGAGCGGATGAGTGGATGCAGACCACGGGGTGGGCGCAGGCCACCGGCCGAACCCGCTCCGTCCAACTTCCCCCACGAGACGTCTCTCCTCTCAGCGCGCGCCCGGCATCCCCAGCCGGGCGCGCGTCGTTCAGCTCGCCGCGGCTCCGATCCAGCGATCGAGCGGGAGAGTCGCGCCGGCGGCGGCGAGCAGCGCGACGTCGGCGCGCGGCAGCGCCGGGAGGGTGGCGACGCCGACGTCGCCGAGGCGGGCGATCGTCGCGCGGTTGTCGGCCTCGATCACGCCCGGGGCCGACGGCCACGGCGTGATCGCGACGCCCGCGACCGTCAGCCCGGCGGCGCGCGCTGCGTCGATCGTCAGCAGCGTGTGGTTGATCGTGCCGAGCCCGGGACGTGCGGCGATCACGAGCGGCAGGCCGGCGTCGCGCGCGAAGTCGCGCACGAGGTAGTCGGCGGCGAGCGGGACGAGCAGCCCGCCGACGCCCTCGGCGACGACGATCTCCGCGCGCGCCGCGGCGGTCGCGAAGGCGGCGCGCAGGGCCCGCGGATCGAGCGGCCGTCTGGCCAGCTCGGCGGCGAGGTGAGGCGAGACCGCGGGGCCGAACGTGAAGGGGGAGACGGCCTCCGGCGTCGTCCCGGCGGTGCGGGCGAGCAGCACGTGGTCGGGCGGCCAGTCGCGATCGGGCGGCTCGTCGGTGCCGGTGACGACCGGCTTGAAGGCCGTGACCGACGCGTCGCCGCGCGCCCGCAGAGCGGCGACGATCGCCGCCGCGACGACGGTCTTGCCGACGCCGGTGTCCGTTCCGGTGACGAAGCAGCCGCGCATCGCGCGGGATCAGCCGTGCGACGCCGGCGCGCCGCCGCCGGCGGCGAGGAGCGTGTGCGCGAGCGGCGCGCCGCCGGCGGGAAGCAGCGTGCGCGAGGCCGGCGCGCCGCCGCCGGCGGGGAGCGGCCGGCGTGCGGCGTGCGGCACGTGATCGGCGGTGCGGACCGGGCGCCGCGCGGCGGTCACGCCGCGTGCTCGACGAGCGTGCCCGGCGCCTCGACGTCGAAGATCCCCTGCGCCTGCGCGGCGGTGCGGCCCGCGCGCGGCGGCGGCGGACCGTCGGTCTCGGCGTCGAATGGCGGCTGGCCGGCGCCGTCCTGCGCGCCGCGCGACGCCCCGCTCGCAGCCCCGCCGGCGGCAGCCGCCGGCCGGCGTCGCTCGACCCACAGGTCGCCCTCGCCGTCGTCCCACAGCGCGGCGTGCCGCGCGTCGCGCGGTGCGCGCCGGCCCGCAACGACCGCGGCGCCGGCGACGGGCGCGCTCTCGGCGACATGCTGCGCCTGCGGCGGATGCAGCTCCTCGGGCTGCACGCCGGCCGCCTTCGCGGCCTGCGCGAGCGCGCGAGCGGCGTCGCGCAGCTCGCTCTTGGAGTGCGACGCCATCACGGTCAGCCGCAGGCGGGAGGTGCCGGACGGCACCGTCGGCGGGCGGATCGCCTGCGCGAAGACGCCGCGTTCGAGCGCCTTCTCGCAGGTCCTCAGCGCGACCGCCGCATCGCCGAGCACGAGCGGGACGATCGGCGTGCAGGCGCCGCCGGAGACCTCGAAGCCCTGCCCGGCCAGCTCGCTGCGCAGCAGCGCCGCGTTCGCCTGCAGCTTCTCGACGCGGCGCGGCTGCTCTTCCAGCAGCGAGAGGGCCGCGAGCGCGCCGGCGACCGCCGGCGGGGCCGGCGCGGTCGAGTAGATCAGCGCGCGGGCGGCGTTCGTCAGATAGCGCGCCATCTGCAGGTCGCAGGCGACATACGCGCCGTAGGAGCCGAGCGCCTTCCCGAGCGTGCCGACGATCACGTCGACCTCGTCCTCGACGCCGGCGTCGGCGACCGCGCCGCGCCCGCCGGGGCCGAGCGTGCCGGTGCCGTGCGCCTCGTCGACCACGAGCCGCACGTCGTAGCGCTGCGCGAGGTCGACCAGCTCGGGCAGCGGCGCGACGTCGCCGTCCATCGAGAAGACGCCGTCGGTGACGATCAGCGCGCCACGGCCGTCGGCCTCGCGCAGGCCCCATTCGAGGTGCTCGACGTCGCCGTGCTCGTAGATGAAGACGTCCGCGCGCGAGAGCCGGCAGCCGTCGACGATCGAGGCATGGTTCAGCTCGTCGGAGAAGACGACGTCGCCGGCACGCGCGAGCGAGGAGACGACGCCGACGTTCGCGAGGTAACCGGAGCCGAACAGCAGCGCCGCCTGGCGGCGCTCGAACGACGCGAGCCGCTCCTCCAGCCGCCGGTGGATCGTCATCGTCCCGGAGACGAGCCGTGACGCTCCGCTGCCGACGCCCCAGCGCATCGCCGCGTCGGCAGCCGCCTCGCGCACCGCCGGGTGGTCGGCGAGGCCGAGGTAGTTGTTCGAGCAGAGCAGCAGCACCGGCTTGCCGTCGAGCACCACCCGCGGCCCCTGCGGACCGCTCACGAGCCGGGTGCGGCGCGCGAGCCCGAGCTGCTCCAGCTCGTCCAGTCGTGCCTCGATCTCGATCATCGCTCCGGCCCTCCGTGGCCTGCGCCGGCGGCACCCGCAAGCGCCGCTTCGTCGTGTTCTCGTGTCGGGCGGCCGTGGCCGCGGTTGGGCGCGCCGTCGGGGCGCGGCGGGACAGTCGGCTTGCGCCGGAATCTGAGCTGGGAGGCCGGGTCCCACAGGTGCACGTCAAGCGCGCCTATCTCCGCGGCGGGGTCGGCGGCGCCGGCGAGGAGCGCGCCGACCGGCTCGGGCGTCTCGCCCGCGAGCCAGCCGGAGCGGTTGTCGGGCCGCGGGTCGGCGCCGTTGTCGGGCTGGCGCGCGACGTTGAGGCCGTGCCGCTCGAACAGCGCGCGGTCCTCGTCGGGCGTCGAGCCGAGCGTCGTCAGGAAGTTGCCCATCATCACGCCGTTGAGGCCGGCCTTGACGGCGATCTCCTGCAGCTCGCCGATGTTCTCGACGCGGCCGCCGCAGAGGCGGAAGAGCGCGTCCGGCAGGATCAGGCGGAAGATCGCGATCCACTTGACCGCCTCCCACGGGTCCATGAAGTCGCGGTCGCCGAACTTCGTGCCGGGGCGCGGGTTGAGCAGGTTGATCGGCACGCTCGTCGGGTCGATCGCCGCCAGCTCGAACGCCATCTCGACGCGCTGCTCGCGCGTCTCGCCGAGGTTCAGGATGCCGCCGACGCACGTCTCCAGCCCGGCGTCGCGGACCGCGTCGATCGTGCGCAGCCGGCCCTCGTAGCGGACCGTGCTCGACACCTCCGGGTAGTACGACTCGGCTGTCTCGACGTTGTGGTGGACGCGTTGCACGCCGGCGTCCTTCAGTGCCTTCGCGCGCGCCGGCGACATGTGGCCAATCGAGGCGCAGCGCTTGAGGTTCGTGTGCTCGGCGACCAGCCTCACGCCCGCGAGGACCTTGTCGAAGTCGCGTCTGGAGAGCCCCTGGCCCTGCGTGACCATGCAGAAGCGGTGCGCACCGGCGGCCTCCGCGGCGCGCGCGTGCTCGAGGATCTGCTCCGGCTCCATCATCGCGTGCAGCGGCGTGTCGGCCTCCGCGTACTTCGACTGCGCGCAGAAGCCGCAGTCCTCAGCGCAGCCGCCCGACTTCGCGTTGACGAGCGAGCACATGTCCGTCGCATCCCCGAAGCGCTCGACGCGCGCCCGCCACGCCCGTTCGACCAGCGCCTCGATCCCGGCGCGATCTTCGATCTCGCCAAGGCGACGCGCTTCATCTCGGGTGATCAACGGCGGCATGACGGCGGTACCTCCGAGTTGGATCCACGAGCAACGTTATGGACACCGTCGGACGGCACTTTTCCCGCACGTTGCGGGTTTCTGCACGGGTGCGCCGCTCAGCCCGCGAACGGCGCGACCGCGATGCCCTCCGCGTCGAGGCGCGCCCGCACGGCGCGTGCGATCTCGACGGCGTTGGGCCCGTCGCCATGGATGCAGACGGTCGCCGCGTCGACCTGGAGGGACGAGCCGTCGCGGGCGTCGATCGTGCCCTCGCGCGCGACGCGGACCGCCCGCTCGGCGACGCGTGCCGGGTCCCACGCCTGCTTGACGCGCTCGATCACGAGCGCGCCGCCGGGCTCGTACTCGAGGTCGGCGAACGCCTCGCGCACGAGCCGCACGCCGTGCGCCGAGACCGCCGCGCTCACGTCGCGGTCGGCGTCCGCGAGCAGCAGCAGGGGGAGGGTGGGGTCGACCGCGGCGATCGCCTCCGCGACGCCGCCGGCGAGCGCCGGGTC
Source organism: Conexibacter woesei DSM 14684 (assembly GCF_000025265.1). Taxonomy (GTDB): domain Bacteria; phylum Actinomycetota; class Thermoleophilia; order Solirubrobacterales; family Solirubrobacteraceae; genus Conexibacter; species Conexibacter woesei. Next base: position 1,661,982 of record NC_013739.1, read on the forward strand.
GGCGGCACAGAGCACGTAGAGCGCGCCGTGCGGCTTGACGTAGGCGACGCGGCCGCCGGCCGCGCGTGCGACCGCCTGCAGCGCGCCGAGCTGATAGAGCGTGTCGTCGCGCACCTCCTCGGCGGAGACCGCCATCTTCCGGCGGCCGAAGCCGATCAGGTCCGGCAGGCCGACGTGGGCGCCGATCGTGACGCCGTGGGCGACCGCGTGGCCGGCCGTCTCGCGCATGTTCCGCGGGTCGCCGGCGTGGAAGCCGCAGGCGATGCTCGCGGAGGAGACGAACGGCATGATCGCCGCGTCGTCGCCGAGCCGCCAGCGGCCGAACGACTCGCCCATGTCGACGTTGACGTCGAGCGTCGCCGGGCGGCCGCCCGCCGCGTCACCGGAGCCGCCGCCGGCCGCGCCGCCGCTCACCCGCCGCTCACCGCCTCCGGCGCGACCCAGCCGTCGACCTCGCGCGCGAGCGCGACCGCCTGCTCGATCGTGACGGGGACGAAGCGGATCGTGTCCGCTCCCGGCCGCACCTGCCCGAGCTTCCAGAGCGCGCCGTGGACGACCGTCGCGACGACGACGAAGCCGCCGGAGGTCGGCCCGTCCGGCCCGAGGATCACCGCGGTGTCGCCGTTCATGTTCACGCCGCCGGGCGGGTAGCCGTCGTCGAGCACGTTGGAGGGATGACCGCCGGCGATGCCGCCGCCGCTGCGCGCCCACTCGAAGCCGAACGGCTCCAGCCGCAGGCCGGTGCGGTTCGACGCCGCGTCGACGTTCCACGCGCGCGCGGTCAGCCGCTCGACGTCGCCGGCGGTGAGGAAGTCCGGCGCCGCCTGCGGTCCGAGCATCACCTCGACTTCCCACGCTCTGACGTAGTCGGGCACGCGCAGACGGCGGCCCGGCGGGATCGGTCGCGCGTCCGCGCCGAGCGGCACACGGTCGCCCTTGCGCAACGCCCGCCCGTCGAGCCCGCCGAGGGCGGCGAGCGTGTGCGTCGAGCGGGAGCCGAAGACGGGCGGCACGTCGATCCCGCCCGAGACGGCGAGATAGAGGCGGAAGCCGGGTCCCTTCGACATGCGGATGCGCAGCTCCTGGCCGGCCTCCACCGCGACGCCGTGCCAGAGCGGCAGCTCCTCGCCGTCGAGCGTCACCGGCGCGACGGCGCCGCAGACCGCGATCGTGCGCGCGTCCGGGAAGCGCACGCGCAGGCCACCGAGCGTGACCTCGAGCGCCGCGGCGCCGGCGTCGTTGCCGGCGAGCGTGTTCGCGGCGCGCAGCGCGACGTGGTCCATCGGGCCCGCCTGCGAGACGCCGTCCGCGAGCCGGCCGAGGCGGCCGGGATAGTCCTGCACTGTCGTCTGCGGGCCGGCGTCGACGATCTCCAGCAGCGCGCTCACGGGACGGGCACCTCCGCGGCCGCCGCCTCGCGCGCGGCCCGCCGCGCGTCCGCCTCGTCAGCGACCGACGCCGAGTGCGCCAGCCAGCGTTCGACGTCGAACGGCGACTCCTCGATCGCGTAGTTGTAGCGGTCGGCGCGCACGTCCTCGAACCCCTGCAGCAGCTCCTCCTCGCCGACCCGCTCGAAGACGACGCGGTCGCCCGGCTTGATCAGGATCGGGTCCGCCGCGAACGCGCGGTTGCGGCGAGCGAGGTCGTAGATCGGCAGCGTCCGGCCGAACAGCTGGTAGCCGCCGGGCGACTCGACCGGGTAGATCGCCACGCACGGCCCGCCGATCCCGACCGCGCCCTCCGCCGTCCACGTGCGCGTCGGGTTGTACTTCGGCGCGAACAGCGCGTGACGCGGGTCGAGCGGGTACATGAACGGCAGCCCTGGGAAGAAGCCGGTGAACGCGTTCCACCACTCGGTTCCCAGCACCTCGGCGTAGAGCGCCTCGCGGTCGGGCAGCCCGTTGTACGCCACGACGTAGTCGATGTTCGTCTCCTCGGCGACGTTCGGCGCGTCGTCGCGGACGGTGCGGGCGTATCTCCGCACCGCCTCGCGCGACGCGGCGTCGTCGAACGCGATCGGGAGGCGGATGCGGCGGCTGGGGATCTCCAGCTCGTGCGCCGACGGCAGCTCTGCATCGAGCGCGTCGAGGTGTGCGATCAGGTCGGCGAGCGGGAGCCGCGTCGAGTCGTAGCGGACGAGGATCGAACGCAGGCCCGGCCCGCTGTCGAGCACGCCGTCGATCGCCGCGCCGCGCAGCGCGGCGTCGAGCCCGAGGACGCGGAAGTTGAGCTGGAGGTCCAGCTCCATCGCGCCGTACTCGAGCAGCAGGTGGCGATCGCCGGCCTGCCGATAGACGACCGGCGGGCGGTCGCCGCTCGCATCTCGCCGCTCGATGATGGCGTCGCTCACGTCGGTGGTCCTTCCCCGCCCGCGGGCGCGCCACTCGCCCGGCTGCGCCCAGCCGCGCCGCGCTCAGCCCGCGCCGCGCTCGGCCGCTCGGCCGCGCCGCCCCGTCCGCCGCTCAGCGCCCGCGCCAGACCGGCGGGCGCTTCTCCGCGAAGGCGGCAAGGCCCTCGCGCAGGTCGTCGGAGAGGAACGCCTCGCGGCGCGCCGCATCGAGCGCGGCCGCCGTCTCGGGGTCGAGTGCGCCGGCGGCGTCGACGACCGCGCTGATCGCGGCCTTGTTGCCGCGCAGCGAGAGCGGCGCGTTGGCGGCGATCTCGCGCGCAAGCTCCAGCGCTGCGGCCGGCAGCCGCTCGGCCGGGACGACCTCGTTGACGAGCCCCCAGCGCTCCGCGGCGGCGGCGTCGATGCGGCGGCCGGTGAGGAACAGCTCGCGCGTGCGGGCGGCGCCGATCGCGGTGACGAAGCGGTTGATGCCGCCGTGGTTGTAGACGACGCCGAGCTTCGCCGGCGGCATGCCGAGCTGGACGCCGTCGGCGGCGATCCGCAGGTCGCAGGTGATCGCCAGCTCCAGCCCGCCGCCGATCGCGTAGCCGTTGAGCGCCGCGACGACCGGATAGGGGTAGGAGGCGACGGCGGCGAGCGCGGCCTGGAACGGGTGTCCGCCGCTGTCGTCGTAGCCCTCGCTCGTGAGCGCGCCGATGTCGTAGCCGGCGCAGAACGCGCGGCCCTCGCCCGTCAGCACGACGCAGCGCGCGTCCAGTTCGGCGAGCGTCGCGGTCAGCGCCTGCAGCAGCGGCGCGTCGAGCGCGCCGCGCTTGGCGGGGTTGGAGATCGTCAGCTGCGCAACGCCGGGCTCCGGCTCGGAGACGAGCAGCCGCCCGCCCTCGGGCACGGCCGAACCGGCCACTACTCGAGCACGACCAGCGTGTCGCCCTCGGAGACCGCCTGCCCCTCGGCGCAGCGGATCTCCTTGACGGTGCCGGGATCCTCGGCCTCGACGGGCATCTCCATCTTCATCGACTCGAGGATGACGACCGTGTCGCCCTCGTCGATCGTGTCGCCGACCTCGACCTCGACTCTCCAGACCGTGCCGGTGATGTGGGCCTCGACGTCAGCCACAGTGACCTCCTAGAAGAATGCGAAAGGGGATCGGCGCCGCAGTCGGCCCCGCGGATCGCCACAATAGCCGCCGCTGCCGATGCCTCACGCCCCTTCCCCCCAGATGCCTGACGTGCCCCAGACGCCCGGCGGGATCTCGCGCCGGCCGCCGGTCGTGCTGATCGCCGCGCACGACGAGGCCGATCGGCTGCCGGCGACGCTCGCCGCGCTGCAGGAGGTCTTCCCGGGCGCGCGCGTGGTCGTCGCCGACGACGGCTCGACCGACGGCACCGCCGAGGTCGCCGCCGCGCACGGGGCGGAGGTGGCGCGCTCGGAGCGCAACGTCGGCAAGGGCGGCGCGGCGACGCTCGGCGCGGAGCGCCTGCTGGCGCTCGCGCACGAGCCCGACCCGCCCGTGATCCTGCTCTGCGACGGCGATCTGGCGACGAGCGCCGGTGCGCTGGCGCAGCTGGTCGACGTCGTCGCGGCGGGGGAGGCCGACCTCGCGGTCGCGGCGTTCGCCAGGCGCGTCGGCGGCGGCTTCGGCCTCGCGGTCGGCTTCGCGCGGTGGGCGATCGCGCGCCGCTGCGGTGAGACGTTCGACGCGCCGATCTCCGGCCAGCGCGCGTTGCGCGCGGACCTGCTGCCGGCCGTCGTCCCGTTCGCGCCGCGCTTCGGGATGGAGATCGGGATGACGGTCGACGCCGTTCGCGCCGGCTACCGCGTGAAGGAGGTCGAGCTGCCGCTGACGCACCGCGCGACCGGCAAGACGCTCCAGGGCTTCCTCCACCGCGGGCGGCAGCTGAAGGACTTCGTCGCGGTGTACCTCGCGCGCCGCTGAGCGCGCCGCGCGCCACGCACCGTCGCGCGCCGTCGCGCTTCGCGCCCGCGCGTCAGCGCCCGCAGCGCGCGAGCGCGCCGGCGTAGAAGCGCAGGTACTCGTCGATGTGCTCGCGCCAGTAGTCGCCCTCGTGCGCGCCGGGCCAGACGCGGTGGCGGACGTCGGCGCCGCCGGCTCTGAGCGCCTGCGCGAGCGCCGTGCCGCCGGCGCGGAAGGGGTCCTCGTCGCCGCCGTCGAGCCACAGCGGCATCCCGCGCCACGGCGCGGCGTCGGCACGCGCGGCGGCGATCACGTCGTGGCGGGCGAAGTCCTCGGCGTCGTCGAACGCACCGGGGGCGGTCTCGCCGGCGGACTCCCACAGCGCGGCCGAGTGGCCGCCGACGGCGCAGAAGCGGCCGGGGTGCTGCCGTGCGATCGCGTAGGCACCGAAGCCGCCCATCGAGATGCCGCCGATCGCGACCCGTCTGGGGTCGGCGTGCAGGCGGCGAGCGGCGTCGGGGATCGCCTCCTCGACGACGTAGCGCTCCCACGCGCCGTCGTCGCGGTCGTGCCAGTACGACGCCTCGCCGCCGTCGGGGAAGACGATCGCGGGCGCGCGGTCGCCGAGCGCGGCGAGCGCGGCGAACAGCTCGTCGGAGAGGTTCGAGTCGTTGCCGTCCTCGCCGCGGCCGTGGAGGAAGACGAGCAGCGGGCGGCCGCTGCCGCCGCCGCGCGGCGTGACGAGCGTCTGCTCGGTCTCGCGTCCGCCGAGCGCGTCGCTCGCGAGCGACGCGTGCTCGACGGTCGCACCCTGCGGGTCGTAGCCGCGGGCGATCTCGCGGACACCGCTGACGATCAGCACGACGACGACCGCGATGCCGGCGACCACGCCGAGCGCGATCAGCCGCCGCCGCGCGACGTGTCGTGGTGCCCCGTCCTCCGCCGTCCGCTCGCTCGACACGAACGGCGATTGTACGTCCGGTCGGGCGCATCACCGTGCACCAGGCGGCGGTAAGCTCCGGCCGATGGCCGATCAGGACCCGAGACTGTCGAGAATGAAGGCGCAGGTCTACAAGGACTCGCGCGACCAGGACTACTTCGACAAGTTCCACGAGCGCGCGCGCACGACAGAGCCGAACTGGGTCTACGAGGCGGTCCGCGTCGTGACCGTGCTGTGGGGGCTGATCGCGTTCCGCATGCGCGGCTACCACTCCGAGCGCGTGCCGAGCGACGGCGCCGTGATCCTCGCGCCGAACCACGCATCCTTCATGGACCACTTCTTCGCGGGCGCGTTCATCCGCCGGCGCGTGCGCTTCATGGCGAAGTCGCAGCTGTTCAGCAAGCCGATGGAGTGGATCTTCTCGCCCGGCGGCGTCTTCCCAGTGCGGCGTGGCGCGTTCGACGAGGACGCGTTCGTTACGACCTACTCGATCCTCGAGCGCAGAGGCGCGCTCGTGATGTACTGCGAGGGCGGCCGCTCGCGCACCGGCAGAGTCAGCGACCGCGCGCGGCCGGGGATCGGCCGGATCGCGCTGCAGTCCGGCGCGCCGGTCGTGCCGATCGCGATCTACGGCTCGGTCAGAGTCCGCAACTGGAAGAGACTCCAGTTCCCGAAGGTGACGATCCTCTACGGCGAGCCGATGCGCTGGGAGCAGATCGACAGACCGACGCGCGAGCAGCAGCAGGAGGTCGCGGACGCGATCCTCGGCGAGATCAAGACGCTGTACGGGGAGCTGGAGCAGTACGGCCCCAAGGGCGTCGCAGAGCGCGTGCGTGCGGAGCGGCGCGCCGCGAAGCCCGCCGGCGTCGCGTAGCGCGTATTACGCGTAGACCGGCGCCAGCTCGCCCCACGCGGCGGCGTCGTGCCCGGGGATCGCGAGCGCGCCGGGCGTCTGGCGAAGGTAGTGCCCGATCTCTCTCAGCGAGCGGCGGAAGCGGTGCTCGTCGTGCAGCAGGAACGGCGTCGCGCCGTCGCGCAGCGTCGCCCACGTGAACGCCGCGTCGCCGATCAGCAGCGCCTCGCGGCCGTCCAGCCGCAGCAGCACCGACTGGTGCCCGGCGGTGTGGCCGGGCGTCGACAGCAGCCGCACGGAGCCGTCGCCGAACAGGTCGAAGGTCTGTCCGAATGTCGCGAACGAGTCGATCTCGGGGTCGTCGTAGTCGAGCGCGCGCCAGTCGAAGGCGTGGTCGAACTGGCGCGAGTGGTAGCCGTTGCGCCAGCCGCCGCCGGCGCCCGCGGCGGCCCATTCGCGCCGGTCGACGACGAACGTCGCGGCGGGGAACGCCTCGACGCCGCTCGCGTGGTCTATGTGCAGGTGCGTCATGACGACGGTGCGGACGTCGGTCGCGGCGATCCCGAGCGCCTCCAGCTGGGCGGGGATCAACTGCTCGCGCGTCGTCCGGACCTCGTAGAGCAGCGGGCCGGCGCGGCCCATGCTCGCGCGCAGGCCATCGAGCACGCTGGGGTGGAAGCCGGTGTCGACGAGCAGCGGCCCGGCGGTCGGGTGCTCGACGAGGAACGCGGGCACCGGCAGCGCCGGCCAGCGCGAACGCGACGCGAGCGCGCCGGCGACGTCGCGCAGCCGTCCGAGCCGGCCGCGGCGGCGGTCGAGGTAGGCCGCCGGCGCCGGCATCTCGCCCGCCAGCAGCGGATGCAGCCGCACCGTCGCCGCGGCGCTGCCGCCGGGCAGCGGGTGCGTGAGCGGCTTGCACTCGGTCGCGACGGCCATCGCAGCGAGCCTACCCGCCGCACCGGAAAGGAGCGCTGGATAGGCTCGGACGTCTCATGGACGCCTCCGCGCTGCTTCGTCCGGGACTGCTCGCCGGCCGCGTCGTCGCCCTCGGCGGCGGCTCCGCCTTCGGCCCCTCGCTCGCCGCCCTCGGTGCCGTCACCGCGGCGCTGCCGGTGACGCTCGACGAGGATGACGCCTCCGCCCATGCGCTCGGCGCGCTGCGCGCCCACGGCTCGCTCGACGTGCTCGTGCACGACCTGCGCCCGGCGTTCGGCAGCGGCGGGCACGACGGCATGCGCGCCGCGCTCGACAGCGCCTGGGTGACGGTCCGCGCGGTCGCGAACGCCGCCTGGGTCGACGCCGAGCGGGACGGCCGCATCGCGCTTGTCGCACCGCCGCCGGGCAGCGCTGACGGCGTGCCGGGCACCGGCGCGCCCGACCCCGACGCCGAGGCCGTCCGCGGCGCCGTCGAGAACATGGCGCGGACGCTCTCGATCGAGTGGTCGCGCTACGGGATCCGCACGGTCGCGATCACGCCCGGCGCGCAGACGACCGACGGGCAGCTGGCGGCACTCGCCGCCTACCTCGCCTCGCCGGCGGGCGACTACTTCTCGGGCGCGCGGCTCGCGCTCGGCGAGGTCGACAGCCCCTCGCCCGCCTGAGCGACCTCGATCCGCAGCGGTCCCTGCGGCGCCGCCTCGTGGTCGACCTGCAGCGTCGTGTGGTGGAGGTCGAAGCGTGTCTCCAGCTCGCGTTGCAGCGCGTGCCGCAGCTCGTGGCAGTCGAGGCCGGCTCTGACGACGACGTGCGCGGACAGCGCCGGGAAGCCGGAGGTCACCTCCCAGACATGCAGGTCGTGCACCTCGACGACGCCGCTGTGGGCGGCCATCGCGCGGCCGATCGCCTCCGGGTCGACGCCCTCCGGCGCCGCCTCCAGGAAGACCCGCCCGCTCGCCTTCACGAGCCCGTAGCCGGCGTGCAGCATCAACGCCGCGACGACGAGCGAGGCGATCGGGTCGGCCCGCTCGAAGCCCGTCACGACGATGACCGCGCCCGCGACCGCCGTGCCGATGAAGGCGTAGAGGTCGGTCAGGATGTGCTTGAAGCTGCCTTCGACGTTGAGCTTGTCGCGGTTGGCGCGCGAGAGCACCCACGTCGCGAGCAGGTTCACGACGATGCCGGCGAGCGCGACGACGAGCACCAGGCCGCCCTCGACCGACGGCGGCTCGATCAGGCGCCGGACGGCCTCGTAGACGATCCAGACGGCCAGCAGCAGGAGCGTGATCCCGTTCGCCTGCGCGGCGAGGATCTCGACGCGCCCGAAGCCGTACGTCATCGCCCCGCGGGCCGGTCTCGCGGCGACTCTGATCGCCACCAGCGAGAGCGCCAGCGCGGCGGCGTCGGTCAACATGTGGCCGGCGTCGGAGAGCAGCGCCAGCGACGAGGCGATGATCCCGACGACGACCTCGACGGACATGAACCCGACGATCAGCGCGAGTGCGATCTTCAGCGCGCGGGCGTCGGCGCCGGCCCCATGCGAATGCCCGTGGTCGTGCCCCATCGAGCCCATCGTACGCGCACGCGCGGAATAGCCCCCGTCGCCGCGTCGCGGAGCGCGGCCCCGTATCGTTGGGGTGAATGAGTGAGAACCAAATGCACTGCCTGGTGGAGATCCCCAAGGGCAGCCGAAACAAGTACGAGTGGGACGAGGAGCTCGGTGCGATCAAGTTCGATCGCTTCCTCTTCTCCTCCGTGGTCTATCCGACCGACTACGGCTTCATCCCCGAGACGCTCGGCGAGGACGGCGATCCGCTCGACGCGATGGTCTGCGTCTCCGAGCCGACGTTCCCGGGCTGCGTCATCCCCGTCAAGGTGATCGCGCTGTTCAAGATGCGCGACGACAAGGGCATCGACGACAAGGTCCTGTGCGTGCCGCTGGAGGATCCGAACTGGAACTGGATGAACCAGCTCGACGACCTCTCGCTGCCGCTGCGCGACGAGATCTCCCACTTCTTCTCGATCTACAAGACGCCCGAGGGCAAGGTCGTCAAGGTCGACGGCTGGTTCTCGAAGGAGAGCGCGCTCGAGGTCATCCAGGAGTCGCGCGACCGCTGGACCGAGCAGCAGAACAAGCGCTCCAAGGCCCTCAACAAGGCCTGAGCACCACACGATGACGGGGAACGACCGGCACGCGCAGTTCCGGGCGCAGTTCCCCGTCCTGGCCAGCGTCGCCTACCTGAACGCGGGAACGAATGGGCCGATCGCACGCAGCGCGACCGCGGCGGCCCGGGCTCAGCTGGAGCTGGAGGAGACCGCCGGCCGCGGCGGGATGGAGTTCTTCCTCGCGATGGGGGAGCGCAGCGAGGCGCTGCGCGCCGGCTACGCCGGCCGTCTCGGCGCCGCTCCCGATGACGTCGCGCTGACGACGTCGACGACCGAGGGGGTCGGCCGCGCCCTGCAGGCGCTCGACCTCGGCCGCGGCGACGAGGTGCTGACGAGCGACGAGGAGCATCCGGGCGTCTACGGCCCGCTGGTGGGGCTCGCGCGCGCCCGTGGGGTGGAGGTGCGCACCGCGCCGTTCGCCGCGATCGCGGACGCCGTGACACCGCGCACGAAGCTCGTCGTCTGCTCGCATGTCTCGTGGCGCAGCGGCGCCTGCGCGCCCGCCGCGCTCGCCGCGATCGAGCCGCCGCTGCTGCTCGACGGCGCCCAGGGCGTCGGCGCGGTCCCGGTCGACGTGCGCGCGCTCGGCGCCGCCTTCTACGCGGGGGCGGGGCAGAAGTGGCTGTGCGGTCCGGCCGGCACCGGGATGCTCTACGTCGCGCCGGAGCTGCGCGAGCGGATCGCTCCGCCGAGCCCCGGCTACACCAACCTCGCCGATCCCAACAGCGGCCTCGACGCGACGCCGCTCGCCGACGCCCGCGCCTACGACACGCCGGCGCTGCCGGTCGCCTCTCTCGCACACGCGCAGGCGATGCTCGACCTGTTCGAGGAGACCGGCTGGGACGAACTGCACGCGCACGCGCACGACCTCGCCGAGCGCGCGGCCGACGCGCTGCGCGAGCGGGGGCGTGAAGTGCTCGCGCGCGACCGCACGACGCTCGTCGCCTGGCACGAGCCGGACGCGGCGGACGTCTCCGAGCGGCTCGGCGCCGGCGGCGTCGTGATCCGCCCGCTCCCGAACGAGGATCTGCTGCGCGCCTCGTTCGGCAGCTGGAGCAGCGAGCAGGACCTCGCGCGCCTGCTCGAAGCCCTGCCCTGACGCGTCCTCAGGCGCGGTCGCTCAGCCGGTCATTCCGCCGAACAATCCCCCGTTGACGTGCAGCACCTGGCCGTGGACGTAGTTCGCCCACGGCGTGCAGAGCAGGAAGACCCCACCCGCGGCCTCCTCCGGCGACGCCGGGCGGCCGAGCGGGATCAGCATCTGCGACATGCCGCGCAGCTGGTCGGGGATGCCGAGCTGGATCTCCTCGCCGTCGATCGTCATCTTGTTGGCGTCGTCCTTGGACTGCGTCAGGCGCGTGTCGACGAAGCCGAACGCGACCGCGTTGACGTTGACCTTGAACTGGCCCCACTCCTTCGCCAGCGTCTTGGTGAGGCCGACGACGCCGGCCTTGCCGGCCGAGTAGTTGGCCTGGCCGGCGTTGCCCATCGTGCCGGAGGTGGAGCTGACGTTGACGATCTTGCGGAAGACCTCGACGCCCTCCTCGCGCTCCTTCTTCGCCGGCTCGCGCAGGTGCGGCGCGGCGGCCCGGATCACTCTGAACGGCACGGTGACGTGGATGTCGATCATCCGCTGCCACCAGTCGTCGCTCAGCTTGTGGATCGGCGCGTCGAGCGTGTAGCCGGCGTTGTTGACGACGATGTCGAGTCTGCCCCAGGCGTCGATCGCCGTCTGGACCAGTCTGTCGGGCGCGTCGCCCTTCGTCAGGTCGCCGGCGAAGACCGTCGTCTCGCCCGCGATCTCCGACGCCGTCTGCTGCGCGACGTCGCCGTCGAGATCGTTGATCAGGACCTTCGCGCCCTGCGCCGAGAGCAGCTCGGCCGTCGCCCGGCCGATCCCGCGCGCGCTGCCGGTGACGATCGCCACCTTGTCGTCGAGGATTCCCATGCACATCTCCCTTTGCTGGCTCGTGTCGATCGCTGCGGCGCCGACTCTACGTCCGTAGCGCGGTGGTGGGCGCCGATTGAGTGTGCACGTTCTGTTTCCTATACCGGTCCGTTCTCCGCTGTAGCAAACAGTCCAAAATAAGAGACGGATGCCTGGTATCGTGTGATTCTCGAAATGGGGAACGGCTCGATGGAAAGAACGGAACTCCTCGAAGGCGCTGCTGCTCGGCTGCGCGAGCGACTGCCGCCCAGCTGGAGAATCGCAACTGACCCGGTGAACACGGGTGCGGCGGTTCTCGATACAGCGATCGTCCTGACGGCGCCGAACGGCACGGCCACGACATTCGTCGTCGAAGCGAAGCAGGAGCTCACCCCGCGGGACGTGTCGTCCGCGTTGTCCGGTCTCGGGCGAGCGGTCCGGGCGCTCGCCACGAACATCCCGTTGCTGTTCGTGGCTCCGTGGATCAGTCCCCGGGCACGCGAGCTGCTCACCGCAGAGCGGATCAACTACGTCGATCTCACCGGCAACGTCCGCGTGCAGCTCGAGCACCCGGCTCTGTTCCTCTCATCCGGTGGAGCGGCGAGGGATCCGCGGCCGAAGCCCCGCGGCGCGGCGCGCGTGCGCGGCCCGAAGGCAGGACGTCTCATTCGGATGCTTGTCGATTCGCGGCCCCCGTATGGTGTGCGCGATCTCGCGGCCGCTGCAGGGCTTGCGCCTGGATACGTGTCGCGGATGCTCGACACCCTCGATCGTGAGGGGATGGTCGAACGCTCTCCACGTGGCGGCGTGGAGAACGTCGACGTGGCAAGCCTGCTGCGGCGCTGGGCGGAGGACTACGACGTTCTCAGATCCAATGGCGCGATGGGCTACATATCGCGGGCGGGGGTTGCAGAGGCGTACGCGGGCCTCGGCGCCGTGGGTGCCGATCGGCGTGTCGCGGTCACCGGCTCCTTCGCAGCCGTCCAGCTTGCGCCGGTGGCTGCTCCGGCGCAGCTGTTCGTCTACTGCGACGACCCCGAGGCGGTCGCCGGCGCCTTGAACCTGCTGCCGGCCCCGCAGGCTCCAGACGTGGTTCTGCTGCGACCGTTCGACGACGTCGTGTGGACCGGGTTGCGGCGGCGGACAGACGCGGTCGCGCCGGTCGCGCCTTCGCAGATCGTCGCCGACTGCCTCACAGGCACCGGACGGATGCCGGCGGAGGGGGAGGCCGTGCTCGAGTGGATGATGCGAGACGACACGAGCTGGCGTCACGACGTCCTGCTGCAGCTGACCACCGCGAGCAGATGACCCGCGACCGGCCGCCCGACCCCCTGTACGTCGAGGCGCGGCGGGTTCTGCTCGACGCGCTGGACGCGCTGGCACCGCACCTGTCGGCGGTCGTCGTGGTGGGTGCTCAGGCTGTCTATCTGCGCGTTGGTGGCAGATCGCTCCCGACGATGGCTCCCTACACGGCGGACGGCGACCTCGCGCTGGATCCCGCGTTGCTGAGGGCGGCGCCGGAGCTCGAGGTCGCGATGGGTGGCGCGGGCTTTCGCCTCCAACAGATCGACGGGCATGTGGAGCCGGGCATCTGGCTCGCGTCGGCGCGGGTCGCCGCTCAGTCGGTCGACATACCGGTCGACCTGATCGTGCCGGACGGCGTCGCGCCGCCAGGCGGCCGACGGGGCGCTCGGCTGGGAGAGCACGGACACCGGGCAGCCCGGCGCGTGCGAGGTCTCGAGGCGTCCCTGGCCGACCATGGGCCGATGACGATCGGGGCGCTCGCTCCGGGAGACCCGCGCAAACGTCGCGTCGCGGTGGCGGGGCCAGCGGCGCTGCTGATCGCGAAGGCGCACAAGCTCGGCGAACGTGTCGAAAGCGGTCGAGTCGATCGCCTCGACGACAAGGACGCGGGCGATGTGCTCCGCCTCATGCTGGGCACCGCGGCGGCGGAGGTCGCAGGTACCGTCTCCACGCTGGCGGCCGACCCGGTCGCTGGCGCGTCGACGGCAGCGGGGCTCCGCTACATCCGCGAGCTGTTCGGTCGGCGGGGTGGCGCGGGCGTCGAGATGGCAGCGCGTGCGCTCCGGCTTGCGATGCCTGCTGAGCGCGTCGAGGCGGTCTGCGTCTCCTACGTCAGAGAGCTGCCCGCCTTGCCATGAGCCGCTAGAGCCCCATCGTCTTGGCAAGGATCTCGCGCATGACCTCGTCGGTTCCGCCGCCGATCGGCCCGAGGCGCAGGTCGCGGACGGCGCGCTCGATCGCCAGCTCGGCGTGCTCGCCGAGGTCGAAGTGGATCTGCAGGCAGCTGTCGGCGGCGTCGTAGGCGGCGCGCTGCGTCGCCAGCTTCGCCATCGTCACCGCTTGCACCGCATCGCCGCCGGCGAGGTGCAGGCGCAGCGCGTGGTAGGTGAGCGCACGGCCGGTCTCCAGCGCAGTCGCGACCTCGGCGAGGCGGTGGCGGATCGACTGGCCCGCGCGCCGCGAGCGGGCCAGCGCGACGGTGCGTTCGAGCACCAGCTCCATCGCGCCAAGCGCGCCGAGCGACATCATCAGCCGCTCCCACGCGAAGTTGACCATGATCAGCTTGAAGCCGCCGTGCAGCTCGCCGAGCAGGTTGCGCTCCGGCACGAAGACGTCGTCGAACGCGATCAGCGCGGTGTCGGAGGCGTGCCAGCCGAGCTTCTCGATCGGCCGCGCCTCGACGCCCTCGCCGCGGTCGACCACGAGGAACGAGATGCCGCCGTGACCGCCCTCCGGCGTCGTGCGCACGGCGGTGACGACGAAGTCGGCGCGCACCCCGTTGGTGATGAACATCTTCGAGCCGTTGACGAGGAAGCCGCCGTCGACGCGCTCGGCGCGGGTGCGCAGCGCGGCGACGTCGGAGCCGGCGTCGGGCTCGGTGATCCCGAGCGCGGCGATCTTCTCGCCGCGGATCCCGGGTCGCAGGTAGCGCTCGTGCTGGTCGGCGGTGCCGAACTTCCAGACGGGGGGCAGCGCGATCCCGGCGTGCGCGCCGATGCCGGCACCGAGGCCGCCGGAGCCGCAGCGCGCCAGCTCCTCGGCGAAGACCGCGGCACCGACGGGGTCGCCGGAGCCGCCGTGCTCGCGCGGGAACTTCAGCCCGACGTAGCCGCGCCGCGCGCAGTCGGCGAGGACGGCGTCGGGGAAGGAGCGCGCCGCCTCCCACTCGCCGGCGTGCGGTGCCAGCTCGCCCTCGACGTACGCGCGGATCTCTGCTCGCAGCCGCACGTGATCGGCCGTCAGCGGCGGCAGCGGCGCGGCGGCGGCCGCCGCGCCCGCTCCCGCACGCTGCAGCAGGTCGGTCACGACTGCTCGGTGCCGTCCGCGCCGACCTTCACGCCATCGCGCTCGATGTAGCCGTCCTTGCCGCCGACGCAGACGTAGATCGCGTCCTCCTCGCCGAGGTTCTTGAGGCTGCGGACGGTGCTCGGCGCGACGCGCGCGATGCCGCCCTCGCCCAGCTCGTGCGTCGTGCCGTCGCCGAACGTGATCGCGATTCGCCCGCGATGGACGAAGTACGTCTCCTCCTGGTGCTCGTGGTAGTGGCTGCCGGTGTCGTAGCCGGGCGGCAGGACGATCGCGTTGATGCCGAACGCGGTCACGCCGAGCGGTCTGCGGATCTTGCGGAAGCCCCAGCCCTCGCCGAGCGCGTCGAGGCTGCCGACGGCGTAGTCCTCGCCGGTGACGATCTGGTCGCTCATCGCAGCCCTCCTAGAGCCCGTAGGAGCGGCCGATGACGTCGAGCATGATCTCGTCGGTGCCGGCGCCGATGCGGTTGAGTCGCATGTCGCGCCAGACGCGCTCGATCCCGTACTCCTTCATGTACCCGGCGCCGCCGTGGATCTGGATGCACTCGTCGGCGACCTCGACCGCGATCCGCGCGGCGTGCAGCTTCGCCATCGAGATCTCGCGCACCGGGTACTCGCCGTTGTTGAAGCGCCACGCGGTCGTGTAGACCATCTGCCGCGCCGACTCGATCTTCGTCGCCATCTCGGCGAACTTGTGGCGCGTGACCTGGAACTTGCCGATCTGGCGGCCGAAGGCGGTCCGCTCCAGCGCGTACTCGAGCGTCTTGTCGAACGCCAGCTGGGCGCCGGAGACGCAGCCGGCGGCGCCGATCAGCCGCTCGCCCTGAAGCTCCCACATGATGTGGTAGAAGCCCTTGCCGACCTCGCCGAGCACGGCGTCGGCGGGCACACGCACGTCCTGGAACGCGAGCAGCGCGGTGTCGGAGGCGTGCATGCCGAGCTTCTCCAGGCGCTTCTCGCGGATCACGCCCGGCAGGTCCATGTCGACGATGAAGACGGTGAAGCCGTCGTAGCCGCTGTCGTTGTCGCCGGTCTTCGTCATCAGGACGATGTAGTCGGCGCGGTGGCCGTTGGTGATGTACGTCTTGGAGCCGTTGATGACGTAGTCGTCGCCGTCGCGCACCGCGCGCGTCTTGATGCCGGCGACGTCGGAGCCGGCGTCGGGCTCCGTTATCCCGATGCAGGAGATCTTCTCGCCTCTCATCGCGGGCGTGAGGTATCTCTGCTTCTGCTCCTCGGTGCCGAACGCGAGGATCGGCGGCGTCGCCATGTCGGTGTGGACCGCGACGCCCATCGCGAGCCCGCCGGAGTGCGCGCCGGCCATCTCCTCGGCGAGCACGAGGTTCGCGTAGTAGTCGCCGCCCTGGCCGCCGTACTGCTCCGGCACGGAGAGGCCGAGGAAGCCGAGCTCGCCCATCCGCCGGATCACGGAGTCGGGGAACGTCGTCTCCTCCCACTCCTCGGCGTGGGGCGCCAGCTCCTTGGCGACGAAGCGGGAGATCGACTCGCGGAGGCGGTCGTGCTCCTCGGTGAAGATGAAGTGCTTGCGCTGAGCGCCGAAGTCCGGCTTCAGCACGTTGGCGGCGGTGGCCATGCGGCGTCTCTCCTCGTCCTCGCGGTCGTCGTCCCTCGGAGCCGACGCTAACGCAGCCCCGAGGGAAAGTAAACAGTAGGACTTCCTACTTTCAGCCGCGCAGGTCCGCGGCCGACGACCGTCGCGCGCGGCTCAGCGCACGACGAACGAGCGGATTCTGCTCTGCACGTGGCAGCCGCGGACGGCGCAGTCGATGTGGTACGCCTGCCAGTAGTACTTGCCCGGCGCCTGCATGAACCAGGTCGGGAAGCTGTACGCCTCCGGCTTGTAGACGAAGCCGTACTTGCCGGTCCGTCTCATGCTCGTGAACGTGCCGGGTCTGGTCTGCTTCAGGTCGCCCTTGCGGTCGACCTTCTTCGATCTCGAGATCGTCATGTAGACCGTGTACTTGCGCGCGTTCGGCGACGTGTCGCGCGCCTTGAACAGCGGCTGGGAGCCTCTGGCGAGCACCTTGCCGTTGCCGGGGGCGAGCAGCTGCGGGGCGGCGGTGGCCGTCTGTGCGGCGGCCAGCGACGCGCCGGCGGCGAGCAGTGCGACGATCAGTGCGAGCACGAGCGTGCGCGCACGCGTGATTCCTGCCTCCAACGGAGGACCTCCTGGTGAGTCGTGGGACGAACGACGGCCGGCTTCGCAGCGGGGAGCGGAAACCGGCCGAGCGGACCCTTCCCGTGCGCGCGCAAGACCGAAACCTGGGCGGTCCGCGCATCCGCGCTGGCGCGCGGGCGGTGGTCCGCGCTCCCGCTTGACGGCTCGCCCTCGCACCGGCAGAGTTGAAAGTGAAACGTCCTACTTCTCACAGGAAGGCCGCGTGCCCTACGCCACCCTCCGCTACGACGTCGGCGACGACGGCGTCGCGACGATCGCGCTCGACCAGCCGGACACCCGCAACGCGCTCTCCGACGCGCTGCTCGACGACATGATCGCGGCGTTCACCGCGGCGCGCGACGACGACGCGGTCCGCTGCGTCGTCCTGACCTCGACGCACGACAGAGTCTTCTCCTCCGGCGGCAACCTCGGCGGCTTCGCGGCCGACGTGCCGCTCGTCCACAAGCACGCGGCGATCGACCGCTTCCCGCAGCTGTTCAAGCTGATCGGCCAGCTCGGCAAGCCGAGCCTGTGCGCGGCGAACGGGCACGTGCTCGCCGGCGCGCTCGGCGTCGCGCTCGCGTGCGACCTGATCGTCGCCCGCGAGGGCGTCCGCTTCGGCACGCCGGAGATCAACGTCGGCGTCTACCCGTTCATGATCATGGCGCTGATCTATCGCAACGTCGGGCGCAAGAAGACGAACGAGCTGCTGCTGCTCGGCGACCAGATCGATGCTCACGAGGCGGGGCGGATCGGGATCGTCAACAAGGTCGTGCCGGCAGACGAGTTCGACGCCGCCGTCGCCGACTGGGCCGGCCGCCTCGCGAGAAAGACGCCGGTGCTGATGAAGCTCGGCAAGGACGCGATGTACCGGCAGCAGGACATGGCCTTCGAGGAGGCGCTCGACTTCCTGCGCGCGCAGCTCGCGCTGGCGTTCGCGACCGAGGACATCCAGGAGGGCGTCAGAGCCTTCTTCGAGAGACGGGAGCCGCAGTGGACCGGTCGGTGACGACACCGCCCTCGATCCTCCGACCGCTGGTCGAGGAGCTGCACGAGCGGCGCGCGACCGCGCGGCTCGGCGGCGGGCAGGAGAAGATCGACAGACAGCACGGGTGCGACAAGCTGACCGCGCGCGAGCGGCTCGCGCTGCTGATCGACGACGGCACCTTCACGGAGCTGGGGATCCACGCCGGCATCCACTTCTCGGTCCGCGGCCTGGAGGGCAAGGAGGCGCCGGCCGACGGCGTCATCACCGGCTACGGCAAGGTCGACGGCCGGATGGTCGCCGTCTGCGCCTACGACTTCACGGTCATGGCCGGCTCGATGGGGCTGACCGGCGAGACGAAGGTCACGCGTCTGCGCGACCTCGCGCTGTCCAAGCGAATCCCGTTCGTCTGGCTGCTCGACTCGGCCGGCGCGCGGATCCAGGAGGCGGTCGGCTCGCTCTTCGCCGGCTCCGGCTACCTCTTCCGCGAAGAGGTCGTGATGAGCGGCGTGATCCCGCAGATCGCGGCGCTGATGGGGCCGTGCGCGGCAGGCACCGCCTACATCCCGGGCCTCGCCGACTTCGTGCCGATGGTCAAGGGCCGCGGCTCGATGGCGCTCGCCGGCCCGCACCTCGTGCGCGCCGCGGTCGGGGAGGACGTGACGCAGGAGGAGCTGGGCGGCTCGCGCGTGCACTGCCGCAAGTCCGGCGTCGGCGACCTCGAGGTCGCCGACGACCAGGAATGCATCGAGCGGATCAAGCAGTACCTGTCGTACATGCCGCAGCACTGCGAGGCGCCGGTCCCGGTGCGTCAGACGAGCGATCCGATCGACCGCAAGGACGACGACCTGCTCGACGTGCTGCCAGAGTCCAACCGCAAGCCGTACGACATGTACGAGGTGATCCGGCGGATCGTCGACGACGGCGTCTACTTCGACATGAAGCCGCAGTGGGCGAAGACGATCATCACCTGCTTCGCGCGCTTCGGCGGCCGCTCGGTCGGGATCGTCGCCAACCAGCCCAAGCAGCTCGGCGGCATCCTCGACAACGACTCCGCCGACAAGGCCGCGCGCTTCGTCAACCTCTGCAACGCGTACGGGATCCCGCTCGTCTTCCTCCAGGACGTGCCCGGCTTCATGGTCGGCACGAAGGTCGAGGCCGCGGGCATCATCCGCCACGGCGCGAAGATGCTCTACGCCGTCGCCAACGCCACCGTGCCGAAGATCACCGTGATAGTGCGCAAGGCGTACGGCGCCGGCTACTACGTGATGAACGGCAAGGCGTACGAGCCCGACCTGATCGTCGCCTGGCCGAGCGCGGAGATCAGCGTGATGGGCGCCGAGGGCGCGGTTGAGATCGTGATGCGCAGAGTCGTCGAGGAGGCCGAGGATCCGGCCGCCAAGAGAGCCGAGCTGGTCGCGGCGTATCGCAGAGTGATCGACGTCTACATCGCCGCCAAGAACGGCATGATCGACGACGTGATCGACCCGCGCGAGACGCGGCCGACGATCTGCCGGGCGCTGGAGATGGCGGAGGGCAAGCGCGTCGAGCGGCCCTGGAAACGACACGGCGTCGTGCCGGTCTGAGAACGAGGAGCGTCACGATGAGCCTTCAGGACCCCGTCATCATCACCTGCTCGATCTCGGGTGCGATCGCCAATCGCGAGCAGTGCCCGGCGATCCCGTACACGCCGCAGGAGTACGCGGCGGAGGCGCGCCGCGCGGTCGACGAGGGCGCGTCGATGATCCACATCCATGCGCGCACGCCGGACGGCGTGCCCTCCTACGAGGTCGAGGACTTCCGCGCGATCACCGACGCGATCCTGGCCGAGGTCGGCGACGTCGTGATCAACTACTCGACCGGCGCGATCGGCATCTCGCTCGAGAAGCGGATCGAGTACCTGCGCGCGCTGAAGCCCGACGTGGCCGCGCTGAACATGGGCTCGATGAACTACGCCAAGTACTCCAGAAGACGCAGAGACTTCGTCTTCCACACCGTCTTCGAGAACAGCTTCGAGTCGATCATCACGCTGCTGAGAGCGATGAACGAGGAGGGGATCAAGCCCGAGCACGAGTGCTTCGACACCGGGCACATCGCCAACCTCGACCCGCTGATCGACATGGGGATCCTCAGACAGCCGCTGCAGATCTCGTGCGTGATGGGCGTCACCGGCGGCATCCGCCCGACCGCGCGCAACCTCGCGCACATGGCGGAGAACGTGCCCGGCGGGCCGGACGGAGGCAACGAGTGGGGCGTGATCGGGATCTCGCGCGACCAGTGGATGCTGATCGCCACCGCGCTGACGCTGGGCGGCAACGTCCGCGCCGGCCTGGAGGACAACTTCTACCTCCCCGACGGCTCGATGGCGCGCTCCAACGGCGACCTGATCGCGAAGGCGCGCCAGCTGGCCGAGGACGTCGGCCGGCGTGCGGCGACGGTCGCCGAGGCGCGCGAGATGCTGGGCGTCCCGCGACGCGAGCGGGCGGCGGCATGAGCGGGCCGCTGGACGGCCTGAGAGTCCTCGACCTCTCGCGCCTGCTGCCGGGCCCCTTCTGCTCGCTGCTGCTCGGCGACCTCGGGGCCGACGTGCTGAAGGTCGAGGACACCGGCATGGGCGACTACGTGCGCTGGTCGCCGCCGTACGTCGAGGGCGTCGAGGACAGCGCCAGATCGGCCTACTTCCTCGCGCTCAACCGCAACAAGCGTTCGATCCGCCTCGACCTCAAGTCCGAGGCCGGGCGCGAGGTGCTGCTGCGGCTCGTGCGCGACGCCGACGTGCTGCTGGAGTCGTTCCGGCCAGGCGTCCTCGACCGCCTCGGCGTCGGGTACGACCGCCTCAGAGGCGAGAATCCCGCGCTCGTGTACTGCGCCATCACGGGATACGGGCAGGACGGCCCGTACCGGGACCGCGCCGGCCACGACATGAACTACCTGGGCCTCGGTGGGATGCTCGCGCTGACCGGCGAGGCCGGCGGGCCGCCGGTGCAGAACGCCGGCCAGGTCGCCGACGTCGGCGGCGGCGCGCTGATGGCGGCCGTCGGCATCCTCGCCGCGCTGCAGGAGCGCGCGCGCTCCGGCGAGGGCCAGTTCGTCGATGTCTCGATGACCGACGGCGCGCTCTCGTGGCTGGCGATGCTCGCCGCGCAGCAGCTCGTCGCGGGCCCGGGGGACCCGCCGTTGCGCCGCGGGCAGCTGCCGCTGTCGGGCGCGTTCCTCTGCTACCGCCCGTACGCGTGCGCCGACGGCTGGGTCACGTTCGGCGCGCTGGAGCCGAAGTTCTTCGGCGCGTGGTGCCGCGGTGTCGGCCGCGAGGACCTGGTCGAGCAGCAGTTCCAGCCGCCCGGCTCCGACGCCCACCGCGAGGTCGAGGCGATCTTCGCCGCGCGCACGCGCGAGCAGTGGACGGCGTTCGCGGCGGAGCACGACTGCTGCCTGGAGCCGCTGCTGGAGCTGGAGGAGGCGCTCGACTCCGAGCTGGTGAGAGCCCGCGAGATGGTCGTCGCGCTCGACCAGCCCGGCGCCGCGGAGCCGGTCCGCCAGCTCGGCCTGCCGATCAAGCTCAGCCGCACGCCCGGCGAGCCGACGCGGGCGCCCGGCCCGGTGCTCGGCGGCGACACCGACGCGGTGCTGGAGGCGGCCGGCTACGGCGCGGAGGAGATCGCGGCGCTGAAGGAGGCGGGCGCGGTCGCCGGTCCGGTCAGCGGCGCCCAGGGGTCGTTCCTTGGCTGACAACGGCCTGCTGAAGATGAGCCAGCTCGCCGAGCGCTCCGGCGTCTCGGCCGGCACGATCAAGCACTACCTGCGCGAAGGGCTGCTCGGCGACCAGGCGGACGTCGTGCGCACGAGCCGCAACATGGCGTACTACCCGCCGGACTTCGTCGACCGGATCCGGCTGATCAAGCGGCTGCAGGAGGAGCGCTTCATGCCGCTGCGGGTGATCCGCGACGCGCTGCGCGACGATCCCGAGCGGCTGGAGGCGCTGATCGAGCTGGAGGACCGCATCATCGAGCGGGCGACCGCGCAGGGGGAGCAGACGCGCACCTCGCGCAGAGCGGTCGAGCAGCGCTACGAGGTGCCGCGCAACGTGCTCGAGCGGATGGAGCAGATCGGCGTGCTGACGCCGACCGCGCGCGGGTACGACGCCGACGACGTGCAGATCATCGAGGCGATCTCGCGCTTCCGCGCGGGCGGCTTCGAGGAGGCGATCGGCTTCACCGTCTACGACACGATCCGCTACCGCGAGGCGCTCCAGCCGCTGGTCGAGGAGGAGGTCGGCACGCTGCTCGGCCGGCTTGCCGCACGCGTCGATCCCGACCGCGCCGTCGAGATCGTCGCCTCGGGCGCCGACCCGCTGCGCGAGCTGATCGGCGCGCTGCACTCGAAGCTGCTGCTCGCCGAGCTGCGCCGCCAGCGCGACGAGCGCCGAGAGCCGTAGGGCGGCGCGTCGGCGGGTGGCTCAGGCCGCTCGGCCGCGTGGCTCAGCCCGCGGCGCGGCTCAACCAGCGGCGCGGCTCAGCCCGCGGCGCGCTCGAACGCGGCCAGCGCGAGCGTCCAGGCGCCCTCCAGCTCCGCGCCGGGCGGGAAGCGGCCGGCCAGTTCGAGCGAGACCATGCCGTGCGCGAACGCCCAGACCGCGCGTGCGAGGTCGGGGTCGCCGCCCGCGGCCGCCACCAGCGGCGCCGCGGCGCGCTCCTCGACGCCGGCCGGCAGCCGCTCGCGCGCGAGCGGCCGGTCGGTCATCAGCCGGTACAGCTGCGGCTGCGCGAGCGCAGAGGCGCGGTAGGCGGCGCCGAGCTGCGCGAGCGACGGACCCGCCGCCTCCAGCCCGCGCGCGGTCGCCTCGAACCCCTCGGCGACGAGCAGCGTCTCGATCGCGGTGCGGTCGGCGAAGTGCTTGTAGAGCGATGGCGGCTTGATCCCCAGCCGTCTCGCGAGACGGCCCATCGTGAGCGCGTCGGCTCCCTCCTCGGCGAGCAGGGAGCGCGCGACGTCGAGGATCTCCCGCTGGCGGTCGCTGAGCGCGACGTCAGCGAGCACGCTGGAACCCCTCGTGGTCGCGCAGGCCGTAGCCGCAGGCGCGGTCGACGGCGATGTGCGCGCACCATGCGACGCCGGCGATGAAGAGGCTCAGCGGGACGGGGTCGGGCAGCGCGATCAGCGTCAGCGCGAGCGCCGGCCACCAGCGGTGCAGCGCGTTGTAGAGCGGGACGGCGCGCGGGTGCAGCTGACCTCTCGCGAGTCCGGCACCGGCACCGGCAAGCAGCGCGAGGTCGGGTCCGAGCAGGCCGGCGAGGCCGGGCAGCCATGCACCGTGCTTGACGATCTCGAACAGCGCGAACGCGAGCAGGAGGACGGCGAGGCCCGCGTAGACGGCGCGGGCGGCGCCGAAGCGGGGCCGCTCGGCGGCGGCCGCTCGATCGCGGGCCGGCCGGTCGGCGGCGGAACGGGGCGTGGTGGTGCGTGCGGGGGCGGCGGGGGAGAGCGCGGGCATGGGATCTCCGATGCGGTGGCTAATAGGCGTAGCCAGAACATAGGCTAATAGTCTTAGCCGCGTCAAGTCCCGCTCACCAGGCGGCGGTGTGCGCCTCCATCACGCCGCGTCCCTCGGCCAGCTCGACGCCGCCGGGCAGCGTGCCGGCGAAGGTCCCGAACGGCTGGCGGTAGGAGCTGCGCACGAGCAGCAGGTTCTCGTTGCGCTCGCGCAGCGCCTCTGCGCTGAAGCGCAGGTCGCCGCCGTCGTCGGTCGTGACGCGGCCGAGGTCGTCGGCGAACGTCGCGGGGGCGGCCTCGACGGGGATGCCGTCGAGCCAGACCGTCCGCTCGCTCCCGTGCACGGGGTCGTTGATCCCCTCGACGAGGTTCCACGCCGCCGCGCGGCCGTCCGCGGTCGTGCCGACGCCGGCCGACCAGCGCCACGCGGTGTGGCGCGCGTGGTAGCCGGCGCTGTCGTCGACGACGGCAGCCGCGTCGAGCGCGTGCTCGACGCCGTCGAGCACGACACGGCCGTGCGCGCGCACGCCGCCCTGCTTGCGGGTCCAGGCGTAGGCGCCGCCGTGCGGGCAGAGCGTCTCGACGCCGTCGACCTCGTCGAGCGTGAGGTCGATCTGGACGTCGCCGTCGCGCACGGTGACGCGGCCCGGCTCGGCCATCGCGAGCCGCACGCCGCCGCGCGAGAGGCGCGTGCGCTCGTGCAGCCGTTCCGCCGAGCGGTCCCAGACGGCCCAGAACGACTGTCGCCCCAGCCCGACGCGCACCGCGCCGACGCAGACCATCAGCTCCGCGCCGTAGACGCCGACGTAGCGCCACTGCTTCAGCGGTCGCGCTCCGCGCCAGCCGGGCATCCGCGCCGGCGGCAGCGCCAGCGCGGCGAGCGCCGCCGGACGCGCCGCGCCGAAGCGGCCGCGGTAGGGCCCGAACGCCCCGCCGGCGCCGGCCGTGCCGCTTGCGCCAGCGTCGCTCGCGCCCGTCGCGGCGGGCTCGGATGCGGCTCTCGCGTCGTCAGTCGTTGGCGCCATGCGGCTGGTGCTTCGCACTGCGAGTTCCACGGCGGCGTGCATCGGTTTGCAACGTCTCGGGGAACTCGCGGTATTCTTTCGAGTCCGGGATTGACTGACCAGTCAATCTGTCCTGCCTTGGAGGATCACCACACCGTGCGCGCCGCGGCGATCCAGCTGAACTCTACTGAGGATCGCGATCGCAACCTCGCAGTTGCCGACCGCCTCGTCCGCGCCGCCGCCTCCGACGGCGCGACGTTCGTCGTCCTGCCGGAGAAGTGGAGCGTGCTCGGCACGCCCGCGCAGCTCGCCGCCGGCGCCGAGCCGCTCGACGGCGCCGCGATCTCGTGGGCCCGCACGACCGCGCGTGAGCTGGGGATCGACCTCGTCGCGGGCTCGATCGTCGAGCACGTCGTCGGCCACGACAAGCGCGCGAACACGAGCGTGCACGTCGGCCCCGACGGCGAGATCCGCGCGACCTACCGCAAGGTCCACCTGTTCGACGTCGAGGTCGGTGGCACCGTCTACCGCGAGTCCGACGGCGAGGAGCCGGGCGGGGAGCTGGTCACCAGCGCGCTCGCCGGCGGCGTCGAGCTGGGCATGGCCGTCTGCTACGACCTGCGCTTCCCGGAGCTGTTCCGCATCCTCGCGCTGCGCGGCGCGCGCGTCGTGACGCTGCCGTCCGCCTTCACGCTCGCGACGACGCGCGACCACTGGGAGATCCTGCTGCGCGCGCGGGCGATCGAGAACCAGAGCTTCGTCGTCGCGCCGAACCAGATCGGCCCGCATCCGCCGGGCAACCAGTCGGGCGGCCGCTCGATGATCGTCGACCCGTGGGGTCTCGTGCTCGCGACGGCGCCCGACGAGGAGGGCTATGTGACCGCAGACCTCGACTTCGCCCACCAGGAGGAGATCCGCGCGAGACTGCCGGCGCTCGCCAACCGCCGTCCGGCCGCGTACGCGTGGCCCGAGGGAGCGGCAGCCTGATGGCCCGCACGCAGGCAGCCGTCGACAAGCGGCGTCTGATCCTCGACGCCGCCGTGCGCGTCTTCGCGCGGCAGGGCTTCCACACCTGCCGCGTCTCGGACATCGCCGACGAGGCGAGAGTCGCCTACGGCCTCGTCTACCACTACTTCAAGTCCAAGGACGAGATCCTCGACACGCTCTTCCTCGAGCGCTGGGGCATCCTCCTGAGGGCGATCGCCGAGGTCGACGCGCAGGAGATCCCCCCGAGGGAGAAGCTCCACGCGATTGCGTCCTTCATCGTCGACTCCTACAGCCACGACCCCGACCTGATGAAGGTCATCATCGTCGAGGTCACGCGCGCGGCGAACACGTTCGGCCGCACGCACCTGCCGCAGATCAAGCAGGCGTACGTGCAGATCGCGGCGATCGTCGACCGCGCCCAGCGCGACGGCGTCTTCCGCGACGACGTGACGCCGGATTTCGCAGCGATGGCCTTCTATGGCGCCGTCGAGCAGGTTCTGACAGGCTGGATCTTCTCGTTGCTCCCGGTCGGCGATCGGGAATACGAGAACGCCAAGACCCTCATCGTCGAGACGATCTGCGGCGGACTGGAGCGCGTCGAGGGTTAGCGCCTACCGCCGGGAGAGCTGATTGAATGCCCGAACTCATGAAGGAAAGCGACCTCGTCAAGCGACTCGTCTGGTCCGGCCTGCTGGCTGGGATCGGCGCGCTCGCCAGCATCGCGACCCAGCGCCTCGCGACCTTCATCTGGATCCGCGCGTTCGGCGAGGAGCCGCCGGAGTGACGTCCGGCGTCCCGTTCGGCTCCGGACCGGAGGAAGGCGCGGCGGACGCCGAGCCGACGACCGAGCAGCCGCCCGTCACCGCGCCGCCGCCGCTCGTAGGCGCGCCGCCGTCGGCGTCCGGTGCCCCGCCGCTTGCGATCCCCGGCATCCCCCTCGACAGACCCGAGCTGCACGTCGGCGCCGCCTTCGTCGGCGGCCTGCTGCTCGCGACGGTCCTCAAGCGCTTTGCCCGCTGACGATCCGACAACCAAGAACATCGCGCAGGCGATCACCGAGGTCTCCGAGAAGGCGTCGCTGCTCGTGCGCGAGGAGATCGAGCTGGCGAAGGCGGAGATCAGCGCCAGAGTCACGAAGCTCGTCAAGGGCGCGATCGTCGGCATCGCCGCCGGCATCTTCGTCGTCGTCGGCCTGCTCTACCTGATCGAGTCGGCCGCCTGGGGCGTCTGGCAGATCAGTGGCTGGGGCACGAACTACTGGTTCGGCTTCCTCGTCGTCGCGCTCGTGCTCTTCCTGCTCGGCGGGCTCGCCGGTGCGCTCGCGTACAAGGCGGTCAAGGCCGGCGCTCCGCCGACGCCCGAGATGGCGATCGGTGAGGCGAAGAAGATCCGCGAGACGGTCACGGCACAGAGTGCCGACGCCGCGCCGCCCGTCCCGGGCAGCACCACGAGAGGGACCTCCTGATGCCGCCCACGCGCACGCCGGAGCAGATCCGCGCCTCGATCGAGGCCAACCGCAGAGACCTCGGCGCCTCGCTGGAGGTTCTGCGCGGTCAGGTCGAGGAGCTGACCGACTGGCGCAAGCAGCTCGCCGCGAAGCAGAGAGAGGCGATCATCGCCGCGGCGGTCACGGGCTTCGTGCTCGGCGGCGGGATCGCGGCGGTCGGCGGGATCGTCTTCGGTCGCCGTCGCCGCAAGAAGCGCCGGCGCTAGCGCAAGAAGCGCCGGCGCTAGCGAGCGCCAGCAAGCGCGTCGCTTCGAGCGCGCGTCGCCCAGAGCATCAGAAGAGGCCCGCACGAGCGGGCCTCTGTCGTTCCCGGGTCCCCGGACCCGTCCTGCTCAGTGAATCGTCGGCAGACCTGCGCGGACGCGACGGTCGACGCCGTTGCGCCGGTCGGTCGCGCTGCTGAGCCAGCCCAGCTGCGGATCACGTGCGCGCCGCGGAGCGGCTCGGCGTGCGGAGAGCACGCGCTCGTCCCGGCGGTCTGCGCGCCCGGCCGCCGTCGCGAACGCCAGCACGAGCGTTGCGAAGGTGATCCAACCGATTGCGATGACGCCGATGTCGAGGAGGTCCATCTGGTCTCCTTGTCTCCCGATTGCTGCCGCACTCATGGTGCACCCCTGCATCACCGTGCGAAGCTCCCAAGATCCTGTCGTGCCCGCTCACGGCCGTATGAAAACGGGAGCTTCAGCATAGGTTTAAGAATGTTCTGCCCAACGGCGGACGGAACTCCTCCATTTCAAGGCGCTCCGATGCGCCTGTTTGGCGTGCGTCATGAGAGATGGCTGAGCGGGAGCGCGCCGACGCCGAGCAGTCCCGGACCGACGTGCGTGCCGATCACAGGGCCGATCTCGGACACGAAGACCGGGTCGGTCCCGTAGATCTCGCGGCCGCGCTCGACCAGCCGCGCGCACTCCTGCGGCGCCTGGATGTGCTGGACGACCCAGCCGTCCGCGCCGTCATCGTGGCGCGTGCGCAGGTACTCGACCATCCGCTCGAACGCGCGACCGGAGGTGCGGACGCGCTCGATCGGCGTGATCTCTGACTCGACGGTGAGGATCGGCTTGATCCGGAGCGCCGAGCCGAGCCACGCCTGCGCCGCCGCGATCCGCCCGCCGCGCCGCAGGTACTCGAGCGTGTCGATCGCGAACCACATCTTCAGCGCCTCGCGCGCGGCGCGCGCATGCTCGACGACCTCCTCCGCGGTCGTGCCGCGGGCCGCCGCCGCGTGCGCCGCGAGCACCATCAGGCCCTCGCCGCCGCACGCGCTCGCCGAGTCGAGCACGTGGACGCGCGCGGCGCGCTCGCCGAGCTGCTCGCGCGCCTGCTCGGCGGCCTGCACGGTTCCGGACATGCCGCCCGCAAGGTGGATCGAGACGACGTCGCGGCCCTCGTCCAGCAGCGGCTCGTAGACCGCGAGGAAGTCGCCGATCGACGGCTGCGAGGTCGTCGGCAGGCTGCCCGTCGTCGCGAGGTGGGCGTAGTAGCCGTCGAAGTCCGGCAGCTCGGCCTCGCGGTCCTCGCGACCGTCCCAGTGCACGTAGAGGCTGACCTCGTGGATCCCGCGCGCGGCAACCAGCTGACGAGGCAGGTAGTGGCAGGTGTCGGTGACGATCGCGACCGGTGCCATGCGGGCGCCACCCTAGTCGATTCACTCACCCCGGCGTGCACTACGTCACACTCCACACATGGTGACGACGCTGTACCGCTGCCCGACCCCGACCGACGTGCTCTGCCCGTGTGGTCGTGTCGCGCGGGCGCTGCGGCGGGCCGGCGTCGAGTACGACGAGGTGCGCGTGCCGCACCGCCGTTCGCGGCGCGCGCAGATCGAGCAGCTCACCGGGCAGCGTCGTGTGCCCGTCGTCGAGCTCGACGGCGAGGCGATCTGCGACTCCCGCCGGATCGTCGAGCACCTCAGCGCGCGAGCGCGCTAGCAGGCAGGCCGCGCGGGCCGTTCAGGATCGGTCACTACAGTCCCGCGCATGCTCGCCCGCGTCCTCACCGCGACCGGCCTGTTCGCCGCGGTCGCCACCGTCGCCGCGCCAAGCGCGGCTGCCAGAGACCCGATCGTCCCGCTCTCCGACGTCCACCGCGGGATGACGTGCACCGCGCGGACCGTCGTGCAGGGGACGACGATCACGACGTTCGGCGTCGAGGTGCTCGACGTCGTCGACGACGTCAGCGGAACCGGCCCGCGGATCCTCGTGCGCGTCTCGGGCGACGCGGTCGCCGGCAGCGGGATCGCGTCGGGCTTCTCGGGCTCGCCCGTCTACTGCGCCGATCGCACCGGGGCGGTCGGCAACGCCGGCGCGGTCTCGGCGACGATCGGGCAGTACGGCAACGACGTCGGGCTCGTGACGCCGATCGAGCAGCTGCTCGGGTTGCGCGCGAAGCCGCCGTCCGGGGCGCGCAAGGCGACGCGCGCCGAGGCGGCGAGCGTGAGACCGATCGCGGCGCCGCTGACGTTCACCGGCCTCTCGCCGGCGCTCGCCCGGCTCGTCGAACGCGCTGGCCGCGCCGCCGGCCGCAGGTACGTCGCCGCGCCGACCGGCCCGCTCGCGACGTTCGGGCCGCAGCCGCTCGTGCCGGGCGCCTCGATGGCCGCCGCCTACTCGACGGGCGCGATCGGGGCGAGCGCGATCGGCACCGTCACCTACCGCGACGGCGCGACGGTCTACGGCTTCGGCCACCAGCTCGACGGCGCAGGGCGCCGCTCGCTCGTGCTGCAGGACGCCTACGTCTTCACCGTCGTCGACAACCCGCTCGACACGAGCGAGTCGAGCTCCTACAAGCTGGCCGCGCCGGGGCACGCGCTCGGGACGCTCTCCAACGACGCGCCGGCCGCCGTCGTCGGCACCGTCGGAGAGAGCGCTCCGACGATCCCGTTCACCGTCCGGGTCCGCGATCGCGATCGCGGCAGAACGCTGCGGCAGCGGACCGAGGTGGCGGACGAGGTCGACGTCGGCGACCCGACCGGCCAGGGCCTGCTGCCGACGATCGGCCCGATGGCGCTCGCGCAGGCGGTGACGGCGGCGTTCGACGGCGCGCCGGCGCGCGAGAGCGGCGTGCTCTGCCTGCGCGTGACGGTGCGCGAGGCGCGCTCGCCGCTGCGGTTCTGCAACCGCTACGTCGCCAACGGCCAGGACACCGGCGGCGTGCCCGCGCTGGCGCTCGCGATGGGCAGCGACGTGACGAGCGCGCTGACGGCAGTCGACCAGGCCCGTTTCGCGAACCTCCACGTCACCTCCGTCTACGCCGACGTCGCGTTCTCGCGCGGCCTGGAGCTGGCGACGATCGTTGGGGTCAGCGGTCCGCGCGCGCTCCGTCGCGGCGGCACGGCGCGGGTGCGCCTGCGCGTGCGCGAGTTCCGCGGTCCGCTGCGCACGATCCCGGTGACGCTCTCGGTCCCGCGCGACGCGCCGCTCGGCGAGCAGCAGCTGCGGATCGCCGGCACGCCGCTCGACACGGTCGACAGCGGCGGCGAGACGACGCTCGTGATCGACGTCGGCGGGGGCGGCGACGGGACCGACGGCGGCGGCGCGCAGTCGATGGAGGAGGTGCGGGCCCGCTTCGGCGGCACCGCGCGCTACGACGGGCTGCGGGCGCGGCTGGGCTCCGCGCGCTGGCGCGCCGCACGCGACGATCGCCTGCGGATCGACGGGCGCGGCACGCTTGATGTCGTCGTGAAGCGCGCTGGGAGCGGGCGCTAGCTCAGGCGGTTCTCGATCGAGAGTGGGGCGGCGGGCGCCGCCTCGCCCTCGGGCGCTGCCTGCGGCTCGGGCGCGGCCGGCTGCTCGACACCGAGCACCTGCGCCAGCTCGCCGCTCTCGTACATCTCGGCGACGATGTCGGCGCCGCCGATCAGCTCGCCTCTGACGAACAGCTGCGGGATCGTCGGCCAGTTCGAGAGCGCCGACAGCTCTTGGCGGATGCGCGGGTCGGGCAGGATGTCGACCGCCGCGAACGGGGTGTCGAGCGCCTGCAGCGCCGCCGCGGTGCGCGCCGAGAAGCCGCACATCGGCTGCTCCGGCGTGCCCTTCATGAACAGGATGACCGGGTTCTCGGCGATCGCTTCGCTGATCGCGTCCCGGAGTGGGTTCGGCTGGTCGCTCACGATGAAGTCCTCACTGGGGCCTTGGTCTGCAGGGCGAGGGCGTGGATGCGTCCCCCGAGCTCGCCCTCGAACACGTCGTAGACGAGCCGGTGCTGGGCGATCCGGCTCAGTCCCTCGAACTGGGGTGCGACGACGACGGCCTCGAAGTGGTGCCCGTCGTCCCCCTTGACGTCCGCGGAGGAGCCCGGGAGCCCTTCCTCGATCCGCTGCTTCAGCTCTTCGCTCGTCGCCATAGAGGTCAAGAGTAGCGAGGCTCGTCGCGCTTCCGGGGGTCGCTACACTGAATGAAGTGATGGGGCGCGCACTGGCGTCCCACGCCCGAGCACCAGCGAACCCGACGGAGACGCACATGATCACGCTCACCGAGAAAGGCGCGGAGAAGGTCCACGAGTTCCTTGCTTCGCAGGGCTCCGAAGTCGAGACCGCCGGCCTGCGCGTCGGCGTCCGCGGCGGCGGCTGCTCGGGCTTCCAGTACGCGCTCGCGTTCGACCAGGAGCGCGACGGCGACGTCGTCTTCGAGGACAGAGGCATCCGCCTGCTGGTCGACAAGCCGAGCCTCCCGTACGTCCACGGCTCCGTGATCGACTACGTCGACGAGATGCAGGGCGCCGGCTTCAAGGTCGACAACCCCAACGTCGTCGCGGCCTGCGGCTGCGGCTCCTCCTTCCGCGTGGCGGAGGAGGAAGAGGTCTCGGCGGTCTGACGCCGTCCGGGCGGCGCGTTCACGCGCCGCCCGCCTGAAGCGGAGTTCCGCATGAGAGCTCTGTAAAGGTTCGGGTAACCCGCGCGGGAGCCGCCTGCATCCGCGATAGGATCCGCACGATGCGCATTGCCCTGGTCTCGCCCTATTCGTGGACCTACCCGGGCGGCGTCACTCGGCACATCGAGGCCCTCGCCGAGTCTTTTCTGACCGACGGCCATGACGTGCGTGTGCTCGCTCCCTTCGATCCCGACGATCGCAGGACCCGGTTGCTGCACAGAGGCGCCGCTCCGCAGCGGCGTGAGGTTCCCGACTACCTGATCCCGCTCGGCGGGACGATCGGCTTGAGGGCGAACGGCGCGGTCTCCAACCTGATGGCGACGCCGAACGGCGTCAGCCGCATGCGTCACGAGCTGCGCAACGGCGGCTACGACGTCGTCCACCTGCACGAGCCGATCGTGCCGAGACTCGGCTGGGACGCCTGCGTGAGCGCGAACGCGCCGCTCGTCGGCACGTTCCACGCCTACTCGACCAACCGCATCACGAACAACATGGCCAACGTGATGGGCGCGCGGCGGATGCTCAACCACCTGCACGTGCGGGTCGCGGTGTCGGAAGCCGCCGCCTGGACGGCGCAGCGGTTCTTCGGCGGCCGCTACCGGATCATCCCCAACGGCGTCGCGGTCCCCGACCTCGGCACGCCGAAGGAGCCGTCCGACAGGCTCCGGGTGGCGTTCGTCGGCCAGGCGGTCGAGCGCAAGGGCCTGCCGATCCTGCTGCGCGCGTTCGAGGCGCTGCGCGAGCACATCCCGGTCGAGCTGACGATCGTCGGCGCCAACCGCGAGGAGGTCGAGCCGCTGCTGCTCGACGACCGCGGCATCACCGTCCTCGGCCGCGTCGACGACGACGAGAAGCGCCGCGTGCTGGAGCGCGCCGACGTGCTGTGCGCGCCGTCGCTCGGCGGCGAGAGCTTCGGGATGGTGCTGACGGAGGCGTTCGCCGCCGGCACGCCGGTCGTCGCCTCCGACATCGCCGGCTACCGCGACGTCGTGCGCGACGGCACCGACGGCGTGCTCGTGCCGCGCGGTGACGCGACCGCGCTCGCCGAGACGCTGCGAGACCTGTGGCTGGAGCCGCGCAGACGCGCGGCGATGGGCGTCGCCGCGGCCGCGCACGCGCAGCGGTTCGCCTGGCCGCGCGTCTCCGCGGAGGTCATCGACGCCTACCAGGACGCGATCGAGACGCCCTCGCCGCGCACCACCGCGGAGCGGATCGGCGTGCGCGTCGGCACCGTTCCCGCCGACCTCAAGCCGAAGGTGCGCGCCCAACGGCTCGCGAGCATCGAGCCGCCGCCGGTCGCCGGTACGCGTCGCCCTGCGATCGCGCTGCTGCGGCGCGTCGTGATGGCGCTGCTCGCGCTCGCCGTCGTCGCCGGCTCCGTGCTCGCGTTCAGACGCATCGGCGTCGACCGCGTCGTCAACGCGCTGCTCGACTCCAGCCCCGCATGGGTGCTCGTCGGCCTCGGGATCATGTGCGCCTCGATGGCGGTGCGTGCCGTCGCGTGGAGAGCGATCCTCGAGGCGGCGCTGCCGAACGGCCGCGTCCGATTGCGCGACGCGATGCAGGGCACGTTCATCGGCGTGCTGATGTCGGCGACGCTGCCGGCACGCCTCGGCGAGCCGTCGCGTGCGCTGATCGTCGCGCGCCGCACGGGGCGCCCGCGCGAGCACTTCCCGATCGTGCTCGGCACGATCGTCTCCCAGACGCTGCTCAACATCGTCGCGCTGGTGCTGCTCGGGATCGTGACGTTCTCGTCGGTGAGCATCTTCAGCGGCCACCAGGACGCGCTGCTGTTCGCGACGATCGCGCCGCTCGTGCTGCTCGCGATCGTGCTGATCGCGCCGCCGCTGCTGAGCGCCGGGCGCCACACGCGCTTCACCAAGCTGCAGGAGCTGACCGGGCAGGCGCGGCGCGCGCTCGGCCGTGTGCGCGACGGCCTGATGGTCTTCCGCAACCCGCGCCTCGGCGCGACGGCGCTGTTCGCGCAGCTCGGCGCGTGGGTGCTGCAGTGGATCTCCTGCTACGTCCTGCTCGTCGCGTTCGGCCTCGACGACAAGGCCGACCTGACCGCCGCGGCCGCCGTCCTCTTCGCCGTCAACGTGACGGCCGTGCTGCCGGCGACGCCCTCGAACCTCGGCATCTTCCAGGCGGCGTGCGTCGTCGTCCTGCACAAGGGCTACGGCGTCTCGCAGGCCGACGCGCTCGGCTACGGCATCGTGCTGCAGGCGGTCGAGATCGCGACGGCGGTGCTGATGGGCATGCCCGCGCTGCTGAAGGAGGGGCTGTCGTGGAAGGACGTGCGGCTCCGCGCGATGCAGACCTCGCCCGTCAAGCTGCGCGCCCACCCGCGCCAGCGCCACGCCGGCGGCGCGGCGCAGAGCGAAGCCTGACGCCGCCGAGCCGGCCCGCTATTTGACGACGAGCGCGAGCACGGCGCCGACGATCACGATGCTCTGCGCGGAGTGGATCGCGATGCCCATCAGCGCACTCTCGTAGCGGCGCGACGGCCAGGCGAACAGCAGACCGGCGACGATCGCACTCGGGATCGCCCACGGCATGTGGAGGTGGTAGAGCCCCGTCAGGACGCCGTTGGCGACCCAGTCGCGTCTGCCGAACGCGCCCTGCATCCGCGGCAGCAGCAGGCCGCGGAACATCAGCTCCTCGCCGAGCACGGTGTTGAACAGCGCGAGCAGCGCGACGAGCGCGAACCAGCCCCAGGCGCCCGCGAACAGGCGCTCGGCCGCGTCGGTGCCGAGGAACGCGCCGAGGTCGCGCTCGTCCGGCGCGGGGAAGTCGATCGGCAGCTCCTGCAGCAGCGCGAACGCGAGCGCGAAGGCGAGCGCCCACGCCCACAGGCGCCCGCCGGTCTGCCCGGTCGCCTCGTCGTGCGGCGAGCGCAGCCACAGCGCCTGCCGCACCCGCGACCAGCGCAGCGTCCCCTGCTCGCGGCGGACGAGCAGCACGACGAGCGCGAACTGCCACACCAGGCCCGCGGTCAGGCAGACGATCAGCGCCTTCGCGAGCGGCACCTCGCCGCCGAGCCGGTCCTCCAGCAGCGGCGTCAGCACCCACGCCGCCACGCCCATCGGCACCGCGGCGGCGGCCCACACCGCGAGGATCCGTGCGAGCGACCATTGCGGGATTGCGGCGCGTCCGTCGGACATCCGATCACCTCTCGTCGTGATGGCGCGCCATGCGGCGCCTCGAGGGCGACGACGCTACGGCCGCGCCGCCGCGCCATCGTCCTCATCGCGAGCGATTCCGACGGTCATCCCGCGGGATGACGACAGCGCGCAGGCGCGGCGGTACGGTGGGCGCGATGAGCACCGCCGTCAACGACTCGCGCGTCGCCGGAGCGCGGCGCGCCGACGCCGGGCTCGCGGCGGCCGCCGCGGCGGCAGTGTTCGCCGACGCGCTCGCCGACGGCGGCGAGGGCGGCTGGGGGCTGATGCTGCTCACGTCGGTCGCGATGTGCGCGCCGCTGGCGTGGCGCCGGACCGAGCCCGTCGCCGCGCTCGTCGGCGTGATGCTCGGCGCGCTGCTCCACACCGCGCTCGGCACCGCGGTGCCGGACTCGGCGCTCGCGTTCCTCGTCGCGCTGTTCGCCTGCTACTCGGTCGCCGCGCACGCGCCGCTGACGGGCGCGCTCGCAGGCCTCGCGGTCGCCGTCGCCGGCTCGGCCGCGGTCGTCCGCGTCGCCGACGCCGCGGCGCCGGTCAGCGACTTCCTCGCGCCGGCGCTGTTCTTCCCGCTCGTGTGGGGGCTCGGCCGGGTCGTCCACGGCCGCGTCGTGCAGACGCTCCAGCTGCGGCGCAGCGCGCAGCGGCTGGAGGCCGAGCGCGACGAGCGCGCTCGGGCGGCCGTCGCGGCCGAACGGGCGCGGATCGCACGCGAGCTGCACGACATCGTCGCCCACGGCGTCAGCGTGATGGTCGTCCAGTCGGGTGCCGCGCGGCGGCTGCTGGAGTCCGACCCGGCGACGGCGCGGCGGGCGCTGGAGCACGTCGAGGCGACCGGCCGCGACGCGCTCGCCGAGATGCGGCGGATGCTCGGCGTCCTGCGGCGCGCCGACGACGACCTCGCGCTGACGCCGCAACCGCGCCTGGACCAGCTCGACGTGCTCGTGCGCCGCACGCGCGACGCCGGGCTGCCCGTCGACGTGCGCGTCGAAGGCGACCGCACCGAGCTGACCGCGGGCGTCGACCTCGTCGCCTATCGCGTGGTGCAGGAGGCGCTGACGAACGTGCTCAAGCACGCTCGTGCGACGCGCGCGGTCGTCGAGCTGCGCTACGGCGCGACCGCGCTGGCGCTGGAGATCTCCGACGACGGTAGGCCCGGCGGCACGCCGCCGGCCGCCGCTGCGGGCGATGGTCACGGGCTCGTCGGGATGCGCGAGCGGGTGACGCTCTACGGCGGCCGCGTCGAGGCGGCCGCCGGTGCCGGCGGCGGCTTCCGCGTCAGCGCGCTGCTGCCGTACGACGCGGGCGGGTCCCCGTGACGATTCGCGTCGTCGTCGCCGACGACCACGAGCTGGTGCGGACCGGCTTCAAGCTGATCCTCGAGGCCGAGCCCGACGTCGCGGTCGTGGGGGAGGCGCGCGACGGCGCCGAAGCCGTCGAGCTGGTCGCGCGGGAGCGCCCCGACGTCGTGCTGATGGACATCCGCATGCCGCGGCTCGACGGGATCGAGGCGACCCGCCGGGTCGCCGGCGAGGCTGTCCGTGTGCTCGTGCTGACGACGTTCGACCTCGACGAGTACGTCTACGCGGCGCTGCGCGCCGGCGCCTCCGGCTTCCTGCTGAAGGACACGCCCGCGGAGCAGCTCGTCGCCGGCGTGCGCGTCGTCGCCGCGGGCGACGCGCTGCTGTCGCCCTCGGTCACGCGGCGCGTGATCGAGCAGTTCGCGCGCCCTGCTGGGTCGCTGGTCGGCGCCGGCAGTGTCGGCGCCGCGCGCCCGCCCGCGCTCGACGAGCTGACCGAGCGCGAGCTGGAGGTGCTGGAGCTGATCGCCTGCGGGCTCTCGAACGCGGAGATCGCGGAGCGCCTGGTCGTCGCCCAGACGACGGTCAAGACGCACGTCGCGCGGGTGCTGATGAAGCTCGGGCTGCGCGACCGCGTGCAGGCGGTCGTGCTGGCGTACGAGGCCGGCGTGGTCAGCCCGGGCGCGCCGT
Organism: Conexibacter woesei DSM 14684; assembly: GCF_000025265.1. Lineage (GTDB taxonomy): Bacteria > Actinomycetota > Thermoleophilia > Solirubrobacterales > Solirubrobacteraceae > Conexibacter > Conexibacter woesei. The sequence continues at coordinate 1,698,591 of NC_013739.1, forward strand.
TGCCGCCCGGCTGACCGTCCCGCGAGGGGCGCGCTCCGCTAGGAGCGCGCGGCGGCGTCCGGCGCCGCCTCTTCCTCGACCGCGCCGTCGCGCGGGTCGCTCTCCAGCGAACCGGCGTCGAGCAGGCCGGGATCGCGGTCGGAGCCGGCGATGATGTCGTCCGGCGCCTTCTCCTTCGGCAGGAAGCCGCTTCTCATGCCGAAGTAGACGGCCTGCGGGTGATGCGCGACGATCGCGACCGTCGACTGCTCCGGCTCGACCGCGTAGCCGCCGGAGAGGCGCATGCCGATCGACTGCGCGTCGAGCAGGTCGAAGACCTTCTCGTGCTCGGACTGGTCCGGGCACGCGGGATACCCCCACGAGTAGCGGCGGCCCTCGTCGAGGTCGATGCCGAGGTCGGTGCGGACCTTCGCGTGCAGCCACTCGGCCATGCCCTCGGCCGTCTGCACGCCGAGGCCGTGGACGAACAGCTGCTCGGCGAACTCGCCGTCTCTCTCCAGCTGCGCCATCAGCTCGGTCACCTGGTCGCCGGCGGTCACGACCTGCAGCGCGACGACGTCGCGCTCGCCGCTGTCCAGCGGGCGGTAGAGGTCCGCGAGGCAGATGCGGTCGTGCTTGGGCTGGCGCGGGAAGACGAGCCGGTGCAGCTCTCTGTCGGGGTTCTCGGGATCGAAGACGATCACCTCGTTCCCCTCGCTGTTGCAGGGGAAGTAGCCGAGCTTCGCGCGCGGGTGCAGGTAGTCCTGCTCGCGCCACATCCGCTCCAGGCGCGGCTGGAAGTTGTCCCGCAGCAGCTCGGTCCAAGCGTCGCCCTTGACGCCGCGCCCGCCCCAGTGGAGCTTGAAGAGGACGTGCGTATCGAGGTGGTGCCAGACCTCGTCGAGCGGCACGTCGACCTCGCGCACGCCCCACCACGGCGGCGTCGGGACCGGGTTGTCGGTCAGCGCGGCGGAGCGGACGGAGTCGTCGGTGACGGGCGGGCCGTCGTCCACGACGACGACCTTCTCGCGCAGTCTCTTGGCGGCCACGCGCGTCTTCTCGACCAGCGCCGAGCGGGCCTCGTCGTCGACGATCTCGTCCATCTTCGCGAGACCCTCGAACGCGTCCTTGCAGTAGAAGACGCCGGGCTCGTAGACGTCGTCGGACTCTCTGCCGTGCGGGTAGAGGATCCGCAGGCCGAAGTCGCGGTTGATCGCGGCGCCGCCGATCAGGACGGGGTACGGCAGCTCGCGCTGGTGCAGCTCCTGGACGGCGAGCGGCATCTGCTTCGACGTCGAGACGAGCAGTGCGGAGAGGCCGATCGCGTTCGCTCTGTGCTCCTGCGCGGCGTCGAGGATCGTCGAGACCGGCACCTGCTTGCCGAGGTCGACGACCGTGTAGCCGTTGTTCGTCAGGATCGTGTTGACGAGCGACTTGCCGATGTCGTGGACGTCGCCGAAGACGGTCGCGAGCACGACCGTGCCCTTCGTGTAGCCCTCGAGCCGGTCGAGGTAGTTCTCCAGCCGCGCGACGGCCTTCTTCATCACCTCGGCGCTCTGCAGCACGAAGGGGAGGATCAGCTCGCCGGCGCCGAACTTGTCGCCGACCTCCTTCATCGCGGGCAGCAGCACGTCGTTGAGCGTGGGGACCGCGCCGATCTTCTCGACGGAGCGGTCGATCCAGTCCTCGACGCCGTCCTTCTTGCGGCGCAGGATGTGGAAGTGGAGCGCCTCCTCGGGCTCCATCCCGGCGGTCGGGTCGGCCGACTCGTCCTCGGCCGACTCGCCCTTCTCCTCGAAGTGCTCGATGAAGCGCTGGGTCGCGTCGTCGCGGCGGTTGAAGACGAGGTCGTCGGCCAGCTCGCGCTCGTTCCCGGGGATCTCCGAGTAGGGCGTGACGTCCTTCGGGTGCACCATCGCGAGGTCGAGGCCGGCCTCGACGCAGTGGTGCAGGAAGACGGAGTTGAGGACCTCGCGCGCCGCTCTGCCGAAGCCGAACGAGACGTTCGAGACGCCGAGCGAAGTCAGCACGCCGGGAAGCTCGGCCTTGATCAGGCGGATGCCCTCGATCGTCTCGACCGCGGACGTCTTGAACTCGTCTGAGCCGGTCGCGAGCGTGAACGTGAGCGCGTCGAAGATCAGCAGCTCCGGCGCCATGCCGTGCTCGTCGCAGACATAGCCGTGGATGCGCTTGGCGACGTCGAGCTTGCGCTGCGCCGTCTTCGCCATCGACTCCTCGTCGATCGTCAGCGCGATCAGCGCGGCGCCGTGCTGGAGGCAGATCGGGACGACGCGGTCGAGCTTGTCGCGGCCGGCCTCGAGGTTGACGGAGTTGACGATCGCGCGGCCGGGGATCTGCTCCAGCGCCGCCTCCATAACCTCCGGCTCGGTCGAGTCGACCTGGATCGGGGCGGGAAGCGAGAGCGAGACGCGCTTGGCCAGCGTGCGCATCTGGACGTCTTCGTCCTGGCGCTCGGTCAGCGCGACGCAGAGGTCGAGCACGTGGGCGCCGAGCTCGACCTGGTTCTCGGCGATCTGCAGCAGGCCGTCGTAGTCGTCGGCGAGCAGCAGCTCCTTCGCCTTGCGCGAGCCCTGCGAGTTGACGCGCTCGCCGACGATCGTCGGGCGCGGCTCCTGCGCCAGCGGCGTCGCGGCGATCATCGAGGAGACGTGCGGAATGGGCGCGGCCGGCCGGGGCGCGACGGGGTGGCCCTTGACAGAGTCGGCGATCGCTCTGATGTGCGCCGCCGTCGTGCCGCAGCAGCCGCCGACGATCGAGACGCCGTAGCGCTCGACGAATTCGGTCAGCGACGCCGCCAGCGGCTCGGGCTTCTCGGGGAAGATCGTCTCGCCGTCGGGGCCCTGCAGCGGCAGGCCCGCGTTCGGGATGCAATGAACGGGGACGGGCGAGAACTCGCCGAGGAAGCGGATCGCGTCGCGCATGTCCTCGGGGCCGGTCGAGCAGTTGAGGCCGAGCGCGTCGACGTCGAGCGCGGTCAGCGTCGTCAGGACCGCGGAGATGTCGGTGCCGAGCAGCATCTTGCCGCCGTTGGGCAGCAGCGACACCGAGACCTGGATCGGGATCTTCCGGCCGGTCGTCTTGAACGCCTCGCGCGCGCCGAAGACCGACGCCTTCACCTCGAGGATGTCCTGCGCCGTCTCGATCATCAGGAGGTCGGCGCCGCCCTCGATCAGGCCCTGCGCCTGCTCGGCGAAGACCTCGACGAGCGCGCGGAACGAGATGTTGCCGAGCGTCGGGTCGTCGGACGCGGGGAGGAAGCCGGTCGGGCCGATCGAGCCGGCGACGTAGCGGTGCTCGCCGGCGGCCTTGCGCGCGATCTCCGCGCCTCTGCGGTTGATCTCCAGCGTGTGCTCGCCGAGGCCCCACTCCTCGAGCTTCAGTCTCGACGCCTGGAACGTGTCGGTCTCGACGACGTCCGCGCCGGCGTCGAGCATCGTCGTGTGGACGCCCTCGATCACGTCGGGGCGGTGGAGGATCAGCGCCTCGTGGCACTTGCCCTGGAGTCCGCCATAGTCCTTCTCGGTCAGCTCGAACTGCTCGAGCGTGGCGCCCATGCCCCCGTCGAAGACGACGACACGGCTGCGGATGGCATCGAGGTAGTCGCGCATCCGTCGATCCTACCAGCGATGCGGCCAACCTTGACACGCTCGTGCCAAGGTTGCGCCGGCGCCCGCGCTTCGGTGTCTCGCGCGAGAAGAAGAGCGGCCCCGGCGCTCCGCGGGGAGGAGCGCCGGGGCCGCAGGACGCTCGCGCGGGGCGCGAGCACCGATCGGGGCGAGCCCTACTTGATGAAGAGGATCTCGCTGTACTTGGCGAGCGGCCAGAGGTCGTCGGCGACGATCTTCTCCAACTTGTCGGCGATCTCGCGGACGTCGTTCATCGCGGGGATGACGCGGTCGCGGAGGAATATCGCCCACGCGGCGGGCGGCTCGTCCTCCTGGTTCTCCTTCAGGTTGACCGCCTCCAGCGCCTTGATCTTCGCGACGAACTCGTCGACGAGCGCCTCGGTCTCGCTCACCAGCTCGGCGACGCCCGCGCTTCTGAGCAGCGCGAGGTGACGCACGGCGGCGGGCAGCAGGAGCGTGCGCGCCATCGTCGCGGCAGTCTCCGCCTCGATGTTCAGCTTCACTGCGTACTGCTCGGTGAAGACCTCGTAGCGCGACTCCAACTCGCGCTCGGAGAGGACGTTGTAGGCCTCGAAGACCTTGACCGTCTCCTCCTTGACGAAGTACGGCAGCGCGTCCGGCGTCGTGCGGAGGTTGAGCAGCCCGCGCTGCTCGGCCTCGTCGTGCCACTCGTCCGAATAGCCGTCGCCGTCGAAGACGATCCGCTTGTGGGCGCTCCAGCTCTCCTGGAGCACCGGGCGCAGCGCCTCCTCGAGCGTCGCACCGCCCTCGATCGCCTTGCCGAGCTTGGCGGCGAGGTCGTCGATCGCCTCGGCGGCGATCGTGTTGAGGACCGTGTTCGCTATCGCGACCGACTGCGTCGAGCCGACGGCGCGGAACTCGAACTTGTTGCCGGTGAAGGCGAACGGGCTCGTGCGGTTGCGGTCGCCGCCGTGGAGCGGCAGCGGCGGCAGCACGTCGGTGCCGAGGCCGAGCAGCGAGCCCGGCTTCGGCTCGCCCGCGACGCCCTTCTCGATCGCCTCGTAGACCGAGGCCAGCTCCTCGCCGAGGAAGATCGAGATGATCGCCGGGGGCGCCTCGTTGGCGCCGAGGCGGTGGTCCTGTCCCGGGCCGGCGACGGTCGCGCGCAGCAGCCCCTGGTGCTTGTCGACGGCCTGGATGACCGCCGTGCAGAAGAACAGGAACGAGAGGTTGTGGTTGGGCGTGTCGCCCGGCTCGAGCAGGTTGTCGCCCGAGTCCGTGCCCATCGACCAGTTGTTGTGCTTGCCGGAGCCGTTGACGCCGGCGAACGGCTTCTCGTGCAGGAGGCAGACGAGGCCGTACTTGCGCGCGGTGTTCTGCAGCACCTGCATCGTGATCTGCTGGTGGTCGGAGCCGACGTTCGAGTTCTCGAACATCGGGGCGATCTCGTACTGCGCCGGTGCGACCTCGTTGTGGCGCGTCTTGATCGGCACGCCGAGCTTCGCCAGCTCGCGCTCGACGTCGAGCATGTACGCGAGCACGCGCTCGGGGATCGAGCCGAAGTAGTGGTCGTCGAGCTCGTGGCCCTTCGGTGGCTGCGCGCCGTAGAGCGTGCGGCCCGTGGTCAGCAGGTCGGGACGCGCGAAGTAGTACTGCTCGTCGATCAGGAAGTACTCCTGCTCGGGGCCGACCGTCGTGAAGACGCGCTCGGTCTGCTCGTCGCCGAGCAGTCTCAGCGCGCGCACGGCGGCGTCGGAGAGCGCGCCCATCGAGCGCAGCAGCGGGATCTTGTAGTCGAGCGCCTCGCCGGTCCAGGACGTGAACGCGGTCGGGATGCAGAGCAGCGCGCCGTTGGGGTTCTCGAGGATGAACGCCGGGCTGGTCGGGTCCCAGGCCGTGTAGCCGCGGGCCTCGAACGTCGCGCGGATGCCGCCGGTCGGGAACGACGACGCGTCGGGCTCGCCCTGGATCAGCTCCTTGCCGGAGAAGTCGGCGATCGCCGTGCCGTCGCCGACGGGGTTGTAGAAGGAGTCGTGCTTCTCGGCGGTCGAGCCGGTGAGCGGCTGGAACCAGTGCGCGTAGTGGGTCGCGCCGCGCTCGAGCGCCCATTCCTTCATCGCGAGCGCGACCGAGTCGGCGAGCGAGCTGTCGAGCGCCTCGCCGCGCTCGAGCGTCAGCTGGAGCTGCTTGTAGACCGCCTTGGGCAGCCGCTGGCGCTGCTCAGCAGGGGTGAAGACGTTGGTGCCGAAGATCTGGTTGTCGGGAAGCGTCAGATCCGGCGTACCGAGCGTTGCGCCGTTCGGCGACCACTGGGCGGCGGTGACGTTCTCTTGACGGAGTCTGGGCATAGACGGGTGTTGTTCCTTTCCATCGTCCGTGCCGGGACACTCCGGCTCGGCGCCGCTGATCGGGACGGCGAGGGACGGTGGCTCGTGATTTCCGTGCGCAGCGAGCGTACGAAGTCTCTGCGGAATCGACACTATCCGCATGTCTAAAGGGACGCGTGTCGCATTCGCCCCCCGATACGCCGCACGGCGGCCCGGGTCGCGGGCGCACCAGTTCCTCGCGCGGGAATATAAGGGCCAGGAATTCCCGCCGCAACAGTCACACCGTGTTGCGGAGCTGTGGGGTGGCGCGGGCGTGACGCGTACGAGAGGTGTCAGGTCGTGGCGAAACCGCTGCCACGATCTTTCTCCAGATGGCTAAAGATCATGCGCACGGCCTGCCGCAGACTGCCGCTTTACCGTCAACGCGGCGGGCTCAGGGGCGACCTCAGACCGCGCGTCTGTCCATCTGGACAACACGAGCACACAGGTGTTCACACTCGGCTCCGGCGTCGTAATGACGGGCGACACCGGTCCGTGCAACGCGAGGGCCCGTGGCGCGAGAGCGCTGCGGGCCCTTGTGTTTGGCGCGGTCTGCTGCGGCGGCACGCCGCACGGCGCGTCGTGCGGCTCGCTGCGCTCAGCGGGCCGGTTCGCGGACGATCGTGCCGTCCGCGGCGATCCGCGCCTGGCGCGGCTTGCGGCTGATGTCGACGGTGAATCTGCCCGCGGCCGGCTTGCCGTCCGCCTGCTCGACCTTCGCCTCGCCGCCGAGGCCGCCGGCGAGGCGGTACGTCACGTCGTATCTGCCCGGCACGACCGCGGCGACTCTCCAGCTGAACGTCTGCTCGTCGCCCGGTTCGAGCGGCCCGAGCGCCCAGGTGTTCGCGTAAGCGGTGTCGCCGCTCAGCGGCCCGTCGTCGACGACCCAGACCGGGCGCGAGCGGGAGGAGACACCGGGCTGGTCGGTGAGCATCCCGAACGCGACCGTCTCCGTTCCCTCGCCCGCCGCTTCGATCGTCGCGGCCAGGTTCGGGATCGTGCGGTCGTCGACGTTCTTGACGACGATCCGCATCTCGGTCTCCTCGGCGAGCTGCTGTCTGGCCGGGAACTCGGCGCCGACGACAGAGACTCTGTACGTCGCGTCCTTCTCGTTCGCGTCCTGGCGTTCGCCGCCGCAACCGGCGACGACGAGCGCAGCGGCTGCGAGAGCCGCCGTTCCGCCTCGCAGGATCACGTCTCTCCCAGGCACAGCGGCGCGAACATACCACGGCGTCACCTCGTCGCTCGCCGGTTCGAACCGGCGCAGAGCGCGGTTCCCAGGCATATATAGAAGCGCGTGTCTCTTGTAGCGGAGACGCGACGGTTCTCGTTTGGCATGCGTCCCAGCCGTGCCATACGCTTTGCCTACGAAGGCGCTTTCCGGCGCTTTTCGAGGAGTTACTAGGGAGGACGAGAGAGAGATGGTGCGAACGGTCGCCGACCGAGCGTTGCTTCCCACGAGGAACGCCCTCGAGGAGATCGGCGACATGATGATCCTGACGGGGAAGACGCTGGTCTCCTCCGTCCGGCCGCCCTATCCATACGGGGGCGAATTCGTCTCGCAGTTTCTGTTCGCCCTGAAGCTGTGCTGGTTTCCCCTGCTCGTCTCCACCGTCGCGTTCGGTTACGGGGCGCCGGGGCTCCAGGCGGCCAACTTCCTCGTCCTGTTCGGCGCGCTCGACCGGCTCGGCGGCTTCTTCGTGCTCGCCTCGATCCGCGAGTTCGCGCCGTTCGTCACCGCGATCGTTCTCGCCGGCGTCGCCGGCACCGCGATCACGGCCGACCTCGGCGCGCGCAAGATCCGCGAGGAGCTCGACGCGCTGCAGGTGCTCGGCGTCGACCCGGTCAAGAACCTCGTCGTCCCGCGCTTCCTCGCGCTGATGCTCGTGACCGGCCTGTTCGACGTCTATGCGCTCCTCTTCGGCGTCTTCGGCGGCGTGATCGCGACGCTCGTCAACGGCGCGCCACTCGGCCCGTTCTTCGCCACGTTCCTGACCAACGCCTCGACGACCGACCTGTGGGGATCCCTGCTCAAGACGACGCTGTTCGGCGCGATCATCGCGATCGTCTGCTGTTACAAGGGCATGACCGCCTCGGGCGGTGCCGAGGGCGTTGGCCGCGCCGTCAACCAGGCGGTCGTCATAGCGTTCATGGGCATCTTCGCGTTCAACTACGTCTTCACGCAGACGCTGCTCGCGACCCATCCCGAGATCAACCTGATCCGCTGATGGCTGCCCCGCTTCAAGACTGGAGGGTGATGTGAGTCGCTCGGACTCCGACAAGGACCGGCTCGACGACGAGCACCGCGACGACGTCGCGCAGGGGCGTGACGAGCGTCAGCCCGCCTATGACGAGCCGGCGTACGACGAGCCCGCCTTCGAGGACGAGATCGCCTACGACGAGCGCGAGACGCTCGGCGAGATCGACCATGAGAGCGGGGAGATCGAGGTCTACTCTCAGGCTGAGGTAGAGCCTGAGGAACGGGCCGAGTCGCGCGTCTCCGTCGTCTCGGAGCCGGCGCGTGGTCCCGCCGCGTCCGCGGAGGACGACGACGAGTTCCGCTGGCACACCGAGGCTCGCCACGCCGTCGAGGGCGTCGAGGACGCCGTCGAGTTCGTCGACGTGCACAAGGCGTTCGGTCGCAATCAGGTGCTGCGCGGCCTCAACCTCGGCATCCCCGAGGGCAGAATCTCGATGATCCTCGGGCCGTCGGGCACGGGCAAGTCGGTCTGCATCAAGCACATGGTCGGCCTGCTCTACCCGGATCAGGGCGACATCCTCGTCCACGGCGAGTCGGTGCCGAACATGGTCGACGACGACCTCTTCGAGATGCGCAAGAAGTTCGGCGTCCTGTTCCAGGACGGCGCGCTGTTCGGGTCGATGAACCTGTACGACAACGTCGCCTTCCCGCTTCGGCAGCACACCGAGAAGGGCGAGGACGAGATAGCGGAGATCGTCAACCGGCGCCTGCGCGAGGTCGGCCTCGGCGACGCCAACGAGAAGATGCCGAACGAGCTGTCGGGCGGCATGCGCAAGCGCGCGGGGTTCGCTCGCGCGCTGGTGCTCGACCCGGAGATCGTGCTGTTCGACGAGCCCGACTCGGGGCTCGACCCGGTCCGCACGGCGCTCCTCTGCGAGCTGATCAAAGAGGTGCACGCCGAGAACGGCGGCGCTTACGTCGTCATCACGCACGACATCGCCAGCGCCCGGCGCGTGGCGGAGTTCATCGCCGTACTGTGGCGCGGACGGATCGTCGAATCCGGTCCCGCGACCGACCTGTTCGCATCCGAGAACGCCTTCGTTCGCCAATTCCTGAGCGGTGAGTCCAAGGGCCCGCTCGGGATGGGATAGCGCTCTCGCACCGAAAACTGTCTCTCGACCTGAGCTCTTAGAGTTGTCTGAACCGACGCCACAGTCGCCGCACATCACCTGCTCCTGCCGGAAGGCGGTCGCATGACCGTCGCACGCGGTGCGGCGCTCGCTGCGTTGCTGCTGGTGGTCGCGGTCGTGGCGATCGTGCTGCTCAGCGGCGGCGGCGGCGAGCAGTATCGGCTCGTCTTCCAGACCGCGGGGCAGCTCGTGAGAGGCAACGACGTCCAGATCGGCGGTCGTCGCGTCGGCAGCGTCGAGAGCATCGAGCTGACCGACAACAACCTCGCCGAGGTCAAGATCAGCGTCAAGGAGCCGTACGCGCCGCTGCACGAGGGCACGACCGCGACGATCCGGCTGTCGTCGCTGTCCAGCGTCGCGAACCGCTACATCGAGCTCTCGCCGGGCCCGAACAACGCGCCGAAGCTGGCCGCCAACTCGCTCCTCGGCGTCGAGAGAACGACCTCGGTCGTCGACATCGACCAGCTCTTCAACACGTTCGACGAGAGAACGCGCAGAGGGCTCCAGGACCTGATCCAGGGCTCGGCGACCCAGTACGCCGGCAGAACGAGAGAGATCGGCGAGGCGTCGAAGTACTTCAGCCCCTTCCTCTCCTCGACGAACAACCTCGTGCGCGAGCTGTCGAGCGACACGGCGACGCTGGAGCAGGCGCTCGTCAGCACGTCGAGAGTGATGTCGTCGGTCGCCGAGCGCCGCGACGAGCTGTCGGCGCTGATCGGCAGCCTCAACACGATGATGGGCGCGATCGCGACCGAGAACTCCGGTCTCGCCGAGGCGCTCGACGAGCTGCCGGGCACGCTGCGCGAGGCCAACGTCACATTCGTGGACCTGCGTTCGACGCTCGACGACCTCGACCCGCTCGTCAACGCATCGAAGCCGGCGACGAAGAACCTCGCGAGATTCTTCGCTGAGTTCCGTCCACTGGTCGACGAGGCGACGCCGACGTTCACCGACCTGAGCGAGTTCGTCAACACCGCGGGCCCGAACAACGACATAACGGACATCGTCCGCCAGCTGCCGAAGCTGCAGCAGGTCGGCTCGCCGTCGTTCAAGCACTCGGTCGACGCGATGCGCCAAGGCCAGCCGGTCGTCGACTTCTTCCGTCCGTACACGCCTGATCTGGTCGGCTGGCTGCGCAGCTTCGGCCAGGCGACGGCGAACTACGACGCGAACGGCCACTACGCCCGCGCGCTGCCGATCTTCGGCGCCTTCCAGTACGCGCAGAACGCCGACGGCTCCCAGGTGCTGAACCCGGTCTCGCCGTCGCAGCGCCTGGAGGGCATCAGAGGCGACGACAGACGCCGCTGCCCCGGCGCCGCGAGCCAGGCGCGCCCGGACGGCTCCAACCCCTACGTCGCCCCCGGCGGCGACTGCGATCCCGCCGACACCCCCACCGGCCCATGAAGCGGATCCTCGCCATCGGACTGATCGTGGTCGCGGCCCTCGCCGTCGTGGTCTTCGGCACGGGTGCAGCGTCTGACGACAGCTCCTACAAGGTGCGCGCGATCTTCGACAACGCCGGCTTCCTCGTCTCCGGCGAGGACGTGAAGGCCTCCGGCGTCGTGATCGGATCGATCGACTCGCTCGAGGTGACGCCGGACAAGAAGGCCGCGGTGATCCTCAACATCACCGATCCGGCGTTCAAGAACTTCAAGCAGGACGCGAGATGCGCCGTGCGGCTGCAGTCGCTGCTCGGCGAGAAGTACGTCTCCTGCATACCGACCCAGCCGAAGAACCCGGGTGACAGACCGTCGCCGCCGCTCAGAAAGATCGAGGACGGGGCGGGCGAGGGCCAGTACCTGCTGCCGGTGTCGCACACCTCCTCGCCGGTCGACCTCGACATGCTCAACAACGTGATGCGGCTGCCCGAGCGGCAGCGCTTCTCGCTGATCCTGAACGAGTTCGGCACCGGTCTCGCGGGGAGCGGCGACGAGCTGAGAGCCGTCATCCGCCGCGCCAACCCCGCGCTCGACGAGTTCGACAAGGTCCTCAGAATCCTCGCGGACCAGAACAGAGTCCTCGCGAAGCTGGCCGAGGACGGCGACGTCGCCGTCGGGCCGCTCGCACGCGAGGCCGACGCGATCAGCAACTTCATCGACAAGGCCGGCAAGACCGCCGAGGCGACCGCCGAGCGCGGCGACGACCTCGAACGCAACTTCGCGCTGTTCCCGGAGTTCCTGCGCCAGCTCAACCCGACGATGGCGCAGCTGGAGAACTTCTCCAAGTCCGCCACGCCGGTCTTCACCGACCTGCGGGCCGCCGCACCGTCGATCAACAAGATCTTCGAGCAGCTCGGCCCGTTTAGCAGAGCCGCGCTGCCGACGCTGCGCACCTTCGGCGACGCCGCCGAGATCAGCAGAAGAGCCCTGATCGCCGCCAGACCCGTCATCCAGGACATCGACCAGCTCGCCAGAGCCACCGGCCCCCTCGCCAGAAACCTCGCGGTCGGCCTCAGCGACCTGGAGAGACAGCGCGGCATAGACCGGTTCATGCGGACGGTGTACGGCTTCACCGGCGCGCTGAACGGCTTCGACAGCATCGGGCACTATCTGCGGACGCACGTCATCTTCGAGGGCCAGTGCCTCAGATACTTCACTGTGACGAGCGGTTGCGACTCCAACTTCCGGGTCAGACAGATCGGCGAGGAAGACGCAACAGCGAGCGCGGCCACTTCGGACGCTCCCGCTCCGGAGAACAAGCGGTCCTCCGACGACATGCGCCTGCCGCAGATCACGCTGCCGGCCGCCAAGCCCGACGAGTCGAGCTCGTCCTCCACCACCGCTGACGAGGCGGTCGCCGGGCAGGACACGACAGCCAACTCGCAAGAGGACCCACGCGCCGGCGTCCTCGGCTACCTGCTCGGAAGCGAGTCCGTGCGATGAACCGCCGCAGCACATCCGTGGCGGCGAACCCGGTGCTGATCGGCGCGGCGACGGTGCTCGTCGTGATCGTCGCGGTCTTCCTCGCATACAACGCGAACAACGGCCTGCCGTTCGTGCCGACTTACCAGATCTACGCGCAGGTGCCGGACTCGGCGAACCTCGTGACCGGCAACGAAGTCCGGATCGGCGGCGACCGCGTCGGCATCATCTCGGCGATCGACCCGGTCGTTCATGACAACGGCAGAGTCACGGCGAGACTGACGCTGAAGCTCGACACGAACGTCAAGCCGCTGCCGACGGACTCGACGTTCATCGTGCGCCCGCGTTCGGCGGTCGGCCTCAAGTACCTCGAGGTCACGCGCGGCAGATCGAGAGAAGGGCTCGACGAAGGTGCCACCACCTCGCTCGCGCAGGCTACGCCGAGACCCGTCGAGATCGACGAGTTCTTCAACATGTTCGACGAGAAGACGCGCAAGGCGAACCAGGCGAACCTGAAGATCTTCGGGGACGCGCTCGCCGGTCGCGGCATCGACCTCAACGAGGCGATCGTCGAGCTCGACCCGCTGACGAGAAACCTGATCCCCGTCATGCGGAACCTGAATGACCCGCGCACGGGCTTCGGCGAGTTCTTCGGCGCGCTCCAGCGCACGGCGTCGATCGTCGCGCCGGTCGCCGAGCAGCAGGGGCAGCTGTTCCGGAACCTGTCGACGACGTTCGACGCATTCGCGGCGATCTCGCGCCCGTACCTGCAGGAGTCGATCAGCGGCGGGCCGCCGGCGATGGAGGCGGCGATCTCGGCGTTCCCGTTCCAGCGCAAGTTCCTCGCCAACTCCGCCGGCTTCTTCCGCGAGCTGCAGCCGGGCGCGCAGGCGCTGCGCACCTCGGCGCCGCTGCTCGCAGAGGCGTTCACGGTCGGCACGAGAACGATCACGCGCGCCTCGGCGCTGAACGAGCGGCTCGCGCGCCAGATGAGATCGCTGCAGGCGTTCGCCGAGGACCCGCAGGTGCCGCTCGGCATCAAGGGCCTGAACAACACGGTCGACGTGCTCTCGCCGACGATCGCGAACCTGTCCGCGATCCAGACGCAGTGCAATTACATCGGGCTGTTCCTGAACAACCAGGCGAGCGTGCTGTCGGACTACGACAACAGCACGCCCTCGCAGGGTTCGTGGGCACGCCTGCTCGCGATAGGTGGCCCGATCGGCCCGAACAGCGAAGGCGGTCCTGCCTCAGCGCCCGCCGACGGCAGACCCACGTACGCAGACGTCCCGGTCAACAACCTGCACACGAACGTCTATCCGAAGACCGGAGCACCGGGCCAGAACGGCGTCTGCATGGCCGGCAACGAGGAGTACGAGGTGGGCAGAACGGTCATCGGAAACCCGCCTGGTTCGCCGATGAGAACGGCGGATACACCAAGACTCCTGTTCGACGATTGGCAGCCGTGAGCCCTCCGAAGAAGAGAGACAGCCGCGCTGTGCCGCCCACCAAGCGCAAGCATTGGAGCCGCTTCCGCGTCGGCCTGATCGCGATCGTCGTGCTGATCATCCCGGTCTACCTGGCGTTCACGAAGGACATTCCGTTCACCAGCGGCTACCGCGTGACGGCGGTGTTCGAGTCGGCCAACAACCTGCGCGCCGGCTCGCCCGTGCGCATCGCGGGCGTGAACGTCGGCAGAGTCAAGTCGGTCGCCCGCTACAAGGACACCAACCTGTCGCAGGTCGAGATGGAGATCAGCGAGGACGGCCTGCCGATCCACGAGGACGCGACGCTCAAGATCCGCCCGCGCATCTTCCTCGAGGGCAACTTCTTCGTCGACCTCAGACCCGGCACGCCCGGCTCGCCCGACGTGCCCGACGGCGGCACGATCGGCGTCACGCAGACGTCGACCCCCGTCCAGCTCGACCAGCTGCTGACCGCACTCCAGTCGGACTCGCGCGAGGACCTTCAGCACGTGCTCGAGGAGTACGGCGCGGCGCTCAACTCGAAGCCGACCCCGGAGCAGGACGCCGAGCTGCCCGAGTCCGTGCGCGGCCTCACCGGCGCACAGGGCCTCAACAACGCGGCGGCGCCCGGGGCGAGAGCGCTGCGGAACGCGACGATCGTCAACGACGCGATCCGCGGCGAGAAGCCGGGCGACCTCGCCAAGACGATCGCCAGCGTCGCACGGTTGTCGAGAACGCTCGAAAGCCGCGAGGGACAGTTGCAGGACCTGATCGTGAACTTCAACCTCACCGCCAGCGCCTTCGCCAACCAGAGCGGCGCGCTGAGCGAGACGATCCGCCTGCTCGGGCCGACGCTCGCGACCGCGAGAAGCGCGCTGCGCAGCGTCGACGCCGCGCTGCCGTCGACGCGCGCATGGGCGCGCGAGATCCTGCCCGGCGTGCGCGAGACGGCGGCGACCGTCAACGCGTCCTTCCCGTGGATAGAGCAGACGCGCGCGCTGCTCGGCCCGGACGAGCTGCAAGGGCTGATGGCTGAGCTGACCCCCGCCACGAAGGACCTCGCGAGACTCACGAACGCGTCGATCAGACTGCTGCCGGAGATCGACGACTTCTCGCAGTGCTTCGCGAAGGTCATTCTCCCGACGGGCAACGTCGGCCTCGAGGACGGCGCGCTCACGAACCGCCGCTCGGACGGCAGCATCGTCGAGAGCTACAAGGAGTTCTGGTACGGCCTCGTCGGCCTGACGAGCGCCGGGCAGGGCTTCGACGGCAACGGCGCCTACCTCCGAGCCACCGCGGCTGGAGGCCAGTGGAACGTCGCTCCCGGGATCTCGCGGTATGCCGCGGGTGGAACCGTCGAGAAGACGCTGACGGGGCTCGCGACGCAGAGACCGCTCGGCACGCGGCCGCTCTATTCGGCGAGATCCCCTGCGATCAAGACCGACGTGCCGTGCCGGAGCAACCCGGTTCCGGACCTCAACGGCCCGCAGGCCGGCCCAGGTGCGGCACCGAGAAGCATCCAGGTGCCGACGCCGCCGCCGGTCGAGAGAAGAGTGGAGACGCCCACGACCCCGCCCGCCAGAACGGCCGCATCAGACGACACCTCGGCCAGAACGGCGTCGGTCGGCTCTGAGCTGCTCTCGCGCCTCAGCCCGCTCGCGAACGGGGGCGGCAGATGAAGACCGCGATCCGCAAGCACCTTCGCGACTTCATCGCGATCCTCGCGCTGGTTGTGGTGGCCGCGATAGTCGGTGGCTACATCCTCGCCCACCAGCGCATCTACTTCCCGTCCTGGGTGCCGATCGTCGGCAAAGAGGAGTTCATCCTCAAGGGCGAGTTCTCGACCGCGCAGTCGGTGACGCCAGGGCAGGGGCAGACGGTCGACATCGCCGGCGTCCAGGTCGGTGAGATCTCGAACGTCGAGCTGAAGAACGGCCGGGCGATCGTGACGATGCGCGTCGACCCGAGATACGCGCAGATCTACCCCGACGCGACGATGCTGCTGCGTCCGAAGACCGGTCTCAAGGACATGGTCGTCGAGCTCGATCCCGGCAACAGATCGAGCGGCAGACGCCTGGACAGCGGGGACACGCTGCCGGTCTCGAACACCGCGCCCGACGTCAACCTCGACGAGATCCTCGCCGTGCTCGACAAGGACACGCGCACCTACCTTCAGCTGCTGCTCAACGGCGCGGCCGTCGGCCTGACCGGCAACGG
The DNA here is from genome assembly GCF_000025265.1 of Conexibacter woesei DSM 14684. Classification (GTDB taxonomy): domain Bacteria; phylum Actinomycetota; class Thermoleophilia; order Solirubrobacterales; family Solirubrobacteraceae; genus Conexibacter; species Conexibacter woesei. The sequence goes on from NC_013739.1 coordinate 1,714,478, forward strand.
CCAAGAGCTTGCGCAGGTCTTCCGTCGCTTCGACCCGCTCGCGCGGGACGCGAAGAGAGCGACCGAGCTGCTCGTCGAGCGTCGCGGGCACATCAGACGCGCGATCACCAACTTCGGCAAGTTCACGCAGGCGCTGGCCAGAAACGACGCGCAGCTCCGCACCTTCGTCGACAGCTCGCAGGCCGTCTTCAGACGCTTCGCGAACCAGGGCAGCAACCTGGAGCAGGCGCTCGCCGAGTTCCCGTCGACGCTCCAGCAGACGCAGTCCGCGCTCGCCGCGACGAGACAGTTCGCCGACCAGGCCGGTCCCGCGCTCGAATCGCTGCGCCCGTTCGCGCGTGCGCTCGGTCCGGCGCTGAGAGCGACTCGCCCGTTCCTCGTCGAGACGACGCCGATCATCCGTGACCAGCTGCGCCCGTTCACGGTCGCTGCGACGCCGGTGATCAAGGAGCTGCGTCCCGCCGCACGACAGCTCGCCGACGCGACGCCGGACCTGATCAGCGGCTTCAACACCTTCAACAGATTCTTCAACGCGCTCGCGTACAACCCGCCCGGCAGAGACGAGGGCTACCTCTTCTACCTGACGTGGCTCGGGCACATCGCGAACTCGGCGCTGTCTACGCAGGACGCGATGGGCTCGATGCTGCGTTCCTCGCTCTACATCAACTGCGGCAACCTCAGCGCAGTCAGAGGCGTGAAGGGCAGCGACCAGCCAGAAGCGGCCGCGTTGACGCTCGCGGCCCAGCTGTCCGGCCTTCCCGACAACTCGTCGTTCTGTAGAGGCTGAGATGCAGAAGCAAGCTCCGACACTCGGTCGCATCCTCGTCATGGCGGGCTTCGCCCTGTCGTGCTTCGGGCTGCTGCTGTACCTCTGGATCTCGTTCGGCGGCTCGGTGCCGCTGAAGCCGAAGGGCTACCAGTTCCACGCGTACTTCCCGGAGGCGGCGCAGCTGGCACAGCAGGCGGACGTACGCATCTCCGGGGTGCCGGTCGGCAAGGTCGTGAAGCTGGAGCTCGGTCCCGACGACACGACCGACGCGACGATCCAGCTCGACGAGCGCTACTCGCCGATCCCGAGAGACGCACGCGCGATCCTGCGCCAGAAGACGCTGCTCGGCGAGACCTACGTCGAGCTGACTCCCGGCAACAAGTCCGCCGGCCTGCTCAGAGAGGGCGGCGCACTGCCGGCCTCGCAGGTGCAGAGAACGGTCGAGCTGGACGAGATCTTCCGCTCGCTCGACGAGCGGACGCGGCGCGACTTCCAGGTCTGGATGCAGTCGAGCGCGGAGGCGCTGAGAGGCCGCGGCCAGGACTTCAACGACACGCTCGGCAACCTCGCGCCGTTCGCGACCGGGACGAACGAGCTGCTGACGATCCTCAACCGGCAGGAGCCGATGGTCCAGGGCTTCTTCCGCAACACCGGGATCGTCTTCGACGCGCTGAGCGAGCGCGGCAACGACCTGTCGTCGCTGATCACGAACTCGAACACCGTCTTCGGCACGATCGGCGACCGCAACGAAGCGCTCCAGGCGTTCTTCAAGGCGCTCCCGACGTTCGAGCGCGAGTCGCAGCTGACGGTCGAGCGGCTTGACAGATTCGCGCACAACACCGATCCGCTCGTGACGCAGCTGCGGCCCGTCGCGCGCCAGCTCAGCCCGACGCTGCAGTCGCTCGAGAGACTGGCGCCTCCGTTCCGCGACTTCTTCGTCGACCTCGGTCCGCTGATCACCGCGTCGTACAGAGGGCTGCCCGCGTTCTCGCGGTTCCTCGACGACCTGCGGCCGGCGCTCGGCCAGCTCGATCCGTTCACGCGGACGTTCAACCCGGTGCTGAGATTCCTCGCCAGCTATCTGCCCGAGATCGATTCGCTCTTCGGCAACTTCACGGCAGCGACGAACACGCAGACGATCGAGGGACCGGGGTATCTGCGTGGTCTCGCGCCGTTCTCGCCGGAAGGGTTGACGACGTACCCGAAGCGGCTCGCGTACAACCGCCCGAACGCGTACCGGGCGCCGGGCACCGGCGAAGAGCTGCTGCGCGGGTTGTCCTCGTTCGAGACACGCCAATGCGCGAACGGTCTGCGGCCGGTCCCGAACCTCCCGCCGAACCTTGCGGCGATCATCGGCGGGATCTCGCCGAGCGCCGCGGACTTCATCTCGTTGCTCGCCTTCCGGGTCGCGAGAGATCCCATCACAGGCGCGATCACGAGCGGCAGCTACACCGACGTCCCGGCGCCGCCGTGCCGCGCGCAGGGCAGATTCCCCGGCTTCGCCGGCGACTTCCCGCGTGTGGTCGCCGATCCGCCCTCGCAGCCGTGATGGGTGGGCGTCCGTATCGGTTGGCGCGCGCTGCGAGGGCGCGCGTTAGCCTCGTCTGACCGTGCGGATGCGGAACGGTCTCGAGCGCATCGCCCGGGCCGCAGCGGCGCGTCCGGTCGTCGTGCTGCTCGCGGTCGTGGCGCTGGCGTGCGGTGGGGGCGCGCTTGCGCTCGGGCTCCAGCCGAGCGCCGACACCGACACGCTTGCGAGCCGATCCTCGGACGCCGGCGGCGCAACCGCGGCATTCCACAGAGACTTCGGCGACGACGCGATCCTCGTGTTGATCAGAGAGCGCGTCGCCGACCTTGTCCTCACCGCCGATCTCGGCCGCACGATCCAGCTCGAAGGCTGTCTCGGTGGGAACGTGCCGGCCGACGCGAGACCGTACGGCGGCGACAGCAGCCCGTGCGCCGAGCTGGCGAAGCTGAAGCCGGCGCGCGTCGTCTACGGCCCCGGAACGTTCCTCAACGAGGCGACGCGCTCGGTCGCCGACGCGTTCATGCAGGAGCTGACGTCCGCGCAGGAGCGAAGCAGAGCGGCCAGCGCCGCCGCGATCCGGGCGGCGAAGCGGCAGGGCAAGAGCGCGGCAGAGCAGCAGCGGGCAGGGGAGGCGGCCAGCAGAGTCGCCGCGCAACAGGCGTCTGCCGCGCTCCTGAGACTCGCGGTCGACACCGGTATCAAAGGCCTGCCGCAGATCGACAACAGAGCGTTCATCTCGCAGATCGTCTTCGATCCGGCCCGCGGCGCCGACGTGCCGAAGTCCCGCTTCGCCTACCTGTTCCCGAGCGCCGACTCCGCGCTGATCCAGGTCCGCCTGCGCGACGACCTGACGCCGCAGGAGCGCCGGCGGGCGATCTCGCTGGTCCGCGAGGCGGTCGCGATGAGAATGTTCAGATCCGCGCGCGGCGGGACGTACACCGTCTCAGGCGTGCCGGTCGTCGTCGAAGATCTGGCCGACTCGCTCACAAGCGAGATCGCGCTGCTGCTCGTCGCCGCCGTCGCCGCGATGGCGCTCGTGCTGCTGCTCGTCTTCCGCGCGCGACTGCGACTGTTGCCGCTCGCGATCGCGCTCGCGGCGACCGGCCTCACCTTCGGCGCGATGCGCCTCGCCGGCGTCGAGCTGACGATGGCGTCGATCGCCGTCCTGCCGGTGCTGATCGGCCTCGCGGTCGACTACGCGATCCAGTTCCAGTCGCGCGTCGAGGAGGAGCGGGAGGCCGGTGCGGAAGGCGCGGAGGCCGTCGGCCGCGCGGCGCGCGCCGGCGCGCCAACGATCGCCACCGCCGGCCTCGCGACCGCCACCGGCTTCCTCGTCCTGCTGTTCTCGCCCGTGCCGATGGTGCGCGGCTTCGGCGTCCTGCTCGTCGTCGGCATCGCGCTCGCGTTCGCCTGCGCGCTGACCGCCGGCTCGGCGGCGCTTGCACTCGGGACGCGCGGGCGGGGCGGGGCGGGCGCGGGCGGCCCGGGCGGGGCGGACGCGAGCGGCGAGCGCGGCCGGGCGGCGGGCCGCGTCGCTCGCGCGCTGGCCGCAGCCGCTGCTGTGCCTGCGCGCGCCCTTCGCTCATCGGCGGCCGGCGCCCGCGACATCCTCGCCTCAGCCGGCCGTGCGATCGTGAGCGTCGCGCCGCTGCGCGCGCTCGGCCGCGGCGCTGCACGCGTCGCCTCGCCGCGCGCCGTGCTCGGCGCCTCGCTGCGCCGCCCCGGGCGGATCCTCGCCGTCGCGTTCACGCTGGCAGCGGTCGGGTGGGCGGTCGAGACCCAGACCGACGTCGTCTCCGACGTGACGAAGCTCGTGCCGGCCGACATGCCGGCGCTCGCCGATCTGACGACCCTGCAGGACGCGACGAGATCGTCGGGCGAGATCGACGTCGTCGTGCGCGGCGACGACGTCGCGAGACCCGAGGTCGTCGCGTGGATGACCGACTACCAGGCGCGCGTCCTGAGACGGCTCGGCTACGACGCGAGAGACGGCTGCGCGGACGCGAGAATCTGTCCCGCCTTCTCGCTGCCGGATCTCTTCTCCGGCACCAGAACCGACAGCAAGGAAGCGATCGACGGGTTGCTCGACGCGGTCCCGCCGTACTTCGCCTCCGCGGTGCTGACCAGCGACCGCGACGCCGCCACGCTCGCGTTCGGCATCCGGCTGATGCCGCTCGACGAGCAGCAGCAGGTCGTCGACATCCTGCGCGACGAGCTGAACCCGCCGAAGGGCGTCCGCGCGGAGCTGGCGGGCCTGCCGGTCGTGACCGCGCAGGCGAACGCCGAGCTGTCGTCCGCGGGGCGCCGCCTGCTGCTCCTGCTGACCGGCCTCGTCGCCGTCGCGGCGGTGCTCTTCGCCGTCTACCGCAGAGCGGATCGGGCGTTCGTGCCGCTCGTGCCGATCGCACTCGCGACCGGCTGGTCGGCGCTCGTCCTGTTCCTCACGCGCGTCCCCCTCAACCCGATGTCGGCGACGCTCGGCGCGCTCGTGATCGCGATCTCGACCGAGTTCAGCGTGCTGCTGTCCGAACGCTTCCGCCAGGAACGCGCTGACGGCCATGACGTCGCGACCGCGCTCGCGCGCACGTACCGCTCGACCGGCCGCGCGGTGCTCGCGTCGGGCGTGACCGCGATCGCCGGCTTCGGCGTCCTCGCGCTCTCGGACATCCGCATGCTGCGAGACTTCGGCATCGTGACCGTCGTCGATCTCGTGGTGTCGCTCATCGGCGTGCTCGTCGTCCTGCCGTCCGTGCTGGTGCTCGCGGAACGGGGCGTCTTCGCGCGCCTCGCGCAGCGCCTCCCGCTTCGCCGGCGGGGACGGCGGGCGCCGCGTCCCGACGTGCCCGCCGCGTGAGCGAGCCCGGCAAGCGCGACGCGCCCCCGCCGCCGCCGGGTTCGGCACCACCCGCGGCGCCGCCGGCGCCCCCGGCGCCGCCACGCTCGGCGCGGCCGCCCGGCGCCAGCAGATACGGCTGGGCCGTCGGCGTGATCGCGATCATCCTGATCGCGTACATCTCGCTCAACACGTTGCGCACGGAAGGCCCCGGCTCGACCGGGATCGAGCCGGGCAGAAGACTCCCGCCGTTCGCCGCGCCGCTGGTGACGAGCGACCTCGACGGTGACGCCAACGTCGCCTCCCGCTCCGGGCAGGATGAGGCCGGCAAGATCCCGGCATGCGACGTCGACGACCCGCGAGCGCTCAACAGCTGCACGCTCGCGAGCGCGGGTCCGGTCGTCCTCGCCTTCCTGACTGCCGGCTCGGACAAGTGCACGCGCGAGCTGGATGCGATCGAGACGGTCTCGCGCGACTTCCCGCAGGTCGGTTTCGCGGCAGTCGGGATCAAGGGCAAGAAGTCGGAGTTTCGGGACCTCGTCAGAGCGCATCGCTGGACGTTCCCGGTCGCGCAGGACCGTGACGGAGCGGTCTCGAACGTCTACGGTGTGGCGGTCTGCCCGACGGTGGTGTTCGCCTACAGAGGCGGTGAAGTGATGGAGACAGCGCTTGGCGGAGAAGCCGCGACGGCGAGCGCGCTGGCCGCGAAGGTCCGGAGACTGGAGCGAGGACCGGGTGCGGCGGGCGAGAGCGGGAGCGGAAAGGAGACTGGGTGAGCGAACCCGAGACGCGTGCGGCGTGGGTCTCCGAGCGGCTGCGTGACGAGTTCCCGCGGCTCGGCCTCGTGTCACTGACGGTGAGCGTGGACGGGCGGCTCGGTCGCAGCCCGCGCGGTGTCAGAGAGCATCTTGCGCGCTTGGCCGATCGCTTCTACGGCGCGGACGCGCTGGTGCTGCGCCAGCGTCCCGTACCGCATGCGTACCGCGTCTTCTTCCGCCACATCGGGCTCGACCCGGACGTGACGCGGGTGCCGGCCGAAGCGGCGGCGGTGGAACGGCTGATGCGCGGCGGGCTGCCGTCGCGCGGGCTGCTCGACGACGCACTCACGATCGCCGTGATGGAGACCGGCGTGCCGGTGAGAGCGCTCGACGCTGCCGTCGTGGAGGGAGCGCTCGGGTTGCGTCTGACGGGCCAGCGCGAGTCGCTGGGGGCCGGGGAGGAGGCGACGCCGCTGCCGCAGGGCCGGATCGTCGTCGCGGACGAGCGCGCGCCGCTCGCGCTGCTGTTCGGCGAGCAGGCGCCGCGGGCGACGGTCGGGCGGGAGACGCGGCGGGTGCTCCTGTACGCCGTGACCGTCGACGGCGTGCCGGCGATCCACGTCGAGGAGGCGCTGTGGATGGCCGCGGAGACGCTGCAGTCCTGACCGGCCTCGCCGACCGGCCTCGCGCCCGAACCGACCCAAAATCGGCGCGCTGCGGGTAGACTCGCCAGAGGATGGAGAGCGTGATCGATCAGCCGATGACGCATGCGACGCACGATCGCGTCGCCCCGGTGTGGCGCACGATCGACGAGGCGGCCGCTCGGCGGACGCTGCGAGCGCAGGTCGAGAAGCTCGAGACGGAGCTGGCGCGCCTGACAGTCCGGATCACCCCGCGCGACGCGATCGACTGGTCGCCGCGGATGTCCGCACTGCACGGCCCGCGCCTGCTCGGCCTCGGCGAGCTGGAGCGGATCCGCGACGACCTCGCCGAACGCCTCCACGCCGTCCGGCAGGCGCTCGCCGAGCGCGCCGAGCGCGAGGCGCTCAAGCGCGACCAGCTCGCGCGCATGCTCCGCGACCCCGCCGAGCACCGCTTCGTCCGCATCACCCGCACCGACGTCGGCGAGCCCGGCTGCGGCGCCTGGGAGTCCCGCCCCCGTCTCGGCATCATCGGGATGCTCGCTGGCTGGTGGCACGTCAAGGTGTCGAGCGGCTGTCCGCTAGCCACCGTTGAGGCCGCCGCGGGCCTCAACAGTATAATTCACTCTTAACGTTTGTGGCCGGAGCGGGTGCGTCACCGCGGCGCCCTTCCGACTACGCTCCTGGGGCATGGGCCGCCGCAGCCGAAAGCGCATCACCACGTCCGACGCGGCACCGCCGCGCACGACGGAAGCGCGGGCCTCCAGCACCCGCCCACCGTCGCGGCGCGACGAGGCGCCGGCGGCGCCGTGGGGGAGATTTCCGCTGGTGGAGCTGTGCGTGCTGTCGGCGATCCTGCTCGGGGTCGCGGGGTTCGTGGTCGGCGGAGGGGCGGGGAACGTGCTGCTGACCGGCGCGGTGCTGATGGGGTCGGTGGCAGGTCTGGAGGTCGCGCTGCGCGAGCATCTGGGCGGGTACCGGTCGCACACGCTGCTGCTGTCCGGCGTGCTCGGCATCGCGACGCTTGCGGTCAACTACTTCCTCAGACTCGACAGAGCGACGATCGTGCCGATCGCGCTGGCCGTCTTTGGCATCGCGTTCGCCGGCTGGCGGGCGGTGTTCAAGCGGCGCTCCGGCGGGTTCGGGATGAAGGTGCGCTGAGCGCGCGGCGAGCGGTGGCCGCCTGTCGCGCGGATATGCTGCGGGCCGATGGCTGTCGATCCCCCCGACTCACCCAACCCGTCCGGCCCGCCCGCGCCCGGCGCCGAACCGGCCGCCGCGCCTGACGCGCCTGCGGCCGAGCCGCGGCGCATGCGGCTCACCGGCCTGCACCACGTCACCGCGATCTGCCGTGACCTCGATGTGACGACCGAGTTCTACCGTGACGTGCTCGGCCTGGCACTGGTAGAGGAGGGCGTCAACGACGACGACCCCAACACCCGCCACTTCTGGTTCGGCGACGCGGACGGCACGCCGGGCACGATGATCACGTTTATGGAGTACCCGCAGTTGCCCGACGGTGTCGTCGGCGCCGGCTCGGTTCACCACGTCGCGTTCGTCGTCGAGACCGCCGACGAGCAGCTCGCATGGCGCGACTACCTGCGCGAGCGCGGTGTCGGCTGCACCGACGTCTTCGACCGCGGCGCCTTCCGCTCGATCTACGTCCGCGACCCGGACGGGCACATCGTCGAGATCGCCACGCGCGGCCCCGGTTTCGCGGCCGACCGCATCTGACCAGAAACACGGGCGCGCAGCACTCGTTCGGGCGGCGCGCCCCGTGCCCGCCCACCGTCACCGGGCACGGGGCGCGTCGCTGCTGGACTGTCAGGCGCTGACGAGCTCCGGCGCGACGTCGATGCGACATGCACCGCGCTCGATCGACGCATGCGCGTCGAGCTGCGCGGCAAGCGCATGGCGCTGCCGCTCCGTCAGCGAGCCGACGCTCTTCGTCTCCGCCAGCCGGAACATCGCCAGGAACTTCCGGCAGCGGGTGCTTCCCCACCTGCGCTGGCTCATCAGGACGTCCCCGATGGCCATGCTGCTCGCCTCCCAGGGGGATGAGAGGAGCACTTCGGCGGCGGACACTTCTCCGTCCGCGATGCGGCGCTTGAGCTCTGCACGAGCGAGGCGCACGCGATTGGCACGTTCCAGGGCACGCAGGTGCTGCGGCCCAGGGGTCGTCATCTGCAACCCGTCCATCTGCACTCTTTCTCCCTGCCTCCGAATCGAGATAGGCCCGCGACGCGCGCCGGGGCTGAGGGAGCCCCGTACGTCTGTCGCCGCCGTCGGACGGCGCTCGATCACGCTCCGTGGCGCTCGTCGCTCTCCCTCGTAAGAGCGTCTTGGCCTTGGTGCGAGACCGTCCGGCAACGTCCTGAGAACCTAAGCGAGCCGCCCCCAGGTGGTCAACGGAGAACCGATCCAACGTGCGCTAGGAGCGGGGTTTTTGTTTACGACCTGTGACCGCCCGAAGCGTGCTCGCGCCACCGACGCAACGACAGGTTGGCGATCGACGAACAGAAAAAAAGAGTCGAGCGATCGGGGTCGGGCGGGTGGGCGCGCTCGGTGGCGTGCGGCGCTCGCGCTCGGCAGCGCGCGGGCGGCCGCCGCGCGCTGCTCAGGCGGCCGAGCCGGCCGGGCCGGGCAGCGGCCCGTGCTCGGCCTCGAAGGCGCGCTTGACGCCGGCGAACGTCGCGATCGCCTCGTCGAGCGTCGCGCGGTCGTGCGTCGCCATCACGCTCGTGCGCAGCAGCGCGCCTCCCGGCGGTACCGCCGGGTGCAGGGCGACGTTGACGTAGACGCCCGCCTCGTACAGCGCCTTCCACAGCAGCGCGGCCTTCCAGTCATCGGCGACGAGCACCGGGACGACCGGCGTCGCGACGACCGACCCGTCCGGCAGCGCCGTCGGCTCGACCGTGTGCAGCCCCAGCGAGCGCAGGCCGGCGTTCAGGTACGCGGCGTTGTCGAGCACCCGCGCGAACAGCGCGCGGCCCTCGTCCGAGCGGCAGATGCGGACGGCCGCCAGCGCCGACCCGACCGCCGCCGGAACGGCCGACGCCGTGAACAGGAACGGCCGCGACTGGATCCGCAGGAAGTCGATCACGTCGGTCGGCCCGGCGATCACCCCGCCGCAGGAGGCGAGCGACTTCGAGAACGTCGCCATCCGCAGGTCGACGCGGTCCTCGACGCCGAGCAGCTCCGACGCGCCCGCTCCGCGCGCGCCGAGCACGCCGAGGCCGTGCGCCTCGTCGACCATCAGCCGTGCGCCGTAGCGCTCGCTCAGGTCCGCGATCTCCGGCAGCGGGGCGACGTCGCCCTCCATCGAGAAGACGCCGTCGACGACGACGAGGATCCCGCCGCCGTCGTTCTCGGCCTGCTGCAGCCGCTTCTCCAGCAGGTCGAGGCGGTTGTGGCGGAACGCCCGCATCTTCGCTCTCGACAGGATCACGCCGTCGAGGATCGAGGCGTGGTCGCCGGAGTCGACGATCACCGTGTCGCCCGGCCCGAGGATCGTCCCGAGCGCGCCGAGGTTCGCCTGCGCGCCGGTCGTGTAGACGATCGCGTCCTCGGTCCCGAGCCAGTCGGCCAGCTCCTCCTCGAGCTCCAGGTGGAGGTCGAGCGTGCCGTTGAGCAGCCGCGAGCCGGTCACGCCGGAGCCGTAGCGGTCGATCGCGTCGTGCGCGCCCTTCAGCACCCGCTCGTCGCTGGTCAGCCCAAGGTAGTTGTTGGAGCCGAGCATGATCCGCCGCTCGCCCTCCATCTCGACGACGGGCGCGGTGGCCGATTCGAGCCGGCGGAAGTAGGGGACCGCGTCGATCTCGCGCGCAGCTCTGAGCTGCAGGACGCGCTCGTGCGTGCGGGCCTTGCTGAAGACGTCTGTGGTGGTCGGCATATAGGGTGGCCGCCAATGGCTCTCGAAGTCCGGCCGGTCGCTTCCAAGCGCGACCTCACAACCTTCATCAAGCTGCCGTGGCGGCTCTATCGTAACGAGCCGAACTGGGTCCCGCCCCTGATCTCGGACCGGCGCAGATTTCTCGACCGCCGCAAGAACCCCTGGTTCGAGCACGGCGAGGCGCAGTACTTCATCGCCTGGCGCGACGGGCAGCCCGTCGGCCGCATCACGGCCCAGGTCGATCGCCTCCTGAACGAGTTCCAGGACAACAGATGGGGCCTCTTCGGCTTCTTCGAGTGCGAGGACGACCCCGAGGCCGCCGCGGCGCTGTTCGACGCCGCCGAGCAGTGGCTGCGCGCTCGCGGCCGCGACCGCATGGTCGGTCCGATGGACTTCACGATGAACGACGAGTGCGGCGTGCTCGTCGAGGGCTGGGAGCTCGAGCCGATCATCCTCACCAACTGGACTCCGCGCTACTACCCCGGCCTGATCGAGTCCGCCGGCCTCGAGAAGGCGATGGACACGCTGATGTGGCACCTGGAGATCTCCGGGCGGGACAGGGTCCACCCGTCGATCTGGAGAGTCGCCGACCGCGTCGAGTCGAAGTACGGCATCACCGTGCGGCCGATGCGCAAGAAGGACATCCACGCCGAGATCGACCGCTTCCTCGAGGTCTACAACGAGGCGTGGGAGAGAAACTGGGGCTTCTCGCCGCTGACCGAGACCGAGGTCCGGCACTACGCCCAGACCCTCAAGCCGATCCTCGACGAGAACTGGGCGTTCGTCGCCGAGAAGGATGGTGAGACGGTCGGCGCGGCGCTGACGGTGCCCGACTACAACCAGGTCTTCAAGCACATGAACGGCCGCATCCTCCCGTTCGGCTGGCTGCAGTTTCTGCTGCGCCGCAAGAAGATCGACCGCGTGCGCGTGTTCGCGCTCGGCGTCAAGCGCGAGTGGCAGCACACCGGCGTCGCCGCGCGCTTCTACGAGCTGCACTTCGACTCCGCCGAGGTGACGCCCCAGAAGCAGGGCGAGATGGGCTGGATCCTCGAGACGAACAAGTCGATGAATCGCGCGATGGAGGGGATGGGCGGCAGAGTCGTGCGCCGCTACCGCCTCTTCGAGAAGCTGTTCGATCCGGACGCCGAGCCGTCGAGCCCGCGCCCGGAGCCGGCCGTGGCGGTCGGCGAGTCGACATAAGACCGGCAGGTGCCGTAGCGTTGTCCGCAGCGACTGGGACGATGTTCGACCGCGAGTTCCCGGTGCGGTGCCGCAGCGCCGGCGCGCTGTCGTGGAACTCGCAATGCGAAGCACGATGACGAGCGAGACCACCGCAGACAACCATCCGCTGCCCTTCGACGCCGAGGAGACGGTCGACGCCGTCCCCGTCGTCGACGAGGTGCGGGCGCTCGAGCGCCCGCGCACCCAGCTGCCGGCCGTGCGGGCCGCCGCCGTCGCGGCGACCGGCTTCGCCGCCGGCGCCGCCACCGTCGTCGTGATCTCGCACCGCGCCCGCAGGCGCAACGGCGGCCGCCTCGGCCTGCGGCGTCGAAGCAAGGGCGCCGACGCGCTCCCGATCGTGGCGACGCGCTCGGTGCTGCTCGACATCCACCTGCTCGGCACGCGCGACCGCTGAGGTGGACGCTCCGCCGCTCGATCTGCGCGTCGAGGTCAAACCGGTGTGGCCGTTCCGGCTTCCGCGCAGCAGCGGCATGGACGGGACGCTGCGGTGCCGCAACGGCGTCGTGCAGCGGCTGCTCCACCACGGCGACGAGCCCGTCGTCGTCCGCGTCGCGCAGACGGCGCCCGACGGCGTGCTGTTCGGCGCGCAGGCGCACAGCGAAGCGGCCGCGGCGTGGGGGATCGAGCGGATGCGCTTCGCGCTCGGCGTCGACGACGACCTGCGCGCCTTCCACGACCGCTTCCGCGACGACCCGCTGATCGGCGGCGCGGTGCGCGCGCAGCCGGCCCTACGGCTGCGCCGCCGGCCGGAGCCGTTCGAGGCGCTCGCGTGGGCGATCACCGAGCAGCTGATCGAGTACGTGCGCGCGGCCGCGATACAGCGGCGGATCGTCTACCGGCTCGGCCGTCGCTGCGAGCGCACCGGCTTGCGCGACCTGCCATCGCCGGCGCGGCTGGCCGATCAGGCGCCCGCGCTGCTGTGCTCGTTCGACCTCGCCGACCGCCGCGCGCTCGCGCTGCGGCGCGCCGCGCGCGAGGTCGCGCGCGGCCGGATCGACCTCCACGACGCCGATCACGAGGCCGGCTGGCGCCGTCTGCGCGCGATCCCGGAGATCGGGCCGTGGACGACGGAGGTGCTGGCGCTGCTGGGCCAGGGTCGGATGGACCAGCTGCCGGCGGGCGACCTCGCCTACCGCAAGCTCGTCGGCCGTCTGCTGACGGGCGATCCGCGCGCCCGCGTCGACGAGCAGGACGTGCGCACCTTCTTCGCGCCGTATGCGCCCTGGAGCGGCCTCGCGGGCGCGTACGCGCTGCGCGCTGCCGCGCCGGAGCTGCACGCGGTCGCCGCGGCTGCATAACGCGTTCGCACCTCGGGCCAACCCCGTTCTACCGGTTGGACAACCGCCCGGAGGCGAATCTCCGACACCGGGCCAAAGATTCGCCCCCCTGAAAGGCAGAGCATTCGGGATGCTCGCAATCAAGGTTCAGGAGGGTTCAGTGCTGCATTCCCGTCTGGGGCGGGCCGCCGTGCTCGGCGTGCTCGTGACACTTCTCTTGCCAGCCACCGCGCTGGCGCAGGACAGCCCGACGATCGAGATCGTCAAGGGAGAGCTCAACACGACGTGGCTGATGGTCGCGGCCATCCTCGTCTTCTTCATGCAGGCAGGCTTCGCCCTCCTGGAGATCGGCATGTCGCGCGGCAAGAACGCCGGCATGGGGGTCGCCAAGATCCTCGTCAACTTCTCGATCGGGACGCTGATCTGGTGGGCCGTCGGTTATGGCCTCGCGTTCGGCGGCACCGCGACGTTCTTCGGCGACACCGGCTTCTTCCTCGGCAACGGCACCGACCTCGCCGGCACCCCGGTCGACGCTGCAGGCGTCGGCTTCTTCGCGTTCCAGCTGATGTTCTGCTGCGTCTCGCTCGCGATCGTCTGGGGCTCGACGCTCGAGCGGATCAAGTTCGGCGCCTACATCGTCTTCGCGGCCGTCTTCGCTGGTGTCATCTACCCGCTGATCGCGCACATGGCGTGGAGCGGCGGCCTGCTCACGAGAGTCGGCTCCGGCGTCCAGGACTTCGCCGGCTCCTCGGTCGTCCACCTCACCGGCGCGACCGCGGCGTTCGCGGCCGTGCTGTTCCTCGGCCCGCGCAAGGGCAAGTACGGCCCCGACGGCAAGCCGCGCGCGATCCCCGGTCACAGCATGCCGCTGCTCGGCCTCGGCGTGCTGATCCTCTGGCTCGGCTGGTTCGGCTTCAACGGCGGCTCGACGTTCAACACCGACGGCAACAAGTTCGCCGAGGTGATCGCGATCACGAACATGGGCGCGATCGGCGGCGTGCTCGGCGCGACCTTCCTGATCTGGATGCTGACGAGAAAGCTCGACGTCGGCATGATCGGCAACGGCGCGATCGCCGGCCTCGTCGCGATCACCGCCGGTTCCGGCTACGTCGAGATGTGGGCGGCGCCGATCATCGGCTTCGTCGGCGGTCTCGTCGTCGTCGCCGGCGTGCTCGCGATCGAGAAGAAGCTCGACGACCCGGTCGGCGCGCTCTCAGCGCACGGTCTCGCGGGCATCTGGGGCACGCTCGCGTGCGGCCTCTTCACCTCCGACCGTCTCGCCGAAGCAGTCGGCGTCGGCAGAGCCGGGCTCTTCTACGGCGGCGGGCTCGAGCAGCTCGGCGTCCAGGCGGTCGCCGTCGGCGTCACCTTCGGCGCCGTCTTCATCATCTCGTCGGTGACGTTCCTTGCGATCAAGGCCACGATGGGCCTGCGCGTCAGCGAGGACGAGGAGGACGCCGGCCTCGACATCGCCGAGCACGGCATGTACGGCTATCCGGAGCAGTTCATCCCCGCACCCGAGCTGATCGGCGTCGGCTCGCCGCGTCCGCACACCGGGACGCCCTCGCCCATCGGCAGCACCACGGAGGTGCCGGCATGAAGCTCGTCGTGGCGTACATCCGGCACGAGGCGTTCGAGCCGATCCGCCTGGAGCTGCTCGAGCTCGGCTTCCCCTCGATCACGATCATCGAGGTGAAGGGCTCCGGCCGCCAGAAGGGCATCACCGAGCAGTACCGCGGCTCGGCGTTGACGAACTACCTGCGGCCGAAGATCAAGATCGAGTGCGTCGTCGCCGACGGCGACACGCAGACGATCGTCGACACGATCCTGAAGCACGCGCGGACCGGGTCGATCGGCGACGGGAAGGTGTTCGTCATCCCCGTCGAGCAGGCGTACCGCATCCGCACCGGCGAGTCCGGTGAGGAGACACTCCAGATCCACCCGGACGCGGCGGCGGCCGCGACCTGAGCACGGACGCGCGAGCACGGCAATGCCGGGTGGCGGGAATGACGGCCCGCCACCCGCCGTGCTGCGTCCTGCGCGCGCCATGTCCCGGGAGCTGCACCTTCAGCTGATCGGGGCGGTGCTCGGCGGAGAAGGGCTGGCGCGGGTCGCGCAGCTCGTCTCGGCCGCGGCACGCGCTCCCGTCGCGATCCTCGTCCCGCGCCTCGCCGTCGCGGCGGCGTTCCCGCTCGCGACCGAGCTGGGCTCGCTGCGCCGCTACGCCGACGCGCGCGTCCGCGGCGGCGCCGCGCCACGGCCGCAGGAGCTGGTGGCGGAGGCGGACGTCGTCGCCGGCGACGACGTGATCGGCGTCGTCGCGCTGCTGCGCGGCGCGCAGCTGCCGGCCGCGGAGGCGGCCGAGCTGCTGCACCTCGCCGCGGTCGCCTCGCTGACGGAGGTCGCCGTGGCGGAGGCCAAGCGGGAGGTCGAGCAGAACCTGCGCGGCTCGCTGCTGGAGGAGCTGCTCAGCAGCGAGGAGGCCGACGCGCGCGAGCTGACGCGCCGCGCCGCGCGCCTCGGCTGCGACCTCTCCCGCGGCGCCGTGGCGCTCTGCGCCGAGCTGGCGGCCGCGGGCGGCGCGGCGGGTGCAGGCGCAGACGCGGGCGAGCGGGTCGTCGCGACGATCGCCGACTCGCACCCCGGTGCGCTCGCGCAGGCGATCGACGGGCGCGCGTATGCGATCCTGCCGGCGCTCGCCGCCGCGAACGGCGACGGCGAGGAGCCGGCCGCGGGCACGTTGGCGGCCGCGCGGCGGCTCGTGCCGCGGTTGGAGCCGTACGGCCGCGCCGGCCTCTCCGGCTTCCAGCCCGACGCGGCGGCGCTGCCGCGCGCGCTGCGCGAGGCGGAGCTGGTGCTCGACGTGCTGCGGCGCGACGGCGGCGCGACGTCCGAGGACGTCGGCAGCGGCACCTACCGGCTGCTGTTCCGCGTGCTCGCCTCACACCCGGACGAGCTGCGCTCCTTCTACGCCGACACGGCCGCCCCGATCGTGCGCCACGACGACCGCCACGACAGCGGCCTCGTGCGCACGCTCGAGGCGTACCTGGCGCAGGACTGCAACGTCGGCGCGACCGCCGTCGCGATCGGCGCGCACCGTCACACGGTGGCCCACCGCCTCGACCGCGTGAAGGAGCTGACCGGGCTCGACCCGCTGCGGTCCGAGGACCGCGAGCGGCTCGGGCTCGGGCTGAAGGCGTTCCGCCTCATCCGGACTGACCGGCCAGGAACTCGTTCGTGAGCGCGGCGGCGCCGGCGTTCGGTCTCGTGTCGAGCAGGCCCTGGTCGAACATCCACTGCGCGTATCTGTCCCACGCTCTCGGCTCCTGGAAGCCGAACGGCTTGCTCTCGTCCTGCGGGAAGAAGACCGGCAGCGACGCTCTCACGCTCGCCAGCGCGAAGCCGGGGTCGAGGTCCGGGTTCGCTCTCACGAGCGCGTCGGTCGCCGCCTGCGGGTCGGCTCTGGCGTCGGCGTAGCCGCGGCCGAGCGCCTGCACGAAGGCGCGCACGTCGTCGCCGCGCTCGCCGACGAAGTCCTTGTGCGCGACGAGGATCAGCTCGTTGTACGTCGGCACGCCGACGTCCTCCATTCTGATGATGCGGACGTCTCTTCTGGCGCGCTGGAGCTGGACGCCCTCGACGTTCCAGAACGCGCCGAGCGTCGCGTCGACTCTTCTCGACAGCATCGCCGGGACGAGGTTGAAGCCGACGCTCGTCTCCTTGACCGAGTCGAGCGGAACGCCCGCGGTGTCGAGGATCGTTCTCAGATATGCGCTCTGATAGGGGATCCCGGCGGTGCCGACACGCTTGCCTCTGAGGTCCGCCGGCGTTCTGACCTCTCTCGGCTTCAGCGTCATCAGCGACGTCAGCGGCGTCTGCGCGATCGCGCCGACCGCGACCAGCTGCGCGCCCTTGTCGCGCGCTATCAGCAGCTCCGGCTCGTAGGAGATCGCGATGTCGATCTTGCCCGCCTCCAGCAGCTTCAGCGGCGCGGCGGGGTCGGACGGGACCTGCACGTCGACGTCGAGCCCGGCGTCGGCGAAGTCGCCCTTCTCGAGCCCCGCGTAGAGCCCGACGTGGTCGGGGTTGGGCAGGTAGTCGAGCATCAGCCGGATCTGTCTCGTCTCCGAGCCGGCGGTCGTCTGCTCCTTCTTCTCGCCGCAGGCGGCGAGCGTGAGCGCGGCGGCGGTGACGGTGACGAGCGTCGCGAAGGCACGTTTCATCGAGTTGGTCCTCCTCTGGATTCAAATGCCCACGGCAGCACGCGGCGTTCGACGAGCGCGAGCAGGCCGAACAGCGCGATTGCGAAGGCGGACAGGATCAGCACGGCGGCGTACGCGCGTGCTGTCAGAAGTTGCGGGACGGCCTGCTGGATCAGCCGTCCGAGGCCGGCGTCGGAGCCGGACTGCTCGGCGAAGACGGCGCCGATGACGGCGACCGCGACGGCGACCTTGGCGCCGCTGAAGAGGCCCGGCAGCGCGGCCGGCGCCTCGACGTGGCGGAACGTGCGCAGGCGCGAGGCGTCGAGCGTGCGCATCAGGCGGCGCAGCTCGGGGTCGACGCCGGCGAGCGCGTCGAGCGTCGTGACGGCGATCGGGAAGAACGAGACGAGGCCGATGATCACGAGCTTCGGCGCGAGGTCGAAGCCGAGCCAGACGACGAGCAGCGAGGCGACGATCGGGATCGGGACGGTCTGCGAGGCGACCAGCAGCGGGTAGACGGCCCGCCGCAGCGTGGGGGAGAGGTGGATCGCCACCGCGCAGGCGAGCCCGGCGACGGCGGCGACGAGGATGCCGAGCAGGACCTCGCCCGCGGTCACCTTGAAGTTGTCCCACAGCAGCGCGCGGTCGGTCCACAGCGCGTCGGCGACCTCGGTCGGCGACGGCAGCAGCAGCGAGTCGACGTTGCCGTGGGTCGCGTACAGCTGCCAGGCGCCGACGAGCGCGGCGACGATCAGCACGGCCGGGAGGAAGCCGACGGCGGTGCGTGCCCGGCTCACGTTCTCAGCCCCAGCGCGCCCAGCGCCCGTTCGCGCAGCTCGACGACGGCGGGATCGGTGCGGCGCCGCGGGCGCGGCAGCTCGACCGGCAGGCTCGCGACGGCGTGACCGGGCCGTGGCGACATCACGACGACGTGGTCGGCCAGCAGGATCGCCTCCTCGACGTCGTGCGTCACCAGCACCACGGTACGCGGCTCCTCGGCCAGCGTCTCCACCAGCCACGCCTGGATCTCCTGCCGCGTGAGCGCGTCGAGCGCGGCGAACGGCTCGTCGAGCGCGAGCACCGGCTTGCCCGCCAGCAGCGTCCGCACGAACGCGACCCGCTGGCGCATCCCGCCCGAGAGCGCCGCCGGCCGCGCGCGCTCGAAGCCGGTCAGGCCGAAGCGCTCGAACCACGGCAGTGCCGCCTCGCGCGCCTCGCGCCGGCCGACGCCTCTCGCGCGCAGCGCGAGCGCGGCGTTGTCGAGCGCCGAGGCCCACGGCAGCAGCAGGTCGCGCTGCGGCATCAGGACGGCGGGGTCGGCCTCGACGGTCCCCTCGTCGGGCCGTTGCAGCCCGCAGATCAGCTCCAGCAGCGTCGACTTCCCGCAGCCGCTGGCGCCGACGACCGCGACCGTCTCGCCCGGCTGCGCGCGCAGGTCCATCCCGCGCAGTGCCTGCACGATGCCGTCGCGACCCTGGAACGCACGGCTGGCGTTCCGGACGCGGACCCCGACGGGGGCTGAAACAGGACGAGGCTCCTTTGCGGGAGCCTCGGTGATCTCTGGCATTGCTCCCTCCGCGGGCATTACCCCACAGGTTCGAAGGGTCAGCGCCGGGTCTTCGTCGAAAGGCGCTATCTCAGCCGGCTCACCCGCCAGCCCCCCTGTTATGTGTGTGTTTCGCCGCGCAGCTTAGCGCGGCCGCTCGACGATCGGCCCGGTGAGCGCCTTCACGAACTCCTCCAGCTGGGCGGTCGTCCAGCACTCGAATGCGGTGCAGTGGCGCTCGTAGGCGGCGATCACGGAGTCGCCGTAGTTCCAGTAGAGGCGCGGCTCGGGGTTGAGCCAGAAGGTGCGGCCGGCCTTCTCCGCGATCGAGGCGAAGACGTCGTCGCGCGGCGGGCGGCCGTTCGTGCGCGCGTCGCCGAGCACGATCACGGTCGCGCGCGGGTGCAGATCGTCCTCGACCTCGGCGAGGAACTCCGTCCAGACGCGGCCGTAGTCGGTGTAGCCGCTGACGTCCGCGACGCCGGCGTCCTTCGATATCGCGACGCTCGCCGCTCTGAAGTCGCGCTCGCGCTCGAAGACGTCGGTCACCTCCGAGATCCGCTCGATGAAGACGAACGAGCGCAGCTTGCGGAACGAGTCGTGCAGCGCGTGCAGGACCGACAGGAAGAAGACGCTCGCCGAGGCGACCGAGGTGGAGACGTCGCAGAGGACGAAGATCTCCGGCCGCTTCGGGCGCTGCGGGCGGAACTTCAGCTCGACCGGCACGCCGCCGGTCTGCAGCGAGGCGCGCATCGTGCGGCGGACGTCGACGTGCGCGTGGCGCTTGCGGCCGCGCTGTTCGCGGCCCTGCGTCGCGAGCCGGCGCTTGAGCTGCACGACGACCTTGTGGACGGCGGCGAGGTCCTGGATCGGCCCGCCCGGCAGCGAGCGGTCGAGGTCGCTCAGCGGCCGCGCCGGGGGCAGCTGCTTGGTGCGCTCGATCAGCGCGCGCTCCAGCTCCTTGCGCAGCTGCTGCTCGAAGCGGCGCAGCTGCTCGCGCGGGATCCCGTCGCGGCGCGGGTCGTCCTCGGGCAGGTCGGGCTGCGGCTCTGACCTGAGGCCGAGCTGGCGGCGGATCCGCTGCACGTCGACGCCGATCACGCCGGAGCCGTCGCCGCGGTCGCCGAACGCCGCGATTGCGAGCCGCGCGAGGTCCTGCATGCCGCCCTCGCCGCCCTCCTGCAGCGCCTGCGCGATCTGCTGGCGCAGCTCGTCGAGGTCGATCTGGTCGGCGCCGTCGAAGCCCGCGCCCTCCTGCACCTCGCGGCGCGCGGCCTGCTCCTCGGCGGCGCGGAAGAAGAAGCGATCGAAGACCAGCTCGAAGATGCGGCGGTCGTCGGGTGATTTCGCCAGCGTCGTCGCGAGCGCCTCGCGGAAGTCGTCGCGCTCGTTCCAGCCGACCTCGCGCAGCGCCGCGAACGAGTCGAGCAGCTCGGAGGTGCCGATCGACAGCCCCTCGGTGCGCAACTGGTCGGCGAACCCGATCAGCTCGGCGTCGAGGCCCCCTGCGGGCGCGGCGTGGTCAGCCGCGCTGCGCGGATCCGAGCGCGCCATCGGGCGCTCCTTCGAGCCGCACGCCGACGCGCGCGGCGACGATCTCGAGGTCGGTGCGGTGCTTGACGATGACGCTCATCGTCTCGCGGAACGTTCTCGCGTCGAGGTCGTCGGCGCCGAGCAGCAGCAGCGCGCGCGCCCAGTCGATCGACTCGGCGATCGACGGCGGCTTCTTCATGTCCAGCTCGCGCACCTCGTGGACGATCTCGACGAGCTTGCGCGCGATCGTCTCGCTCAGCTCCGGCGTGTGGAGGCGGACGATCTCCAGCTCGTGGCCGGCGTCGGGGTAGTCGACCCACAGGTAGAGGCAGCGGCGCTTGAGCGCCTCGGTCAGCTCGCGCGAGTTGTTCGACGTCAGCAGCACGACCGGCTGCGTGCGCGCGTCGATGCGGCCCAGCTCGGGGATCGAGATCTGGAAGTCCGACAGCAGCTCGAGCAGCATCGCCTCGAACTCCTGGTCGGTCTTGTCGATCTCGTCGATCAGCAGCACGACCGGCTGCTCCGAGGCGATCGCCGTCATCAGGGGGCGGCGCAGCAGGAACTCCTCGCCGAAGATGTCCTCCTGGACGGCGTCCCAGCCGGTCCCGGACGCTTCCGCCTGGATCCGCAGCAGCTGCTTGCGGTAGTTCCACTCGTACAGCGCCTTCGCCTCGTCGAGGCCTTCGTAGCACTGGAGGCGCACGAGGTCGCGTTCGAGGTAGCGGGAGAGCGCCTTCGCCAGCTCGGTCTTGCCGACGCCGGCCGGACCCTCCACCAGCACGGGCTTGCCGAGCTTCGTTGCGAGATACGAGACGAGCGCGGTCGCCTCGCCTGGCAGGTAGCCGACGGACCGCAGCCCCGCTGCGACGTCCTCGACGGAAGTGGGATCGATGGGCATGCGACGCCGAATGATAGGCACCTGTGATGATCCCGTCTCCAATGGAGCCGTCGCTCGCCCCCTACGTCATCGGCATGGCGCTCGGCTTCCTGATCGGGACGTTCGGACACCTGATCAAGTCCAGAACCCTGATCGCCACGGGGATCGGCATCATCTTCGTCGTAGCCGTGGTGATGCCGCTGCTGCGCATCGGGCAGCCCGACTGACCTCCGTCTCGGGGTCGACCCGGGGTCGGTCCCTAGGGGTGATTCCCAATAGGCGCGGGCACGCGCGACCGGCAGGGTTCCGGCCATGATCGAGAACAGACCGCGCAGACGCCTCGAACGCAGCCGCGACGACAAGGTGATCGCCGGCGTCTGCGGCGGTCTCGCACGCTACTTCGACGTCGACCCCGTGCTCGTGCGGATCGTTGTCGTCGCGACGATGGTCTTCGGCGGCTTCGGCGCCGTCGCGTACCTGGCAGCGTGGGTGCTGGTGCCCGAGCAGGGGGCGACCAGACCGCTGCTGGGCGCCGCGGGGCAGCGCGAGAGCGTCTACGTCGCGGCGGTCGTGCTGGTCGTGCTGGCGGCGGTCGTCGCCGGCTTCAGCGCGTGGGGCGTGTTCGGCTTCTTCGGCGACGGTTGGCCGCTGGTGCTCGTGCTCGCCGGCGGCGCGGTGATGTGGTTCGTGATCGAGCGCGAGCGGCCGGCGCGTGCGGACGCGGGGGCGAGGGCGGGCGCGGCCCCCGGGACCGAGATCGTCGTGGCGGGGGACCCGGGCGCGGAGGGCGCGGAGGGTGGGGACGGCGTAGTGGGCGAGCCGGACGCGGACGATCCGCTCGCGGAGCCCGCGCGCGGCTCGTGGGCGGTGACGGCGCTCGCGACCGGCGGCGTCCTGCTGCTCGTCGGCGCCGCCGGCGCGCTCGACGCGTACGACGTCGTCGACCTCGGCTGGGGCGGCGTCGTCGCGGTCGCGATCGTGCTGACCGGCGTCGCGCTCGTCGCGAGCGCGTTCTTCGGCGGCGCGCGCGGTCTGATCCCCGTCGGGATCCTGCTCGCCGTCACGCTCGGCACCGCCGCCGCGGCCGGCGTCTCGCTCAACGGCGGCGTCGGCCAGCGCGACTACCTGGTGACGGACGGCGACGACCTGCGCGGGCGCTACGAGATCGGGATCGGCTCGCTGCGGCTCGACCTGCGCGGGATCGAGCTGGCGCGCGGGACAACGCGCATCGACGCCGACGTCGACATCGGGATGCTGGAGATCGTCGCCGACGACGGCCGCATGGTCAGCGGCGGCTCGTCATGGGATGGCGGCGGCGAGGGCGCCAGCGGCCTCGACGTCGACCGCACGATCGTCGTCGGCAGCGGCGACCGGCGGCTCGAGATCGACGCCCACACCGGCATCGGCGTCGTCGTCGTCCGCGACCGGCCCAGCGGCGACAACTGGAGCCTGACCGGCTCCGTCGTGCAGCCACCGCGGCCGCAGGCCGGCGGCGAGCTGTGCGCGGCCCCGCGGCTCGCGCTGGTGCGGCCGGCGTGCGAAGGTGGCGACGATGACGCCTGAACCGCGACGCCGCCGGCGCGAGCTGCACCTGCCGTCGCTCGTGGTCGGACTCGGCCTCGTCGGGATCGGCACCGCGCTGCTGCTCGACGCGCTCGACGCGATCGACCTCGCGGCCGGAGCGATCGTGCCGGCGCTGCTGGCGATCGTCGGCGCCGGCCTGCTCGCCAGCGGCGTGCGCGACCGGCGCCGTCGCTGAGATGATGGAGACGATGTCGCAGGACGCAGCCCCGCCCTCCCGGCCGCCGCTGCGACGCCTGCCGGACGAGGGATCGCTGGCAGGCGTCTGCGCCGGCATCGCCGAGCACCTCGACGTCGAGGTGATGTACGTGCAGGCCGCGATCATGGTGTTGACGGCGTTCGGCGGGCTCGGCATCGCGATCTACGCGCTCGGCTGGGCGCTGCTGCCGGCCGTCCACACGCAGCCGGCCTCGGCCTGGCCGCCGGACTCGCTGCGCGACCGCGACGGCGCGGTGCGGCAGGTCGCCGGGATCGCGCTGCTCGCGATCGCCGGCCTGCTGGCGCTGCGCCAGCTCGGCTTCTGGTTCGGCGACGAGCTGGTCTGGCCGCTGGTGCTGGCGTCGGTCGGGCTCGCGCTGATCTGGCGCCAGGCCGACGCGACCGCCGCCTGGACGCCGGCCGAGCTGCGCCGGCCGCTGCACGGCGTCCGCGACCGGATGCGCGGCGAGCGCGGCGCCGACGGCCGCCGCACGGCGCTCGGCGTCGCGCTCGTGCTGCTCGCCGCCTACGTGCTGCTGAGCTCGACCGGCGCGCTGCAGGCGGTCGGCAATGCGATCGGCGGGATCGTCGTGCTGGCCGGCGCGGCCGCGCTCGTGTTCGGCCCCTGGCTGGCGCGGATGGCGCGCTCGCTGACGGAGGAGCGCGCGGAGCGGATCCGCTCGCAGGAGCGCGCCGAGGTCGCCGCGCACCTGCACGACTCGGTCCTCCAGACGCTCGCGCTGATCCAGAAGCGTGCCGAGGACCCGCGCGAGGTCGCGAGCCTCGCGCGGATCCAGGAGCGCGAGCTGCGCAACTGGCTGACCGACCGCCCGGCGAAGCCGGCCGGTGAGAGCCTCGCAACAGCGCTGGAGGAGGTCGCGGGCGAGGTCGAGCGGCTCCACGGCGTGCCGGTGGAGGTCGTGACGGTCGGCGACTGCCCGCTCGACGAGCGGCTCGTCGCGCTCGTCGCGGCGGCGCGCGAGGCGCTCGCGAACGCGGCGAAGTTCGCCGGCAGCGCGAAGGTCGACCTCTACGCGGAGGTGACCGACGCGCGCGTCGAGGCGTTCGTGCGCGACCGCGGCGTCGGCTTCGACCCGGCGGCGATCCCCGCCGACCGGCGCGGCGTGCGCGAGTCGATCCTTGGGCGGATGGAGCGCCACGGCGGGCGCGCGGCGATCCACGCCGCGCCCGGCGCGGGGACCGAGGTCGAGCTGGTCGTGGAGCGCCCGGCGGAGGAGCTGACCGCATGAGCGGCGATGCGCGCGCCCGCGCCCGCGTCCTGATCGTCGACGACCACCAGCTGTTCCGCGCGGGGGTGCAGGCCGAGCTGGGCGAGCGCGTGACCGTCGTCGGCGACGCGGCCGGGGTCGAGGAGGCGGTCGAGCAGATCGAGCGGCTGGCGCCCGACGTCGTCCTGCTCGACGTGCACATGCCGGGCGGCGGCGGCGTCGAGGTGATCCGCCGCGCCGCGCCCGGCCGGCCCGGTGTCCGCTTCCTCGCGCTGTCGGTATCCGACGCGCCTGACGACGTGATCGCGGTGATCCGCGCCGGCGCGCGCGGCTACGTCACGAAGACGATCTCCGCCGACGAGCTGGTCGACGCGATCGAGCGCGTCGCGGACGGCGACGCCGTCTTCTCGCCGCGGCTGGCGGGGTTCGTGCTCGACGCGTTCGCGGGCGGGGCGCCCGCGCCCGCCGTCGCGACCGCCGACGCGGAGCTGGACCAGCTCACGCAGCGCGAGCGCGAGGTGCTGCGCCACATCGCCCGCGGCTACCTCTACAAGGAGGTCGCGCTGCGGCTGGGGATCTCCGCCAAGACCGTCGAGGCGCACGTCTCCGCGGTCCTGCGCAAGCTGCAGCTGTCCAACCGCCACGAGCTGAGCCGCTGGGCGGTCGAGCGGCGGCTGCTGGAGCTGGACGAGGAGGAGTGAGCGGGCGTCAGCGGTCGTCCCAGAGCCGCTCGGTCTGCGGCTCGGGGCGGTCGCGTTCGCGCTCGCGGCTGCGGTCGCGCTCGGGGATCCGCTCGGTCGGCGGGTCCGGCAGACGGCGCGTCGGCGGGTCCTGCAGGCGCTCGGTCGGCGGATCTTGAAGGCGCTCGGTCGGCGGATCCGGCAAGCGGCGCGTCGGCGGGTCAGCCGGCGGCGGCGGTGGGGGCGGGGCGACCTCGGTCTCGGGTGGCAGCGGGCGCGTCATCTCGGTGCCCGGCGGCGCGGGACGGCGCCGGCGCTGGCGCGGCGGTGGCGCCGGCTCGTCGTCCCGCAGCTCCGGTCCCGGCTCGGGGCGGTGGGCGGCGCGCATCCGCACGCCGGCCCACGCGAGCAGCCCGGCGGCGCCGAGCGCGAAGAAGATCCCCCACTGGATGCCCATGTTGCCGGCGCCCGCACCCTGCAGCTCGGGCTTGTCGAACAGCCGCCATACGAGCAGCAGCACGACCCAGCCACCGGCGATCGTGACGATCAGGCCGTCGCCGCCGGGAAGGTGGAAGGAACGCCCCTCCGTGCGCGCGTACAGCAGTACCAGCACGGCGATCGCGACGAGCAGGACGGCCGCCTCGACGAACGAGAAGACGCCGAAGGCGCTGAGGTTCTGGCTCTGCAGGCCACTGCTTCTGTCGCCCGCGACGACGACGTTCTGCTGGTACCACGGCAGGAACATCGTCGCGAACAGCAGCAGCGCGGCGGCCGCGGCGAGCCGCGCCTCCGGCGCCAACGCCCGCCAGGCGCGTCCGACTCTCGACAGCACCGCGCCGCGTCCATCGCTCTTCCGCGCGTCGTCGGCCACGCGGCCGATTCTACGCGCGCGCAGGCTTCGCTACACGCGCGCCTTGCCGAGCACCGTGATCGTCGCCGTCGCACGGCCCGTGTTGCCGGCGAGGTCGGTGCCCGTCAGCGTCAGCTCGTAGCTGCCGGGCGCCGACGGCACCTTCCACGAGTAGCCGTGCGGCCCGCGCGAGACGGTCGCGCTGGTGCTGAACGACGTCGTGCCGTTGCGGCGGATCGTCATCCCGACCTTCGAGATCTTCGAGACCTCGAAGCGGACGAGCGCGGTGCTGCCGGCGCGCACGCGGGTGGTGATCGCCTCCAGCTCCGGCGGCTGCTTCATGTAGCCGGCGAAGCGCTTGCCGGCGTCGCACCAGAACCCGATGTCGCTGCGGTCGCAGAGGTTTCCGATGAACTCGTTGACGAGCGTCTGGTAGCCGATGTCGGCCTCCGAGCCGCCGACCTGGTAGAGCGACCACGCGCCGGTGTCGCTCGCCGCGAGGTCGAGCCGCGCCTGCCGCTCGCCGGCTGCGAACAGCTTGCGCGCCTGCGCGTCTCTCGCGATCACGGCGTAGTCGTTGAGCCCGACGAGCGTCTGCACGAAGCCGTTGAGGACCTGCTGACCGGGCGCGAACGAGTACAGCAGGAAGCGGACGCCCGCCTTCGTCTTGGTGCGCACGCCGACCGGCGCCTCGACCTGGAAGAGCTTGACGCCCTTGCGGGCCGTCTCGAGGTACTCCGGCGCCTTCAGCTGCTGGGATGCGCGCGCGAGCGACTGGATCCCCGTCGCCTGCGCCATCGCGCTCGCCCAGGGCGGCTTGCCGCCGCCGAAGTAGAAGTAGTACTCCCACGCGAGCGCGCCGCCGCGGGTGGAGGCGTAGGACGTCATCTCGTCGGCGAGGTTGCGCAGCTTGCGATCGTCCTTCGCCATCCAGAGGCCGTTGAGCTTGCCGAACGTGCCGAGCACCTGGACCTGGATCCCCTCGCCCGGGTAGTACTGCCAGACCAGCTCGCTGTCGGTGAACTCGACGCGCTCGCCGTAGCTCAGCAGCCGGCCGGTCGTCCACCACTCGCGGTTGCGCTGGAGGGTGAGGAAGACGGCGGGCAGGCGCGTCGCGGTGAGATCGCCGCGCTGCGCCATGTGGTTGGTGTTGTTGATCACGCCCTGGAGCGCGGCGCCGCGGCTGCCGCTCAGCCTTCTGCGCGTGCGCAGCGCGTCGTCGTAGACGGCGCGGTATCTGTCGCGATCCTCCGCGCTGATCTCGCCGCGCCTGGCGAGCCCGCTCAGCTCGCCGCGGACGGTCTTCGCGGCGGCGCGCCGGGCGCGCGGAGAGGGCTTCGCCGCGCCTCGGCGCGCCGAGGCGCTCGCGATCGCGGCCTGCGCGCGCATCGGCGCGGGGAGGTCGGCGAGCGGGCTGCCCGCCGGCGGCAGCGCCGGGTCGTTCCGTTCGGTGACAGTTCCGTCACTGTTCATCACCAGAACCGGTGCAGCGACGGCGGTAGCGGAACCTGAAACCAGTGCGCATGCGACGATGCAGGTACACAGCAAGCGCAGGGGAGGCACGCGGCGCAGTGTTACGCTCGCCCCGGCCCGCCGCCACCAGTGAGAAGGAGATTGCACGTGATCCATCGTGCCCTCGAACACCGAGCACGCGCCGTAGTCGCGCTCCTGCTCGTCGCAATCGCAGGTTTGACGCTCGCCGCATGCGGCAGCGATGACAACGGTGGAGGCGGCGGAAGCGGTGACACGGCCGATGCGCGCACGCTCCTGAGAGAGACGTTCAGCGGCACGAAGGACGTCAGAAGCGGCAGAGTCGCGCTCAGCGTGAGACTCGCCGAGACCGGCGGCGAGCAGATCTCCGTCGGGCTCGCCGGCCCGTTCGAGAACCAGGGCGGCGACGCCTACCCGAAGTTCGACATCGCGCTCGACGCGAGACTTGGCGCGCAGGGCAGCTTCAGCGCCGGCCTCGTCTCGACGAGCGACAGACTGTTCGTCGAGCTGGAGGGCAGCGCGTACGAGATTCCGGCCCAGTTCCTCGACACCGCCAGAGAGCAGAACGGCGGCAGAAGATTCTCGATACCCGATCTCGACCCGCAGTCGTGGATCGACAACCCGGAGGTCGTCGGGCAGGAGCAGGTCGGCGGCGCGGAGACCGAACACATCAGCGGTGACGTGAACGTCTCCGCGCTGCTCGACTCGATCGACAGAGTGCTGGCCGAGTTCGACAGACAGGGCCTCTCCGACGCGACCGCCGGCCAGCTGCCGACGTCGATCCCCGCCGACACGCGCGCGGAGATCGAGAGAACGGTCAAGGACCCGAGAGTCGACGTCTGGACCGGCAGCGACGACAAGACGCTGCGCAAGCTCGAAGTCAACCTCGGGATCGAGCCCGCGAGAGCGAGCGACAGAGGCGGCGACCTCGGTTTCGTGCTCGAGCTGAGCGACCTCAACGAGGCGCAGACGATAGAGCCGCCGGCGAACGTGAGACCGATCGACGAGCTGCTCGCCGGCCTCGGCAGCCTGCTCGGCAGCAGCGGCCTCGGCGGCTCGGGCTCGGGCTCGGGTTCCGGCGGCGCCGAGGGCCTCGACGAGTACCAGAGATGCATCACGGAGGCGGGCTCCGACGTCTCCAAGGCGCAGAAGTGCGCCGACCTGCTGACGCAGTAGCGCTTCGCGCACGCGGCTGACGCGGCTTGACGCGGCACGACGCGGGGTATCGTCGCCCCGTGTCGAGCCGCGCGCCGCAGCAGTTCGAGCCGGGACGTTTCCTGTTGTCAGGCGACGGCTGGCCGTATCTGCTGGTGCCGTTCATCCCGCTCGCGGTCGTGCTCGACCTGGCCGGCGTCTCGCCGGTCGTGATCTTCTTCACCTCGGCGCTCGGCGTGATCCCGACGGCGGCGCTGATGGGGCGCGCGACCGAGGAGCTGGCGGCGCGCTCGGGGCCCGGAATCGGCGGCCTGCTGAACGTCACGTTCGGCAACGCGCCGGAGTTGATCATCGCGCTGTTCGCGCTCCAGAAGGGACTGCACGAGGTCGTCAAGGCGTCGCTGACGGGCTCGGTGATCGGCAACATCCTGCTCGTGCTCGGCGCGTCGATGTTCGTCGGCGGGCTCGGCCGTGAGCGCCAGACGTTCAACCACACGGCCGCGAGCGCGCAGTCGTCGATGCTGCTGCTGGCCGCCGTCGCGCTGGTGATGCCGGCGATCTTCGAGGGCATCAACGGCTCCGGCCTGCCGAGCCCCGGCGCCGAGCGGGTCGCGTACGACAGCGACGTCGAGAAGCTGTCGCTGATCGTCGCGCTCGTGCTGATCGCCTCCTACGGCGCCGGTCTCGTCTTCTCGCTCAAGACGCACCGCGACCTCTTCAACCCGCCGCACGAGATCGACGAGGCCGACGAGCACGCTCCGTGGAGCGTGCGCAGATCGGTCGGCGCGCTCGCGCTCGCCGGCGTCGCGGTCGCGCTGATGTCGGAGATCCTCGTCGGCTCGATCTCCGAGGCGGCCGACTCGATCGGCCTGACCGAGTTCTTCGTCGGCGCGATCGTCGTGGCGACGGTCGGCAACGCCGCCGAGCACTGGGTCGCGGTGCTCGTCGCGCACAAGAACAAGATGGACCTCGCGGTCAACATCGCGATCGGCTCCAGCGCCCAGATCGCGCTGTTCGTCGCGCCCGTGCTGGTGCTCGTGTCGTTCGTGCTCGGCCCCGGCCCGATGCCGCTCGTCTTCAACGGCTTCGAGCTGGGCGCGTTCCTGCTGGCGGTGCTGATCGCCAACCACGTGACCGCGGAGGGCGAGTCGACGTGGTTCGAGGGCGTGCAGCTGCTCGCCGTCTACGTCGTCGTCGCGGTGGCGTTCGCGTTCGCATGACGGCGCGCGTGCGCGCGCCGCTCAGTCCTCGCGGCCGACTTCCTGGCTGTCGTCTTCCTCCAGCTCGTCGACCACGTCGTCGCCGTCGTCGGTGATCGAGTTCGCGGCACCGGAGTGGTACGTGACCTGGAAGCGCTCGAGCATCTCGTCGCGCTCCGCCTCGTCGATCGGCGACTCGTCGGAGACGAGCACCCAGTCGGCGCCCTCGACGTCCTCCATGTTGAAGACGGCTTGATCCATCTCAGGCGAGTCGTCGACGACGACGAGGACTTCGGTCTGCGGGTTGAAGTACGTACCCGGTCGGACGAGCAGCTCGTCCAGCTCGAAACGGCGGTGTTCGGCCATGGGCTCAGACTACCCCGTGCCCCGGGCGGTCGGCGTCGCCGCCGGACAGCTCGCGCAGCTCCCGCGCGACCTCGGCCTCGACGTCGAGCGCCGGCTCGCCGTTGCGCAGCCGGCGCGCGTTGCGCGTCGCGACGAGCATCCGCACCTCGTCCTCGATCGACGGCTCGCGCGGTTGGCGCGGCGGCGCGCCCTCTCTGTCGAGCGCGAAGCGGCCGCGTCCGATCTGCTCGTACGCGCGCTCGCGTCCGACGAGCGAGACGACGCCGACCACGAGCGCGGCCGCGACGACGGCGAAGACGACGATTCCGAACGTGTTCATCCGCACAAGTGTCGCGTGCCCGGGCGCGGCGGTCTAGCGTGTCCGCGATGTGGCGTCGACTGCGTCGCCGGAGCTTCGCGCCGAACCGTCCCGTGCTGTGGCCGGAGCAGTGGGGTCTGGCGCTCTTCACCGCGCTCGCGGTGATCGGCGGGATCGCCGTCGTGGTCATCGTCCTGACGCACGGGTGACCGGCAGTCCGGTACCCTAGCGGCCATCGTTGACTGACCAGTCAATCTGCTGTCCCGAAGACGTCCCAGCAGCGTCACCGGAACCCGCACCGCTTCAAGGAGCAATCACCGTGGTCGATTTCACGCTCACCGACGAGCAGAAGAACCTGCGCGAGATGGCGCACGACTTCGCCAGAAACGAGATGCGCCCCGTCGCCTGGGAGTACGACAGGGACAGCACCTGGCCCGAGGACATCATCAAGAAGGCCTGGGAGCTGCAGCTGATGAACAACCACATCCCCGAGGAGTACGGGGGCGTGGGTCTCGGCTACCTCGACGGTTGTGTGATCGAGGAGGAGCTGGCCTGGGGCTGCTCCGGCATCCAGACGTCCGTCGGCTGCAACGGCCTCGCGACGGCGCCGCTGATCCTCGGCGGCTCGCACGAGCTGAAGAAGGAGTACCTCGGCCGCCTCACCGAGGCGCCGCTGCTCGCCTCGTTCTGCCTGACCGAGCCGGACGCCGGATCCGACGTCTCCGGCATGAAGACGACCGCGGTGAAGAAGGGCGACAAGTGGGTCATCAACGGCTCCAAGTGCTTCATCACCAACGGCAGCCACGCGAACTTCTACACCGTCTACGCGAAGACGGACAAGGACGCCGGCCACCGCGGCATCTCGGCCTTCATCGTCCCGCGTGACGCGGGCGTCGTGGTCGACAAGAAGGAAGACAAGATGGGCCAGCGGGCGTCGAACACCGCGACCATCACCTTCCCCGAGGTCGAGATCCCCGCCGACCACCTGATCGGCGAGGAGAACAAGGGCTTCAAGCTCGCGATGATGACGCTCGACCGCACGCGTCCCGGCGTCGCCGCGATGGCGACCGGCATCGCCCGCGCCGCGATGGAGTTCGCCGTCGACTACTCGAAGGAGCGCGTCCAGTTCGGCGTGCCGATCGCGATGCACCAGGCGATCCAGTTCATGATCGCCGACATGGCGACCGAGATCGAGGCGAGCCGCCTGCTGACCTGGAAGGCCGCCTTCCAGCTCGACAACGGCGAGCGCAACACGCTCGTCTCCTCGCACGCGAAGCGCTTCGCCGCCGACACCGCGATGAGAGTCGCGACCGACGCCGTGCAGGTCTACGGCGGCTACGGCTTCATCAAGGAGTATCCCGTCGAGAAGCTGATGCGCGACGCCAAGATCATGCAGCTGTACGAGGGCACGGCGCAGATCCAGCGCCTCGTGATCGCCCGCGAGACGCTGCTCCCGCGCCGCGCGGAGACGCCCGCGGCCGCGACGGCGTAGTTCGGCCGACCGAGGAGCGTCGGTTTGGCCACCGTCACGGTGGCCAAACCGGCAGTCCTCAACGCACGCCTACGAGGAACGTACGTGCGTCCTGCGGGGAGAGGATCGCGTTGCCGTAGAAGCGCACGTGCACGCGCAGCCGGTCCTTGCCGCGCGGCGGCAGCGCGCGCACGCGCAGGCGGTAGCTGCAGTGGCCGGCCGCCAGTCTCACGCGGCGGCTCGCGACCGTCCGGCCGCCGGAGGTGAAGCGCACGCCGACGATCCCGTTGCAGCCGTCGCCGACGCCGACGCCGGGCGGCAGCCGCAGCGCGCCCGTCGTGACGAACCACGGATGCGAGCGGCGCTGCACTCTCGGCAGCCGCGGCCGCGTCGCGACCGTGACCTGCGCCGGCGGGAAGGGGCCGGTCGTGAACGTCGCATCCGGCCCGACGACGGTCCCCTTGCGGTTGGAGGCGACCGTGCGGAAGTGGTACGTCGTCCGCTCCTGCAGCCCGTTCAACGGGATTCTGACCGCGACCGGCTGGGCGCCGGCCGGGATCGAGGCGGACGCCGTCTCGACGCCGTACGTCGTCGTCGTGCCGAACTGGAACTTGTACGTCGCCGCCGCGCCGCCGGGATTGACGACCGCCGTCAGCGTGACGCTGTTGGCGTACGGCGAGAACGGCGCCGTCGCGAGGATCGTCGGCGGCACGGCCGGCGGCAGATCGGTCGTGAACGAGCGGTCGGCGCCGACAGCTGTCCCGTCGGCGTTGGTCGCGACGACGCGGTAGTGGTACGTCGTTCCGGGCGTGAGGCCGGTGAGGCGGAACGAGACGTCGTTCCCGCCGGTGCCTCTGCCGGCGGAGCGGTTCGGCGTCTGCTGGCCGTAGCCCGCCGTCGTGCCCCACTCGAACGCGTACGACGTCGGCGTCCCGTGTGCGTTGACCGTCCCTCTCAGCGTCGCGGCCGCGACGGCGACCGAGCCGGCCGGGCGGGTCAGGACCGTCGGACTCGCGGCCTGCGCGCCGCTCGCCCCCGCCGCGGCAAGCGCGAGGCTCGCGAGGGCGGCGGCCCACAGTCGTGTTCGCATTCGAAGCTGATCCTCCACGTCGGTTGCTCTGCGAACATCATTGCCCGATGCGCCGATCGACCATGCAGAGGGGCTGAGATGGGCGTCGCACGCGCCGCGGCTGAGCTGCGCGGCACCGCCGCCGAGGTCGAGCGGCGCTGGGCGGAGCCGGAGAGCTGGCCGGCGTTCGTCGACGGCTTCGAGCGCGTCGTCGAGCTGGACCCCGCCTGGCCGGCGGTCGGGGCGCGGCTGGTGTGGGAGTCGGTCCCGGGTGGGCGTGGGCGCGTCGTCGAGAAGGTGCTGCGCCACGAGCCGGGCGCCGAGCTGGTCACCGACGTCGAGGATTCGCAGCTCAGCGGCATGCAGCGGCTCGCGTTCGCGTCCTCCGCGTCGGCGGCGCTGACGGGCCACGTCGACGTCGAGCTGGAGCTGGAGTACGCGCTCGCGGGGCGCGGCCCGTTCATGCTGCTCGCCGACCCGCTGTTCGTCCGCCGTGCGCTGCGCGACTCGCTGCGGCGGACGCTGCAGCGCCTCGGCGCTGAGCTGGGGGGCTGAGCCGCCGTGCGGCCCTAGAATCGGCCGCAAGCAACCGGAAGGCAAGCAATGTTCGTGTTCAAGGCCGCAGTCGTCGGGGCCGGCACGATGGGAGGGGAGATCGCGTTCACGATCGCCTCGGCCGACATCCCCGTCGTGTTGAAGGACGTCGACCAGAGATACGTCGACCAAGGTCTCGAGAAGGCGCGCTCGATCTGGCAGGGGCGGGTCGACGCGGGCAAGATGACGGCGGACGAGCTGGAGCGGCGGGTCGCGCTGATCACCGGCACGACCGACTACAGCGGCTTCGGCGACGTCGACTTCGTGATCGAGGCGGTGCCGGAGCGGATGGAGGTCAAGCAGGCGGTCTTCGCCGAGCTCGACGACGTGACGCCCGGGCACGCGATCCTCGCCTCGAACACGTCGGCGCTGTCGATCACGGAGATCGCGGAGGCGACGAGCCGGCCCGACCGCGTCGTCGGCTTCCACTACTTCTACCCGGCGTCGATGATGCGGCTGATCGAGGTGATCGAGGGGCTGGAGACCTCGCCCGAGACGACGCAGGCGGCGATGAGCTTCGCGCAGACGATCCGCAAGCTGGCGATCCGCTGCGACGAGGCGCCGGGCTTCGTCGTCAACCGCATCCTCAACTCGTCGTTCGGCGAGGTCTTCCGCTTCCAGGAGGAGAGCGGCGCGTCGTTCGAGGCGATCGACAGAGCGATGACCGACGCGAAGGCGACCCCGATGGGCCCGTTCTTCCTCGTCGACCTGCTCGGGCTCGACACCGTCGGCCACGTCGGGAGATACCTGCACGAGAGCTTCGGGGACCGCTTCCCGCTCCACCAGGGCATGTTGGAGCGGATCGAGCGCGGCGAGCTGGGCGCGAAGACGGGAAAGGGCTTCTATGAGCACGGCAAGTGACGTGAACGTCTCCGAGGTCGTCGACCGCTTCCAGCTGAAGGCGTTCGTCGAGGCGTGCCTGGTGCTCGAGGAGGGGATCGCCTCGACGAAGGACATCGACCTCGGCATGATGGCCGGCGCCGGCCTGATCCCGCCGCCGTTCGCGCGGGCCGACCAGGAAGGGCTCGACACCCTCCTCGCGCGGCTGGAGCAGGCCGCCGAGGCGTGGGGCGAGCACTTCGCGCCGCCGGCGATCCTGCGCCGGCTCGTCGCGCAGGGGCGGCTCGGCGCCGCCGCCGGCCAGGGCTTCTTCCCCTACCCGCGGCCGGACGCGGGCTGGGACGAGGGACCGGTGAAGCTGGAGACGCGCGACGCGATCGCGATCGCGTGGCTCGACAACCCGCCGGCCAACTCGCTCTCGCCGACGACGATCGCCGCACTCCGAAGCGTGTGGGAGCGGGTCGAGGACGATCCCGCCGTGCGCGTGCTCGTGTTCGCCTCGGCGAACCCGGCGCTGTTCTGCGCCGGCGCCGACATCAAGGCGTTCGCGGCGATGGACGAGGCCGGCGGCCGCGCACTGCTCGACGAGGCGCACGAGCTGCTGCGCAGCTGGGAGCGCAGCTCGACCGTGACGATCGCGGCCGTCAACGCGCTCGCGTTCGGCGGCGGTTGCGAGCTGGCGATGGCGACCGACATCCGCATCGCGGCCGCCTCGGCGTCGTTCGGCCAGCCCGAGATCAACCTCGGCATCATCCCCGGCTTCGGCGGCACGCAGCGGCTGCCGCGGCTGGTGGGGGAGGCGAAGGCGCGCGAGATGAACCTCACCGGCGAGCCGATGTCGGCTGAGGAGGCGTACGAGTTCGGCCTCGTCAACCGGCTCGTGCCCGACCACGAGCTGTTCGACACCGCGCTCGCGTGGGCGCGCAAGCTCGCCGGCCAGGCGCCGCTGGCGGTCCAGCAGATCAAGCAGGTCTCGGCGGTGCCGGACATCGACGAGGGCGTCGCCGAGGAGAAGAAGGGCTTCGCGATCGTCTTCGGCTCCGAGGACGCGAAGGAGGGCATCGGCGCCTTCCTGCAGAAGCGCACACCGCGCTTCCAGGGGAAGTGACGTGAGCGGCGCGGCAGCCTCTGCGGTCGCGCTGCTGGCGGAGCGCATGCGCGCGGCGAGATCGGTCGTCGCGCTGACGGGCGCGGGGATCTCGGTGCCGTCCGGGATCCCCGACTTCCGCACCCCGCGGACAGGGCTGTGGGCGAACGTCGACCCGATGGAGGTCGCCCACATCGACGCGTGGCGCAACGACGCCGCGCGTTTCTGGGCGTTCTACGGTCATCGCTTCCAGTCGCTGCGCGACAAGCGCCCCAACCGCGCGCACGAGGTGCTCGCGGAGCTGGAGCGCCGCGGGATCGTCGAGACCGTGATCACGCAGAACATCGACCAGCTGCACGAGCGCGCGGGCGTCGCCGACCTGATCGAGCTGCACGGCTCGATCGCGCACTCGTCGTGCCTGGCGTGCGGCGCGCGCTACCCGCTCGCCGAGGTGCAGGCGCGGCTGGAGCAGGACCCGCAGGGCGTGCCGCGCTGCGACTGCGGCCGGCCGCTGAAGCCGGACGTGGTGCTGTTCGGCGAGCTGCTGCCGCAGGCCGGGCTGGAGCGCGCGCAGACGCTCGCGCTGCGGGCCGACCTGCTGCTCTGCATCGGCAGCTCGCTGGAGGTCTACCCGGTCGGCGAGCTGCCGTCGCTGACGCTGCGCGCCGGCGGCGAGATCGCGATCCTCACGCAGGGCCCGACCCGCTACGACCGCGATGCCGTCGTGAAGCTCGACGGCGACATAGTCGCGGAGTTGGAAGCGCTGCTGGCCGAGCTGTCAGCAGGTTCCTGACGCGCGGATCGGCGTTGCTCGCAAGGACGCAGAAGAGGGACGAGTCCCGCCCACCCGCCAGCACACGAGCGATCGAGGACACCGCGAGCGTGCCCGAGACGCGCGTCAGGCGTCTTCGGCGACGGTGCGGGCGCGCAACGCGGCTTCGAGCCGTCTCAGGATCCGCTCCAGCGTTTCGGCCGCGGCGGGCGGCAGGACGCCGCCGAGCGCGTCGTCTGCGAGCGCGCCGACCTCGTCGCTGAGCGTTCGCAGCTCCTCGACGCGCTCGGCGAGCGCGGGCGCCTCGGGTCCGGCGGCCAGCTCCGCCACGGCCGCGGTCAGCGCGGTGCGCAGCTGCAGCGCCGCCTCACGCAGGTGGCCGTCGTCGAGGTCGTGACGGGCACGCAGCGTCAGCTCCTCGCAGGCGAGTGCGCGCGAGCGGCCGCCGAGCAGTGCGGCGAGCCGTTCCTGCGGGCGCAGCGCGATGCTGCGTCTGCGCGCCCGCTCGCGTTCGCCGGCGGCGACGGGCGGCAGCTCGCGTGCCGCGCTCCAGCGGCCGTACGCGACCTCTTCGCCGTCGCCGTAGCCGACGCGGACGACGAGCGCCTGCGAGAGCTGCGGGAGCGGCACGCCATGGTCGGCGCTCGCGACGCGATGCGCGCGCACGAGCCGCGCGAGGTCGCGCAGCCCCTGCTCGGCGGCGGTCGCGTCGGCGGCTGCGAGCCACTGCTCGGCGGTCGCGGCGTCGCTCGGCTGCGCGTCGACGATCGTGACGCGGCCGGTCGCGACCGGCGCGGGGGAGGGCTCCGGCGCCGCCTCGCGTCCGCGCCGCCCGCGCAGCCAGCGCCGCTGCGGAGCGCCGAGCGTCGCGACGACGATCACGTGCGTCGGCGCGGCGCCTGCGGCGTCGCCTCGCGGGGAGCCGGAGGGTGCGGCGCCGGCTACGCCGTTCGGCGTGCCAGGCGCCGTGGCGTCGTGCGGGGCGCCGGCAGGCGCGTCGACGCCGGGCGCTGAGCTGCGCACGACGTAGCGGCCGTCCGCGGGGCCGAGCGGCCACGGGAACTCGAGCTGGACGAAGCGGAAGACCTGCTGCTGCTCCGCTCGCCCAGCGCCGCCGGCGCCGCGATCGGCGCCGGCCCCGGATCCGGCGTTACTCGCCGTCTCTGTCCTTGATCGCGTATCTGGACGGGCTCGTCGGCACGACCGGGTTCTGGATCGTGCTGAGCTGGTCGACGAGTCTCGTCCACTGCTCGGGTCTCAGCAGCGTCTGCAGCCGAGGCGTGTCGTCCGGCTGTTCGACGGCGCTGAAGCCGACGTGGATGTGGTCGTCGTGGTCGGGCATCGCGAGCGTGTTGTCGGTGCCCGGGTAGGTCATGAGGCTGATGATCTGGTGCGGCTTCATCGTGCCCTGGAGCGTGAGCAGACGGCGGATCGTGATGTCTGTGATCGATCCGTCGCCCTGGGTTCCGGGCGTGATCGTGATGCCGTTGATCGCCGCGATGTCCATCGCGCTGCCGATCGAGTGCTCCGAGACGTTGCCGGAGCTGGTCATCAGACCGTGACCGCACTGGAGCGAGCTGATCGTCGGCTTGAGGCCGCTGGCGGCGAGGAACTCGATCGTCGCCAGCACGCGCTGGTCGATCGCGCCGGCCTGGATGTCGTCACGGCCGCACTGGTAGATCTCGACGTTGGGGTTCGCCAGCACCCGCGCCTGCAGCTCCTCCTTGGTCATCAGGAGGATCTGGCCGACGGACGGGCCGTCCTTGCCGTCGCGGCCGAAGACGTTGTCGTTCTCGGCCTTGTAGATCGCGGTCGACTCGAGCAGCTTCCAGCCGTCGAGGATCGGCTTCGGATCGATCAGCGGCGCGCCGCGACCGGCCGGGCGGATCGTGAACTCGACGTGCGGCGCGAGTCTGGCGTCCGTCTTGTCGATGCTGCCGAGCACGGTGCCGGCGATGACGGTCGAGCCCTCGCGCAGCGGCTTGAGCACGTAGTCCTTCGGGTCGAGCTCGAGCGCGCCGGTGAAGTAGCCCTCGAACGTCGTCAGCTCTTCGCCCATCGCCTCGATCTGGCGCTGTCCGCCGGCCTCGTAGGCGCTCGGCCGCGACGGGTTCGCGAACAGACGCTCCTTCGCGATGTCGGAGACGGCGGGCGCCTCGTGGCCGCTGCCGTTGGCCGCCGTGCGCTCCTTGACCGAGCCGTCGGCGTCGACGGCTCTGGCGTCGCCGTCCTGCGCGCCTCTGTCTCTGTCTCTGTCTCTGGCGAGCGGGTCGGGGTCGGCCTGGCCTCTGTTGGGCGCGTCGCCGGCGGTCGTCTCCGCTCTCGGCTGCGCGCCGTCGCTGGCGGCCTGCGTCGGCTTCTCGTCGCGCGCGGGCTGCTCGATGTCGGTGGCGGAGTCGGCCGCCGCGTCCTCGCGCGGCTTGGGGACCGGGTGCTTGGCGGCGATCGAGCCGAGGTGGCTGTACGTGTAGCGGTTGCCGTAGACGTCCTGGAGGACGACGTAGCGGCCGAGCTCCTCGCTCTCGCCGATTCTCACGATTCTGCCGTCGTTGACGGCGACGACCGGCGCGCCTCTTCTGGCGTAAATGTTGATCGAGCGGCGGTCGGCGTCGCCCTCGACGGGGACCGCGGCGTTGGAGCCTTCTGTTCTTCTGCCGGCGCTTCTGGTGTCGATCGAGTCGGCGTACGTGGCGCGCGCCGCGACCGGGAAGCGACCCTGCGTCAGGCCCGTCAGCGAGCCGACGATGTCGGCCGGCATGCCGCCGATCAGTCTCGCGCGCAGCAGCACCGACTGGACGTACCAGTCGGCGTGGTTGTACGCGAAGATCGCGCGTTCGAGATCCTGCTCGGCACCGGCGGCCTTGAGGTAGCGGCCGGCGGCGAAGATCGCGTCGACCGGGTTGTAGGGGTCCTTGACGCCGTCGCCGTTGGCGTCGACACCGTAGGCCTCCCAGCTCGGCGGCATGAACTGCATCCACCCGAGCGCTCCGGCTGTCGACACCGAGAGGTTGCGGCCGTAGTCGGTCTCGATCTCGTTGATCGCGGCGAGGATCTGCCACGGCACGCCGTACTGCATGCCGGCGGCCTGATAGATCGGGAGCAGGAACGGCGGGATGCGGAACTGCTCGATGAAGAAGTTCGGGACGCCGCTGGGCGCGGAGAGCGTCGGCGCGACGGTGAAGCCGGGGGTGTCGGGCGTCGGCTGCGCCCCGTCGTCCTGGACGGGCGTGTCCGGTGTCTCGTTCGGCGTCGCGGTGCCGTCGCGGTTGGCGTCCTGCAGCACAGCGTCGTCGCCGCCGGATCCGCCGCCTCTGCGGACCGCCTCGGAGGAACCCTCACCCTTGGCTTTACCCTTAGGCTTGACGATTCCGCCGACCGCGGACGGCTGTCTCGTCGTTCCCGTGGTTCTGCCCGTCGTGCCGGTCGTCGACGGCGTCGTGCCCGTCGTGCCCGTCGTTCTGGGCGTCGTCCCCGTCGAAGGCGGCGTCGTGCCGGTGCTGCCGGTCGTCGGCGGCGTCGTCGAGGTCGTCGGGTTCGTCGGCGTCGAGGGGACCACCGGCGGCGTCGTCGTGAGCGTCTGCGGCGGCGTCGGGGCCGTCGCGGTCGCCGGCGGGGGAGTCGTCTGCGTCTGGACCGGCTCGACCGCGCCGAGGTCCTGGACCGACTCGACCGGCAACCCGAGATCCGGGATCTGGCTCTTGTCGACGGGCACGCCGGGCGCGGCGTCGATCGTGAGCGTGACCTGCTTGCCGCCCAGGAGGGTGACGATGACGCGTCGCTTCTCGGCAGAGGCAGGGGACGACGTCATACCTCCGATGAGGAGCGCGGCCCCCGCGGCAAGCGAGGCGATGCGCAGCTTCGTTCTCTTCATCGGACCGACAGTCTCCTCCCGCATGGCCGCATCTGCGGCCTGGTCACACTGCCGCCGGGGCGACGGACCAACCGGAAGCTACCTGCTGTTCTGGACGTTTGCAAAGGGGAACCCGCGCGTTTGTTATGGCGTTCACAGCTGAAAATGGCAGCACCTGAGCTTTCGGCGCTACGGTGCGGCAGCTTGAGTACCACACGCCTTGCGAAGCAACGGTAACCAAGGCGTTTAACGTCACATGAAGGCAACCGATGCGGTGGCGGCAAGAAGTCGTGCAGGGGACGACGCGCTCGCATGCGGCTCGCATGCACTCACTGTGCCCGTTCGCGACGGCTCGAACCGTGAGCTGACGCTCAAGCTCAGCTGCAACGTTTCTGCCGGCGAGCGCGACTGGGATGCTGCGCTACAGTCGGCGCCTTCCGGCCGACCGACCGCAGGGGGCGACGATGACGAACGAGACGTCCAGCGACGGGCTCCGGGCCCGTATCTCACGCCAGGGCGAGGACGCCCTCGGGAGGCTGGCCCAGGAGCTGCTCGAGAGCCCGCTCGTCAGCGGCGCGCTGACGCGCGCGTTCGACGCACGCGAGAAGGCGGCGCAGGCGCAGGAGGTCGCGATGGGCGCGCTGAACCTGCCCTCGGCCGCCGACCTGGAGAAGCTGACCCGCCGCGTGCGCTCGGTCTCGCAGCGGCTGGAGGGGATCGAGGACGCGCTCGACCGCGTCGAGCAGCGGATCGCCGGGATAGGCGGTGCGGCGGCGCTCGAGCAGCGGCTCGACGCGGTCGACGCCCAGCTCGCCTCGCTCGCTACCGCCGTCTCGCGCCTCGCCGACCAGCTGACGGACTCCGCGCCGCAGCCCGTCGTGACCTCGGCGGCCGCGAGAAGACCGGCCGCCTCGCGCACGCGCGCAGCCGCGGCGAGCAAGCGCGCCGCGAGAAGACCTGCCGCGTAGGCCAGCGTGCCCGCCGCCGAGCCCAGCGGGCCGGCGGCACCCGGCGGCTGGGGCTCAGCTCAGTGCCGCGACGGCGATTCGCCCGACACGGATCGCGGCGGCCTCCATCGCCTCCGCGTCGATCCGGCCGCGCTGCGGCCCGAGCAGGTCGCTGACGACGAGCACGCAGCCGGCCTGCAGGCCGCGCAACGCGGAGAGCTGGAACAGGGTCGCGGTCTCCATCTCGATCGCGAGCGCGGGGTGGGCGGGATCCGATGGGTCGGCGTGCTCGCCGGCCGGGTCGTAGAAGAGGTCGGTCGTGACGACCGCGCCGCGGCGGACCGCGCCGCCGCCCGGCTCACCCGGCCCGCCCGGCTTGCCGCCACCACTCACCTCGCCCGCGGCGGCGTCCGTCAGCGCGTCGGTCAGCGCGGCGTCGGCCGCGACGCGCTCGCCGGCGCCGAGCGCGCGGCTCGTGCCGTCGGACGCGATCGCCTCCTCGGCGACGATCGCGTCGCCGAGCGCGAAGCCGCCGAGCAGCGCGCCGCACGAGCCGACGCGGACGAGCCGGCGCGCGCCGAGCCGGGCCAGCTCCTCGATCACGATCGCCGCGCTGGGGCCGCCCATCCCCGTGCTCTGGATCGTCAGCGGCTCGCCGTCCGCCGCCGCGCCCGTGTACCCCCACAGGCCGCGGTGGTGGTTGAACATCTTCGGTCTCTCCAGCAGCGACTGCGCGAGCAGCAGCGCGCGTCCGGGGTCGCCGGGCAGCAGCACGCGCTCGCTGAGATCGGCGGTGGGGTGGATGTGGAGCGTGGTCGCCATGTCGGCGGCGAGCATAGACTGCGGCCTCATCTGAGCCCGGGCGGCGGGCGTCGTCGAATGGGAGGTCGAGAGATGGGCAGCAGCAGCTTCAGATCGCCGCAGGAGTTCCGCGAGGTGATCGACCAGATCTTCGGTCTGATGGACGGGGACGAGATGGGCCCGCAGCTGCGCGACGCCGACGTGCCGCAGCGCTTCGAGTTCGAGGATCTCGACCTCGTCGTCAACGTGCGCGCGGCGAGACCCGACGAGGACGGGCGCTACATCGTGTGGGAGTGGACCGACGACGTCGACTGGGAGCCGAAGGTCCGGATGGAGATGTCCTCCGAGACGGCCAACAAGTACTTCCAGGGCAAGGAGAACATCGCGATGGCGATCGCGCGGCGCCGGATCAAGACCGGCGGCGACATCAAGGCCGCGCTCGCGCTGATCCCGGTCGTCAAGCCCGTCTACGCGCGCTACGTCGACCTCGTCGAGCGCGAGTATCCGCACCTGAAGGTCTGAGAAACGGCCGTACGCGGACCGAGGCTGTTGACACACCCCGCGGGCGGGGAGTAGGTCTAGAGGCTCAACAGGCAACAGGCCGAGCAGTAGGTCCGCCGCCCGCACGCCGGTCCGCTCGGACGGGCATTGGGTGCGCAGCCTGCGAGGTGCCGCGACCGCCTAGCGGAACGAGCGCCGTACGGCCGGCGTAGCGGGCCGTCAGCCCGCCGGCGGCGGGGCCTCCGAGCGCGGCCCCGCCGCTCATCGTTTCGGGGCGTGCACGAGTCGAAACGCGCTCGTTGCGCGAATCCGGTGCGACGCCCTGCGCGCCGCCGGCGCACGAGCCAATACCGTGGGGCCGGTGACGGACGAGGCCGGCCGAGCAACGATCGCGCTGTCGCTGGACGAGGCTGCCCGGCGCGCCGGCGTGGCGCCCGCGACGCTGCGCCGCTGGGTGCGTGACGGGCTCGTCCCGCTCGCCGCGGGCGGCGTCTGGACGCCGGCCGCCGCGGCGCAGGCGCGGATCGTCGCGCGGCTGCGCGAGCGCGGCCACTCGCTCG
The DNA here is from genome assembly GCF_000025265.1 of Conexibacter woesei DSM 14684. GTDB lineage: Bacteria > Actinomycetota > Thermoleophilia > Solirubrobacterales > Solirubrobacteraceae > Conexibacter > Conexibacter woesei. The sequence goes on from NC_013739.1 coordinate 1,757,115, forward strand.
CCGAGATCCGCGTCGCCGGCGACGCGGGCCGGCTCGCGTTCGGCTACGTCGAGGAGCTGTTCCCGGCGCCGGAGGAGGGCGTCACGCTCGATCAGGCCGCGCGCGAGACGGGCCTGGAGCCCGCGCTGGTCGAGCGGGTGCTGACCTCGCTCGGGCACGGTCCGCACGAGCTCGACAGGATTCCCGAGGAGGAGCTGGCGCTGCTGCGCCGCGCCGCCGACGCGCTCGACGCCGGCTTCCCGCTCGTCGCGATGCTCCAGCTCGTGCGCGTCTACGGCCAGGCGATGGCGCAGATCGCCGACGCCGAGGTGCGGCTCTTCCACCTCTATGTGCACGAGCCGCTGATGCGCGACGGGGTTCCTGGGCTGGAGGTCGCCGAGCAGATGGAGCAGCTCGCGCGCGGGCTGCTGCCGATCGCCTCGCCGATGATGGACCAGGTCCACCGCCGCTTCCTGCGCCACTTCGTCGAGCAGGACGTGATCGGCCACATGGAGGCGGCGTTCGACGGGCAGATCGGCGACCTCGGACGGCTGCGCGTCGCGATCGCGTTCGCCGACCTCGCCGGCTACACGCGCCTGACGGAGGAGGTCGGGGAGGAGGAGGCGGTCGACGCGGTCGAGCGCTTCGTCGGGGCGGTCGAGCTGACGTTGCCCGAGGACGCGCGCGTGATCAAGACGATCGGCGACGCGGTGATGGTCGTCGGCGCCGACGCGCCGGCGCTCGTCGACTGGGCCGTCGGCTTCCAGCAGCTCTTCACCGAGCGACCGCGGCCGCGGATCGGCATGCACAGCGGCGAGGCGCTCTACCGCGAGGGCGACTACTACGGGCGCGAGGTGAACCTCGCCGCGCGCGTCGCGGCCCGCTCCGGTGGCGGCGAAGTGCTGGTGACGCGTCCGCTCGTCGAGGCGGCGGGCCCGCACCTCGCGTTCGAGCGGATCGGCGAGGTGCGGCTGAAGGGGTTCACCGAGTCGACCGAGCTGTTCCTCGCGCGCGCGGCAGACGCGGAGCAGGCCGATCGCCGCGATTAGACTCGCTCCCATGGACCCCGAGCGCGCGGTCGAGCAGATCCGGGCGGACGGGCTGCTGGCCGCCGGCGGCCCGGTCGTCGTGCTGCTGTCCGGCGGGCGCGACTCGGTCTGTCTGCTCGACGTCGCCGTGCGGATCGCCGGTGCGCCCGCCGTCTCGGCGGTGCACGTCAACTACGGCCTGCGCGACGACGCCGACGACGACGAGCGCCACTGCGCGCAACTGTGCGAGCGGCTCGGCGTCGCGCTCGCGGTCGAGCGGCCCAGCCGGCCCGCGGGCTCGGGGAATCTGCAGGCGTGGGCGCGCGACGTCCGCTACGCCGCGGCGGCACAGCGGGCGCTGACGCTGGGACCCGGCGCCGCGATCGCGACCGGGCACACCGCCAGCGACCAGGTCGAGACGATCCTCTACCGGCTCGCCTCCTCGCCGAGCCGCCGTGCGCTGCTCGGGATGCGCCCGCGCGACGGCCGGCTCGTGCGGCCGCTGCTCGGCCTCACGCGCGAGGAGACGACCGCGTACTGCGAGGCCCGCGGCCTGCCGTGGCGCGACGACGCCACCAACGAGGAGGGCAAGTACGCGCGCAACCGCCTGCGGCTCGCGCTGATCCCCGCGCTGCGCGAGGCGCATCCGGCGGCGGAGGCGAACGTGCTGCGGCTCGCCGAGCTGCTGCGCGACGAGGCCGACGTGCTCGACGCGCTCGTCGCCGAGCAGCTCGACGGGCGCGGCGCGCCGGGCGCCGGGGCCGAGCGCGAGGCGCGCGCGACGATCCCGCTCGCACGCCTGCAGGCGCTCGCGCCCGCGCTGCGGCGGCTGGTCGTGCAGCGGCTCGCCGACGGCGCCGCCGGCCGGCCGGTCGCCGGCGCCGCGCGCCACGCCGACGCGATCGCGGCGCTGCGGCCGGAGGGCCTGTCGATGCTCGACGTCGGTGGCGGCGTCCGCGCGGTCGCCGAGTACGGCGTCGTGCGGATGGAGCGCGGCGGCGCGGCAGAGGAGCCGGCGCCCGACCCGGTGCGGCTGCCGGTTCCGGGCGTCGTCGCGTTCGGCGGCTGGGAGGTGCGCTGCGAGGAGACGCCCGTCGCACCCGCGGACGGCGTGCTCGACCGCGCCGCGCTCGGCGGCGAGCAGCTGCTCGTGCGCCCGTGGCGGCCTGGGGATCGCATCGCGCCGGTCGGCCTCGGCGGGACGAAGTCGCTGCAGGACCTCTTCAGAGAGCGCCGCATGCCGCGCGCACAGCGCCGCCTCGTGCCTGTCGTCGCCTGCGGCGAGGAGGTCGCGTGGGTCCCCGGCGTCGCGACGTCCGCGCGCTACGGCGTCACCGAGCGGACGCGCGACGCGGTGCGGCTCTCCGCCCGCGCGCCGGTCACGGGCGGCCGTGAGTAAGCTGCCGCCCCACATGCGCGACGCATCGATCGGCGAGATCCTCGTCCAGCCCGACGACCTGCACCACCGCGTGCAGCAGCTCGGCAGACAGATCTCGGAGGACTACGCCGGCAGAGAGCCGCTGCTGATCTGCGTGCTGAAGGGCGCGGTGTTCTTCCTCGCCGACCTGATGCGCGCGATCGAGGTGCCGTGCGAGGTCGACTTCATGGCGGTCGCCTCCTATGGCTCGGCGACGCAGTCCTCCGGCGTCGTGCGGATCCTCAAGGACCTCGACGCCTCGATCGAGGACCGCGACGTGATCATCGTCGAGGACATCGTCGACTCGGGGCTGACGCTCCAGTACCTGCTGCGCAACCTGACCGCCCGCGGTCCCGCCTCGCTCGCCGTCTGCGCGCTGCTGACCAAGCCCGAGCGCCTCCAGGTGGACCTCTCGCCGAAGTACGTCGGCTTCGAGATCCCGGACCGGTTCGCGATCGGCTACGGCCTCGACCACGGCGAGCGATACCGCAACCTGCCCTATGTGGCGGCGTTGAAAGCCGAGTAGAGACCGGTCTCGACGTGCAGGGAACCCTGCGGGGGCGGGAAAACCCAGGTGCTAGGCTTGGACAGCCCGTCCACCGTCACATTGGCGCATAGGGCGCCCGGAACGACTACATGAGCAGGTTCTTCAAGAGCGCGGCATTCCCGATCCTCATCGTGGTCGTGCTGGCATTCTTCGCCCAACGGCTGATCAACCCGGGCGATTCCGGGCCGAGATACGACTACTCCACGTTCCAGCAGGACCTGAGCGAGGGGAACGTCAAGTCCGCCGTCGTCAAGACGAAGGGCAACCTCCTGGAGGTCACGCTCAAGTCGCCGGCGAACCAGAAGCACGAGGTCGGGTACGTGCCCGACAACGGCAACACGCTGGTCGGGCAGCTCGAAAGAGAGAGAGTCGCCTTCGACATCGAGGGCACCAAGTCCAACGGCTGGCTCTCGCTGCTGACGTACGTGCTGCCGTTCCTGATCTTCATCGGCTTCTGGATCTTCTTGATGAACCAGGTCCAGGGCGGCGGATCGAAGGTGATGTCCTTCGGCAAGAGTAGGGCCAGAAGGTTGTCCGTGGATTCGCCCAAGATCACCTTCCGCGACGTCGCCGGCGCGGACGAGGCGGTCGAGGAGCTGCACGAGATCAAGGAGTTCCTCGAGAACCCGAAGAAGTTCCAGGCGCTCGGCGCGCGGATCCCCAAGGGCGTGCTGCTCTACGGGCCTCCCGGCACCGGCAAGACGCTGCTCGCGCGCGCCGTCGCGGGCGAGGCGGGCGTGCCGTTCTTCTCGATCTCCGGCTCAGACTTCGTCGAGATGTTCGTCGGCGTCGGCGCCTCCCGCGTGCGCGACCTGTTCGAGCAGGCGAAGCAGAACGCGCCCTGCATCATCTTCATGGACGAGATCGACGCCGTCGGCCGCCACCGCGGCGCCGGCATGGGCGGCGGTCACGACGAGCGCGAGCAGACGCTCAACCAGCTGCTCGTCGAGATGGACGGCTTCGAGGCGAAGGACAACATCATCATGATCGCGGCCACCAACCGGCCCGACATCCTCGATCCCGCCCTGCTGCGTCCCGGCCGCTTCGACCGCCAGGTCACGGTCGACCGTCCCGACCGCAAGGGCCGCTCCAAGATCCTCGAGGTCCACACGCGCGGCAAGCCGCTCGCGCGGGAGATCGACATCGACGCGCTCGCCGGCCAGACGCCCGGCTTCACCGGCGCCGACCTCGCCAACCTCGTCAACGAGGCCGCCCTGCTCGCCGCCCGCACGGGCAAGCGCGAGATCACCCAGGTCGAGCTCGAAGAGGGGATCATGCGCGTGATCGCGGGTCCCGAGAAGAAGACGCGCGTGATGAGCAGCGAGGAGCGCCGCATCACGGCGTACCACGAGATGGGCCACGCGCTCGTCGGCCATTTCCTCGAGCACGCCGATCCGGTCCACAAGATCTCCGTGATCGGCCGCGGTCAGGCGCTCGGCTACACGATCTCGATGCCGCAGGAGGACAAGTTCCTCACGACGCGCGCGGCGCTCGGCGACACGATGGCGATGACGCTCGGCGGCCGCGCGGCGGAGGAGATCATCTTCGGCGAGATCACGACGGGCGCGTCGAACGACCTCGAGAAGGTCACCGGCACCGCGAAGCAGATGGTGATGCGCTTTGGCATGAGCGAGAAGCTCGGCCCGCGCGTCTTCGGCCACGACCAGAGCCAGCCGTTCCTCGGCCGCGAGTTCAGCTCGCAGGCGGACTACTCCGACGAGATCGCACGCGAGATCGACGACGAGATCCGCCGCATCGTCGAGACGGCGCACCAGTCGGCGAAGGACATCCTGACCGAGCACAGAGAGTCGCTGGTCTACATCTCCGAGATCCTGATCAAGCGCGAGACGATCGAGAAGGACCAGTTCGAGGCGCTGGTCGACGGCCGCACCGAGGAAGAGGTCTTCGGCGCGGAGGCGTCGCCGCCGCCGGACGTCCCGCTCCCGCCGGCGACCGAGCGCGGCCGTGACACGCCGCGTCCGCTCCCGCGGCCCGGCCTCGCCGGCGGCGCCGCCGAGATGCACTTCCCGGAGAGACCGGAGCTCGCATAGACGTGCCGGAGAGCCGCCGCGAGGCGGCTCTTCTCGTTGCGTGACACGATGCGCGGCATGCCGGCCCCGTTCCGCATCATGGGCGTGCTCAACGTCACGCCCGACTCGTTCTCCGACGGCGGCCAGTACCTCGACGCGCAGGCGGCGCTGGCGCACGCGCTGGAGCTGGAGCGCGACGGCGCGGCGATCCTCGACGTCGGCGGCGAGTCGACGCGGCCCGGCGCCGAGCCGGTCGCGGTCGAGGAGGAATTGCGCCGCGTCGTGCCGGTGATCGAGGCGCTGAGCGCCGGCGGCTCGCGCGCGCAGATCTCGATCGACACGATCAAGCTGCCGGTCGCGCGGGCGGCGGTCGACGCGGGCGCGACGTACGTCAACGACGTCACCGCCTTCCGCCACGACCCGGAGCTGGCCGGCCTCGTCGCCGACCGGGACCTCGACTGCTGCCTGATGCACATGCTCGGCGAGCCGCGCACGATGCAGCAGAGCCCCCACTACGACGACGTCGTTTCCGACGTCAAGGCGTTCCTGGAGGAGCGGCTGGCGTTCGCGGTCGCGGCCGGCATCCCGGAGGAGCGGATCCAGCTCGATCCCGGGATCGGCTTCGGCAAGACGGCCGACCACAACCTCGAGCTGCTGCGGCGGCTCGACGAGCTGGCCGCGATCGGGCGGCCGCTGCTGATCGGCGTCTCGCGCAAGTCGTTCCTCGGCCGCATCACCGGTCGCGAGGTCGGCGACCGGCTCGCCGCGACGCTCGCCGCGAACGTGCTCGCGTTCACGAAGGGCGCGACGATCTTCCGCGTCCACGACGTCGCGCCGCTCAGAGACGCGCTCACGGTCGCTGCTGCTACCGTCCGCGCACCATGAGCCCTGAAGACGACGAGTTCGAGGACGACCTCGACGACGAGCTGGAAGACGAGCCCTCCGAGCCCGTCGTGACGATCGAGATCAACGGCCTGTCGCTGTACACCCACCACGGCGTCAGCGCCGCCGAGCGCGAGGTCGGGCAGCGGCTCGTGCTCGACCTGAGGCTCGAGGTCGGCGAGTGCGACGCGACGATCACCGACCGCGTCGAGGACACGATCGACTACGGCGAGGTCTGCCAGGTCGTCGCGCTCGTCGCGCAGCAGCGCTCGTACAGAACGCTGGAGCGGCTCTGCACCGCGATCGCCGACCGCCTGCTCGGCCAGTACGACGCGGAGACCGTGTGGGTGAAGGCCTCCAAGCCCGAGCCGCCGATCCCGCTGCCGGTCGAGGACGTCTCGGTCGAGGTCTTCCGCGAGTCTGACGGCTGACGGGCGCGTGGCGGAGCGGATCGGCTACCTGGGGCTCGGCTCCAACGTCGGCGTGCCGCGGGACAACCTCGCGGCCGCCGTCGCGGCGCTGCCGGCGCACGGCGTCCGCGTGCTCGCCTCGTCCTCGACGTGGGAGACCGAGCCGGTCGGCGAGGTGCTCGACCAGCCCGACTTCCTCAACGCCTGCCTGCGGATCGCGACCGAGCTGGAGCCCGAGCGGCTGCTCGACGCCTGCAAGGCGGTCGAGCGCGAGCTGGGGCGGGTCGCGCAGGAGTCGCCTGACTACGTCAGACACGGCCCGCGGCCGATCGACGTCGACCTGCTGCTGCTCGGCGAGCTGGAGTACGAGTCCGAGCGTCTGCGGCTGCCGCACCGCGAGGTGACGGGCCGCCGCTTCGTGCTCGCCCCGCTGCTGGAGCTGGAGCCCGGCCTGACGCTGCCGGACGGCGTGCGGCTCGCGGACGCGCTCGCGGCGCTGCCGGACGGCCAGAGAGACGCGGTCCGCAGAGCGGGCGCGCCGTTGCTCTAGGCCGCGAGCGCGTAGGTCCCGGCTGGCATCTCGCCGTCGTACTCCGGGAAGACCCGGCGGGCGAGCGCGTCGGCCGGGCGGCCGTCGAGCAGGCGGCGCGCGTCGGCGAAGGTCGACAGCATCCGCAGGCTGGAGGCGAGCTGGAGGTCGGCCGCGTTCGGCTCCTCGCCGCCGATCACGCCGTCGGCGATCAGCGCGTCGACGTGGTCGAGCTGGCCCGGGAGCGCCGCCAGGTCGGCGCGCAGCGAGCTCTCGTCGACTCTGTTGTTCCAGCGCGCGAGCGCACCCATCACGGGCGTGACGAGCCGCTGCATCGCGGCCGGCACCGGCAGTCTCGAGCCCTCCGAGTAGCGCGGGACGACCTCCGGGTGCTGCTTGACGCCGCACCAGAACAGCCGCCGGACCGCGGGCTGCAGGACCTCGTCGCCCCAACGCTCGGCGGCCTCGACGCGCTCGCGCGCGGCGGCGTCTGCCGGCCGCAGCGGCGGCTCGGCGACGAGCTGGTCGAGCCGCTGGAGGATCGCGCGCGAGCCGACGATCTGCTCGCCGTTGCCGAGCACGAGCGCGGGCACGGTGCGGCGCCGGAAGCGCAGCCACATGACCGGGACGTGGACGGCCGGCACCAGCTCGACGACGCGGTACGGCTGGCGCTTGAGCTGCAACGCCCGTTCGACGGTCGCGCACGGGTGGGAGCCGTGTATCGCGTAGAGGGTGTGGCCCATCGCGCGAGCATACGCCTCAGCGCACCGCTTTCGCGCAGGTCGGGGGATGGGGCATGCCGACTGGCGAAGTGGCGATAATGCCGCGCCCATGCTTCTCGTCGTCGACGTCGGCAACACCCAGACCCACTTCGGGACCTTCGAAGGCGCCGAGCTGACCCAGCACTGGCGCTTCGCGACCGTGCGCGACGAGACCGCCGACGAGCTCGGCGCGAAGCTGTCGAACCTGCTCGGCCTGCGCGGCCTCGCGTTCGCCGACATCCAGGCGTCGATCGTCTCCAGCACGGTCCCGCAGCTGGGCGCGGAGTGGCGCGCCGCCGGCGAGCGCTATCTCGCCCACCAGACGCTCGTCGTCGGGCCGGGGATCAAGACCGGCATGCCGATCCGCTACGAGAACCCGCGCGAGATCGGCGCCGACCGGCTCGTCAACGCCGTCGCCGCCTACGACCGCGTCGGCGACGCGTGCGTCGTCGTCGACTTTGGCACCGCGATCACGTTCGACCCCGTCTCGGCCGACGGCGAGTACCTCGGCGGCATCATCGCGCCGGGCGTCGAGATCTCGATCGAGGCGCTGACCGAGCGCGCCGCGGCGCTGCCGAAGATCGACCTCGTCGAGCCGCGCACGCTGATCGGCAAGACGACGGTCGACGGGATCCGCTCGGGCGTCGTCTACGGCTTCGCCGGCCTCGTCGACGCGATCGTGCGGCGGCTGCGCGCGGAGATGGGCGAGGAGATCACGACGATCGCGACCGGCGGCCTGGCCCACGCGATCGTGCCGTTCACCGACGAGATCGACGAGTCCGACGACGATCTCACCTTGACCGGCCTGCGCCTGCTCTACGAGCGCAACCGGTAGCAGCGCCTCGCCGCCGCTGGCCATGTCCTCGGTCGCTCGTGGGCTGGCGCCCACCACGCTCCCTGCGTCCTCGCCAGCGACGACGATCCGCTGCTCCGGTGACGGCTACCATCGGAAGGACCGATGACCCGCTCCCTCCGCGACAGCTGGACGCTCGGCGGCGTCGAGATCCCCAACCGCGTCGTGCTGGCCCCGCTGGCCGGCATCGGCAACTGGTTCGTGCGCCTGCAGGCGAAGCGCTACGGCGCCGGGCTCGCCGTCTCGGAGATGGTCTCCAGCCATGCGATCCACTACGGCAACGAGAAGACGTGCACCGAACTGCTGCGCGTCCACCCGGACGAGTGGCGTGCCGGCGCCGGCGGGCCGGTCTCGATCCAGCTGTTCGGCAACGACCCCGACATCATGCGCTCCGCTGCCGCCAGAGCGGCCGAGACGGGTGCGAACCTGATCGACCTCAACATGGGCTGCCCGGTTCCGAAGGTCTGCAAGACCGGCGCGGGCGCCGCGCTCGTGAAGGACCCCGACCTGGCCGTCGAGATCGCGCGCGCCGCGGCGGAGGGCAGCGGGCTGCCCGTGACCGTGAAGCTGCGCCCCGGCCTGCGGCCAGGCGACCGCAACGGGATCGAGCTGGCCTACCGGCTCGTCGCCGACGCGGGGATCGCCGGCCTCTGCATCCACCCGCGCCACGCCTCCCAGCAGCACAGTGGCAGACCGGACTACGAGCTGGCGAAGCGGCTCGTCGAGGAGCTGCCCGTGCCGGTGCTGATCTCCGGCGGGCTCAGAAGCGCCGAGCTGGTCAGAGAGGTGTTCGAGTTCACGGGCGCCGAGGCCGTCCTGCTCGCGCGCGGCTCGCTCGGCAACCCGTGGCTGTTCGAGCAGGTGCTCGGCGACCGCGTCGGCGAGCCGACCCGCGAGGAGATCCTGACCGAGGTCGACTGGATCCTCGACCGCGCCGTCGAGCACCTCGGCGAGGGTCGCGCGGCGCGCTACCTGCGCAAGTTCTACCCCTGGTACGTGACGCGCCTGGGCGAGGGCGCCGAGCTGCAGGATCGCTTGCAGCGGACCGAGACCGTCGCGGAGGCGCGTGCCGCATTCGGCATCCCCGCGCTCGCCGCCGCGGCCTGACCCCGGACCCTTACCGAAGACTTAGGACGTCGCCGCTATACTGTCGCGCCCCGTCGGCCTGAATTCGACCGGAATCCCGCCCAGTGCGGGTTTTTCCTTGTCAGAGGTCAGCGGGCCTTGCACACCATCGCACTGCCAAGGTCATGCCTATGCCCAAGGACGTCATCCTCACGCCGGACGGTCTCGCGAAGCTCAAGTCTGAGCTCGAGCACCTGTCGACCGAAAAGCGTCGAGAAGTCGCCGCCCGCATCAAGGAGGCGCGCGAGTTCGGCGACATCTCCGAGAACGCGGAGTACGACGACGCGAAGAACGAGCAGGCGATGCTCGAGTCCAAGATCGCCCAGCTGGAGGAGAAGCTCCGCGCGGCGACGGTGATCGACTCCAGAAGCGTCGGCACCGACGTCGTCGGGATCGGCTCCTCCGTGCAGGTCGCCGACTCCCAGAGCGGCAAGAGCGACACGTACGTGATCGTCGGCTCCGCCGAGGCGAATCCGGCCGAGCGCAAGCTGTCGAACGAGTCGCCGGTCGGCAAGGCGCTGATCGGCCGCAAGGCCGGCGAGACGGCCACCGTGCAGCTGCCGAACGGCAAGCAGCGCGAGCTGAGAATCACCAAGATCGACATCGGCCTCCGGTAGGCCCGCAGAGGATGTCGGTCCCGGAGGACGCGGCGCACGAGCACGAGCTGCCGGAGCTGCTCGCCGCCCGTCGTCGCAAGCTGGAACGCCTGCGCGACGAGGGCGTCGAGCCGTTCCCGCACGAGTTCGACGGCGTCGCGCCGATCGACGCCGTGCGCGACGGCTACGACGAGCTGGAGGCCGGAGCCGAGACCGAGGACCGCTACCGGATCGCCGGCCGCATCGCGGCTCGCCGCGGTCAGGGCAAGGCGGCGTTCATCGATCTCGTCGACCGCTCCGGGCGGATGCAGCTGCACGCGCGCGTCGACGTGCTCGGGCAGGAGTCGCTCGACCGCCTCGTCGGCCTCGACCTCGGCGACCTGATCGGCGTCGACGGGACCGTCTTCCGCTCCCGCCGCGGCGAGCTGTCGCTGAAGGCCGACGACTGGACGCTGCTGGCGAAGTCGCTGCGCCCGCCGCCGGAGAAGCACCACGGCGTGCAGGACGTCGAGACGCGCTTCCGCCACCGCGAGCTGGACCTGATGTCGTCCGAGGAGACGCGCGCGCTGTTCATCTCGCGCGCCAAGATCATCGCGGCGATCCGCCGCTTCCTCGACGACGCCGGCTTCGTCGAGGTCGAGACGCCGGTGCTGCAGCCGCTCTACGGCGGTGCCAACGCGCGGCCGTTCACGACCCACCACAACGCGCTCGACCGCGAGCTGTACCTGCGGATCGCGACCGAGCTGTACCTCAAGCGCTGCATCGTCGGAGGCCTCGAGAAGGTCTACGAGCTCGGCAAGGACTTCCGCAACGAGGGCGTCTCGCACAAGCACAACCCCGAGTTCACGATGGTCGAGTACTACGAGGCGTACGCCGACTACCTCGACGTCGCGGCGCGCACCGAGCAGCTCGTCGCCGCGGCCGCCGAGGCCGCCGGCTACAGCGGCGAGATCGACCTCGCGCCGCCGTGGAGACGCGAGACGCTCGCCGGCTCGATCGCGACGCGCACCGGGATCGACATCCTCGCCGCCCGCGACCGCGACCAGCTCGCGGCCGCGATGGAGGAAAAGGGGATGAACGTCCCGCCCGAGGACACCTGGGCGCAGCTTGTCGACGAGCTGGTCACCAAGCACGTCGAGCCGACGCTGATCGAGCCGACGTTCCTGCTCGACTACCCCGTCGAGCTGTCGCCGTTCGCCAAGCGCCACCGCGACGACGACCGCCTCGTCGAGCGCTTCGAGGCCTACGTCAACGGGATGGAGATCGCCAACGCGTTCAGCGAGCTGAACGATCCCGACGAGCAGCGGCGCCGCTTCGAGCAGCAGCGCGCGCACGCCGAGGCGGGCGACGACGAGGCGCAGCCCTGGGACGAGAGCTTCCTCCAGGCGCTGGAGCAGGGGATGCCGCCGACCGGCGGCGTCGGCCTCGGGATCGACCGGCTCGTGATGCTGCTGACGGGCCGCAGATCGATCCGCGAAGTGGTGCTGTTCCCGGCGATGCGGGATTGAGCGAGGTAGGGAGCGCGGCTTCGCCCCCGTAGGGGGTCCGGGCTGTTGGTAGACTGACCTATGCCCGGCGAACGGACCCGACCACTCATCATCGACAGGCCTCCGGCCGATGATCCGGGTGAGCGGGTGCATTCGCATCCCTCCGCAAGATTCCGCCTCACCCGCCCGTAGGGAAGGAACGTCGCACCCATGTTCGAGCGATTCACAGAGCGAGCCCGCCAGGTGGTCGTCCTCGCCCAAGAGGAGGCCCGGACGCTCAAGCACAACTACATCGGCACCGAGCACATCCTCCTCGGACTCCTGCGGGAGGAAGAGGGCCTGGCAGCTCGAGTGTTGGAGAGCCTCGACATCACCGTCGAGCGGGTGCGCGCGCAGGTCGTGCGCATCGTCGGCTCCGGTGAAGAGGTGACGTCTGGTCAGATCCCGTTCACGCCTCGCGCCAAGAAGGTCCTGGAGCTGGCGCTGCGCGAGGCGCTCAGCCTCGGGCACAACTACATCGGCACGGAGCACATCCTGCTCGGCCTCGTCCGCGAGAACGAGGGCGTCGCAGCGCGCATCCTGCTCGACTTCGACGCGGACTCGGAGAAGATCCGCAACGAGGTCATCCGCATGCTGTCGGGTCCGGGCGGTCGTCGCCAGGGCGCCAGCAGCGGGAGCGGTGCCGGAGCGGGCGCGGCCGGTCAGCAGGGCGAGGGCAAGAAGTCCTCCAAGCTGCTCGACCAGTTCGGCCGCAACCTCACGAAGCTCGCCTCCGACGGCAAGCTGGACCCCGTCGTCGGCCGCGAGACGGAGGTCGAGCGGATCATGCAGATCCTCTCGCGCCGCCAGAAGAACAACCCGGTCCTGATCGGCGAGCCGGGCGTCGGCAAGACCGCCGTCGTCGAGGGCCTCGCCCAGCGGATCACGAACGCCGACGTGCCGGAGCTGCTGAAGGGCAAGCAGATCTACACGCTCGACCTCGCCGCGCTCGTCGCCGGGTCGAAGTACCGCGGTGAGTTCGAGGAGCGCCTCAAGAAGGTGATGAAGGAGATCACCCAGCGCGGCGACATCATCCTGTTCATCGACGAGCTGCACAATCTCGTCGGTGCCGGCGCGGCCGAGGGCGCGATCGACGCGGCCTCGATCCTCAAGCCGGCGCTCGCCCGCGGCGAGCTGCAGACGATCGGCGCGACGACGCTCGACGAGTACCGCAAGTACCTCGAGAGGGATGCTGCCCTCGAGCGGCGCTTCCAGCAGATCCGCGTCGACCCGCCGTCGACCGACGAGACGTTCCAGATCCTCCAGGGTCTGCGCGACCGCTACGAGCAGCACCACAAGGTGAACATCACCGACGAGGCGCTGACCGCCGCCGCCGACCTCGCGGACCGCTACATCTCCGACCGCTTCCTGCCGGACAAGGCGATCGACCTCATCGACGAGGCCGCCGCCCGCATGCGCATCAAGTCGATGACCTCCCCGCCCGTCTACCGGGACCTCGAGGAGGAGATCGAGACGACGCGGCGCAACAAGGAGGCCGCGATCGAGGCGCAGGAGTTCGAGAAGGCCGCGAACCTCCGCGACGCCGAGCGCAGGCTCACGCAGAAGAAGAGGGAGCTGGAGGAGCAGTGGGAGTCCGGCGAGTCCGGTGAGCGCCCGTCGATCGGCGAGGAGGAGATCGCCGACATCGTCTCGATGTGGACGGGCATCCCGGTCTTCAAGCTGACCGAGGCCGAGACCGCGAAGCTGATGCGGATGGAGGACGAGCTGCACAAGCGCGTCATCGGTCAGCAAGCTGCGGTCGACGTGATCTCGAAGGCGATCCGGCGCTCGCGCGCAGGCCTGAAGGATCCCAAGCGGCCGACCGGCTCGTTCGTCTTCCTCGGCCCCTCGGGCGTCGGCAAGACGGAGCTGGCGCGCACGCTCGCCGAGTTCCTCTTCGGCGACGAGGACGCGATGGTCCGGATCGACATGTCGGAGTACATGGAGAAGCACGCCGTGTCCCGGCTCGTCGGCTCGCCTCCCGGCTACATCGGCTACGACGAGGGCGGTCAGCTGACCGAGGCCGTGCGGCGCAAGCCGTACTCGGTCCTGCTCCTCGACGAGATCGAGAAGGCCCACCCGGACGTCTTCAACATCCTGCTCCAGATCCTCGAGGACGGGCGGCTGACGGATGCGCAGGGTCGCACCGTCGACTTCCGCCACGCGATCGTGATCATGACGTCGAACATCGGTGCGAGCGAGATCGCGCGCAACACGCCGCTCGGGTTCGCGGTCTCCGACGACGAGACCGGCATCACGTACGACGACATGAAGACGCGGATCATGGGCGAGCTGAAGAAGGTCTTCCGGCCCGAGTTCCTGAACCGCATCGACGACGTGATCGTCTTCCACAAGCTGGCGAAGGACGAGATCAAGGAGATCGTCGAGCTGCTGCTGCGCCGCATCCGCGAGTCGCTCGCGGAGCGGGAGCTGCAGCTGGAGCTGACGGAGGAGGCGAAGGACCTGCTCGTCGACAAGGGCTGGGACCCGGCGATGGGCGCCCGCCCGCTGCGCCGTGCGATCCAGCGCTACATCGAGGATCCGCTCGCCGACTTCGTGCTCCGCTCGGAGCTGATGGCCGGCGGCACGGTGATGGTCGACCGCGCGCCGGAGGGCCAGGAGCCCGAGGTCTCGATCGAGATCATCGCGCCGAAGCCCGCTCCGACCCCGGTCGGCGTCGGCGCCGAGGGCGGCTCCGCAACCTCTGAGGAGGGGGCGGACGGCCCGCAGGGCGAGAGCGAGACCCCGCCGGCGGCCGAGGCGGCCTCCGAGTCGTAGGCGGTCGCGCCACACCTGAAGTGCTTCGAGAGGGCGGCCCCGGTGGGGCCGCCCTCTCTCGTTCTCAGGACGCGGGCGGCGGCGCGGTAGCGTGTGCGGCATGGACGCGCGCGTCGAGATCAGAGTCCGCGACAACGGGCCGTACAAGATCACCGGACCGGTCCGGCTCGTCGACCCGGACGGAAACGAGATCCCGGTCTCGGATCCGGACCGGCCGATCGCGCTGTGCCGCTGCGGCCAGTCGCGCGACAAGCCGTTCTGCGACGCGTCGCACCGCGCGAGCGGGTTCGAGTCGTGCGTCCGGGCCGAGCGCGTGGGGCTCGATGGCTGAGGAGGGCGGCGGCGCGGGCGCGGACGGGGCGGGCGCGGGCGCGGGCGGCGCGGGTGGTGCGGGTGGGGAGCCGCGGCTCGCGAGCGAGCTGGGCGACGGGACGCGCGCGGTCCGTGCCGGGCTGCCGCCGGCCGAGCAGGGGACACCGTTCCTGCCGGGGCCGACGTTCGCCGCGCCGTACCACCTGCGCGGTGACGGGATCGCCGAGGCGGAGTACGGCTACGGCCGCTACGCCAATCCGACCTGGAGCGGGCTGGAGGAGGCGATCGCGACGCTGGAGGGCGGCGCGGGCGTCCACGCGCTGACGTTCCCGTCCGGCTCGGCCGCCGTCGCCGCGGTGCTGTTCGGGCTGCTGCGCTCCGGTGACGTCGTCGTCGTGCAGCAGGACGGCTACCCGGCGGCGCGCGACATGGCGACGGAGAACATGGGCGCGCTCGGCGTCCGGACGCGCCTGGTCCCGACCGACACAGCCGCGCTCGTCGACGCGGCGCGCGGCGCCGCGCTCGTCGTCGTGGAGACGCCGACGAACCCGGGACTGGACGTGGTCGACCTGGCGGCGGTCGCGGCCGCGGTGCGCGAGACCGGTGCGCCAGGCGCGCGCCTGGTGGTCGACAACACGCTCGCGACGCCGTTCGGCCAGCGGCCGCTGGAGCTGGGCGCCGACATCACGCTGCTCAGCGGCTCCAAGCACCTGACCGGGCACGGCGACCTGCTGCTCGGGACCGTCGCGACGCGCGACGAGCGGCTGCTGGCGGCGATGCGCGGCTGGCGCCAGCGCGCCGGCGCGATCCTCGGGCCGTTCGAGGCGTGGCTGGCGCACCGCTCGCTCGCGACGCTCGACGTGCGGCTCCAGCGCCAGTGCGCGAGCGCGCAGGCGCTGGCGGAGCTGCTGGCGGCGCGCGTCGGCGATGACCTCGTGGCGGTCCGCTACCCCGGCCTGCCGGGCGATCCCGCGCACGCGCTCGCCGCGCGGCAGATGCGCGCGTTCGGGACGGTGCTGACGTTCGACGTCGGCGACGACGCCGATCGCGCGCGGGCGCTGCTGGCGCACTGCGAGCTGATCAGCGAGGCGACGAGCTTCGGCTCGGTCCACACGATGGCCGAGCGCCGTGCGCGCTGGGGGATGGACGCCGTCTCGGAGGGGCTGATCCGCCTGTCGGTCGGGATCGAGGACGCCGTGGACCTCGCGCGCGACCTGACTCGTGCGCTCGACGCGACGCGCTGAGCGGGCCGGCCGCCCACCCGCCCGCGGTCCTGTTTCACCGTATGAGGTGCAATCTCGGGTCGTGTGCCGACCCGAGATCGCACCTGTTCGGGCTGGGCGGCGGGCCGAACGCGTGTTCGTCCGGCGCGGCGCGTAGCCTGGTCGCTCCGATGGCTCGACCGACCACCGTTCACGTCTGCTCCGACTGCGGCCACGAGGCGTTGCGCTGGGCCGGCAGATGTCCCGGCTGCGGGGCCTGGAACACGCTCGTGGAGGAGGTGCGCAGCGGCGGCTCGAACGGGGCCGGCGGCGCGGGGCGCGGCGCGCGCGCGGGCGTCGGCGGCTCGCGCGGCGGCACCGCGGTCGCGCCGGTGCGGCTCGGGGAGGTGCAAGCGAGCGAGGTCGAGCGGCTTCCGACCGGGATCGGCGAGCTGGACCGCGTCCTCGGCGGCGGGATCGTCCCCGGCTCGCTCGTGCTGATCGGCGGCTCGCCGGGGATCGGCAAGTCGACGCTGACGACGATGGCGGTCGCGAATCTGACCGGCGCCGGTCGCAAGACGCTGTACGTGTCGGCCGAGGAGTCGGCGGCGCAGATCAAGCTGCGCGCCGAGCGGCTGCCGGGCGCCGCGCTCGAGATCCCCGTGATCGCGGAGACCGACCTCGGTGCCGTACTGGCGACATTGGAGCGCGAGCGGCCGGACGTCTGCGTGATCGACTCCGTCCAGACGCTGCACGCCGCCGAGCTGACCGGCGCGCCCGGCTCGGTCGGCCAGGTGCGCGAGGTCGCCGGCGAGATCATGCGCGTCGCCAAGCAGCACCGGATCGCGGTGCTGCTCGTCGGTCACGTGACGAAGGAGGGCGCGCTCGCCGGCCCGCGCGTGCTGGAGCACCTGGTCGACTGCGTGCTCCAGTTCGAGGGTGAGCGCGAGCGCACCTACCGTACGCTGCGCGCGCTCAAGAACCGCTTCGGCTCGACCAGCGAGGCCGGCGTCTTCGAGATGAGACAGGGCGGCCTGGTCGAGGTGCTGGATGCGTCCGCCCGCTTCGTCGGCGAGGCGACGCACGCGCCCGGCTCGGTCGTCCTCTGCGCGATGGAGGGCTCGCGCCCGCTGCTGGTGGAGGTGCAGGCGCTCGTCTCGCCCTCGGAGCTGGTCCCGCCGCGGCGCGTCGTCAGCGGCATCGACCGCAACCGCCTCGCGCTCGTGCTCGCCGTGCTGACGCGCCATGCCGGCGTCGCGGTCGGCAGCGCGGACGTCTTCGTCAACGTCGTCGGCGGCGTGCGCGTCGACGAGCCCGGCGCCGACCTCGCGGTCGCGCTGGCCGTCGCCTCGGCGGCGCGGGGCGTCGCGCTGCGTGGAGGCAACGGTGCAGACGGCGAGGACGGCCCGCCGCTCGCCTGCTTCGGCGAGCTGGGGCTGACCGGCGAGCTGCGCTCGGTCGCCCATCCCGAGCGCCGCACGGCGGAGGCGGCGAAGTTCGGACTGGGTACGATCGTGACCCCCGAGGCGGGCACGTTGCGCCGCGCGCTGCGGGCTGCGATGCCTGCTGAACGGCGCCCGCGAGCCGCGTGAGCACGGCGCTTTCGCGCAGTCGCAGAACGCAAGCGTTTCTCTGACGCTTCGCCTTCCGTCCAGGTTTCCCTGCGGGGCGCCGAAAATCCAGGAAAAACCCGGTAGAATGGCCTGTCTATGGCGCCGCGTTCCGGGGAAGAGCTCAAAGAAGAGCTCGAGTCTCGCCAAGAGCCCCGGCTCGTCAAGGCACTCGAGATGGTGGCTCCAGGCACCTCGCTGCGCGAGGGCATCGACAACATCGTCCACGCCCGCACTGGCGGCCTGATCGTCATGGGCGAGGCGGACGACCTCTCGTTCCTGTTCTCAGGCGGACTGAAGCTCGACATCGACTACACCCCTGCATTCCTCTACCAGCTGGCCAAGATGATGGACGGCGCGCTGGTGCTGAACGCGAACGCGACGAAGATCATCTGGGGCAACGTCCAGCTGACCCCGGACCCGACGATCCTCACGCTGGAGACCGGCACGCGCCACCGCACGGCCGAGCGGATCTCCAAGCAGACCGAGGCACTCGTGATCGCGATCTCGCAGCGTAGGGAGGTCGTGTCGCTCTACGTCGACGGCGCGAAGTACATCCTCGAGGACATCCCGGTCGTGCTCGCGAAGGCCAACCAGGCGCTCGCGACGCTCGACAAGTACCGCAGCCGCCTCGACCAGGTCTCGACGCGCCTGACGGCGCTCGAGTTCGAGGGCGGCGCGACCCTGCACGACGTGCTGACGGTCCTCCAGCGCGCCGAGCTGGTGACGCGGATGGGCGTCGAGATCGAGCGCTACATCGTCGAGCTGGGCACCGAGGGGCGCCTGATCGAGATGCAGCTCGACGAGACGATGGTCGGCGTCGCGGGCGACAAGTCCGCGCTCGTGCACGACTACCTCGCCGAGGACACCGACGAGAACTTCGCGATCGCCTTCGACCAGCTCGTGCGGCTCCCGCATCAGGACCTGCTCGACTTCGGGCGTCTCGCCGAGCTGCTCGGCTACGACCGCAAGGTCAACACGCTTGACTATCCCGTCTCCCCGCGGGGCTACCGGATCCTCGGTCGCATCCCGCGCTTGCCGCGACTCGTCGTGCAGCGCATCGTGCAGGAGTTCGGGGGCTTGGAGGAGATGCTCGCCGCCACTGACGGCGAGCTCGAAACCGTCGACGGCGTCGGCGAGATCCGGGCGAAGGACATCCGAGAGGGCCTTCGCCGACAGCAGGAGATCAACCTCGTGGATCGGTACCTGCAGACCTGACGGGTCTGCGGATTCTGGACTGCTTGGAACAAGGAGGACGACCATCACTGAACTGAGCGAAGAGCAGCTCGAGGACCTCGAGATCACCGTCGAGGTCGAGCACATCGAGTTCGAGATCGGCGACAACGTCGTCTATCCGCATCATGGCGCGGGCAAAGTCCTCAAGAAGGAGGACAAGGAGATCCTCGGGGAGACGCGCGAGTACCTGACGATCAAGATCCTCCACAACGACATGACCGTCATGGTCCCGACCGCGAACGCGGCCGTGGCCGGTCTGCGTCGCGTGATCGACGAGGAGACCGTCAAGAAGGTTCTCGCAGTGCTCCAGGACGAGTGCTCGGACATGCCGAAGAACTGGAATCGGCGCTTCAAGCACAACCGCGACAAGATCAAGACCGGCGACATCTACGAGCTGGCCGAGGTCGTGCGAAATCTCGCCATCCGAGAGGCGGAGAAGGGCCTGTCGACTGGTGAGAAGCAGATGTTCACGCGCGCCAAGAAGATCCTCGCCTCCGAGCTGATGTACGCGCTGGAGATGGAAGAGGAACAGGCCGAGGAGCACCTCGACGAGCTGCTCGCCGCCTCCGCGAGCGGCAAGGTGGCCGTCGGGGCTGAGTAAGCCGGCCGGGACGGATTCTGATGGCGGTCGCGCTGCTCGTGGCCGCCGGCCGTGGAGAGCGCCTTGGGGCTGACGGTCCCAAGGCGCTCGTCATGCTGGCGGGCCGCCCGATGTACGAATGGTCGCTCGACGCGCTGCGCGCGGTCGCGGCGATCGAGCGGATCGTGGTGGCGCTGCCCGACGGCGTCGCCGCGCCGGCGGGGACGATCGGCGTCGCCGGCGGCGCCGAGCGCTCCCACTCCGTCCGCGCCGCGCTCGCCGCGGCCGGTCCCGGACCGGACGACGAGCCGGTGCTCGTGCACGACGCGGCACGGCCGCTCGTCACGCCGCAGATCGTCGTGCGCGCGCTCGACGCGCTCGCCGCGACCGGCGCCGACGCCGTCGTCGCCGCCGCGCCGGTGACCGACACGATCAAGCGGGTCGGCGACGGCGATGCGCTGCGCGTCGTCGAGACGGTGCAGCGGAGCGCGCTGTGGGCGGTCCAGACGCCGCAGGTCTTCCGCCGCGCGGCGCTTGCGCGCGCGCTCGCCGAGCCCGACCACGTGCTCGCGGCCGCGACCGACGACGCCGGGATCGTCGAGCAGACGGGCGGCACCGTCCACGTCGTAGAGTCCCCGCGCGAGAACCTCAAGGTCACCACCCCGATCGACCTTCGCCTCGCCGCCCTCCTCTTGGAAGAACGATGCTGACCGATTACCACGTCCACCTGCGCCCCGACGAGCCCGGCACGCCTGCCGCCAGATACTTCGTCCCCGCCAACGCCGAGCGCTACCGCGAGATCGCGACCGAGGCGGGGATAGCCGAGCTGGGCGTCTCCGAGCACATCTACCGCTTCAGTCAGGCGCTGGAGGTCTGGCAGCACCCGTTCTGGCAGTCGCAGGCGACCGAGGACCTCGACGCCTACTGCCAGTTCGTGCGCGAGCAGACCGACCTCAAGCTCGGCATCGAGGCCGACTTCATCCCCGGCAGAGAGGACCGCATGGGGAACCTGCTCGAAGCGCGCGAGTGGGACTACGTCGTCGGCTCGGTCCACTTCGTCAGAGACCTGGCGGTCGACATGCCCGGCGACTGGGACGTCTGGACGACCTCGTTCGACTCCGCCGACAAGGTCTGGCGCCGCTACTTCGAGACGCTCGGCGAGTGCGCCCGCAGCGGCCTCTTCGACATCCTCGCCCATCCCGACCTCGTGAAGGTGTGGGGCGCGAACCGGCCCAAGCCCGACGGCGACCTGCGCCGCTTCTACGAGCTGGCGATCGAGGGGATCGCCGAGTCGGGGATCGCGGTCGAGGTCTCGACCGCGGGGCTGCGCAAGCCGGTCGGCGAGCGCTACCCGGCCGACGGGTTCCTGGAGCTGGTGCTGGAAGCCGGCTGCCCGATCGCGCTCTCCAGCGACGCCCACGTGCCCGAGCACATCGGCTGGGACTACCCGGCGACGGTGCAGTGGCTGGCCGACCGCGGCGTCAGCGAGCTGGCCGTCTTCGACAAGCGCGTGCGCCGTCTGGAGCCGATCGGCTGATGGTCGCAACCGGGATCGGGTGGGACGTCCACAGACTGGTCGCCGGTCGGCCGCTGATCGTCGGCGGGGTGACGATCCCGTTCGAGCTGGGGCTCGACGGCCACTCCGACGCGGACGTGCTGACGCACGCGATCATCGACGCGCTGCTCGGCGCCGCCGGCCTCGGCGACATCGGCGAGCACTTCCCCGACACCGACGAGCGCTGGCGCGGCGCCGACTCGCTCGACCTGCTGCGCTCGACGCGCGAGCTGGTCGCGGTCGGCGGCGTCGAGATCGCGCACGTCGATGCGACGGTGCTGATCGAGCGGCCGAAGCTGCTGCCGCACAAGCAGGCGATGCGCGAGAACCTGGCGGGTGCGCTGGAGCTGCCGTTGGCGCGCGTGAACGTGAAGGCGACACGCGGCGAGGGCATGGGCTTCGTCGGCCGCGTCGAGGGTGCCGCTGCCCTCGCGATCGCGACGATCGAGCGGCCGGATTCCTGAGCTGCGCTCGCCGCTCGGGCAGGCGGCGGCAGACGGTAGGGTTGGCGCCTCGATGCGGACGATCGCCATCCATGACACGAGAAGCGGCAGACTGCTGCCGCTGGAGCCGCGCGAGCCCGGCAAGGTCGGGATCTACGCGTGCGGTCCGACCGTCTATGGGCGCATCCACGTCGGCAACGCGCGGCCGTTCGTCGTCTTCTCGCTCTACAAGCGCTTCCTCGAGCACGAGGGGTACGACGTCACGTTCGTCGCGAACGTGACCGACGTCAACGACAAGATCTACGACGCCGCGCGGGCGGCGGGAGTGGAGAGCGAGCAGCTGGCCGCGGAGATGACCGCCGCCTACGTCGCCGACACCGACGCGCTCGGGCTCGGCCGTCCCGACCACGAGCCGCTGGCGAGAGAGACGATCGACGAGATCGTCGCGCTGATCGCGGTCCTGATCGAGCGCGGTCACGCCTACGCGGTCGAGGGCGACGTCTACTTCGACGTCCGCTCCTACCCGGCGTACGGCGAGCTGTCGCATCGCGACGTCGACCAGATGGACCAGGGCGAGGGCATCTCCGGCGCGTCGCTGAAGCGCGACCCGCTCGACTTCGCGCTGTGGAAGGCGTGGAAGGACGGCGAGGACACGTCGTGGGACGCGCCGTGGGGGAGAGGCCGCCCGGGCTGGCACATCGAGTGCTCGGCGATGGCCGAGACGCTGCTCGGCGTCGGCTTCGACGTGCACGGCGGCGGCTCGGACCTCGTCTTCCCGCACCACGAGAACGAGGCCGCGCAGACGTGCGCCGCACGCGGCGCACCGCTCGCGCGGCTGTGGATGCACAACGGCATGGTGCGGCTCGAGGGCGAGAAGATGGCGAAGTCGGTGGGGAACATCTTCCTGCTGCACGAGGCGCTCGCCGCGCACGGGCGCGACGCGCTCGTGGCGTACTTCTGCGGCGGCCACTACCGCCAGCCGATCGCCTACTCCGACGAGCGGTTGGCGGAGGCGGCGCGCTCGGTCGAGCGGATCCGCGAGGCGGGCCGGCGGCTTGTGACGGGCTCCGCCAGCCCGGACGACCTGAGTGGCCTGCGCGAGGCGTTCTTCGCCGCGCTCGCCGACGACTTCAACACACCGAGAGCGATGGCTGCCGTGTTCGACTGGGTCCGCGAAGCGAACCGCCGCGCAGAGGCGGGGTCGCCGGTCGGCGACGCCGACCTGCGCGAGATGCTGCAGGTGGTGGCGCTCGACAACCTGCTCGACGCGACCGACGGCGCGGACGCGCCCGACGCGGCGGCGCAGGAGCTGCTCGCGCGGCGCGAGGCCGCTCGCGCGGCACGCGACTTCGCGGCCGCGGACACGCTGCGGGACGAGCTTGCCGCGCTCGGCTGGACGGTGCGCGACGGTGCCGCCGGCCCCGAGCTGATCCGGCGCGGCTGATGGCTGACCAGCGCAGACGCGGGCGCGACGCGCGCCGGGCGAGCGGGTCCACTGGCGGTGGCGGCGCGGGCGCGGGTGGCGGCGGTGGCCGCGGGCCGGGCGCCGGCGCCGGCGGCGGTCGTGGTGCCGGCGGCGGTCGCGGGCCGAGAGGCGGCGGCAGACGCGGGCCGAGCGGGCCGGGCGGCGGGAGCCGTGGGTCGGCCGGCGGGCGTGGTGCGGCTGGGGCGGCCGGGCGCGGTGCGAGCGGTGGGCGCGACGAGCGTGCGGCGGGCGGCGGAAGTCGCGGGTCGGGCGCTGGGCGCGGCGCGAGTGGCGGGCGCGGGCCGGCGGGACCGGCTGGCGGCGGGCGCGGTGCGGGCGGGCGCGATGAGCGCGCGCCGGGCGGCGGGCGCGGTGCGGCGGGGCCGGCTGGCGGCGGGCGCGGTGCGGCGGGGCCGGCTGGCGGCGGGCGCGATGAGCGCGGGCCGAGTGGCGGGCGCGGTGCGGCGGGGCGCGATGAGCGCGCGGGCGGCGGCTGGGACGAGCGCGGGCCGGGCAGACGCGGCGCCGGGCGGCCGGGCAAGCGCGGGTCCGAGCAGCGGGTGCGCGGTGCGGAGCGGGCAGGCGTGCCGGCGGGTGCGCCGGCGCCGACGCGCGAGCCGCGCACGCTGCCTGACGACGTGACGATCCTCTACGGGCGCAACGCCGTCCACGAGGCGTTGCGCGGGTCGCGCGAGGTGCAGCACATCTGGGCGACGGCGCATGCCGTCGAGGAGCCGTGGCTGGCGGCGGTCGCGCATGACGCCTCCGCTGTCGACGTCAACGTCGTCGCCGACGGCGGCTGGATCGAGCGGCGCAGCGGATCGCCCGACCACCAGGGCGTCTGCGCGCAGGTCGCCCCGTTCAGATATGCCTACGTCGACGAGCTGCTGGCCGTCGAGCATCCGCTGATCGTCGCGCTCGACGAGATCCAGGATCCGCAGAACCTCGGCGCGATCGCCCGCACGGCCGAATGCGCCGGCGCGACCGGGCTCGTGATCCCGGCTCGCCGCAGCGCCGACGTGACACCGGCCGTCTGCAAGGCGTCGGCCGGCGCCGTCGAGCACCTGCCGATCGCACGCGCCCGCAACCTCGCCGACTTCCTCGGCGACGCCAGAGGCGTCGGCGCGTGGGTCTACGGCGCGGAGGGCGACGGCGGCGTGCCGTACACCGGCGTCGACTACAGCGGGCCGGGCGTCGTGCTCGTGCTCGGCTCCGAGGGCAGGGGCCTGCGGCCCCGCGTCGCCGCGTCGTGCGACGCGCTGATCGCGCTGCCGCTGCGCGGCCGGATCGGCTCGCTCAACGTGAGCGCCGCAGCCTCCGCGCTGCTCTACGAGATCGTCCGCCAGCGCGGCTAGCCGCCGGCGCGCTTCGGCGCGCCGCGGGCCGGGGTGGGGGAGAGGGGTGTGGACGCGTCGGCGTCCGCGCCCACATGCCTGCGCGCGTACGTCCGTGCTGCAACCGATCCTGCACAGCCTGCTTGACAGGCGTTCCATAACTGTGTCAAGCTGCCGCGCAGATAAGGGTGGAGTTGAGCTTGAGGCTCATCGTCACCCGCTGGATACTGTGCGGCGCCTGGGGAGGTAATGCGCTACGAAGCGATGTCCGCGTGAGCATGCGGGCATCGAGAAGGGTGTGCTCGTGGCTCGAATCTCCTATAACCCTCAGGGTCAAGTCCAGCTTGACGACGGGTTCCTCATCGCGCTTGCGAAGCAGGGGAACCCCGATGCGTACGACAGGTTGGTCCGCCGCTACTACGGCTTCGTGCGCCTGAAGGCCTCGTCGTACTTCCTCGCCGGCGGCGACGCCGACGATCTGATCCAGGAAGGCCTGGTCGGGCTCTACAAGGCGATCCGCGACTACCGCACGGATCGCGAGTCGAGCTTCCGCAACTTCGCGGAGCTGTGCATCACGCGCCAGATCATCACCGCGGTCAAGACCGCGACGCGCAACAAGCACACGCCGCTCAACCAGTACGTCTCGTTCTCCGCCTCGCCGGCGTCCGCCGCGGGCGACGGCGACCCGACGCTCGACGAGGTCATCCCCGGCCCGACCGTCCACGACCCGGTCAACCAGGTGATCAGCTCCGAGGAGCTGCGCGCGCTCGTCGCGTGCCTCTCGACGGTCCTCTCCGACCTCGAGTCGCGCGTGCTCTCGCTCTACCTCGACGGCTACTCCTACGAGTCCGTCGGCGAGAAGCTCGGCTGCGACACCAAGACGGTCGACAACGCCCTGCAGCGCGTCAAGCGCAAGGTCGGCTCGCATCTCGCCGCCCGCAACGTCCTGCTCTAGGACGCCCGCAGCACCCGCGGATCGCCGCGGCGCGCCCACACCCCGCGCCGCGGTCACGCCGCCCCGCGCCACGCCCCTCTAGGATCCCGGGCGTGGACACTCTCTTGATCGTCGTTCTCGTGATCCTCGGCATCCTCCTGCTGCTCGCGCTGATCGGCGCAGTGGCGGCGACGCGGCGCAACCGCGCCGGTGCCGAGTCCTTCACCGCCAGCCTCACCGCCGTCGACCGCCAGCTCGCGCACGCGACCGCGGAGGACCACGGCTGGGAGCGCAAGACGCTCGACGCCGCCGCCCGCGCCGCGTTCGCCGAGCACCGTCCGGGCGTCGAGCCGGCAGCGCTCGAGCTGACCCAGATCGTCGACGAGCCGGGCACCGACTCGGACCTCGCGATCTACCGCATCGCCACCGCCGAGACCACGACGCGGCTGACGCTCGGCCGCCGCGACGGCGAGTGGTACGCGAAGGCCGTCGAGGACGAGCGCTAGCAAGCGCGACGGGGCGCGCGCCGGTGGATCGCAGCGACCAGAACGCCACGAACGCCGGGCGACTCAACATCGCGCGGCTGCTGATCTCGTGCTCCGACCAGCCCGGGATCGTCGCCGCCGTCTCGCGCTTCCTGTTCGAGCACGGGGCGAACATCCTCGATGCCGATCAGCACACGACCGACCCCGAGGGCGGTGTCTTCTTCATGCGGATGGAGTTCCAGCTCGACGGGCTCGACCTCGGGCGCGGTGAGCTGGAGCAGGCGTTCGGCGCGACGGTCGGCGAGCCGTTCGGGATGGACTGGCGCCTGTCGTACGCGAACCGCCGCAAGCGCGTCGCGCTGCTCGTCTCGCGCGAGGAGCACTGCCTGCTCGACCTGCTGTGGCGCTGGCGCAGCGGGGATCTCGACGCCGACGTCGGCCTCGTCGTTTCCAACCACCGTGACGCCGAGCGCGACGTCGAAAGCTTCGGCGTTCCCTTTCTCCACGTACCCGTCGCGAAGGAGTCTAAGCCTCAAGCTGAGGCTGAGATACTGCGACATCTGCGCGGTTTCGACCTCGTCGTGCTCGCGCGCTACATGCAGATCCTGTCGGGCGACTTCCTCGCCGCGCTCGACACGCCGATGATCAACATCCACCACTCGTTCCTGCCCGCGTTCGCGGGCGCCGACCCCTACCGGCGGGCGAGCGAGCGCGGCGTGAAGATCATCGGCGCGACCGCGCACTACGTCACCGAGGAGCTCGACGCCGGCCCGATCATCGAGCAGGACGTCGCCCGCGTGAGCCATCGCGACAGTCTCGAGGAGCTGGTCCGGATCGGCCGCGACATCGAGCGGATCGTGCTCGCGCGGGCGGTCAGTCGCCACCTCGCCGATCGCGTGCTCGTGCACGAGAACAGAACCGTCGTCTTCTGAGCGGCTGCGCCCGCGCTTCGGCCGCGCGACGTGCGGTCAGGCGTCGACGATCACGATCACGACGATCAGGGCTGCGAGCGCGATGCCGACGACCGCGAGGAGCGTGACGAAGCGGTCGTCCGGGCCGAGGTACTCGCCGCGGCGGACCGCGTCGTCGACCTGGCGGTAGCGGACCACGCCGTAGACGAAGCAGGCGATCCCGAGCAGGCCGAAGATCACGCCGGCGACCGCCGCGAGCGCCTCGCTGCCGCTCGTCAGCGCCGGCACCACGCGGCCGACGCCGAGACTGCCGGCCATGCACGCGAGGCCGGTCCGCCACCAGGCGAGGTAGGTGCGCTCGTTCGCGAGGTGGGTGCGGCGCGTGGCGTCGCCGTCGGCGTCGAATCTTCCGCCGCGCGGGTTAGTGGTGTCACTGGGCCGGTGCGAAGCCACACCCGGACGCTACCCGACGCCGCGGAGGGCGATCCAGGGGCTGCCGGAGGCCGAGAGATAGCCGGCGCACGAACAGGTTGCTGGCGGCGCGATCCGGGTTAGGCTCACCTCGCGATGGCGTACCGGTTGAGCATCGCCGACGAGCTGCCGACGTCTGTGCGGGCGTGCGCGCGCGAGCAGTTGCAGGGCGCGATCGACCAGCTCGACGGCGGCGGGGGCGACGACCCGGCGACGGCGATCCACGAGGCGCGCAAGCACCTGAAGAAGCTGCGCGCGCTGCTGCGGCTCGTGCGTCCGGCGCTCGGCGAGGAGACGTACCGGCGCGAGAACGACGCGCTGCGCGACGCCGCGCGGCAGCTGTCGGCCACGCGTGACGCGGACGTGCTCGTCGCGACCGTCGAGGCGCTCGCCCGGGACGCCGCCGGGCAGCTGCCGGCGTCCGACTTCGCCGCGCTGCGCGACGCGCTCGCCGCGGAGGCGGCGGCACGGCGGGCGCAGCCGGCGGCCGCGACCGGCGACGCCGAGGCGACCGCGACCGCCGTCGCGCTCGAGCTGCGCGACGCGCTCGCGCGCGTCGAGGAGTGGCCGCTCGCCGACAGCGACTGGGAGACGGTCGTCGCCTCCGTCACGCGTGCGTACGCGCGCGGGCGCCGAGACGGCCGGCGCGCGGCCGAGCTGCCGACCGTCGAGGCGCTGCACCAGTGGCGCAAGCGCGTGAAGGACCTCTGGTACCACCACCGGCTGCTGAAGCCGGTCTGGCCGGACGTCATCAGCGCCTACGGCGAGGAGGCGCACGTCCTCTCCGAGCTGCTCGGCGACGATCACGACCTCGCCGTCCTGCGCGACCGCCTCGTCGCGGGCGTCGCGCTGCCGCCCGGCGCCGCCGCCGACCTGACCGCGCTGCTGGGGCTCGTCGACGAGCGCCGCGCGCGGCTGCAGGCGGACGCGCGGCGGCTCGGCACGCGGCTGTACGCCGAGTCGCCGAAGGCGTTCGAGCGGCGCTGGCGGCGGTGGGTCGAGGCGGCCGTCGCGGACGCCGGCGAGGAGCAGCCGGCGTGAGCACCGAGATCGAGCGCAAGTTCGTCCTCGACGCCCCGCCGCAGGACCTCGCGGAGCATCCCTCCGAGCCGATCGCGCAGGGCTACGTCGCGCTCGACGAGGATGTCGAGGTGCGCGTGCGGCGGCGCGGCGAGCGCACGTTCCTGACGATCAAGGCGGGCAGCGGCCGGCGCCGCGTCGAGCAGGAGCTGGAGATCGAGCCGGAGCGCTTCGACGCGCTGTGGCCGCTGACCGAGGGACGGCGGATCGTCAAGCGCCGCTACCTCGTGCCGGTCGGCGCCGACGCGCTGACGCTCGAGGTCGACGTCTACGAGGACGCGCTCGCCGGCCTCGTCGTCGCCGAGTGCGAGTTCCCCGACGACGCCGCCGCCGACGCGTTCGTCTCGCCCGATTGGCTCGGGCGCGAGGTCACCGACGACCCGCGCTGGAAGAACCAGGCGCTCGCGCTCCACGGCCGCCCGGAGTGAGGCTGGCCGCACCCCGCTCCGCCACCCGGTCCGTCAGGATGTCGCGCATGCGCGGGGACCGGAACGCCACGTGAAGCCGATCTGGTTCGCCGGCGCGGCGCTGCTGCTCGCGTTCGCGTGGTGGAGACGGCGCAGACTCGAGCCGCCGCTGCTGATCGGGCTGACGATCGTCGCGATCGGCGCCGCCGTCTACGGCACCGGCCTCGTCGAGATGCCCGACCTGGAGGAGGTCCTGACCGACCTCGGCGAGGCGCTCGGCCAATGGACCTACCTGCTCGTCGGCGCGCTCTGCTTCCTCGAGAGCGGCGCCGGGATCGGCCTGCTGGTGCCAGGCGAGACGGCGATCATCGTCGGCGGCGTCGTCGCCGGCCAGGGCGAGATCGACATCGTCCTGCTGATAGCGATCGCCTGGACGACGGCGGTCGCGGGCGACCTCACGAGCTTCTTCATAGGCCGCCGGCTCGGCCGTCAGTTCCTGATCAAGCACGGGCCGCGCTTCAAGATCGACGAGAGAAGAGTCGAGCAGGTCGAGGCTTTCTACGACCGCCACGGCGGCAAGGCCGTCTTCCTCGGCCGCTTCGTCGGCCTCGTGCGCGCCGTCTCGCCGTTCGTCGCCGGCTCCTCAGGCATGCGCGTGCGGCGCTTCCTGCCCTACGACGTGCTCGCGGCGGGGATCATGACGTCGTTCTTCTGCCTGCTCGGCTACCTCTTCTGGAGATCGCTCGACAGAGTCCTGAAGATCGCCAGACAGGGGACGTTCGCGCTCGGCGCCGTCATCACGGTGATCGTCGCGGTCGTCGTCGCCGTCCGCTGGCTGCGCGTGGAGGAGAACCGCGCCCGCTTCGAGGCGTTCCTCGACGAACAGCAGAGCAAGGCCGTGATCGGCCCGCTCGTGCGCTTCCTGCGCGCGCTCGGCCAGCGCCTGGTCGGCCCCGCGCGCTTCCTCTGGAACCGCCTCACGCCCGGCCAGCTCGGCCTGGAGCTGACGTCGCTGCTGTCGATCGCGGCGGTCGGCAGCTTCGTCTTCTTCGGCTACCTGATCGTGCTCGACCCGATCACCGAGCTGACCCCCGGCGATCGGCGCGGCGTGCGCTGGTCGGGCGAGCTGCAGACCGCCTGGCTGACCGACGTCGCGAAGGTGGTGACGCATCTCGGTGCGCTGCCGGTCGCCGGCGGCGCGCTCGTGGTCGTCTCGCTCGTGCTGCTGTCGCGGCGCGAGTGGCTGGAGGGCGTCGCGCTGCTCGCCGGCCTCGTCATCACGTACGCCGGCGTGCACATCACGAAGGCTGCGACCGACCGCCCGCGTCCGCTCGACCAGCTGGTCGACGCGGCCGGCTCCTCGTACCCGTCCGGGCACGCCGCCTACGCCGTCTTCTGGGTCGCGATCGCGATCGCGCTGCGCCGCGCCTTCCCAGGCCTCGGCGCGCGCGCGGCCGTGCTGGCGATAGGGGTCGCGATCGCCGTCGCGGTCGGGCTGACGCGCATCTACCTGCGCGTCCACTGGTTCTCCGACGTCGCCGGCGGCTGGGGCCTGGCGGCGATGACGCTGGCGTTGACCGGGATGGTCGCGCTCGTCGTCTCGTACTTCAGCGGCGGTGACGCCGCGCAGGAACAGGCGCGCGAGAACGCGGCCTAACGGTGGGGCCGCGCGGCGAGGACGTGACGTTCGCGCGCGTCGGCGACGGCTCCCTCGACGCGCTCGTCGCCGCGGCGGTCGCCGATGCCGCGCCGGACGATGTCACCCCGCCGCTGACCGACGGGGACGGCTGGACGCCGGAGCGGATCGCGTGGCTGCGCGCCTATCACCGCGAGCGTCAGGGCAGCCTCGACGATCCGCCGTTCGAGGTCTCGTGGGCCGTGCGGTCCGGCGAGCGGGTGCTCGGAGCGGTGCGGCTGCGCCGCACGGCGCCGGGCGAGGCCGAGACCGGCATCTGGCTGGTCCGCGCCGTCCGCGGCGCCGGCGTCGGCACGCGCGCGGTCGCGTTCGCGCTCGAACGTGCGCGAGAGCACGACGACCTGCGCTGCGTCCGTGCGACGACGACCGCCGGCAACGCCGCCGCGCAGGCGCTGCTGCGCCGCCTCGGGTTCGTCGTCGCTGCCAGCGACGACGACGGCGGCGCCGCGGAGGTGCATGCGACGTGCGCACTGCGTACCGGACCGGTCCCGTCCGGTCAGCCGGGCCGGCCGGCTCAGGGCATCTGATCGCGCGCGATCCGCAGGTCGTCGGCGCCGGACTCGATCGCCCGCGCCGCGAGGGCGAGCCCGCCGCCCCGCGCGCTGCCCGCGGCGGGCCGGGGGCGCACCCGCGGTCGGCGGCCGCCGACCGCGGCGAGCCGCGACGGCGTCACGGCGACGTCGGCGCTCAGCGTCAGCAGCCGCAGCCCGAGCACGCGCGCCTCGACGTCCGCCGCGATCACCATCCCGCCGGAGAGCTGGGGCGCGGCGGCGCTGACGCCGCCGGCGCCGCCGACAGCGCGCCGTCCGTGCCCGTTCGAGCTCACGAACCGCCTCGCTTCCGCGCGGACGACACGGCGGCGCTCACCGCCGTCACGCCGGCGATCGCGCCGGCGACGGCGAGGCCCGGCCTGCTCGCCTTCTTCAACGGCCCGGCAAGTCGCTGCCCGCGACCGGCCGCGTCGTCGAGCGCCTGCCCGGCGCGACCGCCGCCCTTCCCCTCGACGACCGGCTGCACGCCCGCGATCGCGGACTCGACCGCCGATCTCGCCATCGCCTTGAGGATCTGCTGATGGTCGACGGAGCCGAGCAGCTGCTCGACCTTGCCCTTCGGGCTGAGAATCGTCATCTCGCTCCTCTCGCGGCCTTGCCGATCACCGACACGAGCTCGGACTTCGTCATCCGCGAGCGCCCGGGAATGTCGATCGTGGCGGCCAGGTCGAGCAGCTCGTCCTTGCTCTGCGACGTCAGGTCACCGCCGTTGATCCCGTGGTGCAGCTCGCGGACGGCGTGCTTGGCCGTCGCGCGCGAGCGCTGCCGGATGTCCTCTGCCGCGCCGACCTGCTCGTCGGCCTCCGCCTCGAGCTCCTGCGCCTGCCGGCGCGCGTCCTCCGCCGCCTCCTGCGCAGCCTGCTTGGCCTCGTCGGCGAGCCGACGAGCCTCGGCCAGCTCGGCGGCGGCCTGTTCCAGCCGCTCCTCGGCCCGCGCCTGCGCCTGTTCGGCGTCCTCCTGCGCCTCGCGTGCCTCGGCCTGGGCCTGCTCGCGCACCTCCTGCACGTGCTCGTCGGCTTCGGCACGCGCCTGCGCGCGAGCGTTCGCGACGAGCTGCTCGGCCTCGCGTCTCGCGTCGGTCTCGCGCTGTGCGACCAGGCGGTCGCCGTCCTGCTCGGCCTGGCCGACCCTGGCCTGGCCGTCCTCGCTGACTCTGCGCGCGGTGTCGGATCGCTCCTGCGCGTCGTGGGCGAGCGCGAGCGCGTCCTGCTCAGACGCCTGGGCGCGCTCGGACGCTTCGCGCGCGTTCGCCATCCGGGCGTCGACCGTGTCGCGGCCGACGAACGGCGCGGCGTCGATCACCGACTCCTTGACGTCCCGCAGCTTGTCGGGTTGGGAGACGCGCGACGCGAGCCACGCAACGTTCGAGGGCAGCTCCCGGAGTCCGGTCTTCGCCTGCTCTGAAACCCAATGCAGAGGGTGAATGCGTGCCATTCGGTCCTCCTCGGCTTGCAAGGCGGAGCGCTCACAAAGCCGGCTGGACTGCGCTCCGCGCGTAACCCCCTACCCTGCCCAACTTTGCGACAAACGCCGCAAAGCTCGGGTTGGCGGCAGGGCGGTGGAGGCAGCGGGAGCGCTGGTGCGTCAGCCGCCGCTGACGGTGCGGCGGAACATCACGAAGCAGACGATCGCGATGATCGCGGTGATGATCCAGAGGCCGCTGCCGAGGACGCCGGCGATCGAGAGGATCAGGCCGACGACGGCGATCAGACCGAAGGCGCCGGAGGCCATCACCAGCCTGTAGGCGCGCTGCTGTCTCTGACTGCGTGTGAGGCGCGAGGAGGATCGGCGCTGGATGTCGCTCATCCACCTATCTTCGCACGTGGCATGCCGGTCGTCCTGCTTTGGTGTCGCAGAACGACAGCAAGCCAGGACGACACCGCCGGGTTCGTCACGCACGCGCGCGGGTAGAGGCCCGCCATGCCGACCGAACCGCAGCCGGTCACGCTCGCCGAGGTCGCCAACCGCGCGGTCGACGTCGCCGATCCCGACAACCAGGACCCGGCGATCGCCGCGGTGCAGGAGCAGTTCGAGGATGCGGACGAGCCGGTCGCCGGAGTGCTCGACGGGTTGGAGGAACGGCTCGCGGACGTCGTCGAGCGCGTCGACGCCGAGCTCGACGACCCCGGCGTCGCGATGACGGTCGCGGTGATCCAGTACCTCGCGCGCCGCCGCGACGAGCTCGACGCCGACGCGGAGACGATCCTGCGACTCGCAGCCCGCGCCGAGTGGCGAGGCGACCCGCCCGCCTACGTTGCGGCGTGGCTGGAGGACCGCGGGGTCGCCGCGTAGCGCCGCTTCGCGCTCCTGCGCTCGCGGCGTGCGCCCGCGGCGCGCGAACGCTGCGACGATCGGCCGGCGCGGGCGAGACGTTCGCACCGGTTTCTCCGCACCTTCCGCTCTGTGAGGGCAAGATGGGCGGGTGACAGACTCGCTCCCGATGCTGGAAGGTCGCACGGAGGAGGTCGCTCAGCTCGACGAGCGCATCCACAGCCTGCGCGACGGCGCGGCCTTCGCGCTGCTGGTGCGCGGCGAGGCTGGCGTCGGCAAGAGCACGCTGATCGAGCGCGCGCTCGCCGACGGCGCGCACGGGATGCGCATCCTGCGTGCGCGCGGGCACGAGTCCGACACCGAGATCCCGTACGCCGGCCTGCTGGAGCTGGCCGCGCCGCTGCTGCCGCTGCGCGGCGCGCTGCCGCAGGCGCAGCGGGCGGCGATCGAGAGCGCCTTCGCGCTCGAGCCGCCGACGCCGCACGACCGCCTCGCGGTCCCGGCGGGCCTGCTCGGCCTGCTCGCGCGCGCGGCGGAGCGCCAGCCGCTGCTCGCCGTCGTCGACGACGTCCACTGGCTCGATGACGCCTCGCGCGACGCGATCCTGTTCGCCGCCCGCCGGCTGTTCGCGGGCGGCGTCGGGATGCTGCTGGCCGCGCGCGACGGCGCCGCGCCCGCGCTCGACCTGACCGGGCTCGACGAGCTGTCCCTGACCGGCCTCGACACGACCAGCGCGCTGGCGCTGCTGCACCGCGACGCGTCGCAGCTGCCGCGCTCGGTCGCCGAGGCGCTCGTGAACGCGACCGCCGGCAACCCGCTCGCGCTGATCGAGCTGCCGAGCGCGCTGACGCCGGCGCAGCTGTGCGGGGACGCGCCGCTGACCGACCCGCTGCCGGCGAGCGCCGCCGTCGAGCGCGCGTACGCGCGGCAGGTCGCGGAGCTGCCGCCGCCGACGCGGACGGCGCTGCTCGTCGCGGCGGCGCTGCACCGCGGGCGCGTCGATCTGCTGACCGCCGCGCTGCGCCGCCTCGAGCTGCCCGAGGACGTACTCGCGCCGGCCGAGCAGGCGCGGATCGTGACCGAGCGCGACGGCGACGTCGTCTTTCGCCATCCGCTGCTGCGCGCCGCCGTCTACCACGCGGCGCCGAGCAGCGAGCGCCGCTCCGCGCATGCCGCGCTCGGCGCGGTTGCGACCGACCCGCGCGTGCGCGCGTGGCACCTCGCGCACGCCGCCTCCGGCGCCGACGAGGAGGTCGCGGCGGCGCTGGAGGCCGCCGCGCGCGACGCCCGCGCACGCCAGGGCCACGCCGAGGCGGCGCGCGCGTTCGCGCGCGCGGCGGAGCTGTCGACCGACCCTGCGGCGCAGGGCCGGCGCGCGCTCGACGCCGCGCAGGAGCACGCCGTCGCCGGCCACGTCGCGACCGCGCTGACGCTGCTGGAGACGGCGGCGCCGTCGGTCGGCGAGGAGCTGCGGCCGGCGGTCGCGCGGCTGCGCGGCAACCTCGCGATGCGCCGCGGCGAACCGCTCGCGGCACAGCGGATCCTCGAGGGCGAGGCACAGCGCGCCGCCGCCGCCGGCGACCACGCCAGCGCCGCGGTGCTGCTGCTGGAGTCGTCGATCTCCTACACGATGACGGGCGATCAGAACGGCATGTTCTCGGTGCTGGAGCGGGCGAGCGCGTCGGCTGAGATCGCCGGCGGGCAGGCGGCGCTGATCACGCGGATCATGTCGATGGTCTCGCGCATGGTCGCGGGCGAGACGGCGACGCTCGCCGGTGAGCTGACCGCGATCGAGCCGCAGCTCGCCGCGCTCGACCTGACCGGTCTCGGCGAGCCGGTCGGGCTGTTCGCGCAGGCGGCGACGTGGAGCGACCCGGCGTGCGGCGAGCGCGTAGTCGAGCTGCTGATCTCGCGCTACCGCGACGCGAGCGCGATCGGCGCGCTGCCGTTCCCGCTGACGGTGCGGGCGATGCTGCACGAGCGGCGCGGGCGGTGGGCGGCGGCAGAGGCCGACGCCGAGGAGGCGGTGCGGCTCGCGCGCGAGATCGACCAGGCGACGATCTCCGGCTTCTGCCTCTCGACGCTGGCGCTGGTCGAGGCTGGTCACGGCAGAGCGGAGCGCGCGCGCCGGCACGCGCGCGAGGGGCTGGAGCTGACCGAGCGCGCGAAGGCGCTCAACCTCGGGACCTACGCGCTCGCGGCGCTCGGCCGCGTCGAGCTGGCGGCGGACCGGCCCGAGCTGGCCGCCGACTGGCTCGGGCAGGCGGACGAGCGCGCCCGCCGGCTCGGCTGGCGGGAGCCGAACGTCGTGCAGTTCGCCGGCGACCACGTCGAGGCGCTGGTGCGAGTCGGCCGCACCGAGGACGCGGTCGCCGCGCTGGAGCGGCTCGCGGCCGACGCCGAGCTGACCGGCGGGGCGTGGGCGCACGCGATCGTCGAGCGCGGCCGCATGCTGCTCGGCGGTCCCGACGAGATCGACACGCACGCCGCCGCCGCGCTCGCGTGGCACGAGCGCGACGGCCAGCCGTTCGAGCGTGCGCGCACCGAGCTGGCGTGGGGCGAGCGGCTGCGCCGCCGCCGGCGGCGGATGGATGCGCGCGCACCGCTGGAACGCGCGCTCGCGAGCTTCCGCGCGCTCGGCGCCGAGCCGTGGGCGCGCCGCGCCGCCGACGAGCTGGCGGCGGCCGGCGGCACGCGCCCGGACGACGGCCCGCCGCGCGGCCGCGACGAGCTCAGCCCGCACGAGCTGAAGGTCGCGCTGATGGTCGCGCACGGGATGACGAACCGGGAGGTCGCGGCGGCGCTGTTCCTGTCGCCGAAGACGATCGAGCGCCATCTCAGCCGGATCTACCGCAAGCTCGACGTGCGCTCGCGCACCGAGTTGGCGCGTCTGTTGGCGGCCGACGCCTGAGATAGGGTCCGGCCCCGGATGGGGAACGCGATCGAAGTCGTCGGTCTCAGCAAGCGCTTCGGCGACAAGCTCGCCGTCGACGACCTCTCGTTCTCGGTCGACTTCGGCCGTATCGTCGGCTTCCTCGGCCCCAACGGCGCCGGCAAGACGACGACGCTGCGCGCGCTGCTGGGCCTGATCAACGCGACCGACGGCACGGCGACGATCGAGGGCAGAGCGTTCACGTCGCTGCCCGAGCCGGCCGCGACGGTCGGCGCGGTGCTCGACGGCGGCATGTTCCACCCCGGCCGCAGCGGCCGCAATCACCTGCGCACGCTCGCGCGCGCCTCCGGCGTCGGCGACGCGCGCGTCGACGAGCTGCTGGAGCTGGTCCAGCTCAAGCAGGACGGCGGCCGCCGCACGAAGGGCTACTCGCTCGGCATGCGCCAGCGGCTCGGGCTCGCCGCGGCGCTGCTCGGCGATCCGCGCGTGCTGGTGCTCGACGAGCCCGCGAACGGCCTCGACCCGCAGGGGATCCGCTGGCTGCGTGACTTCCTTCGCTCGCTCGCGGCGGAGGGGCGCGCGGTCCTGGTGTCCTCGCACGTGCTCGCCGAGGTCGCGCAGACCGCCGACGACGTCGTCGTGATCCATCGCGGCCGCTCGATCATGCAGGCGCCGCTGGACCAGCTGATGGCGCAGCACGCGGGCGGCACGCGCGTGGCGGGCCCCGACGCCGCGCGGCTCGGCGAGCTGCTGCGGGCCGACGGCGCGACGGTACGCGAGGACGGCGGCGCCGCGATCGTCGTCGGCGACCGCAGCGGTGAGCAGATCGGCCGCGTGATCGCCGCGAACGCGATCGTGATCTCCGAGCTGTCGCCGGTCGCGCAGTCGCTCGAGGACGTCTTCTTCGAGCTGACCGGGACCGAGGGGGGACCGGCGTGAGCCGCGCGCTCTCGAGCGAGCTGCTGAAGCTGCGTACGACGCGCACGACCGCCGCGCTCGTCGGCAGCGCGCTGCTGCTCGTGCTGCTGATCGTCGGCGTCGCGTCGGCCACCGGCGGCTTCTCGGACGAGCCGAACCCCGGCAGCGACCTGCTCAGCATCGCGTCGCTGACGCCGCTGTTCGCGCTCGTGCTCGGGATCCTCGCGTTCGGCAGCGAGTTCCGCCACGGCACGATCACGCCGTCGCTGCTCGTCACGCCGGATCGCGTGCGGATGCTCGTCGCGAAGCTGATCGTCCACTTCGTCGCGGGCCTGCTGCTGGGCCTGGTGACGGTCGTGCTGGCGCTCGCGCTGATCGCCGGGATCTTCTCGGTGCGCGACATAGAGACCGGCCTCAGCGGCTCCGAGGCGGTCGAGTCGATCGTCGGCATGGCGCTCGCGAACGCGATCTACGCCGCGCTCGGCGTCGGCCTCGGCGCGCTGATCCGCAACCAGGTCGGCGCGATCGTCGGCTCGCTCGCCTACATCTTCGTCGTCGAGCAGCTGATCCAGGTGATCCCGGGCGTCGACACGGCGGTCGAGAAGTTCGGCTTCAACGGCCTCACGAGCGCGCTGTCGCTGACGACCGGCGACTCTTCGAACACGCTCAGCCAGGTCCCGTCGGGGCTGCTGCTGACGGTCTACGCGGCGGTCTTCCTGATCGCGGGCGCCGCGGTCCTGCGCCGTCGCGACATCTCCGCCTAGGAGCGGGGGCGTTGAACCGACGCAGCCCGTTTCTGCTTCACCTAGACTCGCTTCGCGTATGGCCCGGTGGAGAGTGAACGGCGGCGATCCCGCATGAACTGGACGGCGGTTCCGCGCGGCTGGGTCGAGAGCTTCGGCGACATCGTCCGCTTCACGATGCGGATGTTCGGCGAGGTCTACGGCGGCCGCGTCTTCCGCTTCTTCGGGGAGGCGCTGCGCCAGGCCGGCCTGCTGATCCTCTCCTCGACGCTCGTCATCTGGGGCCTGGTCTTCATCATCGGCCTGCAGTGCGGCATCGAGGGCGCGTACTTCACGCGCGGTACGGGGACGCCGAACTACGCCGGCGTCTTCACCGCCTGGTGCGACCTGCGCGAGCTGGTCCCGTACGCCTTCGGCTACATGATGGCCGCGAAGGTCGGCACCGGCATCGTGGCCGAGATCGGCTCGATGCGGATCACCGAGGAGATCGACGCGCTCGAGGTGATGGGCATCAGCTCGATGACGTTCCTCTGCGGTACGCGCCTGCTCGCCTCGTGGATGGTGCTCCCGTTCGTCTACATCGGAGGGGTCGGCGCGGCGTTCATTGCCTCCTACCTCGCGGTGGTGGTGCAGATCCACGAGGTCTCCGCAGGCGGCTACGAGCTGATCTTCTGGGCCTTCCAGAACCCGACAGACCTGCTGTACTCGCTGCTGAAAGGCGCCTTCATGGCGACCGGCATCGTCGTCGTCGGCTGTTACTACGGCTACAACGCCAGCGGCGGACCGGTGGGAGTCGGCACCGCGACGGCGAAGTCGATGGTCGTCAACCTCGTCTACGTGCACCTGATCGGCATGATGGGCACGCAGCTGTTCTGGGGCGCGAACCCACGAGCACCGATCGGCGGGTAGGGCGCGGCTCGACCGCGCCGCGCCGCCGCCTCCCGACCGCTCTCCCGCACTGACTCGGAGCCTGCGGTCCCGATGCGCTTCCTCGCCCGTCTCGCGCTCCGACGACCGGGGCCGATCCCGCTCCTGCTCGTGTGGGCGGTCGCGCTCGTCGCGGCGCTGCTGCTCGCTCCCAGCGCGCGCGAGCAGCTGCGCGAGACCGACCTCCAGATCCCCGGCACGACCTCGACGCGCGCCGCCGAGCTGACGCAGGAGAGATTCGGCGGGACGATCGCGATGGCGGTCCTGCTCAAGGCTCCGCCTGCCCGCGCCGCGCTGCTCGAGCGCGAGGGGCCGCGGATCGTCGCGCGGCTCGCCCGCATCGACGGCGTGCAGGTGCTCAGCCCGTGGGCGCCGGGCGGCGCGCGCGTGCTGCGCGAGCCGCGCGGCGAGGCGCTGCTGACGCTGCAGGTGCGCAAGGACTTCCAGCAGATCTCCGACGAGACGACGCCGGCCGTCCAGCGCGTGCTCGACGAGGCGGTGAGACCGCCGTTGAGAGCCGAGCTGACGGGGCTGGCGCCGCTGATGCGGGCGCTCAACGAGCGCTCACTCGACTCGCTGCACCGCGGCGAGCTGATCGCGCTGCCGGTCCTGTTCGTGATGCTGCTGTTGATCTTCCGCAGCCCGATCGCGGCGCTCGTGCCGCTCGTCGCGGGGCTGCTGGTGACGCGCATCGGCGTCGCGCTGATGGGCGTGATCGGCGAGCGCGTCGCGATCGACGCGCTCGCGCTCAACATGGTGACGATGATCGGGCTCGCGCTCGGCGTCGACTACTCGCTGCTCGTCGTCTCGCGCTTCCGCGAGGAGCTGGCCGCGGGCAGGCCGGTCGCCGAAGCGGTCGAGGAGGTGACGGTGCGCGCCGGGCGGACCGTCCTGTTCGCCGGCACGGCGCTCGCGGTCGGGATGGTCGGCGCGCTGCTGATCGCGCCTGGAAGCCTGCTCGTCTCGGCGACCGTCGGCGTGCTCGTCGCGACCGCGCTGGCGGTGCTCGTCGCGCTGCTGGCGATGCCGGCCGGGCTCGTGCTGCTCGGCCGCAACGTCAACCGCTGGCAGTTCGGCGGCGAGCGCGGCGGCAGTCCGTGGGTGCGGATCGCCGGTCGCGCGCTGCGCAGACCGGGAGCCGCCGCGTTCTTCGTGCTGCTGCCGCTGCTGGTCCTGTCGCTGCCGGCGATCGGGCTGAACACCGGCCCGCCGCATGTCGCCAACCTGCCGCCCGACGACCCCGCACGCATGAGCTACGAGGCGTTCGAGCGCGACCGCGGGGCCGGCTGGGCGGCGCCGTTCGAGGTCGTCTTCGCGGCGCAGGGGCCGATCACGACGACGCAGCGGCTGCGCGCGCTGAAGCGCTTCCAGCAGCGTGCGAGCAGACTCGACGGCGTCGCGGCGGTGCTCGGTCCGGCCGACCTGCTCGACCGCGCCGCGCTGCTGCGGCGCGCGACCCGCGAGGCGCTCGACAGCGGCTCGCCGATCGTGCGGCTGGAGCGCGGCCTGCGCAGCGCGACCGGCGGCACCGCGGAGCTGCGCGACGGGCTCGCGACCGGCGCCGACGGCGCGCGGCAGCTGGCGGACGGGCTCGACCGCGCGGCCGGCGGCGCGGGCGAGATTGCCGGCGGCGTGCGCGGCGCGGCGCCGCAGTCGCAGCGGCTCGCCGACGGCGTCGCGCGGACGGGGAGAGGGGCGGAGCGGCTGACCGAGGGGATCGGCAGAGCGGCGCCGAGCGTCAGAACGCTGCAAAGAAACCTCGACGTGCTGGCCGACTCGCTCGCGCAGGCCGACCGCGACGCGCCGACGAAGCTGTTCGAGCCGCTCGACGACGCGCAGACGGCGATCCAGTCGGCGCTGCGCGAGCTCGGCTCGATCTCGCCCGCGGCCGCCGCCGACCCGCACGTCGTCAGAGCGCGAGAGGAGGTCGCCGATGCGCTGATCCGGCTCGGCGACCTTTCGCTCAATCTCTCCTCGGCAACGACCGCGCTCAACACCGACGCGCTCGCCGCGCGCGAGCTGTCGAGAGGCGTCAGACGGTTGCGGCGCGGGCTCAGAACGCTGGAGCAAGGCAGCGGCCGGCTCGACGACGGGATCGCGCAGACGGCCGCCGGCGCCGCCGCGCTCGCACGTGGGATGCGGCGGCTGGAGGGCGGCACGGGTGCGCTCGACGCCGGGCTGCGGGCGCTGCTCGACGGACCCGACGGCCGCGGCGGCGCCCGCGCGCTGGCGGCCGGTCTGGAGGCGGCGGTCGCCGGTACCAACCGGCTCGGCGGCGGGACGCAGCGGATGCTCGACGGCGTCGTGCGCGTGCGCGAGCGCAACGACCGCCGGCAGGCGCAGCTGCGCAACAGTGGCACCGACGCGGACGCGACGATCGGCTCGGGCTACTTCGTGCTCGCGGCGATCGACGGCTCGGAGCCGCAGACGCGGACGAACGTCGCGTTCGCGACCGACGCCGCCGGCGGCGGCTCGACCGCGCGCGTGATCGTCGTGCCGCGCGGCGGCCCGTTCGACGCCGGCAGCCCGGCGCTGCAGGCGGCGTTGACGCGCGAAGCGAAGGGGACGGCCGCCGAGCTGGACGCGCACGCGCTCGTCGGCGGCCCGGCCGTTCTGCTCGACGACTTCGACAGCGAGACGACCGCGCGCTTCCCGTTCCTCGTGCTCGCGCTCGTCGTGCTGACGTTCGTCGCGCTGCTGCTGTTGTTCCGCTCGGTCGTGCTCGCGTTCGTGGCGGTCGCGCTGAACCTCGTGACGGTCGGCGCGGCGCTCGGCGTGCTGGTGATCTGCTTCCAGGGCGAGGCGCCGCTGCTCGGCGGCCCCGGCTATCTCGACGCGATTGCGTTGAGCGGGATCTTCGCGATCGTGTTCGGCCTCTCGATCGACTACGAGGTGTTCCTCATCAGCCGCCTGCTGGAAGGCCGCGCGGTCACCGGCACGACCGACGGGGCGATCCGCTACGGGCTGGAGAAGACGGCGACGATCATCACCGGCGCGGCGGTCGTGATGGCCGCCGTCTTCCTCGCCTTCGCGCTCTCGCCGGTCACCAACACGCGCCAGTTCGGGGTCGGCCTGACCGTCGCGGTGCTGCTCGACGCGACGGTCGTGCGGCTGATCCTGCTGCCGGCGTTGGTGCGCCTGTTCGGCGAGCGGACCTGGCCGGCTAGCGTCCGTATCTCGGACAGGGGTTCGACGCCTGCCGAGTGATGTCCTCGGTCGGCGGGTCGTAGCCGTAGAACGCCTCGAACGAGATCAGGCCGGAGGCCGGGCAGGTCGGTCTCGTGAACCAGAACAGCTCTCTGCCGTCCTTCTGCATTATCAGCCCGGGCGCCTTCACCTCGACCTGCGCGACGGAGACTCTGAACCCCTGGATGCGGCCGGTCGGGAGGATCATTCTGTAGCCGTATCTGCCGTCAGGGCTGGGATCGTTGACGATCCGCAGCGACACGTCGGCACGGCCTCTGATCAGTATGTCGCGGCGTCTGACGGCGGCCGAGTCCTGCTGCGGTATGCCGACGATCGAGAGCGAGGCGACGTCGCCGCGTCTGATCGGTCTGCCGAAGTAGATGAAGAGGTCGGCGGGGAAGACGTCCTCGATGCCGGGGCGCGAGTCGATCAATGCGGTGCCGGCGCCTATCTGCGCGCGTCTGCACGTCTGGAGCGTCGCGAGGAAGCGTCTCTCCTGCCGCGTTCTCGCCGTCCGTCTCATCACGCGGATGGCCGGGTCGAGATTGCGCAGGACGTTGTAGAGGCGCGGCTGCGGGTCCGCCCACGAGGCGGCGTTGATCAGCGCACCGCCGTCGCACCAGAACGACGGTCTGAGGAACTCTCTCCGCAGTCTCGCCCCGCCGGGCATGCGGAGCCAGTTCTCTCTCAGCTCCGGCGGCGGCCCACCGGTCGTGTCGAACGCGCGCGAGGTGAACGTCACCGTGAAGCGCCCGTCAGCCGTCGTGTCAGACAGCTGGAAGCTGAACTGCTGCACCGGCTCTGCGTGCGCGACGGCGGCGATGCCGGCGACGCCCGCGCCTCCGGCCGCGATAGCGCCGATCGCGAGCATCGCACGACGGATCCTCGACACGACTCCTCCTCCGCAGGAAAGAAGCTCAATGCTACGCCGCCCCGCAGGGCCGCGAGCCGCTTCGCAGGGCCGCCCGCAGCTGCTCGGCGACCGCGTCCGCGCGGCGGGTCACGTCGTCGTGGGTGAAGCGCAGGACGCGCCAGCCCTCCAGCGTGAGCGGGTGAGCTGCGCGGCGCGCGCTCGCACCTCCGCGAGCGCGGCGTGCATCACGGCGTGCCCGCTCCCGCGCCGCCCGCGCGTGCGCTCCAGCGCCGCCTCGATCGCGCGCAGGTCGAACGTGCGCTGCCGGTCGGCCGCGCGCAGCGC
This sequence comes from Conexibacter woesei DSM 14684, assembly GCF_000025265.1. GTDB lineage: Bacteria > Actinomycetota > Thermoleophilia > Solirubrobacterales > Solirubrobacteraceae > Conexibacter > Conexibacter woesei. Next base: position 1,799,984 of record NC_013739.1, read on the forward strand.
GTTTGTGAGCTGGTCGGGCGGGACGACCTCCGCGAGGTCGACGAGCGTGCGGGCGACGGTCGTCACGGGCACGCCGTCGACGCTCGCGACGTCGCGAGCGTCGAGCGAGCGGCGCGCGTGGACGACGATCCGTGCCGAGCCGATGCGATGGGCCGCCGTCGTGACGTCGATCGCGCGCCGGTTGTCGGGCCGCAGGTCGTGAAGCGCGGCCGCCGAGCGGTGGCTGAGGACCGCGCCGGGGCCGGTCGCCAGGACCGCGGCGAGCCAGTGCCCGTTGCGTGTGAGCCGCGCATGACCGGCCGCGTAGACCCCGGGATGCAGCCTCAGCAGACGTCCGTTCGTGAGGCGCCAGTCGAGCGCCCGGCCCGTGACGCCCGCGTCGCGCAGCTGCCCGCGGGAGACGACGCCGTGCTGCCTCGCCGCGAGCGCCGCGATGGTGTGGTCAGGGTGAGCAGTGTCGGATCGGCCACGCACACCGTGGTCGATCCGACGGTCCTCGAAGCGCGCCCCGGTCACGCCCCTCACCCTCGCAAGGAGCAGGTGACGTGTGGGCCCCGGAACGCGTCCGAAGAGAGCAGGAGTGGCTGGTACTCAGCCGGCCACCGGCTCTGCCGTGCCGGCAGGGGCGCCGACCTCGGCTGGCGCCTCGGGCTTGTGGCGTGGCAGGAACAGCGCCGGGATCAGGCCGAGCAGCAGCAGCACGACGGGGAACCAGAACGTGTGCGCGAAGGCGTCCGCGAGTGCGGGCGCGACCTGCTCGCGCGCGGCCGGCGGGATCGCCTGCAGCGCGCCGAGGCCGCTCTCGCCGCCGCCGCCCGCGGCGGCGCGCGGCACGGCGTCGGTGATCTGGTTCTGCAGCACGACCGCGAACAGCGCGGTGCCGATCGAGCCGCCGACGCGCATCAGGATGTTGAGCGTCGTCGTCGCGCGCGGGACGGCCGCGTGCGAGAGCGTCTGGTAGGCGGCCGCCATCGCCGGCATCATCGTCGCGCCGGTGCCGAGGCCGGCGACGAACAGCGACCCCGCGAGCAGCACGTAGCTCGTGTCGGCGCCGAGCTGGGTGTAGGTGAAGTACCCGAGCGCGACGAGCGGCAGGCCGCTCAGCACGACCCAGCCGGCGGCGCCGCGGTCGACGATCCGCCCGGAGATCGGCATCATCACCGCCGCGCCGATCCCCTGCGGGGCCATCAGCAGGCCGGCGGAGAGCGCCGTCTCGCCGCGCACCACCTGATAGTAGAGCGGGAACAGCAGCATCGCGCCGAACATCGCGGTGCCGAACAGGACGGTCACGCCGGCAGCCGCCGAGAAGGCGCGCACCTTGAAGAGGGTGAGGTCGATCAGCGGGTGCGGTGAGCGGAGCGCGTGGACGCAGAAGGCGGCGATCAGCAGCACGCCGGCGACCATCGGCGCCCACGCGTCAAGCGCGCCGAGGCCGCCGCTCGACGACGTCTCGGCGAGGCCGAAGACGAACAGCGCGAGGCCGGGGGAGAGCAGCGCCAGGCCGAGCAGGTCGAGCTTCTCGCCCGGTCTCGGCACGTCTCTGTCGAGGATCCGCCAGGCGAGCGGGAGCGCGATCAGGCCGATCGGGACGTTGACGTAGAAGATCCAGCGCCACGAGGCGTCGTCGACGAGCCAGCCGCCGATCACGGGGCCGAGGATCGGGCCGAGCAGCATCGGCACGCCGACGATCGACATCACGCGCCCGACGCGCTGCGGGCCGGCCGTCTGCGCCAGCACGGTCATGCCGGCCGGCATCACCATGCCGCCGCCGATCCCCTGCAGGACGCGGAACGCTATGAGCGACTCGGCGCTCCAGGCGAGGCCGCAGAGGGCGGAGCCGAGCACGAACAGCGCGACCGAGCCCATCCACAGCCGTTTGGTGCCGAAGCGGTCGGCCGCCCAGCCGGTCAGCGGGATCACGGTCGCGAGCGCGAGCAGGTAGGCGGTCGAGACCCATTGGATCGTCGACAGCGAGACGGAGAAGTCTCTCGCAAGCGTGTCGATCGCGACGTTGACGATCGTCGTGTCGAGGATCGTCATGACGGCGCCGAGGACGACGACGCCGGCGACCACGAGGACGTGGCGTTCGAGTGGTTCGGGCTTCCCGCCGGCGCCGGCGGCGGGTCCTGCAGTGCTGTCGGGGCCTGACATCACACGCTCCTGGGTTAGATCACGGCGTGAATCGTTCCAGATCTGAACGATTCATGCAAGTAACCATTCCGACTTGGAACGAGATGCTAGGGTTCATCTCCGATGTCCCCACACAGCCCCGATGCCATGCGCGGCGTCACGTTCGTGCTCTCGCAGCTCGGCTTCCACGTCTCGCAGCGCTTCGCCGAGCAGATCGAGCCGCTCGGCCTGATCCCCCCGCACGTCGGGATCCTCCAGCTCGTCCAGCGCGAGCCCGGGCAGAGCCAGCAGGCGCTCGCGCGCAAGCTCGGGATCGCGCCGAACCGGCTCGTCGGCCTGATCGACGAGCTGGAGGCGCGCGGCCTGCTGCGACGTGAGCGCGTGCCCTCCGACCGGCGCGTCTCGGCACTCCACCTGACGCCCGACGGCGAGCGGATCGTCACCGAGATCCGCCGCGCCGGCGCCGAGCACGAGGCCGAGATCACGGCTGCGCTGAACGACAGAGAGCGCGCGACCCTCGCGGCGCTGTTGCGCCGCGTCGCCGACGAGCAGGGCCTCGCCCCGGGCATCCACCCGGGGCTGCGCAAGCTGCGCTGAGCGGGCTGCGCAAGCTGCGCTGAGCCGGCTGCGCAAGCTGCGCTGAGCGGCCCGGTGCCAGGCGCGCGCGACGCCGCCGCGCGGCGCGCCGGTCCGTCCGACCGCGGGCGTACCTTCCTGAACCCCCGCGCACATATCGCGGGACGTGACGGTCAGCGAAGTCCGGTGCGAACCCGGCGCTGTCCCGCAACGGCAATGCCCTCGCTCGCGCACCCGCGCGAGGAGGGACGAGTCCGGTCGCCTGGTCGCCACGTCGTCGGAACGTCCTCGGTCGAAGGACTGCCCTCGCAGCGCCGCATGCCGGCGCTGGGCCTCCTTCCCCGACCCCAAGGAGGCCCCAGTTGGCGAGCACCACCAAGACCTACGAGATCGGACCCCGCAGCTTCGTCCTGGACCAGGCGAAGGCCGAGGCGGCGCTCGCCGCCAAGCGCGTCGTCGGCGGCCGCGAGACGATGACGTTCAACCTGCTCCCGCTGCGCTACGGCTGGGCGTACGAGCTGTACCGCACGATGAAGGCAAACCACTGGGAGCCGGAAGACGTCCAGATGGCGAAGGACATCGAGCAGTGGCGCGACGAGCGCGCGCTGAGCGAGATCGACCGCTGGATCGTGCGGATGGCGATCGGCTACTTCTCCGCCGCGGAGGGGATCGTCGGCGACAACATCCTCCACGTCGTGCGCGAGCTGATGACCGCGTCGGAGCTGAAGCTCGTGCTCGGCCGCCACGCGCACGAGGAGAACATCCACGCCGACTCGCTGCTCTACATGATCTCCTCGCTCGGGATCGACCCGCACGAGTGCGAGGCGATGTTCGACGATATTCCGACGATCCGCGCCAAGAACGCGTTCGTCACGAGCGCGTCGCAGGCGCTGCGGCGCGACCTCGACATGCAGGACCCGAGGTCCGTCGCGCTGCTGGCGAAGAACATTTTCCTGTTCGGCCAGTGCATGGAGGGGACGCAGTTCTACGGCCTCTTCGGGATGGTCCTGTCGCTCTACCGCCAGGGCAAGCTGCCCGGCATCGGGACGATGTTCCGCTACACGCTGCGCGACGAGTCCAACCACATCGAGCTGTTCCGCCGCCTGCTGCGCGAGCTGGTCGCCGAGAACCCGGAGATCTGGACGGCAGAGTTCCGCGACGAGCTGCGCGAGCTGATGCGCGAGGCGGTCGCGCTGGAGCAGCGCTTCATCGACGACTGCCTGCCGGTCGAGGGCGTCGGCCTCAACGCCGACGAGTTCGCGCAGTACATCGACTACATCGCCGACCGCCGCCTGGAGGGCGTCGGGCTGGAGCCGCTGAAGCCCGGGGTAGAGAACCCGCTGCCGTGGCTGGCCGAGCTGATGGACGTCCGCAAGGAGCAGAACTTCTTCGAGGGACGCGTGACCGAATACCAGAAGGCCTCGGCGCTCGCCGCGGTCTCCGACGACGAGCTGTAGGAGCCGCGGATGCCGATCGAATTCGAAGAGATCCTGCGCGACCTCGAGCTGAAGCGGGCGGCCGCGCTGCCCGGCGACGCCGGTCCCGCGGTCGACGTCGAGTCCGCGCTCGCGGAGCTGGAGCTGGAGCCCGCCGCGGCGCAGCTCGCGCTGACGCTCGTCGACGAGGACGGCGGCGAGCGGCCGCTGACGCCGGCCGTCGTCGGCCGGCTCGTCGCCGACGCGCTGACGACGCTCGCCCTCGCCGGCGGCGAGGCCGACGCCGACACCGCCGCCGCGCGCGCGATCGTGCGCGCCGCGACGCGCCAGAGCATCGCGCGGCTCGCCGCCGCCGCCGAGGGCGGCGCGCGCTCGGTCACCGAGACCGACCTCTCGACGCTCGTCGAGGCCGCGCTGATCGACGCCGGCCACTACGAGCTGGCGAAGGCGCTCGTGCTGCGGCGCGCGCGGCCGAGCGCGAGCGGGGACGACGTCGCCGCCCGCCCGGCGGGCGCGCTGCGGCTGATCCGGCGCTCCGGCCACGTGACGGCGTGGGAGCCGGCGAAGATCGAGGTCGCGATCCGCAAGGCGTTCCTCTCGCTCCAGGCCGACTCCGAGCCGGCCGTCGCGCTCGCCGCGCGCGTCTCCGAGCGCGCGCACGCGCTCGGGATGGCGTACGTGCCGATCGAGACCGTCCAGGACATAGTCCAGGAGGAGCTGGTGCTCGCCGGCCACATGCGCGCGGCCGAGCGCTACATCGTCTACCGCGCCGAGCGCTCGCTCCTGCGCGCGCAGGATGCACCTGTCCCCGGTGCGCCCGGGTCCGGCGCCCAGCCGCCCGTCCCGGTGATCGAGCTGGACGGGACCGAGTCGCTGTGGGGCGGGGAGGACCTGCGCGCGCGGATCGCGTTCGCCGCGATCGGCCTCGACCTGCCGCTCGCGCCGGAGGAGCTGGAGCGCGAGCTGCGGCGCGCGATCCGGCCCGGGATCAAGCGCGCCGACCTGCGCCGGCTGACCGTCCTCAACGCGAAGGCGCTGGTCGAGCGCGACAGCGACTTCTCCCGCTTCGCCGGCCGGATCCTGCTCTCGCACGTCTACGAGGAGGCGCTTGCGTGGGACATCGTCCGCGACGGCGTCGGCGCGCTGAAGGCCGCGCACGAGCGCGGGCTGCGAGCGCTGCTGGAGCACGGCGTCGCGATCGGGCGGATCGACCCGGCGCTGCACGACTACGACGTGGCGCGGCTGGCCGCGGCGCTCGATCCGACGGCCGACCTCGACTTCGACTTCCTCGGCCTCCAGACGCTCTACGACCGCTATCTGATCGTCGACAAGAAGGCCGCCGAGCCGCGCCGGATCGAGACGCCGCAGCTGTTCTGGATGCGGGTCGCGATGGGCGTCTGCCTGACCGCGCGCGACGGCGACCCGGCCGCGCGCGAGGAGCGCGCGATCGACCTCTACACGATGTACAAGCAGCGCCGCTTCTGCTCCTCGACGCCGACGCTGTTCAACGCCGGTACGCCCCATTCGCAGCTGTCGTCCTGCTACCTCTACAAGATCGAGGACACGCTCTCCTCGATCGTCGGCCGCGGCATCGCCGAGAACGCGATGTGCTCGAAGTGGGCCGGCGGCCTCGGCGGCTCGTGGACGGCGGTGCGCGGCACCGGCTCGCACATCGAGTCGACCAACGGCGAGAGCCAGGGCGTCGTGCCGTTCCTGAAGATGCACAACGACCAGCTCGTCGCGGTCAACCAGGGCGGCAAGCGGGCCGGCTCCGGCTGCGCCTACCTGGAGGTGTGGCACAACGACATCCGCGAGTTCCTCGAGCTGCGCCGCAACACCGGCGACGAGCGCCGCCGCACGCACGACATGAACACCGCCAACTGGATCCCGGACCTGTTCATGAAGCGCGTCGAGGCGCGCGAGCAGTGGACGCTGTTCCGCTCCAACGACGTGCCCGACCTGCACGAGACGTACGGGCGCGACTTCGAGGCCCGCTACGAGGCGTACGAGGCGCGGGTCGACGCGGGCGAGCTGCACGGCGAGCGGATCCCGGCGATCGAGCTGTGGAAGCAGATGCTGAAGCTGCTGTTCGAGACCGGCCACCCGTGGATCACGTTCAAGGACCCCTGCAACGTGCGCTCGCCGCAGGACCACGCCGGCGTCGTCCACAGCTCGAACCTCTGCACCGAGATCACGCTCAACACCGGACCCGACGAGACCGCCGTCTGCAACCTCGGCTCGGTCGTGATCGACCAGCACCTGGACGCCGCCGGCGAGATCGACCACGCGAAGCTGCGCGCGACGATCCGCGTCGCGGTGCGGGCGCTCGACGACGTGATCGACGTCAACTTCTACCCGACCGAGCCGGCGAGAACGGCGAACGGCCGCCACCGCCCGGTCGGCCTCGGCGTGATGGGCCTCCAGTACGCGCTCTACCGCAAGGGGCTCGCGTTCGGCTCGCCGGAGGCGCTCGCGTTCGGCGACGAGATGATGGAGGCGATCGCCTTCTACGCCTACGAGGCGTCGAGCGACCTCGCCGCCGAGCGCGGCACCTACCAGTCGTACGCCGGCTCGAAGTGGGATCGCGGGCTGCTGCCGCAGGACACGCTCGACCTGCTGGAGGAGGAGCGCGGCCAGCCGATCGAGGTCGAGCGCGGCGGCCGGATGGACTGGACGCCGCTGCGCGCGAAGATCGCCGCGCAGGGGATGCGCAACTCGAACGTGCTCGCGATCGCCCCGACCGCGACGATCGCCAACATCATGGGCACCTCGCCGTGCATCGAGCCGATGTACAAGAACCTGTTCGCGAAGTCGAACCTGTCGGGCGACTTCACGATCCTGAACCCGTTCCTCGTCCGCGACCTGAAGGCCGCGGGTGTGTGGAGCGGCGCGCTGGCGGAGCGGCTGAAGGTGGTCGAGGGCGACCTGGAGCAGGTGCCCGAGGTCCCGGCGGCGCTGCGCGCTCTCTACCGCACCGCGTTCCAGATCGAGCCGGAGCGGCTGATCGACGCGGCGGCGCGGCGGCAGAAGTGGATCGACCAGTCGCAGTCGCTCAACCTCTTCCTCGCCGCGCCGGACCTGAAGGCGATGAGCCACATGTACCGCCGCGCCTGGCACGCCGGCCTGAAGACGACGTACTACCTGCGCACGCTCGGCGCGTCGGCGATCGAGAAGGCGACGGTGGCGGCGCCGGCCGCCGCGACCGTGCCGGCTGCGGCGGGCATGCCGACTGCGCCCGACGCGGAGGCGCTCGCCTGCTCGATCGAGGCGATGCGCAACGGGGAGGAGTGCGAGGCCTGTCAGTAGGCGGGAGGGCGGCGGTCGAGCGCCATCCCGGCAGCGATCGACAGCGCGAGCGCGACGGCGATCCCGACCGCCCACCACGGGCCCGCGCGGTCGCCTGCGCCTGAGCCGGGCGAGCCGGGCACGGCGGCGGCGCTTCCGCTCGCGCCCTCGGTCGGCGCCTCGCGGCCGATCAGCGTGCCGGTGACCGCGCGGTCGCGGGCGTCGCCGCCGAGCAGGCGCCGGCCTCCGCGTCTGCGGTCCGGCAGCGCCGGGCCCGCGCCGGTGGCTGCGACCGCCACGGTCGCGGTGCCGCCGGCCGCGCCGCCGCCTCCGCCCGCGCGGTCGGGCGCTCCGGGCGTCGAGACCGTGCCCCCGTCGCCCGCGCCGCCGCCGAGCCCGCCGGACCCTGGGCCGCCCGCGCCCGATCCGGCGCCGCCGTCGCGCTCACGCGCTCCGTCACGGCGGGCGGGACGTCGCGCGGGTCGTTCCCGGCGCGGGCGGACGCGCTCGATCCCGTCGCCGGCCCGGGCCGGCGCGTGCGCCGGCGGCGGCGTCCGGAAGACGGGCGCCTGGGGCTGCGGCGCAGGCGGGATGGGCGCGACCGGGACCGGCAGCGGCGCCTGGACGATCGGCAGCAGCGGTCCGGTCGGAAGGCCGGCAGGCGGCCCGGGGACGGGCAGCCTGCCCGATCCGTCGCCGCGCGGGATCGGACCGAATGGGAGGCTGGTGCCGGTGAGCGCGAGCGTCGCGTATGCCGTCGTCACGACCGGCTCCGCTCCACCGCTCCCCGCCGCCGGACCGACGCGGCCGGAGCGGTCCTGCGCCGCGGCGAGGAAGTGCAGCGGCCCGCGGCCGCCGGTCGTGAAGTCATGCGAGTCGATGCCGCAGGCGACGAGCGCGCGCACGACGCCGGCCGTCGCGCGCACGTCTGACGCGGCGCCCGGCGCCCCGCTGCCGAGGCCGCCGTCCGCGTTCAGACGCCCTTGCAGCCATCCCAGCGCTCTGGATCGCGCGTGCGCGCTCGGCGAGCCCGGCGGGAAGGCCAGCGTGGCGGCGAGCGCCTCGATCGCGGCGGCGGTCGTCTCGGTGTCGCCGGGCGCGGTTGCGCCGGGAGCCTCGGCGGGCCAGCTGCCGTCGAGGTTCTGCGCGCCGAGCAGCCAGCTGGCGGCGCCGTCGGCCGCGCGCCGCGAGATCGGACCGCCCTGCGGTCCCTCCGCCAGCCGCAGCGCGAGCGCCGCGAACGCGGTTGCCTGCACGTCGGGCGTGACTGCGCCGGGGCGCGCCGCGAACGCGCCGCCGCCCGACCGCAGCTGCGCACCGAGGATCCCGCCGACCAGGTCGACGCCGCCGACGTGCGGCTGCCCGTCGGCGCCGACCGCCTGGGCAGCGAGTAGGAAGCGGGCGTAGTCGAGCGTCTCGGAGACGAGTGGCGCCTGCCGCTCCAGCAGCGCGAACAGGGTGCGTCCGCCCGGCACGGCGACGTCACGCGCGTTGACGGTCGCGGCGGCGAGGCCGAGCGCCGCCCACGCGTTGACCCGGCGGACGTCGCCGCCGTCGAGCGGCAGCCCGCCGTCCGTTCGTTGCGCGCCCTTCAGCCAGCCGGCTGCGCTGGTCGCCCGCGCAAGCTCCGCGGCGGTCGGCGCGGCGCCCGCGAGCGCGGGGACGGCCAGCGCGGGAACGGCCAGCAGCGCGGCGATCAGCGCGAGCGGCGCCAGGGCGCTACGGGCGAACGCCCACACCGTCGATCCCGACCTCGCCGGCGACGACGCGGACGGTCACGACACCGCTGCGTGCCCGCCAGGGGGCGACGAGCTCGCGGGTCGCGGCGGTCGTGCTGCCGGCGACACGGTAGACCGCGCGGTGCGAGCCGGCCCGCACCTCGACGTCGGCGGTGCGGCGCACGCCCCGCAGCAGGACGACCGGCCGGCCGGCCGCCAGCCGCGCCGTCAGGCGCGCGCCGCGGCCGCCGCGGTGGACGGAGCCGAGCCAGGCACCGCGATCGGCGCCGCGTCGCCACGCGCCGTCGCGGCGGACGCCGCGCGCGCCCGCGTCGAGCGGCACGAGCACGTCGCCGACCGTCTCGCTGACGCTGCGGCCGAGCGTGTCGACGAACGTCGCGCGCACCGACCAGGTGCGTCCGGCGGGCAGCGCCAGCAGCGCGCTCGTCCCGGCTCTTCCGCGGCTGCGCGTGACGTACGGCGCGCGTCTGGCGCCCGCGAGGCGGGCCGCGAAACGCCACTCGCGCACGCCGGCTCCGGGCTGCAGGATTCGCCAGCTGAGTCCGATCCGGCCGCTGCGGGCGCCGGCGGCGTTGAAGCGGGGCAGCTCGATCACGGGCGCGCCGACAGCGCTCGGCGGCGCTCTGCCGCCGTCGCCGGTGCTCGCGCCGCCCGTGCCGCCCGTGGCGCCGGGCACGACCGGATCGGGCGGCAGCGGCGGCGCGACCCGCGTGCCGGTGTCCGCCGGCGGCGGGCCGCAGTCGCCGCCGGGAGCAGCGGTGACGCAGATGTCGAGGCGGTTGGAGCGGATCGGGCCGTCGGCTCCGCCGTCGGCCTTGACGCGGTGCCAGCCGGCGCTCGCGAAGGTCAGGTCGGCGGTGCCGTCGGCCGCGGTCCGGACCGCCTCCGGCGCGCCCGTCGCGATCGACTGGACGCCGTTCGCCGCGGTCGCGACCGGGGCGACCGCGACGTCGCCGATCGGCGTGGACGGCTGGCTCGCCCGTCCCCAGCCGAACGTCACGCGGACGGTCAGCGGCTGGCCCACCACGGTCGTCGCGAACGGGTTCGGCGCGGCACCTGTGTCGCCCGCCGCGGCCAGCTTCAGGAACCCTCGCGTGCGGAACGCGTCGTACGCCCACAGCACGCGGGTGCCGTCGCGCACCTGCACCTGGCAGCCGCCGACGTCGACGAGGTCGGCGTCGACCAGGACGCCCCAGTAGTCCTGGGCGGCCGCGTCCTGCGCATCGGGGCCGAAGCGGGTCATGAAGTAGTCGTCGAACGCGGGAGTCCAGGTGCCGTCGAAGTCGAAGCCGGCGATCCGCATGCCCTCGACGGCCGCACCGGTCGCGGTCGGTCCTGGCAGCGGGTTGGCGCCGAGGTTGGTGCCGTCGCACGTCCGGCGTCTGGCGTCTGAGGCGGCGCGCACCTCGCCGCCCGTGCTCTGCACGGGCCCTTCGAACAGCGTCTGCTCGCGCCCCTCGACGCGGACGCCGACCGTCGCCGGAGCGGCGGCGGCGCTCGCGACCGCCGATCCCCATGCGGTGGCGACGAGCAGGACGGTCGGCAGCAGACGGATCATCGGCGGTGCTTTCTGTCGCGGAGGTCGAGCGTGACGCGCACGGCGTCGCTGCTGGCGCCGGCGACGCCGACGGCGCGCACGGTCAGGCGGTGGCGCGCGGCGGCGAGCCGCGGCAGCGGGATGCGCTTGGAGCCGGCGCGTCTGACGACCGCGTGCGCCGGTCTGAGCGTGCGCCAGCGGCGCTGGGTCACGCGGCGGCCGTCGCGGCGGATCGTGCGGGCCGTCTCGCGCGCGATCCCGACCTCGATCGTCGCGGGCAGGTCGACCCACGCGTGGAGAGCGGTGCGCGTCGCGCGGACCGATCGCAGCGTCGGCGCCCGCACGAGCGTCGGCGTCGTGGCGAGCGGTGCGTCGGCAGGCGGGGCCGAGCCGCCGGGCGCGGCCGTTCCCGGGACGGTCACGGGACGCGGCGCGGGGACGACGGGCGGCCCGCCGTCCGGCGGCTCTCCGGCGGGGCAGGCGGGAGTCGCGGGGCCGCCGAGCGCGGGGTCGTCGCGCGGGCCGCACGGCGCGACGGCCTCCGCAGGCTCCATCCCGCCCAGCTCGCGCCGGTAGATCTGGCCGTTGCCGCCGGTCGGCTCCGCGATCAGGCGCGTGCCGCTGGAGGAGAACGCGACGAAGCGCGCGTCAGCGCTGATCGCGGCGTGGGCGTAGTGGGTGCTGTTGTCGCGGTCGGGCACGCCGTCCGCGCCCGTCGCGCGGCTGACGACGAGCGTGCGGCCGCGCACGAGGTCGCGCACGTAGACGGTCGGGCGGCTCCCCGGAACGCCGGGCGCGAGGTTGGCGGCGTAGGCGACGAAGAGGACGTGACGGCCGTCGGGCGTCATCGCCTGGGTCCATGTGGCGGCGTCCGGGCCGATCGGGTCGGGCGTCGCGGCGGCGGCGCCGTCGGGCCCGTCGGCGCGGCTGACGAGCGTGGTGCGTCCCGTGCAGAGGTCGCGGACGTAGCTCTGGGTGCCGCCGTTGGCGGGGCTGCCCGCCGCGACGCCGGTCCCGCTCGCGTCGAACGCGACGCGGCAGCCGTTGCCGAGGATCGGCGTCGAGCCGTTCCAGTGGGCGCGGACCGGGTCGCCGGTGGGACCGTCCGTGCGGCTGACGAGGATCGTGCGGCCGTAGCGCAGGTCGCGCAGGTAGAGCTGCGGGCCGGCGGTGCCCGGCAGCGGCAGGTCCGCGGTGAGATCGCCGTCGCCGGAGCGGAACGCGACGTAGCGACCGCCCGGGGAGATGCCCGTCGCGGCGACGTGGTCGTCGCCGGCGGGCGTGCCGTCCGGGCCGGTCGCGCGGCTGGCCAGCACGGTGCGGCCGGACTCGAGGTCGCGCACGTAGACGCCGTTGGCGAGCGGGCCGGTGCCGGGGACGACGCTCCCGTGCGCGTGGAAGAGCACGTAGCGGCCGTTGCCCGCGACGCCGATCACGCCGCCCGCCGGGACCGGCGCGCCGTCCGCGCCGTCTCCGCGGCTGACCATCTCCGTCCGCTGCAGCCTGAGGTCGCGGCGGTACGCGTAGTAGCCGCCGTCGTCGAGGTACGCCTGGAAGAAGACGTAGCGGCCGTCGGAGCTGATCCCGCTCAGCGCCGTCGAGATGGTGCTGGCGCCGCTGTCGCTAGGTCTGCCGTCGGCGCCGTCGGCGCGGCTGACGAGCACGTTCGGACCGCCGCGCAGGTCGCGCACGTAGACCTGCCAGCGGCCGGAGCCGACGCCTGCGGCGATGTTCGGCGCGGCCGAGGTGAACGCGACGAGCTGGCCGTCGGCCGAGATCGCCGCGCCCTCGGAGCTGGCGGCGGTCCAGCTCGATCCGCCGGGCAGGCCGTCGAAGCCGCGCGAGACGAGCGTCAGCTCGTCGGGAGCGGCGGAGGCCGGCGCGGCGAACGCGCTCGCGGCGAGCAGCGCAGCGGCCAGGGCACAGCACAGCAGGACGACCAGTCGCGACATGACCAAGCCCCAGCTCCCCGAGGGCGTCAGACGATCGTGACCGTGGCCGGGTTTCCTGGCTCGCGAGCATTTCCACCGCGCCTTCCCGGCGCAATCGATGCGCCAGTGGCTGCCGACCTCGGCGTGCGGCGAACGTCCTCGCTGACAGTGGCGGGCCCGCGCCGGATTCGCACCGGCTTCCCCGTTCCGCGGTCGGGTGGAAAGTTCGCGCGGCACGGTACCAGAGCGTTGCCGCGGGTCGGCCCGGCGACCGCGTCGTTAAAGTGCCGCGCCGCGACGGACGCGGGGAACTCCGGTGAGAAGCCGGGCTGACGCGCAGCGGTATGGATGACGACGAGGCGTGACGTTCCACTGGGCCGCGGGTCCGGGAAGGAGCCTCCGAGGACGAACCTGAGCCCGAACACCCGGCCGGCGCACCACGTCAACCGTCTTCGCGAACAGGGACGGCCGCGGCCCGCTCGGGTGCGGCCGCTCCCGTCGAGACAGGAGCAGCTTGTGTCACCCATCTCCGGCCTGCGCCGGTTCCTCCCAGGCGTCGTCGCCGCGTTCGCGGTCGTCCCCGCGACCGCGACGGCCGCGGACGGCCCGGCCGTGACGGTCCGCGTCGAAGGCGTCCAGAGTACGCTCGCCTCGCCGTTCGCCTCCGCCCAGGCGCCGCTCAGACGGATCGTGCTCGGCGCTGCGTCCGACGCCGCGGTCGACGCCCCGGCCAGCGTGTACTGCAACGGCCTGCCGAGCGGGAAGGTCCCGGCCGACTCGGTCGGCGCCGCGCTCGCGAGGGTCGACGCGAGCTGGCAGTTCGATCCGTTCGGCTTCCCGTCGTCGATGACGCTGCTGAGCGAGAGACACGGTCTCGACGGCGTCACGTTCGACGGCTCCGCCGGCGTCTGGAGCGTCTGGATCGGCCGCGACTACCACAACCTCTCGCTCGAGTCGGGTGCTCCGTGCCAGCCGCTGGCCGACGGCGCGACGCTGCTGTTCCAGGCGTCCGAGCAGCGCAAGGCGACGCCGGAGGAGATGTTCGCGACGCCGACGACCCCGCTCGTCGAGATCGACGGCGTGCCGCAGACGGTCCTGCGTGGGACGTCGGTCCAGGTGACCGTCTCGACCTACGCGCCGAGCACGTGGGGCGGCGCCGCGATGCCGGGCGTCCGCGCTCCCGGCGCCGGCTTCCACGTCTACCCCGACGGCGCGCCGGCGGACTTGATCGCCGACGCCGCCGGCAACGCGACGGTGACGCTCGACGGGAGCGGGAACGTCGCGATCTCGGCGTACCACGCCGACGCGTGGGGCGGAGAGGCCGGCACGTTCCCGACGCCGACGGGCAACTCCGGCCGCGCGCTGCCGCGGGTCGTCTGCGTCTTCGACCCCGACGCGATCGCCTCGCCGTGCGTCGGCAACCTCGTCGGCCCCGCGACCGCGCCGGACTTCGGCACGCAGGCGCGCGAGACGCTCGGCGCCCCGCGCACGATCGCGCTCGGCTCGCAGCTCGGCAGAGTCGGCGTGACCGGCGTGAAGGTGGTCGGCAGCGGAGCCGACCAGGACGGCGCGGACGACTTCCTGCTCAGCTACGACGGCTGCAGCGGGCGCACCGTCGACAGGGCGGCGCCGACCTGCTCGGTGCGTGTCCGTTTCGCGCCCTCCGTCGTCGGCCCGCGCAGCGCGACGCTGCGCGTCGAGAACAGCGGCGGAGGCGGCACGCTCGACGTGCCGCTGACGGGCACCGGCGGCGGCGCCGCGCCGGGCGCGCCCGGCGCGGACGGCGCCGACGGCGCGAAGGGCGACAAGGGCGACGCGGGCGCGAAGGGCGACGCCGGTCCCGCCGGTGCGCCGGGCGCGACCGGCCCCAGCGGGCCGCAGGGTCCCGCCGGTGGCGTCGGGCCCACCGGTGCCGCCGGGTCCACCGGCCCCGCCGGCCCGCAGGGCAAGCCGGGCAGAAACGGCAAGGACGCGACGTGCACCGTGAAGCGCGGCAAGGGCGCGCCGAAGATCGTCTGCAGGCTCGTCAACGGCGCTGGCACGGCGCGCGCGTCGATGACCCGCGGCGGCACGACCTACGCCCGCGGCACGGTCAGCTCGCTGCGCGCGACGCGTGCGGTGCGCGCCGGCAGCTATCTCCTGCGCTTCCACGTCAAGGGCAAGCGCGTGACGCAGCCGGTGCGCGTCCGCTGACCGCGAACCTACCGCTCGCGTCAGCGCCCCTCCGCTATCGTCCTGCGCGGAGTCGATCGCACCCGAACCAACGGGTCAGGGAATCCGGTTCGAAATCCGGAGCTGACGCGCAGCGGTAGGGATGCGCGAGACGACGCTTTGCCACTGGACAGCACGTCTGGGAAGGCCGTCGTCCCGACCGCATCCGAGCCCGAAGACCTGTCGCCTCCGCCCGCACGGGACACCCGTGACCGGGCACCGACAACCGCGGCCTCGCGACACGGGCCGCACGGACAGAGGAGCAGGACCGATGGCACGATCTGCCGTCCTTGGGCTTCCCCGCATCGGGCCCGACCGCGAGCTGAAGTTCGCGCTGGAGTCGTACTGGGCGGGCCGCACCGGCGCCGCCGAGCTGCAGGAGACCGCGCGCGGGCTGCGCGCGGCGAGCTGGCGCCGCGCGCAGGCCGCGGGCCTCGACGTGATCCCCTCGGGGGAGTTCAGCCTCTACGACCACGTGCTCGACACGGCGTGGGCGCTCGGCGCGATCCCGCAGCGGTTCGGCGACGCCGGCCGCGACCGCTCCGAACTCGCCGGCTACTTCGCGCTCGCGCGCGGGACCGCCGACGCGCGGCCGCTGGAGATGACGAAGTGGTTCGACACGAACTACCACTACCTCGTGCCGGAGCTGCATCCCGGCCAGACCTTCGCGCTCGACGCGTCGCACTGGCTGACGCAGTTCCACGAGGCCGGCGCGCTCGGCGTCCAGACGCGGCCGGTCGTGCTCGGCCCGTTCAGCTTCCTGCTGCTGTCGAAGGGGCTCGACCGCCCGCTCGACCTGCTGGAGACGCTGGTGCCGGTCTACGGCCAGCTCGTGCGCGAGCTGGCCGCGGCCGGCGTGCGCGAGCTGCAGCTCGACGAGCCGGCGCTCGCGCTCGACCGTGCGCCCGGCGAGCTGGACGCGTTCGAGCGCGCCTTCCGCGCGCTCGCCGTGGAGGCGGCCGAAGCGGGGGTGGAGATCGCGTTGGCGACGTACTTCGCCGGCCTCGACACGAGCGGCGCGCTGGAGCGCGTGCTCGCGCTCGGCGCCGCTGAAGTCCACCTCGACCTCGTGCGCGCGCCGTCGCAGCTGGAGCCGGCGCTGGCGGCGCTCGCCGCGCTCGGGGGCGCGTCGCGCACGCGCCTCAGTCTCGGCGTGCTCGACGGTCGCAACGTCTGGGCCGCCGATCTCGACGTCGCGCTCGACCGGATCGACCGTGCGACCGCGGCGCTCGGCTCCGACCGCGTCACGATCGCGCCGTCCTGCTCGCTGCTGCACGTGCCCTACACGGCCGCGCGCGAGGACGGGATCGACCCGGAGGTGCGCGGCTGGCTCGCGTTCGCGGCCGAGAAGCTCGACGAGCTGCGCACGCTCCACGCGGCCGCCGGCGCGGTCAAGCGCGACGCGCTGCTGGCGCCCGCGCGCGAGGCGATCTCCAGCCGCCGGACGTCGAAGCACACGAACGACCCGGCCGTGCGCGAGCGCGCCGGGGCGCTGAGCACGGCCGACTACGATCGCGCCGCGCCGTACCCCGAGCGCCGCGCCGCGCAGCGCGAGCGCGTGCCGCTGCCGGACCTGCCGAGCACGACGATCGGCTCCTACCCGCAGACCCCGGAGATCCGCGCCAAGCGCCGCGAGCTGCGCGCGGGCGCGATCGACGAGGCGGCGTACGAGCGCTTCCTGGAGGGCGAGATCGACCACGTCGTCGAGGTCCAGGAGCGGCTCGGGCTCGACGTGCTCGTGCACGGCGAGCCGGAGCGCAACGACATGGTCGAGTACTTCGGCGAGCGGCTCGCCGGCTTCGCCTTCTCGGCCGCCGGCTGGGTGCAGTCGTACGGGTCCCGCTGCGTCAAGCCGCCGATCCTCTACGGCGACGTCTCGCGCCCGCGGCCGATGACGGTGCGCTGGTGGCAGTACGCGCAGTCGCGCACCGCGAAGCCGATGAAAGGGATGCTGACCGGACCGGTGACGATCCTGCAGTGGTCGTTCGTGCGCGACGACCAGCCGCGGCAGGAGACGGCGACGCAGATCGCGCTCGCGATCCAGGACGAGGTGCTCGACCTGGAGCGGGCCGGCGCGTTCGCGATCCAGGTCGACGAGGCGGCGCTGCGCGAGGGGCTGCCGCTCCAGCGCGCACAGCAGGACGAGTACGTGCGCTGGGCGGTCGACAGCTTCCGGCTGACGGTCGCGCCGGCGCGGCCGGACACCCAGGTCCACACGCACATGTGCTACTCCGAATTCACGGAGATCATGGAGCACATCGTGCGGCTCGACGCCGACGTGATCTCGATCGAGGCGTCGCGCTCGGACATGGACGTGCTCGACGCGTTCACGGGCGCGCACGGGATCGAGTACCCGAACGAGATCGGCCCCGGCGTCTACGACATCCACTCCCCGCGCGTCCCGTCGCCGGAGGAGGTCGAGCGGCTGCTGGAGCTGGCCGAGTCGCGCGTCGGCCGCGAGCGGCTGTGGGTCAACCCCGACTGCGGCCTGAAGACGCGCCGCTGGGAGGAGGTCCTGCCGGCGCTGGAGGCGATGATGGAGGCCGCGAAGCGACGACGGGCGGCTGCGCCCGCTCGCGTCTAGGCCGCGCGGGCCGTGCCCCTGCTCGACCGGCTCCCGGCGTGGTGCACGTCGGGGGTCGGGTCGCTGCCGCACGCCGATCCGCGCGCGGCGGCCGCGCACGCGGTCGCGGCGTACGAGCTGCCGTTCTGCCCGCAGCTGCCGGCAGTCGAGGGCGACATGGTCGCCGAGTGGCTCGGCGCCGACCCGCGCCGCTGCGGCTGGTCGCCGGCGCGCGACCGCGAGCGGCCGCCGGCGTGGGAGGCGCTGCTGGAACGGCTCGATCGGACGCCGCCCGCGCACGGGATCGTGAAGCTGCAGGTGACCGGGCCGGCGACGCTCGCGTGCGCGCTGGAGCGCGAGCGCGGCGGCGCCGCCTCGCGCGC
Organism: Conexibacter woesei DSM 14684; assembly: GCF_000025265.1. Lineage (GTDB taxonomy): Bacteria > Actinomycetota > Thermoleophilia > Solirubrobacterales > Solirubrobacteraceae > Conexibacter > Conexibacter woesei. The sequence goes on from NC_013739.1 coordinate 1,817,775, forward strand.
GGCGGCGCTGGCGCTCGCGCACGAGCTGGCCGCGTGGCTTGCGGCCAACGCCGCCGGCCAGGTGCGCCAGCTCGCGGCGCGCGGGCTCGACGCGCTGCTGGTCGTCGACGAGCCGGCGCTGCACCTGTTCGGCACGCGCGGGGTGGAGGCGGCGTGGGATCCGCTGCGCGCGGTCGCGCCGGCGTGGGGGCTGCACCTCTGCTGCGCGGTGCCGTGGGACCTCGTCGAGCGCGCGCAGCCGGACCTGCTGTCGTTCGACCTCGCGCTCGCGCCGGTCGACCGCCGCGCCGCCGAGGGGCTGCGGCGACTGGTCGCGCGCGGCGGGCGGATTGCGTGGGGCGCGCTCGCCGTTCACCGCGACGAGCATGCCGAGGAGGCGCTGGCGCGGCTGCGGCCGGCGCTGGCACGGGTCGCGGCGGGCGGCGCGCGCGGGGACGTCGCCGACGCGCTCGCCGCCCGCTCGCTGCTGACCGCCTCGTGCGGCAGCGGGCGGATGTCGCTGCGGCGCGAGCTGGAGCTCGCGGACGCGCTGCGCGACGTGGCCGGAGCGCTGCGCGGCGGGCGGCGCCTGCGGCGCGCCGCGTGAGCGACGCGGGGCGAAAGAGTCGGGTCAGCCGTAGGGAAGGCCGCTCCCCGGTGCAATAGCCTCCCCGGGGTGACGGGCACGGACATCGAGCGCGACACGCGGCCGGCCGGCCTGACGCAGGCCGAGGCCGAGCGCCGGCTGCGCGAGCGCGGGCCGCTGCCCGAGCAGGCGACGAGCCGCTCCTACCGCTCGATCGTCGTCGCCAACACCTTCACGATCTTCAACCTGATCCTCGCGGTCTTCGGCGCGGCGACGATAGCGTTCGGCAACCCGAAGGACGCGCTCTTCCTCGGGATCCTCGTCGCGAACACGGCGATCGGCTCCTTCCAGGAGATCCGCGCCAAGCGCGCGCTCGACAAGCTCGCCGCGCTCGTCGCGCCGCACGCGACGGTCGTGCGCGACGGCGAGCCGCGCAGACTGCCGATCGCCGACGTCGTCGTGGGAGACCTCGTGCGCGTGCGCGCGGGCGACCAGGTCGTCGCCGACGGCACGCTCGTGACGAGCGAGGGGCTCGCGCTCGACGAGTCGAACCTGACCGGCGAGTCGGAGGCCGTCGACGGCGAGCCGGGCCGCGGCGTCTTCTCCGGCTCGTTCGTCGTCGAGGGCGAGGGCGCGTTCGAGGCTACCGCCGTCGGCCCCGACAGCCGCGCCGCGAGACTGGCCGAGACGGCGCGCGCCTTCCGCCATCCGCGCTCGCCGCTGGAGAAGGCGATGGACCGGCTGCTGATCATCCTCGTCGGTGTGATGGTGCCGCTGGCGCTGGGACTCGGGATCTCGCTGGCGGTGCGCGACGTCAGCCAGGCGCAGGCGGTCGAGACGCTGACGGCCGCCGTCGTCAACATCGTGCCGGAGGGGCTGATCCTGCTCGTCAGCCTCACCGCCGCGGTCTCAGCCGCGAAGATGGCCCGCCGCGGCGTGCTCGCGCAGCAGCTCAACGCGATCGAGTCGCTCGCGTCGGTCTCGGTCATGTGCACCGACAAGACCGGCACGCTGACCGAGGCGGCGCTGCGCGTCGTCGCGACGGTGCCGGCCGACGGCGTCGGGGAGGAGGACCTGCGCACCGCGCTCGGCCGCTTCGCCGCCAGCGCCCCGTCGCGCAACGGCACGCTCGACGCCGTCCACGACGCGCAGCTCGCCGGCGACGACGCGGAGGTCGAGCCGAGCGCGCAGGTCCCGTTCTCCTCGCGCCGCCGCTGGAGCGCGCTGGAGCTGAGCGGCGAGCGGTTCGTGCTCGGCGCGCCGGAGGCGCTGTTGGACGGCGCGGTCGCCGGCGGCGGCGCGGCCGGCGGCGGGGCCGGCGCGGCGGCGGGCGGCGGCGTGGCCGGCGCGGCGGGCGGCGTGGCCGGCGGGGACGCCGCGCTGCGCGAGCGCGCCGCCTCCGAGGCCGCGACCGGCCGCCGCGTGCTCGCGCTCGTCGGCGCCGACGGCCCGCTGCCGAGAGCGGCCGCCGACGCTCCGCTGCCCGACGGCGTCCGGCCGCTCGGGATCGTCGTGCTGGCCGAGCGGCTGCGCAACGACGCCGACCGCACGGTCGCGTTCTTCGGCTCCGAGGATGTCGCGCTGAAGGTCGTCTCGGGCGACAACCCGTCGACGGTCGGCGCGATCGCACGCGATGCCGGGATCCCCGCCCAGTCGGACGCGCTCGACGGCGGCAGACTGCCCGCGGCCGACGAGGACCTGCTCGCGGCGGTGCGCGCCGCGCCTGCGATTGGCCGCATCTCGCCGGAGGACAAGGCGCGGGTCGTGCGGGTGCTGGCGGACGCCGGCGAGTACGTCGGCATGCTCGGCGACGGCGTCAACGACGTGCCCGCGCTGAAGCAGGCGCGGCTGGCGATCGCGCAGGGCAGCGGCACGCAGATGGCGCGCTCGGTCTCCGACCTCGTGCTCGTCTCGGGCGAGTTCGGCGAGGTCCCGCGGATGGTCCACGAGGGCCGTCAAATCCTGCGCAACATCCAGCGCGTCGCGCGGCTGTTCGTGACGAAGGCGCTGTTCACCGCGTTCCTGCTGCTGACGATCGCGATCCCGAGCGGCGTCTTCCCGCTGCTGCCGCGCCAGTTCACGCTCACCTCGTCGCTGACGATCGGCATCCCCGCCTTCTTCCTCGCGCTCGCGCCCTCGACCGGCCCGTGGCGGCCGGAGGGCTTCCTGAAGGCGATCGCGCGCTTCTCGCTGCCGGCCGGACTGGCGACCGGCGTCGGGATCCTGTCCGCCTACCTGCTCTCGCGCCACGTCTTCGACGCCTCGCTGACGGAGGCCCGCAGCGTCACCGCCGCGACCGTCGTGACCGCCGGTCTGGCGATCGTGATGGTGCTGGAGGACGAGCCCGGCAAGCGCCGGCTCGCCGTCGGCGGCCTCTGCGCGCTGATGGCGCTCTGCTACGTGCTCGTCGCCGCGATACCGGCCGGCCGCGACTTCTTCGACCTCGCCGACCCGACCGGCGGGATGGCCGGCGCGTGGGCGATCGGCTCCGCGATCTCGCTGGTGCTGCTTGCGGTCGCCCTGCGCGTCGTGAGAGTGCTCGACGCGCGCGCCGAGGCTGAGGGCGCGGGCGTCGCCTCCTAGCTCACGGCGCTCTGGCGGGATCCTCGACGTAGACGAGCCGGCCGTCGGCCAGCCGGTAGACGGTGCCGACCTCTCTGCCTCTGCCGGTCGCCGGCGGCGCGCTGCTCGGGCTCGGCAGCCTTCTCTGCTGCTGGGCCTGCTGTCTGGACGGCGTCGCTCTTCTCGCGCTCGCGGTCATGCCGAGACCGGCGATCAGGAACGCGACGGCGAGCACGATGCCGACGTCGAAGAGGTTGACGAGACCGTCGAGCGGATCCCCGGCGTTGTCGTCGAGGTTGCCGTGACGGCCGAGCCCGATGCGGCTCATGCGATCGGCTCGCTGGTCGCCACGGGAGGCGCAGTCGCCGCGTGCGCCGGCGGCGGCACCTGCGCCGTCGCGGCCGTCGCCGCCGTCGCTGCACGTTCCAGCGCCATCAGGTCCTCGGTGTACATGCGCGTGCGCGTCAGCGTCAGCGCGAACGCGACGGTGCCGACGAGCAGCCCGACGACGGTCGCGGCGAATGCGATCCGCAGGTCGGTCGCGAGCTGCGACATGTCGCCGTCGCTGAGCGCCTTGAGGCCGGGGGCGAGCGGGATCAGCGTCCCCATCAGACCGAGCGCGGGACCGGCGCGGACGAGCATCCGCGTGCGGTCCAGCCGCTTCTGGACCGCCAGCTCGTAGTCGGCGAGCGCGTCCTCGGCGGCCTGCGGGCGCCGGGCGGAGACGGCGGCCGCGAGCCCGCGCACCGCGGCCCCGGCGAAGACGGTCGGTGCGGACTGCGCCAGCTCGGCGGCGCGGCCCGGCTGCGCGACCGCCTCGGCGGCGAGCGCGCGCAGCGGCGCACGGCGCTCGCCCATCCGCCGCTGCCACAGCTCCGTCGCGAAGCGCCCCGTCTCGGCCGCGCAGATGAGCAGCGCGACGATCGCGAGCAGCAGCACGGGGATCGCGAGCACGGAGACGATCCGCGCGAGCGCGTCGCCGAGGCTCTCGTGCAGCGATGCGGCGAGGACGAACGTTTCGATGGTCATGCGGTGATCTCCGGTCGGCGCCATTCGAAGAGTCCGCCGCCGCCGGCGCACAGCAGCAGCGCGCCGCCGAGCCCGACCGCGACCCACGGCGCCGTCTCGCCGCCGGCCTGCGCGCCGCGCAGGCCGTACGCGGCGGCGCGGTCGTCGCCGCGCGCGGCGGAGGACGCGCCGTCGCCGCCGACGACGACGCCAGAGACCTCCGCGTCCTCGGCCGCGGCGTCCGCCTGCGATCTGAGCGGGCCGCCGACGGCGCCGCCGCTGTTCGCGCGCCCGCGTGAGCCGCCGGCGCGCGCCGTGTCCCCGGAGAGGTCGGCCGAACCGCCACCGCCGGCGCGGTCCGCGGCGCCACCGCTGGCGACCGCGCCGTCGTCGTGATCGCCCGTGCTGCTCGCCGTCATCGTCTCCTGCTCGTTCGGCGCGGCCGTCGGCGTGCGTGGGCGCTCGCGCCGATCGCGCTCGTCGCGCCGGTCGCGCCGCTCGGGCGCCGTCGCCTCCTGCTCGCCGCGCACGACCTCCGGCGCGGGCGACGTGTCGCGCCGGTCGGTGCGCGTGCGGCGGGCGGTCCTGCGCTGGCGCACGCGCCGCACGCCGCCGGCCGTTCTGCCGCGGCTGCCGCGTCTCGGGCGGCTGAAGTTCGCCGCGCCCTTCCCGCCGCCGCCGGCGATCACGCCGCCGCCCTTCGCCGCGTCGAAGCCGCCGCTCCCGCCGCCCGTCCCGTCGCCGTCGTTCACGGGCGGGGGGTCGTCGTCGGTCGGGTTCGGGTAGCGGCCGGTGAACGGCACAGGTGGGATCGGCAGCGGCTGGCCGGCGAAGGCGGGGGCGCAGTAGGCGGTCACGAAGCCCGGGTTCAGGAGCCCGGCGGAGGCGCTCTGCATCACCGAGCCGTCCTCCTGCTGCATGCTCGCGAGGTAGTCGAGCACGCTGTTCCCGCCTCTCGTCCATCCGCGCGGGTCGATGCCGGCGGCCCACAGCCCCTGCGCGACCCAGGCGCTCGACGAGGCGTTCGAATCCGCCCCCGCGACGGCGCCGATGCCGCCGTCGGCGTGCTGGTTGTCGCTCAGCCATCTGAGCGCTCTCGACTCGGCCTCGGTGTCGTGCTGTCCGATCGCGTTCAGCGCCTGGATCGCGGCGCCGGTCATGTCGGCGTCGCCGGGCGCGCCGACCTGAAAGCTCGGCCAGCTGCCGTCGTCGTTCTGGTGTCTGAGCGTCGCCCCGAGCGCACCCTGGACCATGCTCTTCGCCAGTGGATCGTCGACCAGCGCAAGCGAGAGGATCGCGAAGATCGTGTCGTTGACGCCCGGCGCCGTGCCGCCCGCGATGTGGGTGAACGAGCCGTCGGGCAATCTCCGGCTCGCCAGCCGTTCGATCAGGTCGACCCCGCCGAACGACCGCGGGTCCGTGCCGGCCGCGACCGTGACGAGCAGCGTGCGCTCGTAGTCGGTCGTCACCGACAGCGCGCCGGCGTTGCGCTGCAGGTACGTGACGACGTCCCAGCCGTTCGGCAGGAACTGCTCGCGCGGGTTGATGTCGTAGGCGGCGACCGCGAATGCCATCCAGGCGCTGAAGCCGACGTCGGACGGTCTGCCGGGCACGATCGAGTAGCCGCCGTCCTTGTTCTGCATTCTCTGCACGTAGCGGACGGTCTTGTCGAGGCGCGACTGGTTGGTCGCGTCAGGCGCCGGCTTGGCAGGAGCGTGCGCGGGCGCGAGCAGCAGCCCGACCCCGGCGGCGCACAGCAGCGCGGCGCCCGCCACCGCCGCGAGCAGCGGAACGAGGCGGAGGCGCAGTCGCCTACGGCGTCGCGGCGACGCCATCGACGCTCACGCTCCCGCGCAGCACGCGCAGCTCGACGCTGCCGGCCTTCGCGCGGCGTCGTGCCTTCAGCTCGCGCGTCGTGCCGGCTCTGCCGGCCGCGACGGTGAAGGTCTCGGCCCGGCCGGCGGCGCGGACCTCGACGCGCGCGGCGCCGGCCCCGCCGCGGAGGAAGAAGACGGGCCGGCCGGCGGCCAGCCGCGTCGTCAACCTCGCTCCCGCGGCGCCGCGCGTCGCGGTGCCCAGCCACGCGGTCGCGTCGCGCGCCGCGCGCCAGCTCCGCCGCAGCCCCAGCGCGCGATCGTCGCGCGGCACGACGACGTTCCCGATCGTCGTCGAGGTGGTGCGCCCGAGCGCGTCCGTCACGCTGAAGCGCAGCTGCGACGTGACGCCGGCCGGAAGTCTCAGCAGCGCGCGCGTGTCACTGCCGCCGCGAGCGCTCGTGACGAACGACGCCCGCTTCGATCCGAGCGTCTTCGCGGCGATCTCCCAGCCGCGCACGCCGACGCCGGCGTCGAGCACCCGCCAACGGACGCCGACGAGGCCGCGTCTGGCGCCGTCGGCGAGCACGATTCGCGGCTGCTCCAGCCGCGGCGCCGCCGTCGACGGCGGCTGGCCGGTTCTCGGCGAGTCCTGTCTCGGCTGCTCTCTCGGGGGATCCGCGGGCGGGGTCTCCGGCGGCGGCGGGATCCGCGTCACCGTGTCGGCCGGCGCCGGTCCGCAGCCGGCCATCCCCGGCGGCACGACGCAGACGTCGATGCGGTTCGAGCGCACGTGACCGGCGTCGTCGACCGCCTTGATCCGCTGCCAGCCGGGCGTCGTGAACGTGACCGTCGCGGTGCCGTCGGCGGCGGATCTCGCCAGCGAAGCGGGCGCGAACGACTGGAAGCCGTACGCGCCGGTGGTGACCGGCACGATCGGGACGCCCTCCGCGGGCGTCACCGCCGGGTTGCTGCCGTCGCGGCCGACGACGCGGAGTCTGAGCGGAGCGCCCGGGTCGACGGTCAGGATCGGCTCCGGCACCGCTCCGTCGTCGCCGTCGCGCGCGAGGCGCAGGAACGGCCGCGCTCTGAACGCGTCGTACGCCCACAGCAGCTCCTGGCCCGGCCTCACCCGCTGCTGGCAGCCGCCGACCTGGGTCAGCACGCCGTTGAGCAGGATCCCCCAGTACGCGTAGCCGTTCGCGTCCTCAGCATCGGGTCCGAAGCGCTGGATGAAGTAGTCGTCGAACGCCGGGAACCATCTCGCGTCGAAGTCGAGCCCGAGCACGCGCATGGCGTCGGCGGCGGCAGCGGTGCCGGTCGGACCGGCGGCAGGGTTCGCGTTGTTGTTGGTGCCGTCGCAGCGGCGCAGCACCGTGTCCGACGAGGCCCGCACGCCGTGCCCGTCGGTCAGCAGCGGCCCTTCGAAGAGCGTCTGCGTCCTGCCCTCGATGCGGACGGTGACGGTCGCCGGGGCCGCGAGCGCGCCGGCAGGCACGAGCGCGCCGGCCGCCATTGCGAGCAGCAGCGGGAGCGTGCGCCGTGCGCGCACGGGTGCTTTGAAAGGAATCCGCATCGAGGTCTCTGCCCCTTTCCGCGAGGGCGGTCGACGGTGGCGGATCGGAGGTAGGTCTCCTGGCTTCCGAGCATTCCCGGCCGCGCCTTCCCAGACGATCCGGTCCAGTGGCTGCACGTGCGGGCGTGCGGCGGGGCGTCCTCGGTCACAGTGGCGGGCCCGCGCCGGTCTCTCACCGGCTTCCCCGACCACCGATCCTCATCGGTCTACGGCGGGCGACTCTAGCGAAGCGCACGGGGGAAGGCCACCGGTGGAGGCGGCGGCGCGTCGCGTGATCGGGGGCGTGTCGCGAACCGGCGCGCTAGGGTTGCCGCCACTCACGAACGCGGGGAACCCGGTGCGATTCCGGGGCTGTCGCGCAGCGGTGTGGGAGACGAGCGGATCGCAGGTCCACTGAGCCAAGCGGCTCGGGAAGGAGATCCGGGAGGTCGATCCCGAGCCCGAAGACCCGGTCGTGAGGGTCACGTCCATCCGCCTCGCGTCAAGGCGGCCGAACGGCAGCGCATGCGCGTCGGCGCGTGCGCCTCCTCGGCTCCCTTGCACGAAGGGAGCCGCCACAGTGCACATCAGGGTCCATCGTCGCGTCGTCGCCGTCCGCGCGGCGTTCGCGCTTCTCGTCTGCGTCGCGATACCGGTCGCGGCGCTGCCGGCCGCGGCGTCCGCCGCGACCGACCAGCAGGTGGCCGACTCCGTCGCCGCGTCGGTCAGATACCTCCGCGGCGAACAGGATCCGGCCAGCGGCGTGATCGGCTGCATCAGCGGGCCGGGGATCGACTGCCCGGCCGACGCGCCCTCGCCGTTCGGCGGCGACTGGGCGCTGCTCGGCCTGGCCGGCGCCGGCGTGCACGCCGCCGATCTGCGCACGGCGCCTGGCGCGCCGAGCGCGCAGGACTACTACGCGGGGCTGTGGGCGGCGGAGGACGGCCGCTGGGCGACGCTCGGCCAGCTGCAGGCGAGCGACTACGCGCGCACGATCATGGCGAGCCACTCGATCGGCGTGCAGCCGACGCGCATCTCCGCCAGACAGAACCTGCTCGCAGGCCTCGCCGGCTTCTACGACGGCGGCAACTTCGCGGTCGGTCTCGTCAACCAGACGATCTTCGCGCTGATCGCGCTGCAGCAGACGCCGCTGGCGCAGTCGCCCGCAGGGCAGACGGTCATGGACGCCGTCGCCGCGCGCGTGCTCGCGGCGCAGAGAGCGAACGGCACGTGGACGCCGTACCCGGACATCAACGGCGCGGCGCTCGCCGCGCTGTGCGGGCTCGGCCGCAGAGACTCCGAGCCCGTCAGACGCGGGATCGCCGCGATGCTCGCGCAACGCGGACCGACCAGAGCCGGCTTCGGCAACCCGAACGCGACCAGCTGGGCGCTCGCCGGCCTTGCCGCCTGCGGGATCAGACGCGGCGACGCGACCTGGAACGCCGAAGGCCTGGAGAGCGCGATCGACCAGCTGCTGACGTTCCAGATCCCGGCCGGCGGCGACCCGTCGTCGGCCGGCGGCTTCTCGCTGCTGCCAGGCGGCGCCGTCGCCAACCTCTACGCCTCGCAGGACGGGCTGCGGGCGCTCGCCGCCCCCGGCTTCTCGGTCGCGGCGCCCGCGCGCGCCAACCCGTCGGACCCGGTCGTCCGGCCCGCGCCCGCGGTCGCCGCCGGCACGCCCGTGCCGATCGCGCTCGCGATCGACTACGGCTACGGAGCGGCGCGCCTGTGCGCGACGACGGCGCCGGCCGGAGCCGCGCTGATCGACGTTCTCGCCGCGGCGAGAGCCGGTTCGCAGCCGGCCGGCTGCGTCACCGACCTGCTCGTCGAGAACGGGCGCGTGACACGCATCAACGGGCGCTCGACAGCGACCGGCGGCGTCGGCTGGAAGGTCTCCGTCGACGGGGCGGCCGAGGTCGACGCCGGCGCGCAGCCGGTCGGCTTCGGCGAGACGGTCGCGCTGCGGCTCGTCGACCCGCAGGGGCTCGACGTCAGCAGCTGGACGCTCGACCTCGGCACGCAGCCGCAGGGCGCGCTGGGTGTCGCACGCACCGTCACGCTGACGAACCGCCGCGCGACCGCAGTCGAACTGCGCGCCGTGCGCGTGGTCGGCGCGCAGCGTGACGACTTCCTCGTCAGCTCTGAGGACTGCGCCGGCGAGACGCTCGCGGCCGGTGCGAGCTGCACCGTCGCGGTGCGGTTCGCGCCGAGCGCGGCCGGTGCCAGCCAGGCCGAGCTGCGCGTGATCGTCGCGGGCACCGACGAACCGCCCGCGGTCGTGCAGCTGAGCGGCGTCGGCGGCGACCTGCCGACGGGTCCGCGAGGGAACGACGGTGCGGTCGGTCCGCAGGGCTCGGCAGGCGCGCCGGCCGCAGCGGGCGCCCGCGGCCCGGCGGGGCCGAGAGGGCAGCGCGGGGCGCAGGGCAAGGCGGGCCGCGACGCGAAGGTCAGCTGCCGTCTGCTGGGCAGCGGCAGACGCCAGCGCGTGTCGTGTCGGGTGACCGTCGCGGGCAAGCGCTCGAGCGCCAAGGCCGCCGCGCGGCTCGTGCGCGGCGGGCGCACGTTCGCGCGCGGCAGCGTGAGCAGCCTGCGGCCGGTGCGCGCCATCAAGCCCGGCCGCTACTCGCTGCGGCTGGGCAGCGGCGGCACTGTGACCACGATCAAGGCGACGGTGCGCTGATGCGGCGTTCACGGAAGACGGCGGCTCGCGCCGGCACGCTCGGCCTCGCGCTCGCGACGGTACTCGCCTGCGCGCCGGGGGCGGGCGCCGCGACCGGCGACGTGCACGGATGGGGGCAGAACACGAGCGGCCAGGCCGGCGACGGCGGGACGACGAACCTGCTCGTGCCGACGCCGGCTGTCGGCGTCACGGCGAGATCGCTCGCGCTCGGGGGCTACCACGGGCTCGCGGTCACGCCGTCGGGAGGCGTCGTCGCGTGGGGCCGCAACGACGTCGGTCAGGTCGGCGACGGCTCGACGACGACGCCGCGCACGACGCCGGCGGCGGTCGCTGGGATCGCGTCCGCGACCGCCGTCGCCGGTGGCGCGTTCCACAGCCTCGCGCTGCTCGCCGACGGGACGGTGCGCGCGTGGGGCGAGAACGGGTCGGGGCAGCTCGGCGACGGCTCGCTCGACCAGCGCTCGCTGCCGGTCGCGGTCAGAGGGCTCACCGCCGTCGTCGCGGTCGCGGCGGGCGGGATGCCGGGCGCGTCGCACAGCGTCGCGCTGACGGCCGACGGCACGCTCCGCGCCTGGGGCGCGGACGGCCTCGGCCAGCTCGGCGACGGGACGGCCGGCGACGCCGAGTGGATGCCGGTGCAGGTCAGAGGGATCGATGCGGCGACGGCGGTCGCGGCCGGGCGTCAGCACTCGCTCGCGCTGCTCGCGGACGGGACGGTGCGCGCGTGGGGCGCGGGCGCCGAGGGCCAGCTCGGCGACGGCGCCGGCGAGCCGCGCGCGACGCCGGTCGAGGTCGCGGGCGTCGCGGGAGCGGTCGGCGTCTCCGCCGGCGGGACGCACAGCCTCGCGCTGCTCGGCGACGGCACCGTCCGCGCGTGGGGCGCGAACACGAGAGGGCAGCTCGGCGACGGCACGACGACCGCGAGCCCCGTGCCCGTGACCGTCGCGGGCCTGACCGACGTCGTCCAGGTCTCGGCGCTCAACAACGCGAGCCTCGCGCTCGAGCGCGACGGCAGCGTGTGGGCGTGGGGCGCCGGCAACCTCGGCCAGCTCGGCAGCGGCGCCAGAACCGACGCGGCGGTGCCGACGCAGGTCGGCAGCCTCAGAGCCGGCGCGCTCGCGCAGGGCGGCACCGGCTACTTCGCGCTCGCGCTGCAGGTGCCCGCGGCCGCGCGGCCGACCGCGCGCGGCTTCGGCACGCAGCCGCTCTGGACGATCGGCGCGTCGCGGACGGTCACCGTCACGGCGGGTCCGGACGGGGCCGGTCCGTTCACGCGCGTGAGCACCGCTGGGACGCACGGCGACGACTTCATCGTCAGCGCGGACACGTGCACCGGCGAGACGCTGACGGCGGGCGCGACCTGCACCGCGCGCGTCCGCTTCGCACCGAGCGGGGACGGCGTCCGCACGGGCACGCTCGTCGCGCGGACCGCCGCCGGCGCCGTGGAGGTCGCGCTGGTCGGCGTCGCCGGCGAGCTGCCGAGAGGGGACAGAGGGGACACCGGAGCGCCGGGCAGCGACGGCGCGGACGGCAGAGACGGCAGAGACGGTGCGGGTGGCGGAGACGGCAGAGACGGTGCGGGTGGCAGAGACGGCGCGGACGGCAGAGACGGCGCGGCCGGCAGAGACGGCCCGGCCGGACCGGGCGGGGCCAAGGGCGACACCGGCTCCCCCGGCGCCACAGGGCCGGCTGGTGCTCGCGGGCCTGCCGGCGCGGCGCCCAGCTTCACGGTGGCGTGCCGTCTCGTGCGGAAGCGGACGGCCGTCTCGTGCAGAGTCAAGACGGCGAAGGCGACCGCGGTGGTGCGGGTCACCGGCTCGGTTCGCGTCGCCGGTCAGGCTGCGCGCGCGACTCGTCGCGGCGGCGGCGCGCTGACGCTGCGGCTCGGTGCGCGCCAGCGCGCGGCGCTCGCGCGCAGCTCCAAGCTCGACGTGACGATCCGGGTGGCGGCGCGGGGCGCAGCCGGACGGACGGTCACGGCGACGCGGTCGGTGACGCTGGGTGCGTCGGCGACCGGAAGTGCCCACACCAGAAGGGGGTTGTGAATGCAGGTCAAGGAGATGTTCGGGCGGCGCGCACGGCGCGCCGCCCTCCCGCTCGCGGCCGTCGTGGCGGCGTGCGCGGCGCTGCCGGCGGGGGCGTCGGCGACGGACTACGTGAGAGTCCGCGTCGAGGGCCAGACGAGCACGCTGCGGGCGGAGACGAGAGTCGCGATCGGCACGGGCTCCGGTTACGCCAACCAGTACGGCACGTCGACGCAGCTGCCGATCAGATGCAGAGACAACACCGCCGCCGAGGCGCTGGAGCAGGCGACGAGAGGAAGCTGGGACCGCAGAACGTTCATCGAGACGATCGAGAGAGAGACGCACAGATTCGCGCCGGGCAGCTGGGGGATATTCATCAACCGCAACTACGCGGACTGGGGCATCTGCGACCTCAGACTGAGAGACGGTGACAGTCTCGTCTTCCAGGCGACGACGTACGACCCGAACCCCAACTACCGGCCGTACTCGCCGATCCTGCAGTGGACGGGCGCAAACCCGACCGTCGTGTCGATCGGCACGTCGTTCTCGCTCACGCTGACGCGCTGGGACGTGCCGAACACGCCCGACACGCCGGATCCGGCGTACCCGCCCGGCACGCATTGGCTGACCCCGGCGAGCACCAGCTCGGCGGCGTCCGGCTACACCGTGACGGACGGCACCTACAGACAGACGACGAACGGCTCGGGTGTCGCGACGTTCACGATCTCGACGCCGGGCACCTACACGTTCAAGGGCTCGATCCCGGGCAGCTCGACCAACTGGAGCCGTTCGCTCCCGTGGACGGTCTGCGTCGAGGATCCCAACGACCCCACCTGCTGATCGCCTGACCGCGACGCGCGGCGCGCATGCAGGATGCGCGCCGCGCGACGCGAATCAGGACCCGGCATGGGCCCTGACGTTCCTCCGTCCTCGATCGCGCGCACCGTCTTCACCACGACGATCACCGTCGTCGCGATCGTCCTCGGGCTCTACCTGATGTACCTGCTGCGCAAGCCGCTGGGGTGGGCGGCGATCGCCTGCTTCGTCGCGGTTGCGCTGTCGGGGCCGGTCGCCTGGTTCAGCAGATGGATGAAGCGCGGCTTCGCGATCACGGTGACGCTGCTGCTCGTGCTGCTGGTGCCCGTCGCGGTGATGGCGATCGTGATCCCGCCGCTCGTGCGCGAAGGCACGCACCTCGTCGAGAAGGTGCCCGACTACGCGCGTGAGTTCGACGACTACGTCAACAACAACGAGAAGCTCACCAGACTCAACGAGGAATACGACATCACGAGAAAGGTCCAGGACTGGGCCAACGACCTGCCGTCGAGAATCGGCGACGCAGCGCAGCTGCTCGGCGACGTCGGCGTCGGCTTCGTGAACTCGATCTTCGCCGCGGTGACGATCTTCATCATGACCGCGTTCATCCTCGGCAGCGGCCCACGCTGGGTCCGGATGCTGCTCTCCTTCCAACCTCCCGACCGTCAGAGACGGTTCGCCATGACGCTGGAGAGGATGTCGCAGGCGGTCGGCGCCTACGTCGCGGGAGCGCTGCTGCAGGCGTTGATCGCCGGCATAACGACGTTCATCGTCCTGACGATCCTCGGGATCCCGTTCGCCGCGCCGCTCGCGGTGGCGACGGCGCTGTTCGACCTGATCCCGATGGTCGGCGCGACGATCGGCGCGGTGATCGTCGGCATCGTCACCGTCTTCGCCGACTTCCCGCTCGACACGATCATCTGGGTGATCTGGGCGATCGTCTACCAGCAGGTCGAGAACAACCTGATCCAGCCGCGGATCCAGAACCGGGCCGTCGGCATTCACCCCTTCGGCGTGATCTTCGCCGTGCTGTGCGGCGGCACGCTGCTCGGCATCCCCGGCGCGATCCTCGCCGTTCCCGTCGCGGCCTCCCTGCAGATCCTCGCGAAGGACCTGTGGCAGTGGCGCGCCGAGCGCCGCACCGGCCTCGAGCTGCCCGCCGCCGGCGGTCCCGAGCCGCCGCCCGGCGGCACGTTCGCCACGCCGGGCTGAGCCGCGCGGCTCGAACCACTCGCGCTCTGTTTACAAGGCGGACGGCGAACGCTCCGAAAGCGGCGGGATCGCCTGCCGTGCAGGGGATCGCAGCATCCCGGCCGACGCGCCCGAGCGCGCCGATCGGGCACGCTTTCCGAGCGCGTTCGGGGCCGGGAAGGGGACCAGCGCGCCGTCAGGCGGCGCGGCGCGCGGCGGCGTCGCGGGCGGTCGACGCGGGCCACGCGATCTGGTCGCGCGGGACGCCGACGGCGACCGCGAGCACGGTGCGCGTCGCGCGTCGCGGTGAGCACAGCGCGTGCTCGATGTCGTAGATCTGGCGTGAGCTGACCCCGGCTCGTCGCGCGAGCGCCTCGCGGGTCAGCCCGGCGCGATCGCGGGCTTCTCTCAGCAGCACGGTCGCATCCTAATGCGACGGACGGAGGAACTTCCGGCGGTTCGGCGGAACCTCCGGAGGAACCGCCGATTCGCTAGGCGAGCGGCGCCCTCGCGGCCGATGCTGCGCCGCGATGGTCCACTTCGACGGTCACCGTGTCAGCGACGACTGGTTCGACGTCCTCTCGGGCGCGCGCCGGGCGGGCGTCGCGTTCCGGCTCAACAGCGGCCGCCGCACGTTCGCCGAGCAGCAGCGCCTGTACGACCTCTGGCGCGCCGGCGTCGGCGCGCTCGCGGCGGTGCCGTCGCACACGGCGCCGCACATCCGCACCGGCCGTCAGGACCACGCGCTCGACATCGACCAGTTCGCCGGCGTCGGCACGGCCGGCGTGCGCGCCTGGCTGCGCGGCGAAGGTCTCGCCACGACGCTGACGGTCCCCGGCGAGGGCTGGCACGTCGAGGCAGACTCCGCGACCGCGCTGCAGCGCGTCGCGCGCAGACTCGCGCGGCCGCGGACGGTGCTCGAACGTCTGCGCGCGCGGCCGCTGCGCCGCGGCGCGAAGACGCCGGACGTCAAGACCGTGCGGACCTACCTGGAGCTCGCGGGGCTGGTCGATCGCGACCGCACGCGGCGCGACGAGTACGGCGAGCCGCTCGCGCTCGCGGTGAGAGCCTTCCAGCGGCGCGTCGGCCTGACCGAGGACGGACTCGTCGGCCCGAAGACGTTCGCCGCGCTGCGGCGCCGCTACGGCTGGCGCGTCTGGTCGCGCCGGCGCCATGCCGCGCGCGACCGTGCCGCCGCCGAGCGCGCATCCGCGCGCCGGATCTCCGCTGACGGCCTCGCGCTGATCGAGCAGTTCGAGGGCTTCTTCGCGCATCCCTACGACGACCCGGCCGGACATGCGACGGTCGGCTACGGCCACCTGCTGCACTTCGGGCCCGTCACGGCCGTCGACCGCCGCGGCAGATGGCTCGCCGCCCAGGCGACACCGGGACGGCTGACGCCGGCGGAGGCGCGCGAGCTGCTGCGCCAGGAGCTGGCCGAGAAGTACGAGCCTGCCGTCCGCGCGCTCAGGCTGTCGCTGACCCAGCACCAACACGACGCGCTCGTCTCGTTCGTCTACAACGTCGGGACCGGCGCGCTCGGCGCCGAGACCGGGATCGGCCGCGCGCTGCGCGCGCAGCGCTGGAGCGCCGCGGCCGATGAGCTGCTGCGCTGGGACAAGGCCGGCCACCCGCCGCGCCCGCTCCCGGGCCTGACGCGCCGCCGGCGCGCCGAGCGCGAGCTGTTCCTGAAGGCGGCGAGATGACGTTCGCGCGCGCCTTCCTCGAGGACCTCGTGAAGCTGCGGCTGCCGGTCACCGCCGGCGCCGTGCTCGCGACCGCGCTGGCGCTCGTGCAGCCGTTCGGGATCGGCCTCGGTGGTGACACGACCGCGAAGGTCACCGCCGCGCTCGTCGCACTCGGCGTCGTCGCGCAGTACCTGCAGGACAAGCTGCGGGCGCCACAGAGAGGCGGGCGCCCGGGACGGCACACGGACGGCGGCGTCGTGACTGCGCCTTCCCCTGCTCAGGGCGAGCACGCGCTCGCCGTCCAGCCGTCATCCGACGATGAGGTGAACGCGTAGCCATGGCCGCACCCGCCTGGGCGCCCACGCCCGACCAGGTCGCCGCGATCCTGCACGCCCGCACGCGCGGGCGCGGCACGATCGCGCACACGCCTGCCGCCGAGCAGGGCAGATTCACGACCGCCACGCGCCCGACGCTCGCGCAGGTCGGCGCACTGATCGAGCTGGCGTGCGCCGACGTCGCAGTCAGGTTCCCTGGCCGCAGCCCGTGCAGTGACACGCTCAGAGCGGCCGCCGCCAACGCGGCCGCCTACCGCGCCGCCCAGCTCGTCGAAGTGTCGTTCTTCCCCGAGCGCACGGCCGGTGAGGGGACGGCGTTCGCCGCCTTCGGCGAGCTGTGGAGAGAGACCGCCGCAGTCGTCGCCGCGGCGATCGTCGCCGGCTGCCCGCTCGACGGCGGAGGCCCGCCGTGAGCACACCCGAACCGAGAGTGCGGCTGCTCGGACCGTTCGTCACGCCGTGGTCGCTCAAGCGCGCGGCGCGCGAGCTGCTGCTGTCCGAGCGGCTCGGCATCTACGTCGACGAGATCGTCCGCCAGCAGACCCCGGTCGGCAGACCGGTGCTGCGGATCGACCGCCCGCGCGACGTCGTGATTCGCGAGCAGGCGCGCCGCCGCACCGAGGATCAGCTGCCGCTGATCGTGCTCGCCTGTCCGGGCAGCGTCGACGTTCGCCACCGCGCGAGCGACGGCACCTACACGGGGACGCTGAGACTCGAGGTGCACGCCGTCACGGCGGTGTCGGGCGACGACGTCGGCGCGGAGACCGCGAGCCTGCTCGCGCTCGGCGCCGCGAACCTGCTGCTGCACGAGTTGCCGCGCGCGACCGGCTTCCAGGTTCGCTGGCTCGGCGTGCTCGCCGGCGACCCGCCCGAGCTCGAGGGCGACGGCGACGCGGCACTCGACGGCCACGACGACCGCTTGCTCCACGCCGAGGGCCACGTGCTGGCCGTCTCCGGCGTCCTGTTGTCGGATCTCGGCGGCCCGCTGCCGCTCGATCTCAGAGATCCGCCGCTCGAGGACCTGCCCGCCGACCCGGGCGAGCTGCCGAGCGTCGAGGAGATCGCACTGACCACGACCCCCGTCGAGGAGATCGACCCATGAGCCAGACCATCACCGTGAAGAACGTCGCACGAGGGACGGTCGACCTGGAGGGCGGCCGGATCCTGGCGCCCGGCGAGTCCGGCGAGGCGCCCGACAACGACCGCACGCGCGCGCAGATCGCGAGCGAGCTGCTGGTCGAGATGCCCGCCACGAACGCAGGAGACGCAAGCTGATGCCGCTGCCCGAAGTGATCGTGCGCCGGGGGGACCGCGGCGCCGCCGAGCTCCCCGCCGACGACGTCTCGACCCGCTTCGAGGCGGTCGTCTGCGAGCGCGGCCCCGTCGAGGTCCCAATCGAGGTCCGGTCGGTCTCCCAGCTGCGCACGCGGGTCGGTGACCACACGGGCTACTCGACGCTGCGCGCGGTCGAGTCGTACTTCGCCGAGGGCGGCGCGCGCGCGGTTCTGTCACGCGTCGTCGGCCCGGCGCACAGAACGGCGACGCTCGAGCTCAGAGACGACAGAGCTGCGACGGTGCTGACCGTCAGAGCAGAGGGGCCGGGCAGCTGGTATCACGGCGTTCGCGTCACCGCCGCGAGCGACACCACCAGCGCGCGCATGGTGACCGTCGACCTCGACGGCGCCGAGCTCGTCAGAGGCGTCTGCGCGTCAGCGCTCGAGGCGCAGGACCTGATCAACCGGTCGGGCTACGCGACCGCGACGATCGGCGTCGGAACGTGGCCGCCCGTGGCGTCGTCCACTCCGCAGCCGCTCGCAGGCGGCGACGACGACTACGCCGGCATCAGAGACAGACAGGCCGTCGCAGCGCTCACGGCGTTCGACGAGAGCCTTGGCGCCGGCTCGGTCTGCGCGTCCGGGTGGACGACCGTCCTCATGCACACGGCGCTCGCCGACCACGCCGCAGCGACCAATCGCCTGGCACGCGCCGACATGCCCGACATCGCCGACGTGGCGACGCTGGCCACCGACGCGGCCGCGATCCGCAGACTGCCGAACGCGAGATACATCCAGCTGCTCGCCGGCTACCCGCAGATCACCACGGCCGGCGTCACGATCCCTGTGCCGCCGTCCGGCGTCCACACCGGCCGCGAAGCGCAGGCCGACCGCGAGAACGGCGCAGGTCCCGGCCAGCCGTGCGCGTGGACGTTCGGCGAGTACGCGACGCCCGTCAGCGTCAGAACCGCCTGGTCGCGCGCCCAGCGCGAGCAGCTGCTCGACGCCGGGATCACCGTCATCGTGCAGGACGCGCGCGGCGAGGTGTACGCCGAGGACGCGATCACCGCCGTCGACCCGATCAGATACCCGCAGTACGCCGAGGTCTCGGCGATGCGCGTCACGATGGCGATCCACGCGCAGGCGAAGGCCGTGCTGCGCCGGCACGTCAAGCGCACGATCGACGGCCGCGGCCACCTGGCAGCTGTCGCGACCGGCGACCTCGTGGCGATCTGCGCCGACTGGTACAGCCGCGATGCGCTGTACGGCGAGTCTTCCGGCGACGCGTTCCACGCGAGCGTCGTGGCGGACACCAGCCCGGAGGTTCGGCCGCGACTCGTCGGCTACCTCGCGCTGCGGCCGTCGCCGTCGGCCCACACGATCGAGCTGACCATCACCCAGGTCGCCGCGGGCGACACGATCTAGGAGCGCGCGCAGATGAGTTTCAGAGAGTCAACGCTGACCGGGGAATGGCAGTTCTCCGCGGTCCTGAGAGTCGAGAACATCGACGTGCCCGGGGAGTGGGATTCCGTCGACGGCGGAGACACGACGTCGGACACGAGAAGCTACCGCGCCGGAGGCGCGGTCAATCCTGAGGCGCTGCCCGCTGCCGCGGCGACCGGCGACGTGATCCTCGAGCGTGCGTACCGCGGGACGATCGACGGCAGAGTCCGCAGCGAGCTCGGCGGCAACATCGGGCGCCCGGCGATGGTCACCGTGTACGCCCAGGACAAGAACCGCAATCCGGTGCCCGGAACCAGCGAGACGATTCGCGGGATCCTCAAGGAGGTCACGCGCCCCGCATTCAGATCCGAAGGCGACGGCACCGCGCTCTACAGAGTCGTCGTGGCCCCGCACGGGCACTGGACGCCGTCGTGAGCGAGCGCGACGAGACGGCGAGGGAGGCCGAGGAGACCGCGGTCGCGGTCGACTCCGCTCTCGCCGGCCTGCGGCGCGCGTACACGCGCCGCCGTCGCGCCGCCGAGCTGTTCCTGCCTGTGCCGGGTTGGGACGATCCGGCGCTCGTGGCGCGCGTGACCGTGCCCGACGACCAGTTCGTCAGACGGCTGACCGGCGAGGTCGGAACGCCGGACTGGATGGCGAGCTTCGTCGCCGAGACCGTCGCCGGGCTCTACGAGGCCACCGGCGTCGACGGCGACGGCGAGCGGCTGCTCGAGCCGCTGCCGGGCGTCTCCGGTCCGCTGCGTTTCAACGCCGAGTTCGGTGCTGCGATCGGCGCGCCGGACGTCAACTCGCCGACCGCTGCCGTCATCGCTGCCTTCACGACCGGCGGCGAGGGCTCGTTCCCGGTCGTCAACGTGATCGAGCTGGCCGACTTCGCGGACAAGATCGAACGCTGGCTGTCCAACACGTCCCGTGAGATCGCCGAGGCGATCGTCCCGGGGCGCTGAGCCTCGACGAGCAACGAGATGTGGAGCTTGCGCTTGCACTTGGGCTTGATCGGATCGCCGAGCGGCTGTTCGCCGGCGATGCGGTCGAGCGCGCGTTCTGGCGCGAGCGGCTCGCCGGGGCGGATCGGTTCGCGGCAAAGCGCGACGAACGGCTCGCGCACCATGTCGCCCAACTCACCTGGGGGTGAGTCGTGAGCGAGGAGATCCTCGTGAGACTGCGCCTGGAAGGTCAGCGCGCGGTCGACGCCGGCCTCGACGCCACGTCGCTCGCGCTGAGCGGCCTCGGCACCGCCGCGACTGCCGGCGCCGCGGTCGCGGAGAGCGGCTTCAAGCGGATGGCGAGAGGGCTCCTCGGGCTCAGCTCGCAGGCGCTCGGCGGCACCCGCACCATCGCCGTCGCGCTCGGCGAGCTCGAGCGCGCCGGCCAGAGCCTCACGCGCCAGCAGCGGCAGCAGACGGACCAGCGGCTGTCCGACGGCGCGAGCTCGCTCGGAGGGGCGCGACCGGGTGTGCTCGTGCGCGAGGGCGGCGGCTTCGTCCGGCGCTCGTCGAGCCCGAGTTCGACGAGTCGGCGCCCGGTCGCGCGCACGGATGCGAGCAGCGGGTCGTCCGGTGCGGACGCGAGCGGCTCGCGAGCGGCGGCACGCGGCAGCGCGAGAGTGTTCGCAAGAGCCTTCCGGTCGTCGGGCGTCTGGAGCAGCCTGCTGAGCGCCGGCTTCCTGACCTCGCGGCTGAGAGGCTGGGCGCCGGCGGGACGCGTCGGCGCGAGAGCGTTCGCTCGCGCGTTCCGAACCGCTCTCGGACAGAGCAGCGCGTTTCGCGTCGCCGGCCGGGTCGCTGGCGACAGAACCGCCGCCAGCGCGGCGAGCGCCGCTGCAGCACGGATCGGCCCGGCGTTCGACGCGCACAGAGGCCGGTGGACCGCGGTCGGCAACAGAGCCGGTCGCGTGGTCGGACGCCAGACGGGACGCGAAGCGGCCTTCACGGCGGCGCGCGGGATGAGCCGCCTGCTCGGCTCGGCGCTGGCAGGGTATGCCGCGAATCTGGAGAGAGTCGGGGCCGCGTTCGGCAGCCTGATCGGCGCGGCCGCCGGCAGAGCGGCAGGCTCGGCCTTCGCGCAGCAGTTCCAGTCCATCGTCAGCAACGTCCTGGGCGCGGCCGGTGGCGGAGGAGGCGGTGGCGGCGGTGGCGGCGGTGGCGGCGTGTTCGGCTGGATCCGGGAGGCCGCCGGCCTGACGCCCATACTCGGCGACGCGCTCGGCGCCAACGACTTCATCGGCAGAATCATGAGCGAGGTCACGGGCAACGACCCCGGGCCCGGCGGCTTGCTCGGAGACATGTACTCGGGGTTCAGCCGATTCGGGCAGACGTTTCGCCCGGGCCTCGGCGGAGAGCCCCGCGCCCGCGGCGGCATCGTCCGGCCGGGGGAGATCACCGTCGTCGGCGAGCGCGGCCCTGAGATCGTCCGCCTCCCCGCCGGCTCGAACGTCGTGCCCGCCCACCGGACGCGCGAGCTGCTCGAGCGGCAGACGGCGGCGCCGCGGGCGACCGGTCGCCGCGACCTCCACGTCCACCAGCACCTCGACGGGCGCGAGATCGCGCGGACGCTCGTGCGCAACATCGACGACGACGAGCAGTGGGGGCGTGCGTGATGCAGCGGAAGGGACTGGATCTCGGGGCCTGGAAGCGAGCCTTGGCACGGGTGCAGCGAGATGAGCGGTGGCACGATCGGCGAAGCGTGAGACCTCTCGGCAGAGAGATCATCCTCGTCTCCGACGAGACGCGCAGAATCGTCCGTGCGCACCTCGACGACGGCTACTCGATGTCCGAGGGCGGCTACGGCGGTTGGGAGGACGAGGAGCGGCCGGGACAGGTGTCGGCGACCGTCTTCCGCGGAACGCAGTCGCAGCGGCTGACGTTGCGCCTGATCCTCGGCGGCTGGCCGGTCCAGCCCCCGTGGGCGAACTGCGACCGCGACATGAGAACGCTCGATGCGTTCGGCCGGAAGCCGGTCGGTGCGCCTCGCGGGATGCGTCCGCCGCTGCTGAAGATCAAGGGCAAGGTGCCCGCCCAGCAGGCCCGGTGGTTCGTCGAGGACATCCAGTGGGGCGACGTCGACGTCGTCAGAGGCGTGCGCGTACGCGCGTTCGCGACCGTCGTCTTGCGCGAGTACGTCAAGGTCGAACTCGTCACGATCAGAAGCAGAGCGAGAGCGCGCACGAAGCTGCACGAGATGAGAAAGGGCCAGACGCTCGCCGACGTGGCGCGGATACGCCTCGGGAAGAAGGGCAACAGAGAGGTCACCGAGGGCGTGCGGCAGCTCCTGCGGCTCAACGGACGACATCGCGGGTGGAAGCCGAGAACCGGCGACAAAGTCAAGTATCCGGTCGGGGGCGGGAGATGAGCGTCGTCGCGTGGGAACGCCGGGCGCGGGCGCTCGACGGCGACATCCACCTCAACGGCGAGGAAGTCGACGTCGTCGCCGGCGGCGGGCTCGTCAGCTTCGACGAGGAGTTGAGCGTCAGCGGCTCGCCGATCGTGCGCGTCGGGGTGCTCGACCCCGAGCGCGTCCTCGTCGGATCCGAGCTGCTCGACCTCCGCAGAGACGACGCCGAGAAGCTCGGTCGCGAGGTCGAGCTGGTCGTAGACGGCGTTGCGTACTGGCTGCGGTCGGTCGTCAAGCGCCGCGACGTGTTCGAGCTGACGTTCGAGGACCGCACCGTCTGCCGGCTGCGCGACAGAGGCCGGCCGACGAAGGACAAGGAGGGCGCGAGCGACCACCGCGCCTTCATCAGACGACTGTGCGCGCTGGCGAAGGTGGAGGATCCGATCACCCGGGATCCGCTGCAAGAGGAGCTGGAGTCGCGCAAGTCGACGGGGACGGGTACGTCGAGAGGCAAGCGCGACAGAGCCCGCAGAGCCGCCGACGACCGCCTGGAGTCTGGGATCGCCCCCGGCGCCCGGCTGAGAGTCAAGTCGGCGTGGGGGACGCCCGGCCAGCTCGACATCGCCTCGCAACTGCTCGAGGTCGCGACGCGGCTCGGTGCGTCGGACAAGGTGATGGTCTCGCTGATCGCGGTCGCGATCCAGGAGTCGTTCCTGACCAACCTGCGAACGCCCAGCGAAGACGGTTACGGCTCTTACGGCGTTCTGCAGCCCCGGGTCGACTATTCCAACACACACCTGCGCCGCCCAGTCACGATGGCGCAAGCGCTCGACGTCGCGTTCAACGCGGAGGCGTTCCTGCGCGATCCCGGCTGGGCGTCGAAGGGCGGCGCGATGAGATGGGATCGCCTGCGGCCGGACTGGACGATCGGCCAGCTCGGCCAGCAGGTCGAGAGAGGCCCGCCAGCGGCCGACTACGACCAGTGGGAGGGCCAGGCGCGGGCGATCGTCGAGGCGTATCTCGGCCGCGGGGTCGCGATGCAGGGCGGCGCGACGTCGAGCGGCGGACGGACCGAGACGCGGCTGACGGTCGGGCGCGGGGAGTCCTACTGGGACGCCGCAGTGCGGATCGCAGAGTCGTACCGCTTCCGCTTCTTCGTCGTCTCCAACACGCCGTACTACGTCGCCGACGAGGCGCTGCTCGACAGCCGGCCGCGGATGACGATCGCAGAGGACTCGCCGGGCGTCGACGCGATCGACTGGGAATGGGCTCCGCGCAAGGAGCTGCGGCAGACCGAGGTCGAGTGCAACGTCCACGCCTGGCAGGCCCCGCCGGGCAGCGTCGTCGAGCTCGACGACGACTGCGGTCCCGCGGCCGGCCGCTGGCTGGTCGGCGAGTACGCGCGCTCGCGCTTCGCCGACAAGGCGCGAATCACGCTCGTGAAGGGGCGCAAGCCAACCGTCCCGACCGAGGCGGCGGACGAGGGCGAGGGCGAAGGCAGCGCGGGCGCGTCGTCTGCCGCGAGCCGCGTCGGCACGAGCGGCTACTGGTACCCGCTCTCGGCGCGGGGCAAGTTCCTCGGAGGTCCGGGAGGCGACGGGTCGCACAGCCGCGTCGACTGGCCGCACAACTGGCAGTCCGACGAGGCCGTCGACATCGAGGTCCCGGTCGGCACTACGGTGTTCGCGGTTCGCAGCGGCACGGTCGAGAAGGCCGCTGGAAGCGTGGGCGACGGTTCGGGGCGCACCGACGGGCTGACCGTCACGATCAAGACCGACGACGGCCGCCGCTGGTTCTACACGCACCTCAGCACGCGGTCGCCGCGCGTCAGAGCGGGCGCCAAAGTCGTGGGCGGACAGCAGATCGGCAGATCCGGCCTCGGCGGTGGGGTACCGCACCTCCACATCGCGGTCGACAGAGGCGATCCGGTGCAGCTGCTGGGGCTCTCGACGTGAGCACCGTCGAATGGCACAGAACCACTCGCGCACTGCGTGGCGACGTCCGGCTCGACGGCGACGAGATCGACGTCGTCGTCGGCGACGGGCTCGTCAGCTTCGACGAGGAGCTGAGCATCAGCGGCGCGCCGATCGTGCGCGTCGGCGTGCTCGACCCCGAGCGCTGGCTGATCGAGACGAGACTGCTCGACCTGCACAGCGAGGACGACGAGCGGCTCGGGCGAGAGGTCGAGCTCGTCGTCGACGGGGTCGCCTACTGGCTGCGGTCGGTCGTCAAGCGCCGCGACGTGTTCGAGCTGACCTTCGAGGACCGCACGGCATGTCTGCTGCGGGATTCGTTCGGGGCGACCAAGACGACGGCCGGGGCACAGAGAGAGCGCGCGTTCATCGCGAGCCTGTGCGAGCGGGCCGGAGTGCCGGCTCCCGAGATGCACGAGCCGCTCTCGGAGGAGCGCCGTGCGCGTGCGCGGTCCGCCGCCGGCAGAACGAGCTTCAGAGCCGATCGCGACCGCGACGGTCGCGTCCGCCGGCGCGCTCGCGGAATCGCCGACGACGCCAGACTCACCGTGAAGGGCGCGCCGATCGCGCGCTCGCAGATCGCCGAGGCGAACACGCTGCTGTCGGTCGGGGCGGAGCTGAACGCACCCGAGGTCGCGATGGTCGCGATCGCCTTCGCCGGGATCGCCGAGTCGGCGCTCGGCGCGCACGCCGGCACGTTCTCGCCCGCAGATGGCTACTACGGCGTCCTGCAGAGCAGCCCGAAGAACTGGCCCGATCCGCACGACACCGCGGGCATGGCGCGTGCGTTCATGCTCGGCGGGAGAGGGTTCCAGGGCAACGGCGCGATCGCGCTCGCGCGGACCGTCTCGGACCCTGTTCAGATCGCCGTCACCGTCGAGGCGCCGAGCAACTGGCCCGACAACGCGTATGCGCGCCAGAGCGGCTGGGAGCGCTACCTCCCCGAGGCCCGGGCGCTCGTGGCCGAGTTCGGTGGGGGAGACGGGACGAGCATGCCGCCTGGCACGGTAACGCGGACGGTCGAGGCGCCGCTCACCGTCGAGCGCGGCGAGTCGTACTGGGACGCCGCGATGCGGATCGCGGAGTCGTACCGCTTCCGCTTCTTCGTCGTCGCCAACACGCCGTACTACCTCGCCGATCAGGCACTGATGCAGAGCGAGCGCCTGATGACGATCGGCGAGGAGACGCCCGGCGTGACGCTGCTCGACTGGGAGTGGGCGCCGCGCAAGCTGCTGCGATCGGTCGACCTCGAATGCAACGTGCGTGCGTGGCAGGCGCCGCCAGGGAGCGTCGTCGTGCTCGACGAAACATGCGGCCCGGCCGGCAGCGACGAAGACAGTCGCCAACGCGGCCGCTGGCTCGTGGGCGACTATCAGCGCTCGCGCTTCGGTGACACCGCCCGCATCACGCTCGTCAAGGGTCGCAAGCCGATCGTGCCGACGCAGACCGAGACGACGCAGGTGGGCGGCGACGGCGGTGAGAGACCGGAGCAGGGTGCTGTCGACGGTCACGGTCGCGTGACGACCGAGGGCGGTGCGAAGGGGATCGTCGACCAGTGTGCGGCGGTCGCCCTCCGCCTCGCCCCGAGCGCCCGCGTCTCACGGGGGTACACGCCCGGCGACACAGATTCGGATCACGGTGCCGACACCGCGCTGCAGGCGGCGCGCGACATAGCGATCCGAGGTCGCAACCCGACCGGGCCGACGCCGCAGATTCCGGAGCTCAACCGGGCGGCGATCGCGGTCGCGGCACTGTTCGGGCGCACCTACGCAGAGGGTCAGCAGATCCACATCGAGGGTGACGCCTTCAACTATCGCGGCTACCGGATCCAGATCTTCTGGCGGACCTACGTCGGCGGTTCAAACCACTACAACCACATACACGTCGGAGCGAAGAAGGCATGAGCGCCCTCCGCCGCCAGCGCCCCCAGCAGCCGCTCGCGCTCGAGGCGCGCGTCTCCGACCCCGACCCCGATGCGCTGACCGTCACGATCGACGACTTCGACGGCGACGTACTCGCGCGCCACGCGTGGGAGGTCGCGTCATGGCCGCGCACGCCCGGTGCGGTCCCCGCGCGCGGCGACCGCTGCCTCGTCGTGATGTCGGAGATCGGCCGGCCGTGGGTCGTCTCCGGCGAGTGGACCGGCGAGCCCGAGCCGGTCGTGCCACGGGACTGGAGAAGCCCGGAGTTCGTCGCGGGGTGGACCAACCATGCCGCCGCCGATCCACGGTTCGTGGCCGGCTATGCACAGGATCTCAGCGGCTTCACGATGTTGCGCGGGATCGTCAGTCGGGCCACGGACGAGTGGGTCGCCGACACGCCGATGCTCGTGCTGCCAAGAGGCTTCCGACCCAGCACGCGCCGGATGTTCATCACGTTTGGGTATGCCGGCGCCGTCCCGGTGCGCATGCGCGTCGACGCACTTCCCGACGGTGAGGTCCGGTTCATCAACGCCGGCGCGGCATGGGCCAGAACCGTGACGAACCTCGTCGGCCTCGACGGCATCAGCTACTGGGCGGAGGACTGACATGACTGGAAACCCACACCTGTCTCTGCCGCTGCGCGTCGAGCGCGGTCGCTTCGCGACCGTCGAGCAGGACTCGGCGCAGCACATCGCGGAATGCGTCGAGGCCGCGGCGCGGACCGAGCTCGGCTCCCGGATCGAGGCGCCGGACTTCGGCATTCCGAACTACCTGATGGCCGCCGGCGGCGTCGACGTCGACGAGCTGCGCGCTGCGCTGCTCGACTCCGAACCGCGTGCCGACGCGGTCGTCGAGCTCGTCGAGTCGCTCGACGACCTGCGCGCCGAGAGCATCCGCATCCTGATCGACGAGGAGTCCTGACCGTGGCCGTGATCCGCCCACAGATCGAAACCGACCCGACCGCGCTCGAACAGATCGCGTACGACTACCTGGAATCGGCTGGGCTCGGCTGGGAGCGTGCCGACGGCGACCTGATGTCCTGGCTGATCGGCGCGCACGCGCGCATGGTCGCCGAAGAGCGCGACATCGCCGCGGACGTGCCGATCGAGCAGATCCTGCGTCCGCTCGGCGAGAAGGTGCACCGGGTCGAGCAGCAGCGCGCGGTGCCCGCGACGGCCAGAGCGAAGTTCACGATGCGCGACACCGCCGGCTACACGATCCCCGCCGGACTGGAGGTGCTCGTCAAGACGTCCGGCGACGAGGGCGTGACGATGCTGGTCGTCGCGCCGCACACGATCGAGCCCAACCTCGATCCGCCCGAGGGGGTCGTGGATCTGCGCGCCGCGCCCGGCAGAGAAGGCGCGGACGCCAACGGCTTGAGACCGACCGGCACGACGGTCGTGCCGATCCGCTCGTTCGAGTTCATCAGGAGAATCGAGCTGGCCAGCGAGTCTGCGAACGGCAGAGACGCGGAGTCCGACGAGGACTATCTCCAGCGTCTCGTCGACACGCTCGCGTTGGCCACGCCCGCCCCGGTGCTGCTCGACGACTTCGCGGCGATCGCGCGCCAGCAGGACAACGTCGCGCGTGCGCTCGCCGTCAACCACCAGCTGTGGCGTCCCGAGGTGATCGAGATCGCCGTCGGCGTCGGGAGAGGCTCCGTCTACGACGGCGCCGGCAGAGCGATCACCGTCGCCCACGCCAGAACCAGCACCCAGATCGAGACCGACTTCGCCGCCTATGGCGCGAGAGCGACGGGCGGGCCGCTCGGCACGGCGCCCGTCGTCGTGACGCTCAACGGCAGAGCGAGATACGGCCCGTGGAAGGCCGAGGCGGCCGCATCCTCGACGGTCGCGGTGAGCGTGCGCCAGCACGGCGGCGAGCGCAACCCCGTCGAGCGTGCCGTCGCGGTGGCGGTCATCACCGCCGCCGGCGACCCGCTCTCGAGAGAGGAGCGCGCGGCGGTGCAGGCGAGCATCGAGGGCCTGCGCGAGGTCAACTGGCTGTGCTCGGTGATCGACCCGATCTACACCGAGATCGACGTCGACTTCAGAGCGATCGCGTGGCCGTCGTACGACCCGAGAGCCGTCCTCGACGACGCCGTGATCGCGCTCAGACAGTTCTTGTCGCCTGCGCGATGGGGTATCGGAGAGGACCGTGCCGACGGTACGGGCACGACGTGGGTCAACGAGCCGAACGTGCGCTACCTCGAGGTGGCGCAGGTGCTCAACGAAGTGCCCGGGCTGCGCTACGTGACCAGCCTCGGGATCGCACGCGCGAACGGGACCCCCGGCACGAGCGACGTCGCGCTCGACGGCCTCGTGCCGCTGCCGAGACCCGGCCCCAGAATCCTGGGCGAAGTGACGGAGGCATAGCAGATGCCGATCCGGAGATTCGACGGGGTCGACGACTTCGTCACGTTGTCGATCGGCGCGGCCGGCGTGACGAGAGCCGTCACGCTCGCGTTCCTGCTGCGGTCGCGCGCTCAGGCGCCAGGCGTCGACCGGGCGCTCGGCGGGGCGCACGACGCCTCCGGGATCCCGCTCGGCTTCCATGCGGAGGTGATCGGGAGCAACGGCGTGGGATTCGTCGCCGGCGAGTGGGCCACCGCGACGTACGGCGGAGGCGGATTCGCGGCCGCCGATGAGTGGCGGCTGCTCGTGCTGACCAAGGCTGCGGGGTCGGTCGCGGCAACGTTCCACTCGTACGACTTCGCAGCGAGAGTGCTGCACACCTCCGTGCACGGTGTGGTGGGCGACGCGGCGGCCACGACCGGCGGCACGTACACGTTGGGCATGCTCTACCCGCCCGGCCCTGGAGACTGCTGGGGCGGGGAGCTGGCGGCCCACGCGGTCTGGGCCTCTGAGCTCGACGCCGCCGCGGTCAGATCGCTCGCGACGGCGCCGTCGCTCACCAGCTGGCTGGAGATCGGCAGACCGGCCGCGCTCTGGCTTCTGGATCAGCCGACGCCGGCGGCGCCGATCAGAGACCTGACCGGCAACGGCGCGGACCAGGTCGCGATCGTGGGCACGACCGTGCTGGACGAGGACCCGCCGATCCCCTACCGACCTACGTACGTCTCCGAGGTCACGGCCGATGCGCCGGCGGCATGGATCCGGCTCGGCGAGACGAGAGGAACCTCAGCCGCCGACGCGGTCGGCGGCACATCGGGCACGTACGTCGGAAGCTGCACGCTCGGCGTTCCCGGCCTGGTGCGCGGAGACGCTGATCGTGCGGTGAGGCTCGACGGCGCCGGACACGTCAGCTTCGCCGATCGGCCGGCGTTCGACCTCACGACGAGAGGGACGATCGAGGCGTGGGTGCGGGTCGACACGGCCGACGCAGCGTTCCGCCCGATCGTCGACAAGGGCGAGGGCTCGTACATCGTCCGCTTCGACGACACGGGCAGACTCATCTTCCGCCGCAACTCGGTCCAGGACATCTGCAAGGCGGTCGTGCCGCTGAGACAGGGCGTCACGACGCACGTCGTCGTCACCTGGGACGCGAGTGCGCCGTTCGTGCGCATCTACTTCGACGGCGTCGACGTCTCGGGCCCGGCATCGTGGAGCCCGCTGCAGGCGACGTCCACGCCGCTGACGATCGGTGCCGACGACGCAGGCAGCCACTGGGTCGGGGCGCTCGACGAGGTCGCGATCTACCCCACGGCACTCTCCAGAGCGCGGGTCCAAGCCCACCACGCGGCCGGCATCGCCCGACGGCAGCACGCGACCGCGTACTCGTCGCCCGCCGTCACGTCGCTCGCCGTCTCGCTCGCCAGAACGGCCGCCGCGAGCGCGCTGCTCGTCAGTGCGATCAGCGTCAACAAGTCGGCTGGATCGGTGCCGAGACCTTCGACCGGCTGGACCCTGATCGCCGGCGACGACGGCATGGCGAGCGGCTTCGGACAGGTCGCGCTCGCGATGGCGTACCGGATCGCGGACGGCACGTCGGCCGACGTCTGCGGATGGACGTGGACGACCGCCGACAACGCCGCGGGCTGGATCGCCGAGTACGCCGTCGGCGAACTGGGCGATGTCGAGCATGCGGCGACCTGGTCCACCACGGAGAGAGTGAGAGCGCTCACCGTCGGTCCGGTCATGGCGCAGGAGGGTGCGCTCGCGGTCGCTCACCTGGCGGTGGACACGTGGTACAACTGGGATCCTCCGGACGACGGGGTGTACGCGTCCTGGTCTGACTCGTTCGCCGCGGCCGACCGGGCGTTCGTGCCAGAGGACGTCGGCGGGGCGTTCGCCGATCGCGTCGTGCACGCGGCGGGTCCGGTGTCGACGACCGTCACGTCGCTCGGAGGGGAAGGCGACCAGTCAGCCGGGATCCTCGTCGTGTTCGGTGCCGGCACGCCGCCGACGCCCGCAGTCCTCACGCAGTGGTGCGGCGGCGTGACCTCAGCGGCCGCCGAGGTCGTCTACACGGTCGACAGAGGCGCGATCGGGCGCCTGGCGCTGTCGACCACGCCGGATCTGTCGAGTGCGTTCTACAGCGAGCCGGAGACGGTCGACGCGCAGCGTGTGCTGCGGCTTCCCGTCTCCGGGTTGAGTGCGGACACGTCGTACTACTACGGCGTCGAGGTCGACGGCACGCTCCTCCTGACCGGGCGCGGCACGTTCCGCACGATGGCGACCGAGCCGGCCTCGTTCAGAGTCGCGTTCGGGTCGTGCGCGCACCCGTCGTTCGGCGTCTCTCCGACGCACCGGCGCATCGTCGCGTCGGGCGCGCAGGTGATGATCCAAAGCGGCGATCTCGGCTACCCGGACGAGATCGGGCCGATGACCGTCGCCGGGCTGCGCGCGAGCTACGACACGGTCGGCTCCACGACCGGGATCGACGCCGTGATGCGGGCGATGCCCGTCGTGCACGTGTGGGACGACCACGACTCGACCGGGGAGGCCGGCGGCACGGCGACGGCCGCCGCGCAGGTCTACCGCGAGCGCGAGCCTCACTACGCGCTCGCCGATCCGGTCGCGATCCACCAGACTTGGACGTGCGGTCGGGTCCGGTTCGTCGTGCTCGACTGCCGATCGCAGCGCGACCCGCTCGCCGATCCCGACGACGACCAGAAGTCGGCGCTCGGCGCCGCGCAGCGGGTGTGGCTCGACGGCGTGATGAGAACGGCGACCGAGCCGGTCATCGTCGTGATCTCGTCCGTGCCGTGGAACGATCCGAGACGGCTCGACGGCGACGCCTGGGGCCGCTACTCGACCGAGCGGGCGGCGCTGATCGCGTCGTGGAGAGCGGCCGGCGTCCTCGACCGCATCCTGATGGTCTCCGGCGACGCCCACATGCTCGCCGCCGACGACGGCACCAACTCGCCCGGCGGCATCCCCGCTGTTCAGGCTGCGCCGCTCGGGCACCATTCCGGATCGAGAAAGGGCGGAACCTTCTCGGAGGGGACCCATCTCGGCTCCGCGCAGTACGGCCTGCTGACCGTCACCGACAACGGCGGCGAGACGATCTCCGTCACCTTCGACGGCCGCGGCGCGGACGACGCGACGGTGATCGAGATGACGACCGTCTACGCGGTCAGCAGGGACCCGGACGGGGGCGGACAGCCGAGACCGGTCGAGCCGAGACCCCCGCCGATGGGGTCGTGCGGCGCCGAGCTCTACGCCGCGGTCGGTCCGCTCGCGTACGAGGACCACCTCCAAGACTGGGCGCTCGCGCACCTGTGCGAGGCGATCGGGCGCATGCGCCAGTCCGTCTCGGACATCGTCCGCGACAGCGAACGGACGGAGCTGGTCGACGGCGAGGAGGTCGTCGTCGAGCTTCCTGGCTGGTCGCTGGCGACCGACGTCGACTGGGCTCCGGGAGCCGCGAGCGAGATCGACATGCTGCCGTTCGTCGGCCAGCTCGCCGGCGTCCGCGGCATCGAGCGGCTCAGCGACGACGATCGGCGCGCGGCGATCCGCGGGCGTGAGGGCTTCTGGCGCGGCGGACCGCGCGCGATCCTCTCGTACGCCGAGAGCTTCACCGACGGAACGCCCGGCGCGGTCCGGCTGCGGGAGCGATACGACCCCAACCAGCCGTCCGGCACCGACGCGCCATACCACGGTCGCGTCATCGTCAAGAGATCCCGGCTCAAGCCGGGGGTCGACGAGGCGGAGCTGAGACTGCGCCTGCTGGGCAGGATCCCGGCCGGGCTGATCTACGACGTGCTGATCACCGACGAGCTCGACTACGACGACGTCGCCTCGACGTACGTCGATTACGACGAGGTCGCCGCGAGAACGACCGACTACACCGACCTCCTGGAGGGCTGACCATGGCCGCAAGACCATCGACACGACTTGGGCTGCACGCGCCGAGCGGTGGGGATCGAGCGATGGTCCCCGACGACGTCGTCAGACTCCGCGACCAGCTCGACGACGTCGTGCTCGGCTACGACCAGGGCACGCTCGCCGCCCGGCCGGCCGCGGGCGTCGAAGGCCGCTTCTACTACGCGACCGACGGGCTCGTGCTCTACTACGACTTCGGAGGGGGCTGGGTCCCCGCGTCGTTCCAGCCGGGCGATGTCAGATGGTCGGCGGCCCTCAACGGGACGCCGCCGCTCGGGTGGTTCGCGTGCGACGGAGGCATCAGAGGCCTTCCGGATCGGACGACGTACAGAGCGCTCTTCGACGCGATCGGCACGACCTTCGGAGCGGGAAACGGCTCGACGACGTTCGGTCTGCCCGACCTCCGCGGGCGCGCGCCGGTCGGCGTGGGACAGGGGTTCGTGACTCCGGGGCTGCCGCAGTTCGGGTCGCTGACGCATCGCGCAATCGGCGCAGCCGTCGGTGCGGAGACCCACAGTCTCACCGCCGCGCAGAACGGCGTGCATGCGCATGACGTTTACGATCCTGGGCACAACCACGGCGGCGGAACGCACAACGGCGCGGCGGACCGGCCGGCCCCAGGCTGGGGCTCGTACAGAGCGAATGCCTCGTTCTCGCTGTACGGAATCGGCGGGTACGGCGCGATCGACAACATGGGAGGAAGCGACAATGGCCTCCACGCGCACGGCATCCCGTCCGGGAGAGCCGGGGTTTCGATCTACAACAACGGCAGCGGCGCAGCACACAACAACATGCAGCCGTCGCTGGCGCTCCACGCCTGGATCAAGTACTGAGCGCGACGGGGCGGATGCGCGACGACGAGATCACGATGCGCGACCTGATGGAAGCGTCGCTCAAGGCGATCGACGTGAACATGGTGGGTCTGCGCGATCAGCTCAACGCGATCCAACAGGCGTCGGCGCGCGAGCACGCCCAGGTTCGCTCGGATCTGGGTGAGCTGCGGACGAAGCTGGAGCAGGTGCCGACGAACGCTGAGTTCGTCCGCTTCAAGGGCGACGTCGACAGCCGCCTCGGCCGGCTCGAGCAGGACCTGCAGCAGCGTGCGGGAGGATCGAGAGCGCGCGAGTCGCTGGGCCGGATCGTCGTCGCCGGGTGCGCGACCGCCGGCGCGCTCTGCGGGGCGATCGTCGCGCTCGCGCGCGTCCTCATCCCGGGTTGACGACTCGCGGGTGCGGTCGGTGCGGTCTGCTGCCGTGCTGCCGCTCCAGCCGCTCCAGCCGAGCGGCCTGCTCGTCGAGTTGCGCGCGCAGGTCCGCGAGGGCGCGGGCCGCCTCAGCGGCGCCGAGGTAGTAGATCGCGGCCTCGCGCAGAAGCCGGGCACGGGTGATTCTGCGGTGGCGCGCCTCTGCTTGGAGACGCCGGGCCAGCTCCCCGTCGACGGTGGTGCAAATGCGCGGCATGGCGGCACCGTACGCGTCGGCGGCGACTGACCAAGGGACGCGTTGGCGCACCGACGCGCTACATATCTCTGGGACCGGGGCCGTTTCCGGGCCTCGTTCACGGCCCCATTTGACAGTGCCCGAATGGAGGCATTTACTGGTCGAAGAGGTTCGACGCAGTGGGGGCGGACTTCGGACTTCGCGGCCGTGGGGGCCACGTGAAACGTGTGATGGAGAACGAATGCAGACGCCGCTGACAAACGCCGAGATCGCGGCGCTGACGATGGTGATCGACGTGCTCGCGAGGGAGGCGTCGAGGCTTCCCGCGACCTCCCGCGTCGGGAAGGTCCTGTTCGCGATCAGATCGAACCTGGGCCGCGCGCTCGACGCAGGCCGGCTGAGGCGATCCGCGCGTCATCGAGCGCGTCGCGCGCCGACGTCATGCCCTCGTTGAAGAGCGCTGGCGCTCTGCTCGCCGGCGCGATCTCGCCGAGCTGGTCGAAGTCCGCCCAGAACCACTCGAACGGCAGGCCGCAGCGCGCCGCGATCGCGCGCAGCTCCTCCCACGAGGCCCCGCGCAGCCGCGAGCGCTTGCCGGTGATCTCGTCGATCACCGACCCGCTCTTGCCGATCGCGCGGCCGAGCTCCTCGCGCGAGAGCTTCGCGTAGGCCTGCGCCGCGCGCACGCGGCGAGCGACCTCTTCCGGTTCGGGCCGATCGTCGATGGACGCCACGGAGGCAGGATCGCCGGTGCACGGCCGATTGCAAGATCTTGTTGCAAGATCTTGGTGAGATCCCTAAGATCTTGGCCATGGCAACCATCGTGACCCGCCTGAAGCTCGCGATCGTCGCGTCGGGCCGCAGCCAGCGAGACGTGGCGGCGGCCGTCGGGATCAGCGAGTTCAAGCTCTCGCGGATCGTCAACGGACGCGCGCAGCCCGACGACGCGACCCGCGCCGCGCTCGCGCGCGAGCTGGCGTCTCCGCGTGCGTCGCTGTTCGACGACGAGCGGAAGCTGAACGCCGCGGCCTGACGCCCGCGGCCATGAGAGAACACAACGCCCCCGCGACGCTGCAACGTCCGGGGGCCGGCAGCCGAATGGAGGCTCGGATGCGAACTGAGCATCGCACACCCCCACGACGGCAGGAGGACCACGGTGCTCGATGAGCTCGTCACGTTCCTGCTCGGGGCGCTCGTGATCTCGCTGCTGATCGCGCTGTCCGCGTCGGCGGCGCTGGCCGCCGGCGCGGCGTGCTGGGCGGCGGCCGCCGCGCTGCGACGGCGCCACGCCGACAGACGCTTGGAGGAGCTGCGAGAGCGCCACTACGAGGAGGTCCGCGCCCGTGCGCGGCGACCGCTGATCGAGATCGAGCCGGTCGACTTCGACGACTGGCCGGTGCTCGGCGGCGAGCCGTCGGAGCCGCCCGTCGTCTTCCCGCGCAGGAGAGCGGCATGAGCCGCGATCCGACCGTCGCCGAGCTGCTCGACCGGCTCGCCGCTGCGCGCCTGACAGAGCTGGTGCGCGAGAACCGCGAGCTGCGCGCGCGGCTCGCCGCGGCCGCGCCGCCTCGCGCCGCGGCTCCGCCCGGGCTGCCGCCTGCGCCCGCCGCCGGCGCCACGCCGGCGCCCGACGCCGCGCCGCCAGCCGCCGCGCCGCCCGCTGTCGCGCCGCCCGCTGTCGCGCCGCCCGCTGTCGCGCGTGCGCGCCCGCGCCCCCACCTGCGCGTCGTGCGCGGAGAGGCGGCCCGATGAGCGACGGACGCACCGTCTGGTGGCCGAAGGACTCCGCCTGGTGGCGGCGAGAGTGGGTCGTCGCGCTCGGCGAGGAGTTCGGCTGCGCCGGGCCGGCGGTGATCGACTGGCTCACCTGCGAGGCGAAGGCGCAGAACGACGGCGGCCGCGTGAAGGCCGGCGTGCGCTCGTGCGCGCGCGGCTCGTTCGTCGACGCCGAGACCGTCGGTCACGTCCTGTCACGTGCCGTCACGCTCGGCGCGCTCGACGACTTCCACACCGCCGACGGCCGCTTCACCGCGCGCATCTCGGGCTGGGAGAAGGACAACGAGCGCGGGCGCGCGGCGATGCGCAAGGCCAACCAGCGGGAGCGCGAGGCGACCGGTCCGTCACGGCCCGTCACGCCCGGTCACGGCGACTCCCCTACAGGACAGGACAGGACAGGAGTGACTGCTGACGCAGTCAACGGCGCGCCCGCGCGCACGCCCGCGCCGGTGCGCATGCCGGCACCCGCTCCAGCCGACGAGCCGCCGCCGTTCGGCGCCGACGTCATACGCCTCTGCACGCTCCAGTCGCAGCTTGCCCGGGCGCGGACCAACCAGCCCGACGCGTCCGCCAGGCTCAGACCGACGCGCCGCTGGCACGCCGAGATGGAGCGCCTGCTGCGTGTCGACGGCCGCACGCCAGAGCAGGTCGAGCAGGTGATCCGCTGGGTCGACGGCCACCACTTCTGGGCGCCGAACGTGCTGACGGTCGAGACGCTGCGCAAGCACTTCGACCGCTTCGCGGCCGCCGTCAACGCCGAGCGGCCGCCGGCCCGCGACAGGGGCAGCGATCGCCGCACCCGCGCCGCCGTCGCGTTCGCAGAGCTGCTGCGGCCCGGGGCTGAGGAGATCGAGGGGAGGGTCGTCCGTGACGCCACGTGAATGGCAGCTGATCGCCGTCGTGATCGAGAACTGCTGGAAGGGCGAGTGGGACGACGCCCGCTCGGCGTCGTACTTCATCCTGCTCGAGCCGTTCGACGCCGCGGACGTCGAGCGGGCGCTGCACCTGCTCGTGCGCGGCGGCTCGCCGTTCATCCCGGCCGTCGCGGAGATCGTCACCGCGATCGAGTCGGGCAGGCGCGTCGCGGCGCCGACGTGGCACGAGGCGCTCGGCCACATCCGCCGCGTGCTGCCGCGGCACACGCGCGACCACGCCGCCGGCATCACGGCGTTCGAGCGGATCGACCCGCTGCTGGCGTCGTTCGTCGCGACGTACGGCTGGCGGCGACTCGCGCTCGAGCCGGTCGACGATCCCGACCACGGCGGCGCGGTGCTGCGGCGGCTCGAGCACGCCTACGACGCCCACGTCGCGCGGCAGCTGGAGCGCGAGCGCCACGGGCTCGCGCTGGAGATGGTCGAGCGCCGCCGGCTCGCGGGCCCGCGCAGACTCGACGTCGCGGCGCTGCTGCCGTCGCTGCCGGAGCGCGCGGCATGAACGGCGAGCTGGCGGAGACGATCGCGCGGCGCGTCGCCGAGCTGGTCGCGGCGCGGCCGCCGGCGCGCCTGCTGACGGTCGAGCAGGTCGCCGAGATGCTGCAGGTGCGGTCGGAGTGGGTCTATCAGCACGCCGACGAGCTGGGCGCGCTGCGGCTCGGCGACGGATCCAAGGGCCGGTTGCGGTTCGACGCCGAGCTGGTGCGCGAGCGGCTGCGGCCGCCGACGACGCGGCGGCGGGCGAGCGCGGCGGCGACTGGCACCGCCCGTTCACGCGCGGCGGCCGCCGCGGCCGCACCGTCCGACGGCACGTCGCTGCTGCGCGTCGGCCCCAAGCGCGGGTAGGCCGGCGCGATGCCCAGGCAGCCGACCGGCGAGGTCCGGATCTACACGCGCGCGGATGGCGGCGTCACCTACTACGCGCGCTTCCGCGCGCTCGGCAGACGTTGGAGAGTGAAGCTCGGCACCGACATCGAGGGCTGGAACGAGACCCGCGCGGAGAACGCGGTCGGCGCGATCGTCGACCGTGTCCGCCGCGGCACGTGGACGCCGCCGAGCGCGTCGCGGGCGACCGAGCACGAGGACCCGACGTTCCACGCATTCGCCTCGCAGTGGTTCGTGCGCAAGTCGCGCGGGTTGAGCGCGCGCACGGTCGAGGACTACGAGTGGCGGCTGTCGAACCATCTGCTGCCGTACTTCGCGCGCCACCGCCTCTCCGAGCTCGACGTGCGCGCCGTCGACGGCTACCGCGCCGCGAAGCTGGCCGAGCGCGACGAGGCGCGCGCTGCCGGCCGGCGCGCGCTCTCCAACGACAGCATCAACGCGACGATCGGGCTGCTCGCGCAGATCCTCGACGAGGCCGCCGAGCACAAGCTCCCGGTCGAGCGACCGAACCCGGCGAAGGGCCGCCGGCGGCGGCTCAAGACCCAGCGCGGGCAGCGCTCGTTCCTGGAGCCCGACCAGGCGGCCGCGCTGCTCGACGCCGCCGGCAGGCTCGACGCCTCCGGCCCGCTCGACTGGGAGACGGTCTGCGCGATCCGTGCCTCGGCGGAGTCGAACGTCGCGCTGGCGCGGCGCCACGGCGTCAGCGACTCGCTCGTCTCGCGCGTGCGCCGCGGTCTGGTCTGGCGGACGCCGGCGAGCGCGCCGGCGCGCCGGCCGGTCGTCGCGACGCTGCTGCTGGCCGGCCCGCGCGTCGCCGAGCTGTGCGCGCTCGACGTCGCCGACGTCGACCTGGAGTACCGGCGGCTGCGGATCCGCGACGCGAAGACCGCGGCCGGCCGCCGGCAGATCGTCGTGAGCGACCTGCTCGCCGCCGAGCTGGCGCCGCACATCGCGCGTTCGGCGGGCGCCGGCGGCGCGGCGGGCGCCGGCGCCGTACACGCCGTTGGCGCGGCGGCCGCCCCCGCCGCGCCCGCTGACCCTGCCCGCCCGCTGTTCGCCAACACGCGCGGGGAGCGCTACACGCCGTCGGGGATCCGCACCGCGGTGCTCGCGCCGGCGGTCGCGCTGGCGTCGCGCACGACCCACGGGCTGCCGGCGGTGACGCCGCACACGCTGCGACGCACGTTCATCTCGCTGCTGCTCGCGGGCGGCGCCGACGTGCCGTGGGTGATGGCGCAGGTCGGCCACACCGACCCGAAGGTCACGCTGCAGATCTACGCGCAGGTCGTGCAGTCCCAGCAGCGCGACTACGGCGCGCGCGTCGACCGGATGATCGGCGGCGCGGCGGCGTTCGGGACCGGGAACGGGACCACGCGCGCCGCAGCGTCCGTCGCCGCAGACCGCGACGCAGCTCCTCGACCCGCCGCGATCCCCGTCACCACGGCGATTCCGCCGGCAAGCCCGAGAGGGGACTCGAACCCCTGACCCCCTGTTTACAAGACAGGTGCTCTACCAGCTGAGCTACTCGGGCAAGGCAGCCGAGTCTACCCGCGCCCGACCGCCGCGCGTTCGAGGTCGCCGTGCCCGTTGCGCGAGACGTACTGCTGGAGCGGGTCGTCGGGCTCGGGTTCGACGGCCGGCGGGGGCGGGGGGCCGTTGAGGCGGTGCTCCAGCTCGCCCAGCAGGACGCCGAACAGCGCGTGGCGCCAGACCGCCTGCCAGAAGGCACGGCGGCTGCCCGTCAGGACCGGCAGCTTGGCGCGACCGGGGTGGTGGCGGTCGCTGAGGCGGCCCAGCGGCCACAGCGCGACGTGCTCGGCGAGCGCGAGCGCCGCCCCGCGGGCGGCGGGCGGCCCCGGCAGGCTGGGGGAGAGCTGCGCGTAGACGGCGCCGAACAGCGCGCCGTTCTGCACGTGCAGCGCGAGTCCCGGCGCGAACCAGCCGCCGCGCTCGCCGGTGACGAAGCGGCCGAGCAGCTCGACGTCGTCGTAGCGGCTGCCGAACACGCGCTTGTCGAGCGGCTGCTGGAGCGCCCAGATCGCCGCGGCGGCGGCGCCTGCGAGCGCACCGCGCGCAGTGCGTCTGCGGTCGATTCGCATCGTCCGAGCACCATAGCGCGCGCCTGCGCGCCTGTAACGCGCATGTGGAGGATGGGTACGTAAACCGATGAGTCAGAGCCACGACGCACTCCACCGGCGTGCCCGCGAACGCGGCGTCAACCCGGTCGTCTACTGGATCGTTCGCGCGGTCTTCCAGCCGTTCTTCCACCTCTACTTCCGGCTGTCGCGCGTCGGACGGGAGCACATCCCGGACGGCCCGGTGATCTTCGCGGCCAACCATCGCAGCTTCCTCGACCCGTTCATCATCGGGACGATGTCGCGGCGGCCGTTGTACTACGTCGCGAAGGAGGAGCTGTTCAAGAAGCCGCTGCAGGCGTGGTTCCTGAACTCGCTCGGCGCCTTCCCCGTCTCGCGCGGCAACGGCGACACCGAGACGATCGACACGGCGAAGGCGATCCTCGCGCGCGGGGACTCTGTGCTGATCTTCCCTGAGGGCACGCGCGTGCGCCCCGGCCCGCCCGGCAGAGCCAAGCGCGGCGTCGGACGGCTCGTGCTGGAGACCGGCGTGCCGGTCGTCCCGCTGGCGCTGATCGGCACGACCGACGTGCGCAGAGGCTGGCGCATACGGCCGAGAAAGATCCGCATCCGCGCGGGCCAGCCGCTCACGTTCCCGAAGGTCGAGAACGCCTCGCGCGAGCTGGCGGCGGCCGTCACCGACCGCATCTGGCCCAACGTGATGCTGCAGTGGGAGTGGCTCGGCGGCATCACGCCGCTGCGCCGCGCCGCCGTCGTCGGCGCCGGCTCGTGGGGGACCACGCTCGCCGTGATGCTCGCGCGCGGCGGCCTCGAGGTCGACCTCGGCACGCGCACCCGCGAGCAGGCGGAGTTGCTGCGGCGCGAGCGCGTCAACGAGCGCTACCTGCCCGGCGTCGAGCTGCCCGAGGCGGTGCGCGTCGCGCCCGCCGGCGAGCTGGAGCTGGGCGCGCACGACCTCGTCTGCCTCGCCGTTCCGGCCCGCGCACTGCCCGCCGCGCTCGCGGCCCACGGCGCGCGGATCCCCGCCCGCGCCGGCGTCCTCGTCGTCTCCAAGGGCCTCGTGCCGCCGCTCGCGTCGCTGCCGTCTGCCTACGCGGCGGAGCGCGTGCAGGCGCGCTCGGTCGCCGCGCTCGGCGGCCCGTCGCACGCCGCCGACGCGCTCGTCAACGGCGCCTCGATCGTGCTCGCGACCGCCGACGACGCGTTCGCGCACGAGCTCGCGACCGTGCTCGGCGCGGCCGGCTTCGACGTCCACACGACGCGCGACGTCGCCGGCGTCGAGCTGGCCGGCTGCGCGAAGAACGCCGCCGTGCTCGCTGCGTCCGCTGCGGCAGCGACGGCCGGGCCGAACGTCGCCGGCGCCGCCGCCGGCAAGGTCTTCGCCGAGATCGCCCAGCTCGCCCGCCGCCACGGCGGCGCGCCCGAGACGTTCGCCGGCCTCGCCGGCACCGGCGATCTCGTCGCGACCGTCGTCGCCGACGGCAGCCGCAACCGCCGCGCCGGCGAGCTGCTCGCGCAGGGCGTCCCGGCGGAGGAGATCGCCCGCTCGCTCGGCCAGGCGGCCGAGGCGGTCGACAGCGTCCCGCTGCTCGCGACGCTGCTGGAACAGGCGAGACTGCAGGCGCCCGCGACGACCGGCCTGGCCGCGCTCGTCGAGGGCCGGATCGCGCCTGAGCAGTGGACGGCGACGGTCACGAAGCCGACCGTCCGTCCACGCAAGGCGAAGGCGGCCTAGCCCCGCCGACCCCGGCGCGGGATACTCCAATGCGGTGTCTGATCCCCCGAGCAGATCCAAGGCTGAGCTCGATCGCGAGTTCTCCGAGCTGTACCGCTCCCACCTGCGCGACGTCTACTCGTACGCGTACTACCGCGTCGGCAACCACCACGACGCCGAGGATCTCACCGAGCAGACCTTCCTGCAGGCGTATCGTCACTACGAGCGCGCGCTGCGCGAGTCCGACGGCCGGCCGCTGCGACCGTGGCTCATTCGCATCGCGCACAACCTCGCCGCGAACTTCTACCGCGACCGCGCGCGCAAGCCGCAGGCCGCGATCGAGGACGCGGGGTTGATCTCCGCGCCGCACACGACCGAGACGCTCGTCGAGGGGCGCGAGGAGCTGGAGGAGATCCTCGCCGGCGTCCAGCAGCTGCCCGACGATCGCCGCGAGGCGCTGATCATGCGCTTCGCGCTCGGGATGGACAACCGCGAGATCGCCCGCGCGCTCGGCCGCAGCGACGGTGCGACGAAGGTGCTGCTGCACCGCGCGATCAAGCAGCTGGAGGGCATCGTCTCCCAGCCGGAGCCGAGCGCGTGAGCACGACCGAGTTCGAGGAGCGCCTCCGCGCCGCGCTGCATCCGGTCGACCCACCGGATGACCTCAAGCTGCGCGTCGAGAGCACGCTCGTGAGCCTCACGGAGCTGGCCGCCGACGAGCTGGAGGCGTGGGAGCTGTCGTCGATGCGCGACCCGCGCAACTGGGTGCGCCCGGCCGCCGCGGTCGTCGTCGGCGCCGGCGCCGGAACCGCGCTGGTCGCGCTGCGCGTCCGCAGTCGCCACCGCAAGCGCAAGTCGCAGTCGGTCGACCTGCTCGACCTCGCCGAGCGGACCGTCCGCGACGTCGCCGACGAGGCGCGCAAGCTGCTTCCGCAGCGGGACTGAGCGGCCCGCGCCGCACCGCGGAAACCGCCCTCAGCAACGCGAAAGGTCCGGCTGCTAGCGTCCGCTCGGCCATGGCCACCTGTTACCGCCACCCCACGCGCGAGACGGGCGTCGCCTGCTCCAACTGCGGCCGCCCGATCTGCCCCGACTGCATGACGCCGACGCCGGTCGGCATGCGCTGCCCCGAGTGCTCGCGCGAGAAGACGAAGGTCCACCGCGGCCCGGTGCGTCGTCCGACGACGGAGCCGACGGCGACGTACGTCCTGATCGCGATCAGCGTGCTCGCCTACGTCGGCGAGCTGGCCTCGGGCGGGCGGATCAACGACGCCGGCGGGACGCTGTACGAGAACGGTGTCCTGTGGGGGCCGTACATCGCGCAGAGAGACGAGATATGGCGGATGGTCACATCCGGCTTCCTGCACGCGAGCCTCTTCCACATCCTCTTCAACATGTGGTTCATCTGGGTGCTCGGCAGGATGCTGGAGCCGGTGCTCGGGCACGTGCGCTTCGTGACGCTCTACTTCACCGCGCTGCTGTGCGGCTCGTTCGCGGTGCTGCTGCTGGAGCCGACCGCCCCGACGATCGGCGCCTCCGGCGCGGCGTTCGGCCTGCTCGGAGCCGCGATCGTCGAGGCGCGTGCGCGCGGACTCGACCTGTGGGCGTCCGGCCTCGCGCTCACGGCCGGCCTGAACTTCCTGATCACGTTCACGCTCCCCGGCATCTCGATCGGCGGCCATGTCGGCGGCTTCCTCGGCGGCCTGCTCGTCGCGGTGATCTACCAGCAGGGCGACCGCATGCGCCTCCCGCGCGCCGCGACCCTCGGGGCGTGCATCGCGATCGCGGTCCTGGCAGTGCTCGGCGGCGTCGCCGTCGCGGGCAGCAGAGGCCTGATGTAGGCGGCCCGCTCGCCGCTCGGGCCGCCCGCCGCCGCCGCTCGCGCCGCCCGCCGCCCGCACCGCCCATCAACGCAGCGCGCCCGCGGGATCCGCGGGCGCGCGTGGTGCGTCTCTGTCAGACCTGGTCCGCTACGGGCGGCAGCTGATGAAGCCGGTGGTGCTCGTCGGACTGCCGGTGCCGCTTCGGAAC
The DNA here is from genome assembly GCF_000025265.1 of Conexibacter woesei DSM 14684. GTDB lineage: Bacteria > Actinomycetota > Thermoleophilia > Solirubrobacterales > Solirubrobacteraceae > Conexibacter > Conexibacter woesei. Next base: position 1,861,142 of record NC_013739.1, read on the forward strand.
GAGAAGCTGCCGCCGATCGGGGCTCTGCCGCCGCTCGGGCATCTCTTCGCCTCGATGAAGCCGCGCTTTCTGCCTCTGACCGTGCGCGTCGCGCCGACCGTCGTGTTGAATCTCTTGAGCACGGCGAACCAGCCGTCGGAGATCTCCTGCAGCGTGTCCGGCACGTTCGCCGTCAGGCGGTAGCCGTATCTGCCGCTCGTCTTGACGAGCGGCGCGTCGAACGCCTCACTGATCAGGACCGGATTGGTCGCGTAGATGTGGACGGTCAGGCTCTTGCCGCCCGCGCCGTTGAAGATCGTGACTCTGCCGGGGACGTTGTAGACGTCCGCGTTCGGGACGTCGGCGCGCAGCGAGCCCTTGCCGACCTGCGAGCCCTTCGGACAGCTGGTGAATCTGCCGCGCTTCGCGTTGATCTGCGCGGCGGTGCACGACGGGAACAGCTTGCCGTTGTGGACCGCGTTGTTGGGGAAGTCCAGGACCGCCTTCGCCACCGTCGGCTGCTCGCCGGCGGCAGGCGTGATCGTGAACGCGATCGACAGGTCGAGAGGGGTCCCGACCGGCCCCTTGTTCGGCGAGATCTTTCCGGTTATCCCGGATTCCGCGGCCATCGCCGCGGGGGCGGTGGCGAGCAGCAGCGCCGAGGCTGCGGCGAGGGAAAGGATGCGACCTCTTGATGACATGAGGCGATGGTAAACGAGCGTGTACCAGCCCGTAAAGGCCCAACCGGCCGGGTGTCGGAGGGTGAACACACTGCGGCCGGACACCGAAACTCTGGCCATCGAGGAACGTTGCCGCCGGGCGGAGGAGCGATTCCTCCGCCCGGACGGCGAAGCTGCGTGAGTCGCCTAGCGACGGCAGGCGATCGAGCCCTCGGCGGAGGTCGGACCCTCGCCGTGGCCTGCGCGGAAGTCGAACGTGCCGGCGATCGGCACTCTCAGCGCTCTCGGGCAGAGCGTCGTCGACTCGAGGTAGCCGCGTCTTCTGCCTCTGATGACGCGCGTCGCGCCTATCGTCGAGGTCACTCTCTTCTCGACCGCGAACCAGCCGTCAGAGATCTCCTGCAGGGAGTCCGGAAGCACGAAGTCGACCTTGTAGCCGTATCTGCCGCCGACTCTCTGGATCGTCCCCGAGAACGCCTCGCTGATGAGGACCGGGTTGGTCGCGTAGACGTGGATCGTGACCTTGTTCGCGCCGCCATTGAAGATCGTCAGCGTCGCGGGGACGTTGAAGACGTCCGCGTTCGGCACGTCGGCGAGCACTCTGCCGCCGCCGATTCTCGACCCGGCCGGGCAGCTCGTGAATCTGCCGCGCTTGGCGTTGATCGCCTCGGCGGTGCAGACCGGGAAGATCGCGCCGTTCGGTCTCGCGTTGTTGGGGAACATCAGCGTGACGCGGTTGAGCGTCGGCTGCTCGCCGTCGGTCGTCGGCGTGATCGTGAAGCCGATGTTCAGCGTGAACGGCGAGCCGATCGGTCCCTTGTTCGGACTGATCGAGCCGGTGATCGCGGATGTGGCGGCCAGCGCCGATGGCGCCGTGGCGAGCAGCAGGGCCGCCGCTGCTGCGGCCGCGAGACCGCGACCGGTACGTGAGATGGAGGGCATCCACCTACCATAAACAGGGGCGTTCCTACTTGTCCAGTTGGAACCCGCGCGCGCGAGCGAGCGCGGACGCGCCAGCGGCGAACGCGGTCAGAGCTCGACCGTCAACGGCGCCGACGGCGCCTCCGGCACGGCCTCCGGATGGAGGATGTGCGCCATCAGCTCGAGACCGTCGACGAGCCGCGGACCAGGGCGGGAGAAGTACGCCGAGGCGTCGACGGCGACGACCTCGCCGGCGCCGAGCCCAGCCAGCCGGTCGCCGAAGCGGTGCGCCTCCTCCAGCGCGCGCGGCGCGTCGTAGCCGCAGGGCATCACGACCACGACGTCGGGCGCGGCGGCGGCGACCTCCTCCCAGGCGCGCCGCTCGGAGTGCTCGCCGGCCATCCCGAGCAGGTCGATCCCGCCCGCGTACTCGATCAGCTGCGGCGTCCAGTGGCCTGCGACGTAGACCGGTTCGAGCCATTCGAGCGCGGCTACCTTCAACGGCGGACGGTCGCGCACGGCGAGCCGGACGCGGTCGATCCGCGCGGCGGCGTCGGCGATCAGGTCGACGCCGGCGTCTCTGCGGCCGGTCGCCTCCGCGAGCGTGCGCACGTCGCCGAGGACCTCGCCGAGCGTGCGCGGGTCGAGCGAGATGACGCGCGGTCTGCTGTCGATCTGCTCGGCGACCGCGCGCACGTCCTCGACGGAGACGGCGCAGACGGCGCAGAGCGCCTGCGTCACGATCAGGTCGGGCTGCAGTTCGTGCAGCGCCGCCGCGTCCAGCTCGTAGATCGCCTCGCCCTGCTCGGTGCGGGCGCGGACGGCGGCGTCGATCTGACCCGCGGTCAGCCCGGACGGGAGCGCGTCGCGCGTGACCTTCGGCAGCGCGAGCGCGGCCGGCGGGTGGTCGCACTCGTGCGTGACGGCGATAACCTCGGAGTCGAGGCCGAGCGCGAACAGCAGCTCGGTCGCGGACGGGACGAGGCTCACGATGCGCATGGGAGACACGATATGCCACGACTGAGTGAGAGCGAGATCGCGCAGCGGCTGGAGGGCGGCGCGTGGCGGCGTGACGGGGAGGCGATCGTGCGTGACCTGACGTTCCCGGACTTCGTCGCGGCGATCGCGTTCGTCGATCGCGTCGCCGCGCAGGCGGAGGCGGAGAACCACCACCCCGACATCCTCGTGCACGGCTGGAACAAGGTGCGGCTGACGCTCTCGACGCACAGCGAGGGGGGTCTGACGCCGGCCGACTTCGCGCTGGCGCGGCAGTTCGACGCGCTCGCTCCCTGACCGCGCGACGCGCTCGCTCCCTGACCGCGTAAAACCGCACCAGGGTGCACGAAAGCTCCAAACGCGCTACGTTTCATTTCACACAACCGCATCACGGTCTGAGAGGAGCCGGCGGTTGGGTGGAGGAGGAGCGTGGTGGGCTAGGTGGGTCCGCCTGCAACACGAAGCCGGCCCGCTTGCGCGGGCCGGTTTCGTGCTTCTGGGAGGAGGTGCTGCTGTGAGGTACGTCGCATCTCGAAGTATGCGTCGGCCACCTGAAGCGGTCCTAAGCCAGCCCTGAGAGTCCTCTCATACCTCCCTGAACCTCGTCAGCTGTAGTCGTGGAAGCCCTTGCCGGTCTTCTTGCCGAGGTCTCCGGCGGCGACGAGCGCCTCCACGCGCGCGGGGATCTTGGCGCCGATCGCCTCGCCGATCGCCTTCGAGACGTCGAGGCCGACGTAGTCGAGCAGCGCGAGCGGACCCATCGGGTGCCCGGCGCCGAGCTGCATGCAGCGGTCGATCGAGGCCGGGTCCATGCTCGTCTCCTCGAGCAGGTCGACCGCGCTGAACAGGTACGGGAACAGCAGGCGGTTGACGACGAAGCCCGCGATGTCGGGGACCTCGACGGCCGTCTTGCCGAGCGCGGCGCACAGCTTGCGCGCGCGCTCGCGCACGTCGCCGTTGGCGTCCGGCGCGTACGCCAGCTCGATCAGGTCCATCTTCGGCACGGGGTTGAAGACGTGCAGCCCGACGAAGCGGTCGGCCTTTCCGGTCTCGCGCGCGAGGTCGGCGACCGACAGCGACGACGTCGTCGTCGCCAGCACCGCGTCGCCGCCGGCGTGGCGTCCCAGCTCGCTGAGGACGCTGGCCTTCGTCGCGTGGTCCTCCGCGACGGCCTCGACGAGGAACGTCGCCCCGGCCAGCCCGCTCAGCTCGCTGACGATCGTGACGCGGTCTGCGATCGGCTCCTCGCTGAGCTTGCCGGCCCACTTCGACACCATGCCGCGAGCGCGGTCGGCCGAGCGGTCCGAGCGCGCCCACAGGAGTACCTCGCCGTGCTGCGCTGCCGTCGCCGCCAAGCCGCACGCGATGGCACCTGAACCTGCGATGCCCAGCCGTTCCTCCACGCCCTTGCTCCTTCGATCGTCTCGTAGAACGGCGCGTACAGTACGGGGCATCCGGCCGTTTCGGCGCCGGTAGGACGTGGTCGCACACGGGTCCCGCACGCACTTCCAGGCGCGCACACGCTCGGTGAAGCGAACCGGAATGGTCAAAAGTCGCGCGTCGCGGCCGATGTTCGGGGAGTGAAGTCGCAGAACGGCCCTACGCGCGTGAGCGCGCTCGTCCGCGAGGCGGTGCCGTTCGCGGTCGGCGCGGTGCTCGCGATCGCGCTCGTGCCGCTGTCCTCGCTGCGCGAGGCGTCGGCGACGTGGCAGCGCGTGCTCGTGCTCGTGGTGCTCGGCACCGCGATCGGCTGCGCGGTCCGCTGGCTCGTCGCGCACCTGCGTGCCGGGCAGGATGCGCTCCAGCACGCGCAGGAGCAGTTCCGGACCGCGTTCGAGGACGCGCCGATCGGGATCGCCCTGTTCACCGTCGACGGCCGCTTCACCGAGGTCAACCGCGCCTTCTGCGAGATGGTCGGCGCGGAGCGCGGGCAGATCGTCGGGATCAGCGTGCTCGACCATGTCGCGCCCGCCGACCGGCCCGACTCGCTCGCCGCCTTCCGCGCGCTCGTCGCCGGCGAGCGGACGACCTTCCACGCCGAGCAGCGCCTGCGCCGCGCCGACGGGCGCGAGGTCTGGTGTGCGCTGCGCGCCTCGCTCGTGCGTGACGGCGCCGGTGAGCCGTTGCACTTCATTGTCCAGATCGAGGACGTCAGCGCCCGCCGTCGCGCGGCCGAGGCGCTCGCCGAGGCGGAGGAGCGCTTCCGGCTCGCGTTCGAGGGGGCGCCGATCGGGATCGCGCTCGCCGACCTCGACGGCCGCTTCCTGCGCGTCAACGACGCGCTCTGCGAGATCACCGGCTACACCGAGGCGGAGCTGCTTGCGGCCAACGTCGACCTGCTCGGCCACTCCGACGCGGCCGACGCCGAGGCCGAGCACGTCGACCGGCTGATGCGCGGCGAGATCCGCTCCTACCGCCTGGAGCGCCGGATCGTCCACGCGACCGGCCGCAGCGTCTGGGTCAGCCTCAGCGTCTCGCTCGTGCGCGACAGCTCCGGAGTGCCGCGCTACTGCATCAAGCAGCTGGAGGACATCTCGGACCGCAAGCGGTTCGAGGGCCAGCTCGCCTACCTCGCCGACCACGACGCGCTGACGGGCCTCTACAACCGCCGCGCGTTCCAGCGCGAGCTGGAGCAGCGCACCAGCGAGGACGGCAGAGGCGGCGCGGTCGTGGTGATAGACCTCGACCACTTCAAGGACATCAACGACACGCTCGGCCACGCCGCAGGCGACGAGGTGATCGTGCGCGTCGCGCGGCTGCTCGCCAAGCGCCTGCGCAAGACCGACGTGCTCGGCCGGCTCGGCGGCGACGAGTTCGCGACGCTGCTGTCGGGCGTCTCGCGCGAGGAGGCGGAGGCGGTCATCGCCGAGCTGCTGAGAGTCGTGCGCGAGCAGTCGGTCGTCGTCGAGGGCGGCCATCCGATCGGGCTGACGGCGAGCGCCGGGATCGCGCTGTTCGAGGGCGACACCCCGCTGAGCGGCGAGGAGCTGCTCGTCAGCGCGGACATCGCGATGTACGACGCGAAGGAAGCCGGCCGCGACCGCCACGCGATCTCGGTCGAGACCGAGCAGCGCCAGGCGCAGATGACCGAGCGGATGGCGTGGTCGCAGCGGATGCGCGACGCGCTCGAGCACGACGGCTTCGTGCTGTTCCAGCAGCCGGTCGTCGACCTCCGCACCGGGCTGCCGAAGTGCCACGAGCTGCTGCTGCGGATGCGCGGCGACGACGGCGAGCTGATCCCGCCGGCGGCGTTCCTGCCGATCGCGGAGCGCTCCGGGCTGATCGCTGAGATCGACCGTTGGGTGACGCGCCGGGCGATCGCGACGATCGCGGCGCAGGAGGCTGCCGGGCGACCGCTGCGGCTCGCCGTCAACCTGTCGGGCGCGTCGGTCTCCGATCCGGGTCTGCTGGAGATCATCGAGGGCGATCTCGCGGCGATGGCGCCGCCGCCCGGCAGCCTCGTCTTCGAGGTGACCGAGACCGCCGCGATCGTCAACCTCGACCGGGCGCGCGCGTTCGCCGCGACGCTGGCGGAGCTGGGTTGCGAGCTGGCGCTCGACGACTTCGGCGCCGGCTTCGGCTCGTTCTACTACCTCAAGCGCCTGCCGTTCGACTACCTCAAGATCGACGGTGACTTCATCCGCCAGCTGACGTCGAGCCACGAGGACCAGCTCGTCGTGCGCGCGATCGTCGAGATCGCGCGCGGGCTCGGCAAGCGCACGGTCGCGGAGTTCGTCGGCGACGAGGCGACGCTGGAGCTGCTGCGCGAGCTGCGCGTCGACGACGGCCAGGGCTTCCACCTCGGCAGACCTGCGCCGCTGGAGGACCTGATCGCGGCGCAGAACGCGGCGCCGCCCGCGGGCAGCTCCAGCACGCACGCCGCGGCGTGACAGCCGCGCAGCCGCCGCGGCGGCACGTCGCGATCGACCCGCACGACACGCCCGTCGCGGTCGATCCACACGAGGTCGAGCGCGAAGCGCATCCCGAAGGTGTGGATCGACCGCGTGCGCGGGAGCAGCAGCGCCACGCCCGCGACCTCGCGCGCGTCGAGGCCGGCGAGCCCGCGCAGGCGGGCGAACGGGGTGGAGGCGAGGCGCGCGTCGATGCCGGCGAGCGGCGGCTGGAGTGGGCGCCGCGGCAGGCGGCGCAAGCGGTAGGCGAGCATGCGCGGCTGAGCCGCCCACGGGCCTGCGTTCGCCCCCTCAGCCCGTCCGGCCTGCCCGCTCGCTCGAGCGGGCCTCAGCCCTCCCAGCGGAAACCGGTCGCCGACGGGCGCGGCGCGAGCGGGCTCGCGGGCAGGCCGTCGACCGGCACTGGGTGGTTGTAGGCGCTCGGCGCGAGGTCGTTCGGCGTCTCGGGATGGAACAGCGCGGCGAGGTACTGCGCCTGCCCGCGTCCGACGCCAAGCTCGAACTGCCCGCCGCCGTACGCGCGGATCCCGTGCTCGGCGCAGTAGTCGTAGCCGGCGCAGAGCCGTTCCAGCCCGCCGAAGCGGGACGGCTTGATGTTCACCATCTTCGGCGGGAAGGCGAGCGCCTCGACGTCGGCGATCGAGTGGATCGGCGCGTCCCAGGTGATCCGGTCGTGGTCGCCGGCGAGCACGTCGGCGGTGCCGGGGGTGTCGAGGTCGGGGTCCTCCAGCCACGCGTCCGGGAACGCCTCGGCGATCCTGCGATACCACTCGGGCGTCGCCGGGTTGTCGACGACGGTCCCTCTGTACTGACCCTTGTAGTCGAGCGAGTCGACGGCGCCGGTCGCTCTCAGCGCGGCGATCAGCTCGTCGTCCCAGCTCGCCATCGCGTCGAGCTTGAAGTGGAGCGTCGGGTAGCGCGCGAGCAGGTCGGTCACGCGCTCGACCCGCGGCGGGTCGCCGAGGCTGAGCGAGACGACGAACGTCAGCGGCTGGAGCGTGCGTCCGAGCACCTCGTGCAGCGGCCGCCCGGCCTGACGCAGCGCGAGGTCGAGCGCGGCCGAGTGGAACGCCCAGCGGCGGTACAGGCGTGACGTCACGCCGCTTCTCGGCTCGACGGGGAAGAGGTCGAGCGCGTCGACGTGGGCGCAGAAGTCGCCGAGCGCCCAGCTGCCCGCGAGCGGCTGCACCGGACCGGCGGCTTGCAGCGCGTCCTGGTCCTCCTCCTCGTAGACGACGTCCTCGCCGACGCCCTCGTGACCGCCGCCGTGCAGGTGGATGACGGTCGATCTGCGCGTGAAGCCTGAGGACACGTCCAGCTGGAGCCCTTCGAGCGTGTAGGAGTCGACCGTCAGCGGCAGGTCGGCGAGCAGCGCATAGGTGCTCATCGATCAGGCGCCCGGCCCGCTCGGGCCACCGCTTCCGGCTGGGCCGCCCTGCTCGCGCTCCTCGCCGCCGCGCTCCAGCCGCGCGACCAGCTCGTCGAGCCGCAGCTCCTCCAGACCTCTGCCGACCGCGTCCAGTTCGCCGGCGCAGAACTCGACCAGGCTGCGTCCTTCGGCGACCAGTTCCAGCGTCTCGCGCAGACCGGCCTCGCCGGAGTCGAGCCGGCGGATGATCTCCTCGATGCGGGCGCTCGCGCGCTCGTACGTGCGTTGCTCGTCCAAGATGCTCATCTACCCTCATCCTCGACGGTCGCCCGGACGGCACCGTCGTGGAAGCGGAGGTCGAGCCGGCCGGCCGCGCGGGCCTGCTCGGCTGACGTCACGAGCTCGCCGTCGGACCGCTCGACGAGCGCGTAGCCGCGCTCCAGCGTGCGCGCCGGGTCGTGCGCGGCGAGCGCCAGCGAGAGGCGTTCGAGATCGCGCGCGCGCCGGGCGGTGGCGGCGTCGGCGGTGTGGCGCAGCCGCTCGCCGTCGGCGCGCAGGAGCGCGTCGGCGCGGGTCCGCTCGGCCGCGACGACCGTGCTGCGCCGCCGCAGCACGAGCAGCCGCGTCGCGGTCACCTCGCGTTCGCGCGCGCCGCGCCGACGCGCGCTGGCGCGCAGCTCGCGCAGCTGCTGGTGGAGCCGCCGGCGGTGGCGCGCGACGTGCTCGGCGGGCGCGCGTGCCAGGCCCGCGAGCGTGCGGGCGCGGTCGAGCACCGCGCGGCGGCCGTGGAGGCCGAGCCGGCGCGTCTCGCGGATCAGCGTCGCGCGCGCGGCGGCGACGTCGAGCTGGACTGCCTCCTGCGCGGCGTGCGTCGGCGTCGAGCAGCAGACCGCGGCGACGTCGTCGATCAGCGTGCGGTCGGTGTGGTGGCCGACCGACGCGATCACCGGCACGCGCAGCAGCGCGACCGTGCGGCAGAGCGTCTCGTCGCAGAACGCGAAGAGGTCGGCGAGCGAGCCGCCGCCGCGCGCGACGATCACGACGTCGACCTCCTCGATCGCGGCGAGGTCGCGCAGCGCCTGCGCTATCGCCGGCGCGGCGTGGCGGTCCTGGACCGGCGCGAAGCCCCAGATCAGGCGACCGCTCCAGCCGCGTCGGCGCAGGCCGGCGAGGACGTCGTCGCGCGCTTTGCCGCTCTCGCCGGTGACGACGCCGATCGTCCGCGGCAGCAGCGGGCGGGGGAGGTGCTTCTGCGGTTCGAGCAGGCCCTCGGCGGCGAGCAGCTTGCGCAGCCGCTCGACCTGCGCGAGCAGGTCGCCCTCGCCGGCGACGCGCAGGTCGGTCGCGCGGAAGGAGAAGGACGGCGACGAGGTTGCGCTGCCGGGGTAATAGTCGCAGCCGCCGGCGACGACGACCTGCGCGCCGTCGCTCGGCTCCAGCCCGAGCGCGTCGAAGTCGCTGCGCCACATCGCGCACGGGAGGGCGCCGCGCGGGTCGCGCAGCTCGAAGTAGACGGTCGTTCTGCTCGTCCGGAAGTTCCACAGCTCGCCGAAGATCTGCACGCGCGCGAAGCCGCGCAGCTGGGCTCTGAGCCGGTCGGCGTAGACGCCGACCGCGAACGGGCCGGGCAGCGAGCTGCCGGGGATCCCGGCGGGCGCGGCAGCGGGCTCGCTCATCGCGCGCCCGGCGCGCGGTCGGCACCCGCTCCGCTCGCGACCGTCTCGCCGACGGCCTCCGCGACCGCGCGCACAACCGCTTCCTTGTCGCCGCAGGGGACGATCACGAGCGTGTCGGCGCCGGCGGCGTCGTAGCGCGCGACGCGCGCGGCGAGGCGGTCGGGGGTGGTGGCGATCGTGGCGGCGTCGATCAGCTCGTCCGTCAGCGCGCCCGCGGCGCCGGCGCGGTCGCCGTCGAGGAACAGCTCCTGGCAGCGGCGCGCGGCGTCGCCGTGGCCGTAGCGCGCGGCCAGCTCGACGTAGAAGTTCTTGTCCTTGGCGCCCATCGCTCCGAGGTAGAAGGCGAGCCACGGGCGGGTGAGGTCGCGCGCCTGTGCGTCGCTGGCGGCGACCGCGACGGGCACGACCGGCGCGATGTCGAGCTCGCCGAGCGTGCGGCCGGCGTGCTCCGCGCCGCGCCGGAGCGGGTCGAGCAGGACCTCCGGCTGCTCGGGGTTGAGCAGGAACGGCAGCCAGCCGTCGGCGATCGCGCCGGTCTGCTCGACGGCCCGCGGCCCGATCGAGCCGAGGTAGACGGGGATCCGCGCCTGAACGGGCTTGGCGAGCAGCTTCAGCGGGCGACCCAGCCCGGTTGCGCCGGGGGCGTCGGCCGGCAGCGGCAGCGCCCACTCGGCGCCGTCGTAGGCGACCGTTCTGCGCGCCAGCGCGAGGCGGACGATCTCGACGTACTCGCGCGTGCGGGCGAGCGGTCTGCTGAACGCCGTGCCGTACCAGCCCTCCGACACCTGCGGCCCGGACAGCCCGAGCCCGAGCCGGAAACGCCCGTCGCTGAGCACGTCGAGCGAGGCGGCGGCCATCGCGGTCGCGGTCGGCTGCCGCGCGGGGATCTGCATCAGCCCGGTTCCGAGCCCGATCCGCTCCGTCTTGCCCGCGAGCAGCCCGAGAACCGAGACGGCGTCCTGACCCCACGCCTCCGAGATCCAGACGGAGTCGAGCCCCAGCTCGTCGCCGAGCACGGCGAGATCCACCTGCTCCTGCGGCGTGAACCACGGCCAATAGGCGAGAAAGAGCCCGACGCGCATCGCGTCCGAGCCTAGCTCACGCGCCGGGCGGGCCGGCGCCCTCGACGCCCCGCCCACCGTGCCGCACCCACCGCGCCGCCCGCTTCACCGCGCGCACGAACCGCTCGCGCGGCAGCCCGTTGGGATAGGCGTATCTCGTCGCACCGGCGTCGCCCTTGCGCATCGGATTGGGAAATCCGGTCTCGAGGAAGATCTGGTGATGCAGGTCCGGTTCGTCGACCCGTCTTGATCTGAGCATCGGTCGAAGCTACGCCCCGGTCGCCAAGTTGGCTACCCAGCAAAGTGCTGCAACGGCCATGAATATGACGCTTCGATGGAGATATGACGCGATCCGTGCGATCGCGGGCTCGTTTCGCTGGTGCGCTGCATCGAGGTGACGGGCAAGGACGTGGTGGATCCCGCCTGGGGTCTCGATCAGGCCGACGTGCTCCACGCCACTGAGGACCACCAGCGGCCGCAGCTCCAGCTCGAGATCGAGTCGCGGCAGAATCACGGCGGTCGCGTGCGCGGCCGCGACGGCTGCGCAGAGGATCCCGCCCCAGCTCAGGAAGGCGAAGGTGCCGTCCGCCGTCAGCACCCAGTTGCCGAACAGCGCCGCACCACGTCGGCGCAGATCGTCCAGCACCTGCTGCTGCCGCGCCAGGGCAGCGGTGGCCAACTCGAATGCGAGACGGCTCAGGGTGAGCTGTGGGTCGTCCGGCGAAGACACCGCCGTCGACTATCGGACACGGACGGGTGCCGACGCCAGGCGTCGGCACGACTTTTCACGCCGGCTCCGCAGACGCGCGCCGAAGCGCGCGTCAGCCGTGGCGAAGCGCGGCGCTCAGGCGGCGTCGTCGACGCTCGCCAGCGTCCGCATGCCCGGTTGCTCGGGCGTCCCGCGCACCTCGCCGTGGAATGCGATCGATTCGAGGCGAGCGATCTCGCGCTCGCCCTCGACGCGGGCGGGGTGGTCGGCGGGAAGGCCTCTGATGAGGCGGCGGATGCGTTCGCGCAGTTGCAACGCGAAGTGCGGCGTGGACGCGCCCATCAGCTGGCGCACGTCGTCGACGGTGACTTCGCGCTCGGGGCGCAGGCGATCTGGATGCTCGAATTGGCTCACGGCTGGCTCGTTCTGACCGGGGAGATCTCGAGGAGGCTGTCGATGCGCGACTGGACGGGAAGGGATATCGCCGACTCGTCGCCGATCAGCCAGGCGTGATTGTAGACCCCACGGACCGGATCGCGCTCGTAGCCCGGCTGGATGTCGAGCAGGTACTGCCCCAGCGGGAGGGGCAGCGTCTCCGCCTCGTCGACCAGCAGCAGCGGCCCGTAGGTGCCGCTCGCCGACAGCGGGACGGCCGCGGCGGCGTCGGAGGGCCGTCTCGTGTTGGCGATGACGAGGCCGTGCCCGGGGTCGACGACGCCCCAGCCGAACGCGCCGTCGCTGTAGCGCGCGAACGCGATCGCGTTTCTGACGGGGTCGGCGCCCGCGATCCGCTGGACGGGGCCGAGCGCTCTCAGCGCGCGCTCGACTCTCGCGCTCACGACCGCCTCCGGCCCGAGCAGGTAGATCCGCGGTCTTCTGTGCGCCTGCAGCGCTGCGAACGTCGCGCCCGGGATCGTGTCTCTGCTGACGAACAGCACCGGGTTGCCGCTCTTCGCCGCGTACGCCGCGGCCGGCATCGCGTACGCGGGGTCGTCGCCCGACGCGACCAGGACCGCGCGCGTCGCGCGGCCGAACGCGGCCGACTGGAATCTGTCGACGGCGGCGGCGAGCGCCGTCGGGTCGCCGCCCTCGATCGTCGTCGAGCGGTACCCCTCCGGCGCCGGCGCCTCGCCGACGCGGATCACCTGGACGCCGCCGAGCGAGCTGGCGCCCGTCGGCGCGAGCGCTCTCAGCGCCTCCGCGCTCGCCTGCGGCATCGCGCCGTCGTCGGTCAGCAGGATCGGCGCGCGCAGCGGGCTGCTCATCAGCACCGACGCCGCGATGCCGGCCTGCCATGCGTCCTTGTCGACGAGCGCGACCGCCGGCGGGTTGGTGTCCGGAGCTCCGCCGGGGTAGACCGCGCGCGCCACCGCGGCGGCGTCGGCGACCGGGTCCGCTCCGCCGACGCGGGTCGTGTTCTTCGTCGCGAAGCCCGGAAAGCCGAGCTGCTCAGACGCCTCGGACTCGTCGCCCTTGGAGCCGATCTGCGGGGTCTGCAGGCCGCGCGGCGACTCGCTGTCGCCGCCGCAGCCGAGCAAGCCGGTCAGCAGCAGCAACAGCAGCCCGGCGAGGGCGAGAGGACGGCGCGACATCCTCCAGCACGATAACCGGCCGCTCCCGCGGGCGGGCCAGCTCGGCGTGAACATCCTGTGACGCTCCTGTCTACGGCGTCGTGGAATCCTGCAGCGCCGCGACGATCCGCAGCTCGACGCGGTCGTCCTCGTACTTCGTCCCGGCCGCCAGCGAGCGGTAGGCGCCGAGGTAGGGGAGCGCGGAGCGGAAGTCCGGGTCGCTGTCGAGGCCGAGCGAGCCGAGCAGGTTCAGCAGCGGGTCGAAGACGAGCACGAGCGACGGCTCGAAGCCGTCCCCGAGCGAGGCGATCGCCGACTTGCCGGGCTCGCCGTCGGCGAACGACTCGCTCGGGTCGAGCGCGTCGCGGGCGGAGGCGAGACCGAGCGCGATCGCGACGCGGTCGCCCTCGGCGAGCACGACGATCGGCTGCGGCAGCTGCGGGATCCGCACCTGGAAGCCGTCGCCGGCGCCTGTCGTCGGAGCCGTCGGGAGGCCCATGTTGCCGACGATCCGCTCCAGTCTGCTGACGAGCCGCTGCGAGGCGGCCGCGTCGCTGGAGCCGAGCACGAGGCCGCCGCCGAGGTCGAGCGGCGAGGTGCCGCGGACGAACGCGGCGACGCCGCCGAGCCAGCCCAGCAGGTCTCTGTCGAGGTCGAGACCGGCAACCTCGCGGATCGCTCTGGCGGCCGTGTCGTACTGACCGGACTGTCTGATCGATCTGGAGATCAGCGCACCGAGCGGCGGCGTCGCGAGCGCGAGCCACGCGTCGCCGGGAAGGTCGCGGATCGAGACCGCGCCCTCGCCCTCCTGTTGCGGCAGCACGTCCGCGTCGCCGGCGACGTCGAGCACGATCTCATCGGCGCGGGCCGTCAGCGAGACGGTCGCCGGCTCGGCGTTGCGCGCCGCGTCGGAGTCGAGCAGTCTCGTGAGCTCGGGGTCGACCTCGTCCTGTTCGGCGAGCACGAGCGGGAGCAGCGGTCTCGGGTCGATCCAGGCCCAGGCGAGCCGGTCGGGGTCGAGCGCGTCGACCGCGTCGGTGAAGCGGGCGGAGTCGGCGAGCGACTCGCCTCTGGAGGCCGCGACGGCAGCTCTCAGCCCGGGCAGCGTGCCGACGACCATGAAGTCGCCGACGAGCGCGATCGCCAGCTCTTCCTGCTCGTCGACGTCATAGGAGACGCCGTCGATCGTCCCGCCTCTGCGCGAATCGCCGTCCGCGCGCGTTCTGTCGAGCAGCTTCTCGGCGGCGTCTCTGTCTCTGACGGCGACGACGAACGCGCCGTCGGGGTGCTCCAGGTCCGCGCCCGAGCCGGCGAGCAGGAAGCCGCCGATCGTGTCGCCGAGCCAGGGCTCGATGTCGCTCGCGTACGAGTAGGAGCCGGCGCCCTCGGCGAACTCCTCGTCGAGCGATCTGACGAGCTCCGCACCGGGATCGTCGATCCGGGCGACGCGTCTGATCGCGGTCCGCACGCCCTCGCCGACGTCGCCGCCGGGGCGGACCAGCGCCTCGCCGTAGAGCGCCGCCGAGGGCGGCACGACCGTCGCGGGCCCGGCGGCGCTCTGCTGCTCGTCCTCGCTGCCGCAGGCGGCGAAGAGCAGGGCTGCGAGCAGGAGCAGGACAGCGAGCGCAGTGGAGCGCAGACGGGCGGCGCGGCGGGGCTGAGGCGGGTGCATGGCGCCGCATCCTAGGCGCCGGCCGAGACGAGATCCCGCAATACGCGGGAAAACTCCCACGCGATTGGGGTTGACGTAACGCCCGGACGTTCGGTTAGGATGCCCGGCAACGCCGAATCCACGGCCCGAAGCCGTGGACCGGGGGACCCAAGTCATTGGGGCTAATTCCACGGTTGATCCGTGGGAGGCGCCGGCTCTTTCCGCGCCAGCCCGACAGCTAACCCCGGAGGCCGACGAAAGAGGAAGCTGTTGCGCGTTAGGACCCTGCTCGCGCTGGGTCTCATGACGGTCACTGCCACCTGCGCACCTGCGGCGTCCGCTGCGGTGTCGGGTGGGGCGAGCGTCACGAGCGAAGCGACGACCAGATCTCCCAAGGGCAAGAAGGCGAAGAAGTCGCCGGTGAAGGCCCCGCAGGTCCAGGAGTCGCAGCAGCAGGAGCAGGCGCCCGGTTCCGCCGGAGGCGCCGGCGTCGACTACGTGCCGCCGGCCGACACGCGCCCGACGGTGCCCGGCAGCCGCGCCGTCTTCAGAGACGGCATCGCCTACGCCCCCGCCGCCGCGCCCGTCGAGGTGCAGGAGGCCGTCTGGGCGGCGAACGACCTGCTCGACAAGCCGTACCTCTACGGCGGCGGGCACCAGGACTTCGAGAGCAGCGGCTACGACTGCTCCGGCACGGTCTCCTACGCGCTCAACGGCGGCGGTCTGCTCGGCTCCGAGCTGCCGCTCGACTCGACCGGCTTCATGTCGTGGGGCGAGCCCGGCAAGGGCGCGTGGGTGACGGTCTACACGAACCCCGGTCACGCGTTCGTCGTGATCGCGGGGCTGCGGCTCGACACGAGCGGCCCGGGCGAGAAGGGCCCGCGATGGCGCCCCGGCAAGTACTCGACGCGCGGGTTCAAAGTGCGTCATCCCGAATACTTCTAGGCGTCACGCAGCGGTTTCCCGGCAAGTCCGGGGGTTTGCCGCCCTCCCGCGAGCAGTCCTGCTCGGTACGCTTGACCCTCTGATCCACGAACCTTTCCAAGGAGGATCCTGATGGCCGGCCTGTCCGGGCGCTTCTCCACAGTCGTCAAGTCGAAGATCTCGAAGCTGCTCGACAAAGCAGAGGATCCTTCCGAGACGCTGGAGTACAGCTACCAGAAGCAGATGGAACTGCTGCAGAACGTGAAGAAGGGGCTCGCGGACGTCGTCACGTCCAAGAAGCGCCTTCAGCTGCAGTCGCAGAAGATGGAGCAGCAGGTCGTCAAGCTCGACACGCAGGCGCGTCAGGCGCTCGCGGCGGGCAACGAGGAACTCGCGCGCGTCGCGCTGGAGCGCAAGGGCGCGATCCAGGGCGAGCTGCAGGGGCTCGACACGCAGATCGCCGAGCTCGAGCAGCAGCAGCAGTCGATGGTCGACAACCAGGCCAAGCTGCAGTCGAAGATCGAGGCGTTCCGCTCCAAGAAGGAAGTCGTCAAGGCGCAGTACTCGGCGGCCGAGGCGCAGGTGCGGATCTCCGAGGCGGCGACCGGTGTCGGCGAGGAGATGGCCGACGTCGGCCTCGCGATGCAGCGCGCGCTCGACAAGACCGAGAACATGCGCGCTCGCGCGGGCGCGATGGACGAGCTGGAGAAGGCCGGCGCCTTCGACGACCTGACGCAGATCGGCGACGGCGGGGACGACATCGACCGGCAGCTCGCGCAGCTCAGCACGGGCAGCGGCGTCGACAGCGAGCTGGAGAAGATGAAGGCCGAGCTGGCCGGCGGCAGCACGCCCGCGCCCGGTCAGATCGGTGCTGGCGAGGGCGAGGGCGGCGCCGGCACCGGCGGCAAGGAGCAGTCGGCATGATCGTCCGGATCGCGACGGAGGGCCAGTACAAGCTCGCCGACGAGGCCGCCGACCGCCTGAACAAGCTCGACAACGACGCCGTCGCGGCCGCGGAGGCTGGCGACGAGCCGCGCTTCCTCGAGTTGTTCGCGCAGATCATCTCCGTGATCCGCACCGAGGGCACGCCGCTCCCCGCCGACGAGCTGCACGGCTCGGACGTGATCGTCCCGCCGCCGGACACCTCCTACGAAGAGGCACGGCACGAGTTCACGGGCGATGGCCTGATCCCGGGCTGACCGCCCACTTCAGCGGACAGATTCAGCAGCACCGAGCGCCGGCCGAGAGGCCGGCGCTTCGCGTTCTCAGATCGGGATGCCCCAGAGCGGGAACCAGCGCTCCAGCTCGGCTTCGAGCGGCAGCTCGGCGCCGATCTGCGCCTTGACGCGCAGCTCGGCCTCGCTGTCGCGCTGCTGCTGGCCGCCGGAGGGGACGAACGGGTAGAACGACCCCCGCTTGTAGTTGTAGATGAAGTAGAGCGGTCTGCCCTGGGGGCCGGTGAACGCGAACACGGCGCAGAGGATGCGGTCGCCGTAGCCGCCCGCCTCCAGCGCCCCGCTGACCGCGTTGATGCCGACGACGAGGTCGTCGAAGTCCGGGTCTCTCAGCACGATCCAGCGGTAGCCGTACTCGTCGTCTTTTGACTCGACCGAGGTGTCGGAGTCGCCCGACAGGCCCTCGACGACCTCGACCATGTCCTTCACGATCTGGTCGAAGTCGGCCGTCGCGAGCGCCTGGAAGACGATGCCCGCGCGTCCGGCCGAGTTGATCCCCAACTCGGTCTCGAACTTGACGTTTGCGGTCGTCATCGCGAACAGCCGGTCGGGGGCGGGTCTGGCCAGCTTGCGCTTGCCGGTGAGAACGTCGAAGAGACCCATCGACTACGCCGCGCCCTGCAGCTGCGACTCGAGCCGGCTCAGCGCCTCGATCCGCTTCTCCATCGGCGGGTGGGTGGAGAAGACGTTCATCAGCGATCTCTTCGCGTGCGGCGGGAAGATGTAGAACGCCGCCAGCTCCTCGGAGGAGCGCAGGTCGCGCTGCGGGATCCGCTCCATCCCGCTGCTGATTCTCATCAGCGCCGAGGCGAGCGCGCTCGGGCGGCCGGTGATGATCGCCGCACCGCGGTCGGCGGCGAACTCGCGGTAGCGCGAGAGCGCCTGCAGCAGCAGGAACGAGACGATGTACACGACGACCGAGACGAGGATCACGACCATCATCGAGGGACCGTCGTCGTCATCGCTGGAGCCGCCGAAGAAGAAGCCGAACTGGACGATGTAGGAGGCGATCGCGGCGAAGAAGCTGGCGATCGTCATCACCATCACGTCGCGGTTCTGCACGTGCGTCAGCTCGTGCGCCATGACGCCCTCGAGCTCGGCGGGGGAGAGCAGGTCCATGATCCCGGTCGTCGCGCAGACGGTCGCCTTCTTCGGCGAGCGGCCGATCGCGAACGCGTTCGGCATCGGCGTGTTGGCGACGGCGACGCGCGGCTTCGGGAGGTTCGCCTGCACGCACAGCCGCTCGACCATCGCGTGCAGCTGCGGCGCCTCCTGGGGCGTCACCTCGCGTGCGCCCATCGCGTGCAGCGCGAGCTTGTCCGAGGCGAAGAACTGCAGCGCGAGCATGCCGAGGATGACCACGAGCAGGAAGGTCATCCCGGACGCGACCACGACGCCGATCAGCACGACGTACACGAGGCCGAGCAGGAACATGGTCAAGGTCATCCGGACTTGGAGTCCTGTGTCCTTGCCGAACGACGTTGAGCGGGGCATGAGCGGCGATCCTCCTGAGTGCAGGTCTGCACGCAATGATCGCAGAACGCGATCAGGCGCTCATAAGCTCGTCGGGCGCGCAGCCGCTACGGCTCGCCCCACGCGAGCCGGCTGCCCGCGTGCGACTCCGCGCCGAAGACGTCGTCGAGCAGTGGCGCGGGATCCGTCACGCCGAAGCGCGCCTGCAGGTGCGCCTCGACGTCGGCGCGCGGCGAGCCGCCGACGGCCATCTCGATCGCGACGAGGCGGGCGGCGTTGGAGACCTCGCCGCCGTTGGCGGTCGGCGCAGCGGGAGCGGCGGTCGGCGCGGGGGCCGGCTCCTGGGCCAGCACGGGGCGCGGGCGGTCCGCGGTGCGCGCCCATTCCGGCTGCGGATGCGCTGCGAGCTGCGGCTCCGGCGCTGCGGCGGGCTCCGGCGCTGCGGCGGGCTCCGGCGCGGCGCTGTGCGGCGCGGCGGGGGCAGGCTCGGGCCGGGGCTCCGGGCCGCGCGGTGCGGCGGCACGGGGCCACGGCGTCCGCGGCAGCGCCTCGCCAAGCTCGCGCTCGTCGCGGCGCAGCTCCGCGTTCAGCGCGGCGGTCGCGTCGGCCAGCTCGTCGGCGAGCCGGCGCGTCGCGGCGCTGAGCGACTCCAGCCGCGCGGCGCGAGCGGCCGCCTCGGCGTCGACGTGCAGGCGGGTCGCGGCGAGATAGCGCCGCACCTCGTCCTCCGCGGCGCGGCGGCGATCCTCGATCGCGCGCTCGGCGGCGCGGGCCTCGCGTTCGGCCGCGTGCACGATCGCTTCGATGTGCGAGGCGACGTCTCCGCCGAGCGTGCTCGGGGGACGCTCGAAGCTGTCGTCACGGCGGGTTCCCATACGGCTGACGCCCGAGATTACACGCGTCAGCGAAGGAACAGGCAGGGTTGGGCGCTTTCCTGCAAGTTCTGGACCAATGTCGCAGCGCGGACATGCCACTGCTACGCTGGCTGCGCCGAGTCTCCCGCTGCGCGCGGGAGAGCGGGGGACCCACGGATGTTCCCACGGGGCGAATCGCGATCTGATGATCGCGTAGCGCACAGCGCGAGCCCGACAGCTAACCCCGCAGGCAGAGCCGCAGCAACAGCACCGAGATGACCAACGCCACCGTCGTGATCGCCACTGCCCGCGTCCAGCCGCGGGTGCGTTCCATAACTCTGAACCTGAGGTTGACCCTCAGGGGCGTCTGAACCTAGACTCGCCCGTCGCAATGCGCATCCGCATCCTCCTCGCCACACTGCTGCTCCCGCTGGTCGTGTGGGTCTCGCTCCCGCTCGTCTCCAGCGCCGACCCGCAGGACGACCTCGATCGCATCGAGGGCAGAATCGACGCCAAGCGCGGGCAGCTCGACCGCGTCAGAGGCAGAGCACAGATACTCACGAGCGACATCACCGCGTTCACGCGCAGAATCGACGCGCTCCAGGGGACCGTCGACACGCTCCAGCGCAGACAGGACACGATCCAGGCGAATCTCGACGAGAAGCGCCGCGAGCTGGCGAGAACGCAGGAAGAGCTGCGCGTCACGCGCGCGCGCCTCGCGAGACTGAAGGCGCGGCTGGAGAGATCGCGCAAGATCCTCGCCGCCCGCCTCGTCGAGGTCTACAAGTCCGACGAGCCCGACATGGTCAGCGTCGTGCTCGACGCCGACGGCTTCGCGGAGCTGCTGGAGAACGGCGCCTACCTCGAGCGGATCGGCGAGCAGGACCGCCGCATCATCAGCTCGGTCAAGGACGCGAAGGCCGAGGCCGCGATAACGACGAGACGGCTCAGCGTGCTCGAGGCCAGACAGCAGGCGATCGCCGACCAGATCTACGAGCAGCGCAACGAGGTCGCGCGCGCGCGAATCGAGGTCGAGGGCAAGCGCGACGCGGTCGACCGCGTGCGCGCCGGCAAGCGCAGGCTGCTCGGCCGGATCCGCTCCCACCAGCACGAGCTGAACGAGGACATCGACGCGCTGCAGGCGCAGGAGTCGAAGATCCAGCGGCGCATCCAGGCCGCGCAGAACCCGACCTCCGGCATCGCTCCGGGGCCGATCAGAGGCGGCGGCCGCTTCATCTGGCCCGTCAACGGCCCGATCACCAGCTCGTTCGGCTGGCGCACGTCGCCCGTGACGAGATTCCACCAGGGCCTCGACATCGGCGTTCCCGAGGGCACCCCGATCCGCGCCGCCGGCAGCGGCAGCGTGATCCTCGCCGGCGTCAACGGCGGCTACGGCAACTTCACCTGCATCGACCACGGCGGCGGCGTCTCCAGCTGCTACGCGCACCAGTCCTCGATCGGCGTCGGCGTCGGTCAGAGCGTCTCGCAGGGCCAGGTCATCGGCGCGGTCGGCAACACCGGCTTCTCGTTCGGCGCCCACCTCCACTTCGAGGTGCGCATCAACGGCTCCGCCGTGCAGCCGCTGAACTACCTCGGCTGACGACCGCCGCCGCCTCGCGCACGGTACGCTCCGTCCCGTGCTGAAGGAGATCGACGTCTTTGGGCTGCAGCTGCAGACCTTCGGCATCTTCTTCGCCCTCAACTTCCTCTGTTGGGCGGCGGTGATAGCGCGACGCCTGAAGGAGATCGACAAGCCGGTCGACTGGGCGTACGAGATCCTCTTCGTGGCGCTGATCGGCGGCCTGATCGGCGCGCGCGGCTACTACCTGCTGCAGAACTCGGACGAGCTCGACGGCGACGTGCTCGGGAGCCTCTTCTCCGGCTCCGGGCTGATCTGGTACGGCGGCCTGTTCGGCGGCGTCGTCGCGGTGCTGATCTGGGCCAAGTGGCGCGACTTCGTCTCGATGAAGCTGCTCGACATGGCCGCGATAGGCCTGCCGCTCGGCTACGCGATCGGCCGCATCGGCTGCCAGATCTCCGGCGACGGCGACTACGGCAAGGACTCGACGCTGCCGTGGGCGATGGGCTACCCGGACGGAGCCGTCCCGACCGATCCCGGCGTGACGGTCCAGCCGACGCCGATCTACGAGACGCTGTCGATGGGCCTGCTCGCGCTGGTCCTGTGGCACCTGCGCGACCGCTTCAAGCCGGGCACGCTGTTCGGCTTCTACCTCGTCGGCGCCGGCCTGGAGCGCTTCCTCGTCGAGTTCGCGCGGCGCAACGACTCCGTCGTCGGCTTCATGACGGCCGCGCAGGTGGAGAGCCTCGGGATGCTCGTCCTCGGCGTCGTCTGGCTGCTGGTGATGCGGGCGCGCAACGGCGGCGACCTGCGCGCCGAGGAGCCGGCGCCGGCGCCTGCCAGACGCGGCAGACGGCGTCCCGCGACTGCCTGAGCGCCCGGTTCTGCGCGCAAAGTGCGTAAAACCTGCTGATCGGGCGCGCAAAACCTGCTGATTGCACGAGAAGTTTCTCTTTGCGCGCGGGGAGGCCTATCCTCGCTCGTCCAGGGGGCGACGTCAGGGGTGACGGATGCGTGCCACGCGGGCTTACATCGCAGGACTCGGAACGGCTGGAGCGCTGCTCGCCGCCGCGGCCTGCATCTTCGTGATCGCTTCGGCGCTCGTGGCGTTCAACGGCTGGCCGGGCACGACGCTCGACGCCCAGACGCGAACGGTCGACGAGCCCGGCCCGCCGACCGCCGCCTCGCAGTCGCCGCTCGGCGGCACCGCGTTCGCCGCGTTCGGCCCCGTCGGCGGTGCGCCTGACACGGCCGGCGGCGGTGGCGTGGCCGGCGCGGACGCGGGCGCGGGCGACGGGGCGGCCGGCGGCGACGGTCCCGCCGGCGCGGGCCGCGGCCAGGGCACCCTTCCCGCCGGACCGCGGACCGACGACGGTGACCAGCCCGGCTCGACGCCCCAGGACGGCGGCGGGCAGGGCGACGGGAACGGCGGCGGAGCCGGCGGTCAGCCGCCAGGCTCCGCGCCGCAGGGCGGCGCCAGCAACGCCGGACAGCCGTCCAACGCACGGCCCGACGACGGTGACGCCGGCAACGGCGGAGACGGCGGCGGTGGCGGCGGTGGCGGTGACGGCGGTGACGGCGGTGGCGGCGACGGCGGCGGGGGAGACGGCGGCGGCGAGCCCGCGCCGCCCGCGAGAACGCCGCCGCCGCCGAACGCGGGCGCCCCGAACCTCGGCGACACCGTCCGCGACACGACGGACGGGCTCGGCGACACCGTCGCGCAGACCGGCAGAGGCCTCGACCAGACCGTCCAGGGCGTCACCGGCTCGCTCGGCGAGGTCGTCAGACAGGTCGACCCGGGCCTGGGCGAGACGGTCCAGCAGACCGGCGGCGCGGTCGGCGGTCTCGTGAGAGGCACGACCGACCTCGTCGACGGCGTGCTGAGAGGCACCGGCGGCGTCGTCGGCGGCCTGCTCGGCGGCACGAGAAGATAGGCGGGGACCGTCACGGCGTGTGACCGCGGCGCGGGCTGGGGTCCCGAGCCGGCATAATCACGCCGCCATGGCCGCGACCCAACAGCTCACCCACGTCCTCCCGCTCGGCAGCCGCGTCAACGAGCGCGGCAACCTCGAGATCGGCGGCTGCGACACGGTCGAGCTGGCGCGCGAGTTCGGCACGCCGGCGTTCGTCGTCGCCGAGGACGACATCTGCGCGCGGGCGCGCGCCTACGTCGAGGCGCTGAGAGCGCGCCACGACGACTTCGACGTGCTGTTCGCCTCCAAGGCGTTCCCGTGCACCGCCGTCTACCGCGTGCTCGCGGAGGAGGGGCTCGTCTGCGACGTCGCCTCCGGCGGCGAGCTGCATCTGGCGCTGCGCGGCGGCTTCGACGCAAAGCGGATCTACCTGCACGGCAACGCCAAGTCGCTCGCCGAGCTGGAGCAGGCGATCGACGCCGGCGTCGGCCACATCGTGCTCGACTCGTTCATGGACGTCGACCGCGTCGAGCAGGTCGCCGCCGCCCGCGGCGTCACGCAGGCGGTGCTGATCCGCGTCACGCCCGGCGTCGCCGGCAGAACGCACGCGAAGATCTCGACCGGCCAGGCCGACTCGAAGTTCGGTTTCGGCCTCGACGACGCGCGTCTCGCGATCGAGCGCCTGCGCGGCTCCGACAGCCTCGACCTCGTCGGCCTGCACATGCACATCGGGTCGCAGCTGCTGTCGCTGGACGCGTACCGGCCCGCGGTCGAGGCGCTCGCCGCCCTCGGCGACTTCTCGACGTACAACTTCGGCGGCGGTCTCGGCGTCGCCTACACCGCCGGCCAGCAGCCGCCGGCGATCGAGGAGTACGTCGAGGAGAAGGTGCGCGCGCTGCACGAGCTGATCGGGACGGGCAAGCGGCTGCTGATCGAGCCGGGCCGCTCGCTCGTCGCCAACTCGACCGTCACGCTCTACAGCGTCGAGACGGTCAAGCGCAACGTCTCGACCTGGGTCGGCGTCGACGGCGGCATGTCCGACAACCTGCGGCCGATGCTCTACGGCTCGGTCTACGAGGCGTTCTTCGCCGACCGCCCGGAGCTGGCGGGCAGCGGCGAGACCGCCCACGTCGCCGGCAAGCACTGCGAGTCGGGCGACGTGATCGTCCGCGACGTGCCGCTCGCGGACCCCAAGCCGGGTGACATCCTGGTGACTCCGGCGACCGGCGCCTACGGCCACGCGATGGCGAACAACTACAACGGGATCCCACGTCCGCCCGTGATCTTCTGCAAGGACGGCGACGCCCGCGTCGTCGTCCGCCGCGAGACCTACGACGACCTCGCTCGCCGTGACGTCTAGCGCAGGCCCCTTCCGCATCGGCCTGCTCGGCCACGGCACGGTCGGCGCCGCGCTCGCCGAGCTGCTGCCCCAGCGCGCCGCTCAGATCGAGCACGTGACGGGCCTGCGGCCCGAGATCGTCGGCGTGCTGACGCGCTCCAGAGGCGACTTCGAGCAGATCCTCGCCGCGTCCGACCTCGTCGTCGAGCTGATCGGCGGGATCGAGCCGGCGCGCGACTACGTGATCCGCGCGATGCGCGCCGGCAAGCACGTCGTGACCGCCAACAAGCAGCTGCTGGCACAGCACGGCGAGGAGCTGTGGGCGATCGCGCGCGAGTGCGGCGTCCAGCTGCGCTTCGAGGCGGCCGTCGCCGGCGTCGTGCCCGTCATCCGCGTCCTGCAGGAGTCGCTCGCAGCCGCGCACGTCGAACGGATCCACGGGATCGTCAACGGCACCTCGAACTTCATCCTCAGCGAGATGGCGCGCACCGGCGCGGCCTACGCCGACGTGCTGAAGGAGGCGCAGCGGCTCGGCTACGCCGAGGCCGACCCGAGCGAGGACGTCAACGGCAAGGACGCCGCCGCGAAGATGGCGATCCTCGCGCGGCTCGCGTTCGACACGCCGGTCCACCTCGACCAGGTCGTCTGCGAGGGGATCGAGCGGATCGGCCCGGACGACCTCGAATACGCGCGCGATCTCGGCCTCGGGCTGAAGCTGATCGGGACCGCGGAGCGCGTCGATGGCGGCATCTCGGTGCGCGTCCACCCGGCCTTCCTCTACGCCAGGCATCCGCTCGCGTCGATCGACGGCCCGTTCAACGCCGTCACGGTCGAGTCCGAGGCGATCACCGAGATCACGATGTCGGGCCCGGGGGCGGGCGGCCCGCAGACGGCCAGCGCCGTCCTCGGCGACGTCATCAGCGCGATGATCCCGCCGGCCTCGACGCCGGAGACGAGCGTCAGGCTCGAGGTCGTCGCAGACGTCGTCTCCGCGTTCTACCTGCACATGGAGGTCGCCGACACGCCCGGCGTGCTCTCGCGCATCACCGGCGTGCTCGGCGAGCACGGCATCTCGGTCAAGTCGGTCGTGCAGAAGGGTCTCGGCGACAACGCGCGGCTCGTGATGGTCGTCCACCCGGTGCTGGAGTCGCGCTTCTTCGCCGCCGTCGAGCGGATCGCGACGCTCACCGAGCTGCGCACGCCGCCGCGGGCGATCCGCGTGATCGAAGAGGAGTTCAGCTGATGAGCCTCGGGCTGATCGAGCGCTACCGCGACCGCCTCCCGTTCGCCGCCGACGATCCCGTCGTCACGCTCGGCGAGGGCTCGACCCCGCTGATCCACGCCGCGGCGCTGTCCGAGCGCGTCGGCGCGGAGGTGTGGCTGAAGTACGAGGGGCTGAACCCGACCGGCTCGTTCAAGGACCGCGGGATGACATGTGCAGTGTCGGCAGCCGTCCGCGAGGGCGCCGAGGCCGTCATCTGCGCCTCGACCGGCAACACCTCCGCGAGCGCCGCCGCCTACGCCGCGCGCGCCGGCCTGCGCTGCGCGGTGATCGTGCCGGAGGGCAAGATCGCGACGGGCAAGCTCGCGCAGGCGCTGATGCACGGCGCCCGCGTGATCGCGCTCAACGGGAACTTCGACGAGGCGCTCCAGCTCGTCCGCGAGGTCGTCGACCGCCATCCGATCGCGCTCGTCAACTCGGTCAACAGATACCGCCTCGAAGGGCAGAAGACCGCCGCCTTCGAGATCGCCGAGCAGCTCGGCCCCGATCCGATCGACGCGCTCTGCATCCCCGTCGGCAACGCGGGCAACATCACCGCGTAC
Source organism: Conexibacter woesei DSM 14684 (assembly GCF_000025265.1). Classification (GTDB taxonomy): domain Bacteria; phylum Actinomycetota; class Thermoleophilia; order Solirubrobacterales; family Solirubrobacteraceae; genus Conexibacter; species Conexibacter woesei. The sequence continues at coordinate 1,886,807 of NC_013739.1, forward strand.
TGGAAGGGCTTCAACGAGGTCGGCCACAGACCGGCGATGTTCGGCTTCCAGGCCGCCGGCGCGGCGCCGCTCGTCGAGGGCGCGCCGGTGCGGAACCCGCAGACGATCGCCACCGCGATCCGGATCGGCAACCCGGCGCGCTGGGAGGAGGCGATGAACGCGATGACGTCGTCGCACGGCGCGGTCAGAGCCGTGACCGACGACCAGATCCTCGCCGCGTACCGCTTCCTCGCGTCGAGAGAGGGCGTCTTCTGCGAGCCGGCCTCGGCGGCGAGCGTCGCGGGCCTGATGACGCACGGCGCCGGCGGCGCGCAGCGGATCGTCTGCGTCCTCACCGGCCACGGGCTGAAGGACCCGGACACGGCGCTGGACCAGGTCGGCGGCGTGCTCCCATGCGAGCCGACGCTCGACGCCGTCGAGCGGGCCGTGCTCGGGTAGCGACGGCGCGAACGCGATGGAACGCCGCCGCCTCGTCCGCGTCCCCGCCTCCTCGGCGAACCTCGGACCGGGCTTCGACGTGCTGGCGGCCGCGCTCGCGCTGCACCTCGAAGTCGAGGTGATCGAGACCGGCAGGTTCGCGATCGAGACCGACCTCGACATCGCGACCGACCGCCGGAACCTCTGCGTGCGCGCGTTCGAGCGGCTGCATCCGTCGGAGGACTTCACCTTCCGCATCTCCTCCGAGATCCCGCTCTCGGGCGGGCTCGGATCGAGCGCGGCCGCGATCGTCGCGGGCCTGATGGCGGCCGACCACATGTTCGAGCTCGACGCCGACGTCTTCAGACTCGCGTGCGAGATCGAGGGTCACCCCGACAACGTCGCCGCAGCGCTCTACGGCGGCGTCTGCGTCTGCGCGGTCGACACGGTCACGCGGATCGAGCCGCCGACCGGGCTGGAGGGCCTGCTCGTCGTCCCGCACGAGGCGGTCCGCACGGCGCAGGCGCGCGCCGCGCTGCCCGAGCAGGTGCCGATGGCCGACGCGGTCCACAACGTCGCGCACGTCGCGCTGCTGACGCTGGGGCTTGCGCGCGGCGACTGGGACCTCGTCTCGCGCGGCCTCGACGATCGCCTGCACGAGCCCTACCGCGCGCACCTCTATCCGCGCTCGGCCGAGCTGGTGAGGGACGCGCGCGCGCTCGGCGCGCTCGGCGCGACGATCTCCGGCGCCGGCCCGACCGTGCTCGTCTGGAGCCACTACGAGCAGACGGCGACGGTCGCAGAGCAGCTGCGCGCCCGCACCGAGGGCTGGGCGCAGGTGCTGCGCGTGCCGTTCGAGACACAAGGCGCCGACGTGCGCGCGATCGCGTGAGGAAACCGCCTCGCGGCGCCGGATCGCGACCGGCCGGGCCTCAAAGGCCTCTGGCCTGATCGGCCCGGTCCGGCCGCGCCCGGCATCCACGATCCGGCTCCCTCACGCAACCGCGTCCCTCAGGCGCGAATCGTCACGATCGTCCCGAGCGGGACGGTGTTGACGGCTCTGCGGATCGCCGCGGTCGGCGCCCGCAGGCAGCCGAGGCTCGCCTCGGTCCCGATCGTCTCCGGCAGGTTGGTGGCGTGGATCGCGATCCGGTCGCCGCCGCCCCAACCCTGCGGCGCGTTCGTCTGTCTGCCGCTGAGCGCGAGGATGCAGCAGCCGTACGGCGACGACGCGTCGTGCGTGAAGAGCTTGTCGGTGATGGCGAAGCGCCCCTGCGGCGTCGGCGTGCCCGGCCCGCCGATCGCGACGGGGAAGCGCGAGACGACGCGCCCGTCGTTGCGGACGACGACCTCCCGCCGGCCCAGCGAGACGTCGATCCGGTAGCGCGTGTAGTGCGCCTCGAGCGTGGCGTCGGCGGAGATCCAGCCGGCGCGCCGGTTCGGCAGCTCGCTGCTCAGCACGGCCAGCCAGCGGCCGCTGCCGCGCAGCACGGGCAGGACGGTCGGCGAGCCGAACGACGTTCTCGGCCGCAGCCGCGCGACGACTGGACCGCCGGGGCGCGAGCGCAGCGCCGTCGGCCGCTTGAGGTGGACGACGACCCTGCGCTCGCGGGAGCTGGGGGAGGTGGCGGCCGTCGTGGCCGGCTCCGGCGCGCGTGCGGCGGAGGCGTCGCTCGCTGGCGCGTCCGGCGGTGCGGACGCGTCCGGCGGCGCGGGCGCCTGCTGCGGCGCGACGCCGACCGTGCTCGTCGCCGACGCGGTCTCGCTCGGGCTCTGCAGCGCGGCGGTCTGCTGCGCCGGCGTCTCGACGACGGCGTCCTCGCCGCCGCAGGCGCCGAGCGCGACGGCCAGCGCGACGCCGGCCGCCACGGCGGTCGCGGCGGAGAGGCGCGGGTGCGGTCGGGAGTCGCGGGGGCGGTGCACGGAGGCTCTGCCCACAGGGTACGGGTCGCCGCGACCCGCCCGGCTTCGCCGCTAGCCCGCGGTCGCGCCGCCGTTGGAGGCGGCGTCGATCAGCGGCCGCAGCCGTCTGCGGGCGCCGCGCAGCCCGAGCCGGCCGAGCAGCTCGTCGCTGACGTGGAGGTAGTCGAGGCCGAGGTCCGGCCGGTAGTCGACGATCGAGAGCGCGCGCTCCGCCGATTCGGCGTAGGCGATCGAGGAGCGGATCGTCTGCTCGATCAGCTTGTCGCCGAAGTGCTCTCTGAGCGAGTCGTACGCCTCGCGCGAGTGGCGCGTGCGCATATCGGCGATGTTCAGCACGACGCCGAGCCATTCGAGGTCGGGGTTGAGATTGTCGCGCGCCAGCTCGATCACCTCGAGCGCCTGCTCGACGCCCTGCATCGCGAAGTACTGCGCCTCCGCCGACAGCAGCGCGTGGTCGGCTGCGACGAGCGCGTTGACGGTCAGCAGCCCGAGCGCGGGCGGGCAGTCGATCATGACGACGTCGTAGTCGCCGCTGACGTCTCTGAGCGCGCGTCTCAGCGTCATCTCGCGACCCATCTTGCCGCCGAGCGTCAGCTCCGCCTCGGCGAGGCCGAGGTTCGCGGGCAGCACGCCGTCGTGGATCGCGTCCGCGGCGGTCGCGCGGCCGGTCAGCACGTCGCCGATCGTGGGCGTCGCCTCGGGATCGACGTCGAGGTAGTCGGAGAGGTTGCCCTGCGGGTCGAGGTCGACCGCGAGCGTCGTGAGACCGATGCGGCGGAAGACGTCCGTCAGCGTGCGCACCGTCGTCGTCTTGCCGGTGCCGCCCTTCTGGGAGAGGACCGCGATCGTGACCGCCATCGAGCCGCGCACTATAGACGCGTCCGCAGCGCTGCCGACCCGGTCCCGCGGACGGACGCAGCCGCCGTCCGTCCGCGAAATCGCTTTGTCAGGTCGCGACCGCCTCCGGCATCAACGTGATCGCGAACTCGCGCGTGCCCGTGACGGCGGGCACGTCGACGAAGTGCAGGTGGTGTCTGCCGACGACGAGCTCGTCGCCGTCCCTGAGCGCGCGCCACTCGATCCGCTCGCCGTTCACGAAGACGCCATTGAGGCTGCGGTCGTCGAGCACCCTGACGCCGTCCGGCTGGTGCACCACGAGCGCGTGGCGGCGCGAGACGGTCGGGTCGTCGAAGCGGATGTCGGCGGCGAGGCTGCGGCCGATCCGCGTCCACTCGCGCGAGAGCGCGTGGACGACCGGCTCGCCGTCCTCTTCGAAGACGAGGTACTGCCCGGCCTCCTCGAGGCCGTCGCGCACGCCCGCGAGCCACGGCTCGGAGGCGCGGTCCATCTGGTCCGGAAGGGTGTCGGGCGCCGCGTGCTGGTCGGTGAAGAGAGAGGCGCGGACGAACTCGGATCTGCCGCAGCTGGGGCAGGGCGGGAGCGCGTCGGCGGCGGCGAGGGACACGACGTAGTCGCATTCGACACAACGAAACGTGCCGGTGCCTGCGAGGGTTCCCGACGTGTGAGACTGCATGTCCTTCGACCTCCGTCGTGGTGGCCTGGCGCGGGGGCACCAGGTCGCTCACACAAGTAACAAATGTTACGAGCGAAGTTTGTGTCAGGCGTCCCATCTGCCCTGGGACGGCTGCGGTGATTCTCCTACCCGGCGTACAACCGGCGAAAACTTTAGCCGCCAGGCAGAGTTCCGGTGCGTCAGCACGCCGACCTTGCACAACTTCTGTCATGGATGGACGCCGGGCGCGCCGCGGCAGGAGGGCTCCGCGACGGCGCGAAGGTGGCGTCATGCTCCGTTCGCTCCAGTCTCCCGACCTCGAGCGTCAGCTGCTGCGGCGCAGCGTCCTGGCGCTGTCCGCCGGCCGCGACCGCTGCGACGGCTGTCATCGCACGCCGCTCACGGGCGAGCGCGTCCACCACTACGAGGGCGGCCGCCAGCTGTGCGAGCTGTGTCGCCGCGAGCGCCGCGAGCAGCCGATCCGCTCGCAGGTCGTGCACGGCGGCGAGCACGGCGCGACGGTCCGCATCACGGATCAACGGCCCGAGCGCGGCCGGCGCCGCGTCGCCTAGCGCGCCCGCCCGCGCCGCCGCCGCGACGAGTCGGCGGCGGGCCCCGGTCGTCCTTTAGACTCCGGCCCGCTATGGAACCCGTCACGGCCACCGTCTTCATCGCCCGCCCGCGCGAGGAGATCGCCGAGTACCTCTCCGACGTGGCGAACCACCCGGAGTTCAAGGATCACTTCCTCGTCGACTGGCACCTCACGCGCGAGGACAGCGTCGGGCGCGGCGCCGGCGTCCGCTTCCGCGAGAAGCTGCCGCTCAACCGCTTCGGCTGGGGCGACTACACGCTCGTCGAGGTGACGCCGTTCCGCGTCGTCGAGCGCGGGCGCAGCGGCAAGTTCAACCGCAACCGCACGATGGGCACGTGGACGCTCGCCGAGGCCCCGGGCGGGATGACGCGCGTCGAGTACCGCTACGAGAGCGAAGGCAACATGCTCAGCGACCGCATGCGCGAGAGCCGCGGCTGGTGGAAGCGCAAGACCGCGAAGTCGCTGCGGCGGCTGCAGTCGATCCTGGAGGAGAACCGGGATCGCGGCGGTCGAGTGACGGTTGCCGGGCGCTAGGGAGATAGACTCCGCGCCGCTCATGACCAAGAGACTTCTTCGAATCCCACCGCTGGTCGGCGCCGTGCTCGCGGCGCTGACGCTCACCGCCTGCGGCAGCGACCACGGACCGATCACCCACGGTGAGCTGGAGTCCGTCAACGTCCGCGCCGGCGAACTCGTCTACCAGGTGCAGATCTCCCGCGCGCTCAACCCGACCGCGGTCGACGACAGCGAGTACCTGGAGGGCGTCGCCGAGCCCGATCTGACGAGAGAAGAGCAGTGGTTCGGCGTCTGGATCCGTGCCCAGAACACGACTGACCAGGCGCACGAGTCGACCGACGAGTTCAAGGTCCTCGACGCCGAGGGCAACGAGTACGAGCCGGTCGAGATCGCCGACACGAACCCCTTCAAGTACGCGCCGCGCCTCGTCGAGAAGTCCGACGACAACGGCCAGCCGCTGCTGCCGGACCCCGACAGCGCCTCCGGCTCCGGTCCGATCCAGGGCTCGATGCTGCTGTTCAAGGTGCCGTACACGATCTACCAGAACGCGCCCGTCGAGCTGGAGATCATGCCGACCGAGGGCGGCGAGGCGTCCACGGTCCAGCTCGACATGTAGCGAGCCCGACCGACTCGATCGTGCAGTGCCGCCGGAGCGGCAGGCTTCCCTAGCCTGTCGCTCTTCTGCGTTGGAGGGCCGTGACGAGCACGTCGTGGGCGGCCGGGGCGGCGACGTCGCCGCCGGCGCCCGCCTCGGTGAACAGCACGCCGACTGCGACGCGCGGCTTTCTGTCCGGCGCATAGGCGACGAACCATGCGTCGGTGTCGGGGATGTCGTCCGTCTGGTGGTCGGGCGCCTCGGAGCCGTCCTCGGGCGCGACCGTGCTGCGCAACTCGGCGGTGCCGGTCTTGCCGGCGACGACGACGCCGTCGATCGCGGCGGCGCCGCCGGTGCCGTCCTTGACGACCTCGGTCATCATCCGGCCGACCTCGTGGGCGATCTTCGGGCTCGTGACGCGCACGAATCTCGGCGTCGCGCCGAGCTGCAGCGTCGGCACCGGGCGCTTGCCGCCGTTGGCGATCGTGGCGGCGACGAGCGTCATCTGGAGCGCGGTCGCCTGCACCAGGCCCTGGCCGATCGCGGAGGAGCCGACCGCGAGGTCGTCGCCGATCTCGCCGGCCGCGGGTATCGTGCTGGTGGCGGCGCCGGGGATCGGCACCGCTCTGTTGAAGCCGAACCGCTCGCTCACCTCGACCAGCTTCTCGGCGCCGAGTCTCGCGCCCAGCGGCGCGAAGACCGAGTTGCACGAGTGGGCGAAGGAGGCGACGAGCGAGCCGCCGCAGAACTCCCCGCTGGCGTTCTGGATCGGCACGCCGGAGAGCGTCGCCTCGCTGACGACGGGGTACTGCGTGTCCGGCTTGGCGATGCCCTCTTCGAGCGCGCCCGTGAGCGTGATGATCTTGAACGTCGAGCCGGGCGGCTGCAGGCCCGAGTAGGCGACGCCCGCGAGCGCGAGGATCTCGCCGGTCGCCGGGTCGATCGCGGAGATGCCGCCGTAGCGGGAGCCCATCATCGCGATCGCCGTACGTTCGACCTCCGGGTCGATCGTCGTGTGGACCGGTCTCGCCCCACGCGGCTCCGATCTCGCCAGCACGCGGGTGCCGCCGAGCAGCCGGCCGCCGGGCTCGCCTGCGAGCTGTTCCTGGAAGACGCGCTCCAGGCCCGAGACGCCGACCTGCGCGTCCTCGGGGTAGCCGAGCGCGCGCATCGCCGCTCTCTGCTCTGCCGGGATCGGTTCGAGCCGGCCGACCACCTGCGTCGCGACGTCCGGGATCGCGGACGTGCGGTCGGAGCCTTCCGCCAGCACCGCGCCGTCGCGCGCCAGCAGCGTGCCGCGCGACGGCAGCGCCGTCTCGCGCGTGAGCTGCTCGCCCGGCTGGAGGTCGGGGAAGACGAGCTGCGGTCTCCAGGCGATCTTCGCCTCCTCGCCCTCGCCGCTGAGCGGCACGTCGAGTATGCCGCGCACGGTTCCGAAGACGCGCGTGCGGACAGCGACCTCGACCGGGATCACGTCGCCGTCGCGGTCGCGGACCTTGCCGAGGGCGAGCGCACGCGTCGTCGCCGTCTCGGCGGCGGAGCGGTAGGCGGCGGTGAACGCCGACAGCGTGACGCCCTCCTGCGCTCTCTCGTCGAGCAGTCTGTACATGCCGGCGTAGTCGCCTCTGGACCACAGCGTCACGAAGCTCTGCACCGTCTCGCGCTCGTGCTTGCCGCCGCCGGAGCCGGCGACGATGCCGACGATCAGCGCGACGACGGCGACCGCGATGACGGTGGGAACGAGCCGGCGCATGCGGCGGCGCCGCCGCCGAACGTCTGCGGCGGAGTATCGCGACGGCGGATTTCGCCACGCGCCCCCACTACGGCTGCCTGCCTCCACGTGCACGCGGAGGGTAGATGATTCCCTGGAAATTGCGAACTCTCGTGCGATCGCCCGGACTCCAGCCGGAATCCGGCACCCGTCATGCTTCTCCGGTCCATGACGACGCTCGACTGGATCATCGTCGCGATCGCGCTCCTGTTCGCCGTCTTCGGCTACCTGCGGGGGTTCATCGTCGGCGCGCTGTCGCTCGGCGGCTTCGCGGCCGGCGCGCTGCTGGGGGCGCGGGTCGGACCGCTGCTGCTGCCCGACGAGTCGCACTCGCCGTACGCGCCGCTGTTCGCGCTGGCCGGCGCGCTGCTCGTCGGCGGGCTGCTGTCGAGCGTGCTGGAGACGGTCGGGATGCGCGCGAGACGCGTGCTGCGGCTGCCCGGCCTCGGTCTGCTGGACGGCCTGCTCGGCGCGCTGCTGACGGCGGCGCTGGCGCTCGGCCTCGTCTGGATCGCCGGCGCGGTCGTGCTGCAGACGCCGGGGATCCGCGACCTGCGCCACGAGGTCCAGCGCTCGAAGCTGCTGAGCGAGCTGAACGAGGTGCTGCCGCCGTCAGGGCCGATCCTCAACGCACTCGCCCGCTTCGACCCGCTGCCGCGGCTGCCCGGCCCGGGCGCCGACGTGCCGCCGCCGTCGCGCGACGTGCTGCGCCAGCCCGGCGTGCGGGCGGCGGCGCCGAGCGTCGTGCGGATCCTCGGCAACGCCTGCGGGCTCGGCGTCGAGGGCTCCGGCTGGGTCGCCGACGGCGATCTGGTCGTGACGAACGCCCACGTCGTCGCCGGCCAGGACGACACGATCGTGCAGGAGCGCGGCGAGGGCCGGTCGCTCGACGCGAGCGTCGTCCACTTCGACGCCCGCAACGACGTCGCGGTGCTGCGCGTGCCCGAACTCGACGCGCCGCCGCTCGGGCTCGTCGCCGAGCCCGCGTCGGGCACCGCGGGCGCGATCCTCGGCTTCCCGCACAACGGCCCGTTCGACGTCCGCCCGGCGCGGATCGGCGCGACGCGGACGGTGCTGTCCGACGACGCGTACGGCAACGGGCCGGTCTCCCGCTCGGTGACGACGCTGCGCGGGCTGGTGCGCAGCGGCAACTCCGGCGGACCCGTGGTCGACGCAGAAGGGCGCGTGCTGACGACCGTCTTCGCGGCGACCACGAGCGGTGACAACGGCGGCTACGGCGTGCCGAACGCGGTCGTGCGCTCGGCGCTCGCCGGGGCGAGCCGCGGCGTGACGGTCTCCAGCGGCCCCTGCGCGCGCTGAACGCGCTGAGCGCGGCTCTCCGCCGAGGGCGCTACGCTGCACGGCCCATGCCGAAGACCCTTGTCATCGCCGAGAAGCCCTCCGTCGGCAGAGACCTCTCCAGAGTCCTGGCCGGCCCGTTCAGAAGAGGGGAGGGCTTCCTCGAGGGGCCCGACCACATCCTGACGTGGGCCGTCGGGCACCTCGTGCAGCTCGCCGAGCCGGACGAGTACGACGACAAGTTCAAGAGATGGCGCATGGCGGACCTGCCGATCGTGCCGGAGAAGTTCAGACTCGTCGTCCGCGACGAGCGCTCCAAGAGACAGATGAACGTCGTCAAGCGCCAGCTCGGGCGCGACGACATCGGCGTCGTCGTCAACGCCTGCGACGCCGGGCGCGAGGGCGAGCTGATCTTCGCCTACCTGTACGAGAAGGCCGGCTCGAGACTGCCGGTGCAGCGGCTGTGGCTCTCGTCGATGACGCAGACGGCGATCAGAAACGCGTTCGGCCAGCTGCGCGACGGCGCCGAGATGAAGTCGCTCGAGGACGCCGCCCGCTCCCGCAGCGAGGCCGACTGGATCGTCGGCATGAACTCCACCCGCGCCGCGACGATCCGCCTCCGCTCGTCGTTCGACGGCGCCGTCTCGCTCGGCCGCGTGCAGACGCCGACGCTCGCGATCCTCGCCCGCCGCGAGGAGGAGATCCGCGCCTTCAGACCCGAGCCGTACTGGACCGTCGACGCGACGTTCGCCGCCAGCGGGGAGCGCGTCTACGACGGCCGCTTCCACGTCACCGCCGGCAGCGGCGACGGCAGAGGCCCGCGGATCGGCAGCGCCGAGTTCGCCGCCGCGGTCGTCGAGGCGTGCCGCGGCACCGACGGCGTCATCACGAAGCTGGAGAAGAGAAAGCGCAGAGAGCGCGTCCCGCTGCTCTACGACCTCACCTCGCTCCAGCGCGACGCCAACTCGCGCTTCGGCTTCTCCGCCAGACGGACGCTCGCCGCCGCGCAGCGGCTCTACGAGGAGCACAAGGCGCTGACCTATCCGCGCACGGCGTCGCGCTACCTGCCGACGGACATGATCCCCGAGATCAAGCCGATCGCTGAGATCGTCGGCGGGCGCAGCGAGTACGCGGCCGGCGCCAGATACGTGCTCGGGCTCGACGTGCTGCCACTCGCGCGCGTCGTCAACGACGCCAGAGTCACCGACCACCACGCGATCATCCCGACGAGAGCGCCGCACCCCGTCGACAGAATGGGCGACGACGACCGCCGCATCTACGACCTCGTCGCCAAGCGTTTCCTCGCGGTCTTCCATCCCGACGCCGAGTTCGAGAACACCAGCGTCGAGACCGAGGTCGCCGGCCACGCCTTCCGCACCCGCGGCAAGGTCATGCTCGTGCCCGGCTGGCGCGGCGTCTACGGCGAGTCGGCCGACGCCGAGCCGAGAGAGGGCGAGGAGGACGAGGGCCGCGAGCAGCAGCTGCCCAAGCTCGAGCAGGGCGAGGACGTGCAGACGCGCGAGATCCGCTCCGAGCAGAAGGAGACGAGACCGCCGCGGCGCTACTCCGAGGGCTCGCTGCTCGCCGCGATGGAGACGGCCGGCAAGCTCGTCGACGAGGAGGAGCTGCGCGAGGCGATGAAGGACTCCGGCATCGGCACGCCGGCGACCCGCGCCGCGATCATCGAGCGCCTGCTCGCGGTCGGCTACATCGAGCGCGACGGCCGTGCCCTGGTCGTGACCGAGAAGGGCCTCAACGTCATCAGACTGCTCGACGGGCACCCGCTCACGTCGCCGTCGCTGACGGGCGACTGGGAGCACCGCCTCGGCAAGATCGAGCTCAACGAGGACTCGCGCAGAGCGTTCATGGCCGACATCGTCAAGTTCGCCGAGTCGACCGTCGCCGAGCTGGACGCGAAGCTCAGAGACGTGCGGATCCCGCGCGCCAACCTCGGCCCGTGCCCCGTCTGCGGCCACGACATCATGGAGAACCGGAAGGGCTTCTCCTGCTGGTCGCGCGACGATCCGGGGTGCGGCTTCGTGATCTGGAAGTCGAAGGCGGGCAAGACGCTCTCCGGCGCGATCGCGAGAGAGCTGATCCGCACCGGCAGAACCGAGAAGCCGGTGACCGGCTTCAGAAGCCGCGCCGGCAGATCGTTCCGCTCGCGCCTGGCGTTGCAGCAGACGCCCGAAGGCAGATGGCGCGTCGAGTTCGACGAGCCGTGGGCCCGCGAAGGCGCCAGACCGCCTGAGGCCGAGGCCGGCGCGGAGGCCGCGACGGCGGAGGCCGGCGGTAGAACGACCGCCGTCGCGAGAGAAGTCGCCGCCGCCTAGGGTGGCGCTCGCGCCGGGGCCGTCGGGTCCGGGCGCGAGGATGTCGGTCCTGTGTCACTGAAGCTCGTCATCGGTCCCGCGAACGCGGCGAAGGCCGGCACCGCATTGGGCGCGTTCCGCGCCAGGCTGCGGCACGACCCGTGGCTGGTCGTGCCGACCGCCGCCGACGTCGCTCACTACGAGCGCGAGCTGACGCAGGACGGGCCGCGTCGCGGCGGTCGCGTCGCGACCTTCTCCGGCTTCGTGCGCGAGGTCGCGCAGCGGGCCGGCTACGCGGCGCGCGTCGTCGCGCCGCTGCAGCGCGAGCGGGTCGTCGCGGAGGCGATCGCCTCCGCGAGACTCCAGGCGCTCGCGCCGATCGCCGGGACACGCGGCTTCCTGCACGCCGCCGGCGCCTTCACGGCCGAGCTGGAGCGGACGCTGCTGACGCCGCAGCGGCTGACGGCGGCGGTGCGGGCGCTGCCCGACGCGCCGCCGACGCTGCACGAGGTCGCCGCGATCTACGACCGCTACGCGCGCGGGCTGGAGCGGCTCGGCCGCGTCGACGCCGAGCTGTTCGCCTGGAGAGCGCTCGACGCGCTGCGCGCGCGTAAGGAGGTCTGGGGCGACACCCCCGTCGTCTTCTACGGCTTCGACGACTTCACGACGTTGGAGCGCGACGCGATCGAGACGCTCTCGCGCGTCGTCGGCGCCGAGGTGACGGTGTCGCTGACGTACGAGCCGGGCCGTGCGGCGTTCGCCGGCCGTGCGCGCACGTTCGCGGAGCTGAGCCAGATCGCGACCGAGGTGCAGGAGCTGCCGGCGCTCGACGACTGGTACGACGAGGCCGGCCGCGCGCCGCTGCACGCGCTGGAGCGCGGGCTGTTCGAGCCGGCCGCCGCGCGCGACGCCGAGGCGGGCGACGCGGTCCGGCTGCTCGTCGCCGGCGGCGAGCGCGCCGAGATCGAGCTGGTCGCCGCGACCGTGCTGGAGCTGCTCGGCGACGGCGTTCCGGGTGAGGAGATCGCCGTCGTCCTGCGGACGCCGGCGCGCAGCGCCTCGCTCGTCGAGCAGGTCTTCGGCGCGTACGCGATCCCGCACACGCTCGACTGGCGTGTGCCGCTCGCGCACACCGCGCTCGGGCGCGGACTGCTCGCGCTCGCGCGCTGCGCGCTGCTGCCCGCCGACGCGCGTCCCGCCGATCTGCTCGCCTACCTGCGCACGCCCGGCCGGCTGCAGCGGCTGGAGCTGGCGGATCGGCTGGAGCTGACGGTCCGGCGACGCGCGCTGCTGAGCATGGAGGAGGCGCGAAGGGCGTGGGAGGAGGCGAGAGGCGGCTGGCCGCTGCGCGAGCTGGACCGGCTGCGCGGCGCCGCGGCCGACGGCCCGGCCGCGTTGCTCGGTGCGCTCGCACGCGAGGCGCGGACGCTGTTCGTCGCGCCGCACCGGGGGCAGGCGCGCGTGCTCGACGCCGCCGAGGAGGCCGACGCGCGCGCTCTCTCGGCGCTCCTGCGGGCGCTGGAGGAGCTGGGCGAGCTGGCGGCGGCCGAGCCCCGCCGCGCCGCGGAGCTGCTCGAGCCCGAGGCGCTGCTGGCCGCGCTCGGCGAGCTGGAGGTGTCGCTCGGCGCGACCGCGCGCGAGGGCGCGGTGCTCGTCGCCGACCCGCTCGCGATCCGCGCGCGGCGCTTCGACACGGTGATCGTCTGCGGCCTGCAGGAGGGCGAGTTCCCGCGCCCCGCGCACCCCGAGCCGTTCCTCTCCGACGACGTGCGGCGCGAGCTGAACGCGGTCGCGGGCCTGCGGCTGCCGCTGCGCGAGGACGCGCTCGCGGACGAGCGCTACCTCTTCTACGCGACCGCCTCGCGGCCGCGGCGGCGGCTGATCCTCAGCTGCCGCGACGCCGACGAGGACGGCAACCCGGCGCTGCCGTCGTTCTTCGTCGACGACGTGCGCGCGTTGCTGCGCGAGCTGCCCGAGCGCCACCGGCCGCTGTCGGCGGTCACCTGGCCGCTCGACGCCGCGCCGACGGACGCGGAGCGCGAGCGCGCGGAGGCGCTCGCCGCGCCGCGCGAGCTGCCGCACCCGATCGGCTCGCTGAGCGAGGCGGCGACGGCGCTGCTGCGCCAACGCGAGGTGCTGTCGGCCGGCGCGCTGGAGCGCTACGCGCGCTGCCCGGTGCGCTGGTTCGTCGAGAGCGAGCTGCAGCCGGAGCGGTTCGAGCCCGATCCGGAGGCGATGGCGCGCGGCAGCTGCATCCACTCGGTGCTGGAGCGGACGCTTGCGCGCGTCAGCTGGCCGATCGCGGTCGCCGAGCTGCCGGCGATCGAGCAGGTCGTGCGCGAGGTCGTCGCCGAGGAGGCGTCTGCGTTCACGCTCGGCCGCGGCGCAGCGGCGCAGGCCGCGGCGGCGCACGAGATCGCCGCCGACGTGCTGCGGCTGCTGGCGCACGAGGCCGAGGCCGAGGCCGGCGGCGCGTTCAGACCGGCCGAGCTGGAGCTGCGCTTCGGGATGGGCGACGAGAGCGCGCTTCCGGCGCTGGAGCTGACCTCGGCGGAGCCTGGCGACGCCGCCGGGGGAGCGCCCGCTGAGCCGCTGCGCCTGCGCGGCGTGATCGACCGCGTCGACCTCGATGGCGCGGGCCGCGCGCTCGTGCGCGACTACAAGAGCGGCCGCCGGCAGCCGAGCTGGCCGGTCGCGAAGTGGGCGTCCGAGGATCAGCTCCAGGTCGCGCTCTACATGGTCGCCGTGCGGGAGCTGATGGGCCGTCAGCCGGCCGGCGGTGTCTACCAGCCGCTGCGCGGCGAGGACCTGCGCGCGCGCGGCGTCGTGCGCGACGACGTCAACGCCGGCGATCTCGTCGTCGACACCGACCGCCGCTCGCAGGAGGAGCTGGAGCAGGAGCTGAGCGCCGCCTCCGAGCGCGCCTGCCAGCTCGCCGCGCAGCTGCGCGCCGGGAAGCTCGCGCCGTCGCCGGACACGTGCGGCTTCGGCGGCTGCGCCTATCCCGGGATCTGCCGCGTCGTCGACCAATGAGCGCGTCGGTCCCGTTCACCTCCGAGCAGCGCGCGGCGATCGAGCACGCCGGCGGGCTGCTGCTGACCGCCAACGCCGGCAGCGGCAAGACGTCGGTGATGGCAGAGCGGTTCGTGCGGGCGGTGCTGCACGAGGGCGTCGAGGTGACGCGGATCCTCGCGATCACCTTCACCGAGAAGGCGGCGTCGGAGCTGAAGGAGCGCGTCCGGCGCCGCTTCGAGGCGCTCGGGGAGCCGGAGCGCGCGCGGGCGACGGAGGGCGCGTGGGTCTCGACGATCCACGGCTTCTGCGCGCGGCTGTTGCGCACCCATCCGCTCGCGGCGGGGATCGACCCGCGTTTCAGCGTGCTCGACGAGCACGGCGCGAGACAGCTCGCCGTGGGCGCGTTCGACGCCGCGCTCGACGCGCTCGCCGAGGAGCACGGGACCGCGGCGCTGGAGCTGATCGCGGCGTACAGACCGGCCGATCTGCGCAGCGCGATCCTCGACGTCCACGGCGAGCTGCGCAGCCGCGGGGAGGAGCAGCCGTCGTTGCCGCAGCCGCGCCCGGCGGCGCTGGAGCCCAAGCGCGTCGCCTTGGCGATCGCGCGCGTCCAGGCGGAGGCGGAGGTCGCCGTCGCGAGAGACGGCAGAAGCGTCTTCCGAGCACGGCTGGCGCTGGCGGAGTGCGAGAGACTGCTGGAGCGCGTCGCGGCGGCATCGGCGGGCGACCCCGGGTACGCGCCGTCGCCCGGCGAGGTCGCGAGGCTGGCGCTGCCGAGAAACGGCAGAGCGCTGGCGGGCGAGGGCTGCGAGGGCTACCGGACGGCGCTGCAGGCGTACGTCGACGCGTGCGCCGACGCGCACGCCGTGCCCGTCCACGGGCTGCTCGACGCGCTCCTGCGTGGCTTCGGCAGACGCTACGCGGAGGCCAAGCAGCGCGCCTCGGCGGTCGACTTCGAGGACCTGGAGCTGCGCGCCAACCGGCTGCTGCGCGAGCACGAGGAGCTGCGCGCCCGCTACGCGGAGCGCTTCGTCCACGTGATGGTCGACGAGTTCCAGGACACGAACCCGCTGCAGCTGGAGCTGCTGGAGCGGATCGCGGGCGAGCGGCTGTTCACCGTCGGCGACGAGCTGCAGTCGATCTATGGCTTCCGTCACGCCGACGTCGAGCTGTTCCGCCGCCGTCGCAAGGCGCTCGCCGAGCACGGCGCCGCCGCCTCGCTGGCGACGAACTTCCGCAGCCACGCGGAGATCCTGGAGACGCTCAACGTCGCGTTCGCGCCCCGCTTCGGCGAGAGCTTCACGCCGCTCGTGGCGGGGCGCGAGGAGCGCGCGGACGCACTCCCCGTGGCCGGCCCGCGGGTCGAGCTGCTCGTCGTCGACGTGAGAGCGGACTGGGCGAACGCGGGGCTGCTGCCGGAGGGGATGGCGGCGCCCGCGCCGTTGTGGCGCGTCGCGGAGGCGCGTGCGCTGGCGGCGCGCGTGCGCGAGCTGCTCGACGGCGGTCGCCGCGCCGGCGACGTCGTGCTGCTGCTGCGCGCGACCGGCGACCTCGCCGTCTACGAGCGGGCGCTGACCGACCTGGCGGTGCCGACGTACGTGATCGGCGGGCGCGGCTACTGGGCGCAGCAGCAGGTGCGCGACCTCGTCGCCTACCTCGGCGTGCTGGCGAACCCGCGCGACGGAGTCGCGCTGCAGTCGCTGCTCGCCTCGCCGCTCGTCGGGCTCTCCTCCGACGGTCTCGTGCAGGTCGTCGCGGCGGCGCGCGCGAGCCGCCGCGAGGGCGAGCCGCCGGACCCGTGGTGGGTGCTGACGGAGGGGCGGGAGCTGCTGGCGCGCCTGGCACCGGACGACGCGGAGCGAGTGGAGGAGCTGCGCGCGTGGCTGCCGGCCGAGCGCGCGACGGCGCCGCGCCACAGCCTCGAGTCGCTGCTGGACCGCGTGCTCGACCAGACCGGCTACGACGTCGAGCTGCTGCGGCTGCCGAGCGGCGCGCGGCGGCTCGCGAACGTGCGCAAGCTGATGCGGCTCGCGCGCGAGTTCGAGGCCGAGGAGGGACGCGACCTGCGCGGCTTCGTCGACATGGTGATGGAGCTGGGCGGCGGCCTGGAGAGCAGCAGAGAGCAGGACCGCGAGAGCGAGGCCCCGGTCGAGGGTGAGGCGCTCGACGCGGTGCGCCTGATGACGATCCACCGCGCGAAGGGGCTGGAGTTCCCCGTCGTCTGCGTCGCCGACCTCGGCCGCGGCTCGCCGGCGGCCGGCAGCGACGTCGTGCGCGTCGGCAGAGACGGCCGCGTCGGGATCAAGCTCAAGACGCTCGACGGCTCCGCGCCGCGCCCTGCGCTGGCATACAGGCCGATCGGCGAGGCGCGGGCCCGCGCCGAGTCCGACGAGGAGGCGCGTCTCTACTACGTCGCGATGACCCGCGCCCGCGAGCAGCTGATCCTGTCCGGCGCCGTGCCGACCGAGCCGTGGCCCGAGCCCAAGCTCGGCGCGCCCGCGATCACCTGGATCGGGCCGGCGTTCGTGCCGGAGATCGCGAGATTGGCGGCGCCGGACGGCGAGCCTTCCGGGGTGGTCTCGAACGAGGGGCAGGCTGTTGCGTACTCGGTCGTTCGGCCTGGAGCGGCTGCGTTGGCGCCGTCGCTCGCGGGCTCGGAGGGTGACCGCGGGCGGGTCCTGTCGCATGCGCGCGAACGCACACCCGCCGGGCGGCGTGCGCACGTTCGTGCTCGCGCCACCCGCCCGATCGGCGACGGTGGTGGGACGGCTCCGCCCGTGGCGACGCTTTCCTACACCTCCCTCGCCGATCACGCGCGCTGTGGATACCGCTTCTATCTGGAGCGGGTGCTGAGACTGCCGCCGG
The DNA here is from genome assembly GCF_000025265.1 of Conexibacter woesei DSM 14684. Lineage (GTDB taxonomy): Bacteria > Actinomycetota > Thermoleophilia > Solirubrobacterales > Solirubrobacteraceae > Conexibacter > Conexibacter woesei. The sequence continues at coordinate 1,903,625 of NC_013739.1, forward strand.
TCGACGACGCCCCGCGCGGGCGGGGCGGGCGCCACGGGCTCGCCGCCTCGACGCGCGGCGTGATCGCGCATGCGCTGCTGGAGCAGGTCGACTTCGTGCGGGCGCAGCCGCCGGACGCCGAGCTGGTGCGGCGCGCGGCGGTGCGGGCCGGGGCGGACCCGACCGCGGAGGAGCTGGACGAGATCCGCGGCCTCGTCGTGCGCTTCCTCGCGAGCCCGCTGCGCGAGCGGCTTGCGAGTGCGAGAGATCTGCGGCGCGAGCAGGCGTTCTCGTTCGCGCTCGACGAGCTGCCGCTCGTCGGCGTCTTCGACGCGATCGCGCGGGAGGGAAACCGGACGCTGATCGTCGACTGGAAGAGCGACCGGCTCGAAGGCGCCGACCCGGGCGAGACGGTCGCGCGCGCCTACGGCCTCCAGCGCGCCGCCTACGCGCTCGCCGCGCTGCGCGACGACGCGCAGGAGGTCGAGGTCGTCCACTGCTTCCTCGAACGGCCCGACGCGCCCGTCGGGGCGACCTTCCGCCGGCAGGACGCGCCGGCGCTGGAGGACGAGCTGCGCAGCCGCGCGCAGCGCGTGATCGAGCGCGACTTCGCCGTCGCCGAGGACCCGCAGCCGCGTGTCTGCGACGGCTGCCCCGGCCGCGGCACGCTCTGCTCATGGCCGCTGGAGCGGACGTTCGGAGTCCCGGAGGGACGCCTGCTCTAGGCTGGAAGGATGCTTCGCCGCGACACGCCCAACACCGACAGAACCGAGCTGACCGAGATGCTGCGGAGACTCAGCAGAACCGGCGGGTCTGTGACCGTCAAGCTCGACGGCGAGCCGATCGCGCGGGTCGACCCGAGACCCAGACCGGCTACGCCGCCGCCTGCGAGAGACGAGCGCTGAGCCCTTCCCGCTCGGCGTCGGACAGCGGCCGCGACCTGCGCTCCGCCGCGTCCCAGCCGACGAGGACCGCCGCGCCCTCGGCGGCGAGCGTGCCGTCGGGCCGCAGCACGCGCTGGGCGAGCCGCACGCTCGAACGCCCGACCCGCTCGACGCCGGTCTCGACCGTCACTTCGGGCGTCGGCACGGGCACCTCGCTGCGGTAGTCAAGCTCGACGCGGGCGAGCACGTAGGCGTTCGAGTCGGCGCTGGCGCTCGCCAGCAGCGCGATCCGGCCCTGCTCCAGCAGCTCGTGGTAGACCGCCTGGTTGAGGTGGCCGAGCACGTCGAAATCGTTGAGGCGCAGCTGCAGCGTCTGGCGCAGCGGGCCGTTCGGTCCGGCGGTCATGCGCCGCACCCTACCGAGTCACTAGCCTCCCGCTCCGCGATGCGCACCGTCTCGGCCACCCGCTACGTCACGCCCCTCCGCGAGGGCGGCTCGCTGCCCGCGCTGGTGGAGGCCGACGACGACGGCCTCTACGTCGTCAAGCTGCGCGGCGCCGGCCAGGGGCCGAAGGCGCTCGTCGCGGAGCTGATCGTCGGCGAGCTGGCCCGCGCGCTCGGGCTGCCGGTGCCCGAGCAGGTCTTCGTCGAGCTTGACCCGCACCTGCCCGACGCCGAGCCCGATCCCGAGATCCAGGAGCTGCTGCAGGCGAGCGCGGGCTGCAACGTCGGGATCGACTTCCTCCCGCGCTCGCTGCCGTACAACCCTGCCGCGACCGGCTTCGCGCCCGCGCCGGAGCTGGCGGCGGCGGTCGTCTGGCTCGACGCCTTCAGCGAGAACGTCGACCGTACGCCGCGGAATCCCAACCTGCTCGTCTGGCACGACAGACTGTGGCTGATCGACCACGGCGCAGCCCTCTACAAGCAGCACGCCGGTCTCGACCCGTCCGCCGCCGCCGGCGCCTTCGCGGCGATCCGCGATCACGTGCTGCTGCCGGCCGCCGGCTCGATCGTCGACGCCGACGCCCGCCTCGCGCCGCTCGTCACGCGCAAGCTGCTGGAGCGGCTTGTCGCGGCGGTGCCGCGGGAGTGGTTCGGCGCGCTGGAGCCGGCGACGTACATCGACTATCTCGCGGCCCGCGTGACGGCGCCGCGTGCGTTCGCGGAGGAGGCGGAGCGTGCCCGCACCGCCTGAGCAGCAGCCCAGCGGGGCCGGCGCTGGCGCCGCCGCCGACGGCGCTCCCCGCGAGATCTTCCAGTACGCGATCCTGCGCGCCGTCCCGTCGCTGCCGCGCGGCGAGGCGCTCAACGTCGGCGTCGTGCTGCACAGCCGCCGTCACCGCTTCCTCGCGGCGCGCACGCACGTCGACCGCGAGCGGCTGGCGGCGCTCGACCCCGGCCTCGACCTCGAGGCGCTGGAGCGCCACCTCGCCGGCGTCGAGCGGATCGCCGCCGGCGACCCGTCCGCCGGCGCCGTCGCCCAGCTCGACCGCTCCGACCGCTTCGGCTGGCTGACGGCGCCGTCGAGCGCGCTCGTGCAGCCCTCGCCGGTCCACACGGGGCTCTGCGACGACCCGGCGGCGACGCTCGACCGGCTCTACGCGGAGCTGGTCGCGCCGCCCGCGCGCTGAGGCGCCCGCCGATTCGCCCCCGCGCGCGGCGGGCACAATCGGGACGCGACCTGCGCACCACCGCGCGGGGAGGCGACCAAAGGAGCGCACATGATCGGCGCGATCATCCTCGGCATCGTCGCGGGCTACCTCGGCAAGTTCCTGATGCCCGGTGACGAGCACGAGCCGCAGGGCTTCTTCGCGACGACCGGCCTCGGCCTCGTCGGCGCGCTCGCCGGCTTCTTCATCTTCACCGAGGTGCTGGGAATCGGCGACAGCAACATCTTCGACCTCGGCGGGCTGATAGGCGCTGTGATCGGCGTGATGCTCGTGCTGTGGATCTACCGGATGGTGATGTCACGCCGCGAGGGCCACGGCACCGGGCACGCCGTCTGAGCGTCATCAGCGCAGGACGCCTTCGAGCCAGTCGAAGACGCGCTGGTTGCGCAGCGCCGGCGCCAGCGGCTCGCAGTGCTGGTCGGCGCCCTCGGCGGCCGTGAAGGACACCAGCTCCTTCGGGCATCTGAGCGCGTCGTAGAGGCGCTGCGATTGGCCGGGCCAGAACTCCTCGTGCTCGGGCGAGGTGACGAGCGTGGGGCATCTGATGCGGGCGATCGTCTCGTCGTCGAGGCGGTACTCCAGCACCGCGTTGTAGACGTCGAACGGGTCGTCGATCTCGTACGGGAACGAGCGGAAGGCCATCTGGAAGCGCGCCTCGGACGAGAAGCGCATCCCGATCCCCATCGTCTTGTCGAACCCCTCGCGGTCGCCGGCGGCGAGCTTCTTTCTCAGCGACCCGGGCAGGTGCTCCAGCCAGGAGGTCGAGACGTCGGTCACGCCGGGATCGGCGACCGCGGCCGCGATGCGGTGCTCGAACGCGACGGCGCGCGGCACCCAGTAGCCGGCCTGGGAGACGCCGATCAGCGCGATCCGCTCGCCGTCGACCTCGGGCCGCGTCAGCGCCCAGTCGACGACCGGGCCGATCACGGCCTCCCAGTCGGGCCGGAACGGCAGCTGCTGCAGGTGCAGCGCCGCGTTCTGGCCGGGGCCGTCGAAGACCAGCGCCGCATAGCCGCGCTCGACCGCGTCGGCGGCGCCCTGCACCCACGCGTTGACGTTCGCCCCGTCGCTGCCGTTGTTGACGAGCACGAGCGGGACGCGGCCGCCGCTGGGCGCGCCGGCCGGCAGGAACAGCCAGCCGGGCAGCGTCGTGTCCTCGTAGGGGATCGCGACGACCTCGCCGCCGAGCAGCTCGGCGGCGTTCGCCCACGCATCGCGGCTCGCTCTCCAGGTCGGCGTGAAGCGCTCCGGTCCCTTCGTGCCGAGCAGCGGGAAGAAGGCGGCCGCGTAGGCACCAGCGGCGCGCAGCCAGAGGTCGCGCGCGCCCGGCCCGGAGGTCGCCTGCGCGGCGCCGGCCAGTCGCTCCCCGAGCCCGTTCCAGGCCGCGAACCACGACTCGCGGTCGCCGTCGTCGATCGCCGTGATCGTGGTCAAGACCTCGCCTGCCTCGGCGACGCGGTAGGCGATCGAGCCGAGCGCGACCTCCGTCAGGAACTGCTGCTCTTCGTCCTTGAAGAATCGGCGGCGATCGTGGTGGCGCATCGGTCAGCTTCCCTTCGTGGATTCGACGAGGCGGTCGCGCAGGATAGTGAAGCCGAGACCGGCCGAGACGATCGTCAGCAGCTGGCGCGCGTCGTCGTCGAGCTCGGTCGG